>DATFHK010000019.1:0-18317 GCA_035248505.1 Gemmatimonadaceae bacterium | reverse complement strand
TGTGTTCGGAACGATCGAAGCGGTTAAAGCGGTTTCCGAGCTATTCACCCCGATCGCCGGCGAAGTCGTCGCGGTCAACGATCGACTCGATAAGGAGCCCGCGCTCGTGAATTCCGATCCCTACGGTGCGGGATGGATGATCAGGATCAAGCCTGGTAATGCCGGTGAGATCGACGCGCTGATGGATTCCGGAGCTTACTCAAAGCACATCGGGCAGTAGAGCGAACTACAAAAGGAAGACTACCAGCGCGCGGCCGTGAGCCCGAGAGCCGGCAGCCCCGAGCCACTATTCCTCGCCGAGGCGTTTGAGTAGAGCGTAAAGCATTTTTCTTACTTCGATGGTCTGGCTGACAAGTGACGTGAACTCGCTTTGGCCGATCAACCCTGCTTCACAGGCAAAGATGAGGTGAGACTCGAGCTCGGACGCTGACCCCACTGCGATGTGCAGGAACTTGGCAAAATCCTTGTCAGTCTTCCTCCTTCGTCCCTCAGCGATGTTCGCAGGGATCGAAGAGGCTGCACGGAAGATTTGATTCTTGAACGACGTGTATTGGCTGGCTCTTATGCGTTTTACCAAGCGATCAATCGCAAGGGCGAGGGCCAGCGCTTTGTGCCAAACCTTGAGCTTCTTGAAATCACGCACGCATTGACGATGGAACGATGTCGGACCTGACCACTCATCGTTTTTCGTGCGGAGTAAGCTCGGGGCTGCTGGCGCGGGGGCTCACCGCCGCCGGCTGGTAGTCTTCGTTTAGTAGTTAACCCGCCTCGACGTACGAATCAGTCGGCGGACACGAGCAGATCAGATTCCGGTCGCCGTACGCACTCTCAACCCTCGCCACCGCCGGCCAGAACTTGAACTCGCGCGTCCACTCCGCCGGGAACGCGGCGCGCTCTCGCGTGTAGGGGTGCGTCCAGGCCGACGCAGTCACGCGGCGCATCGGGTGAGGCGCGTTTTTCAACAGATTGTCCTGACGATCCGCAGCGCCGCTTTCGATCTCCCTGATCTCCTCGCGAATTGAGATCATCGCTTCGCAGAACCGATCGAGCTCCTCCTTCGGCTCGCTCTCCGTCGGCTCGATCATCAGAGTGCCTGGTACCGGGAAGGAGACCGTCGGCGCATGGAATCCATAATCCATCAATCGCTTGGCGATGTCTTCGACATCGACGCCGCTCGCTCCTTTCACAACACGCGTATCTACGATGCACTCGTGCGCGATCGTTCCGTGCGCGCCTTTGTACAGAACCGGGAAGTGTGACTCCAGTCGCCTGGCGATGTAGTTGGCGTTGAGAATCGCGATCTTGCTCGCGTACTCCAGGCCTTCGCCGCCCATCAGTTTGATGTACGCGTACGAGATCGGAAGAATGCTCGCGCTCCCCCACGGCGCTGCCGATACTGCGCCCACCTCGGTGCGGCCATCGAGACGAACGACCGGATGACCCGGTAGAAAAGCGATGAGATGCTTCGCTACACCGATCGGTCCCATTCCCGGGCCGCCGCCGCCATGCGGGATGCAGAACGTCTTGTGAAGATTCAGATGGCAGACGTCAGCGCCGATGTCGGACGGCCGGCACAAGCCAACCATCGCGTTCATGTTGGCGCCGTCCATGTAGACCTGCCCGCCGTACTTGTGAACTATGTCGCAGATCTCGACGATCGATTCCTCGAACACTCCATGCGTCGAGGGATACGTCACCATCAATGCGGCGAGATTGAGCCCGTGCTCTTCTGCTTTCGCTTTCAAGTCGGCGACGTCGATGTTGCCGCGGTCGTCGGTCTTTACTACGACGACGCGCATGCCCGCCATTACCGCGCTCGCCGGATTGGTTCCGTGCGCTGACTGAGGGATCAGGCAGATGTTGCGATGCGCTTCGTTTCTCGACGCGTGATAAGCATCGATCACGAGTAATCCCGCCAACTCGCCCTGCGATCCGGCATTGGGCTGCAACGAAACCGCGGCGAAGCCAGTGATGTCCGCCAGCGCGCTCTCGAGCTCATCGAACAGCTGTCGATATCCGTCAGTCTGATCCAGCGGCGCGAATGGATGGATCTTCGCAAACCCCGGCCAGGTGATCGGCATCATCTCCGCAGTCGCATTCAGCTTCATCGTGCACGAGCCGAGCGGAATCATCGAATGGACCAGCGATAGATCCCGCGACTGGAGCTGGTTCATATAGCGCAGCATCTCGGTCTCGGCGTGGTGCTTGTTGAAGACCGGATGCGTGAGGAACGACGTCGTGCGTTTGAATCTCTCGTCGTACCGCGTGTCCGCATTCGACGCCAGATCGTCAACACCAAACTCTGGCTCCTTACCGCCGTTGAACGCCGCCAGGAGATTGGTGATGTCGTAGTCATTCACCGTCTCGTCCAGCGCGATGCAGATGGTGCGGTCTTCCATGAACCGCACATTGATCCGACGACTTTGCACTTCGTCGATGATCTGCTGCGCGTTGCGTTTGCCGACTGCGACCCGAATCGTGTCGAAGAAATCATCGTGCACGATCGTGAAGCCGAGCCGGCGCAGGCCTTCACTGAGCGCGGCTGCGTAACCGTGAACTCTGCGCGCGATACGAGTGAGACCCTGGGGCCCATGGTACACCGCGTACATGCTCGCTACGACTGCCAGCAGCACCTGCGCAGTGCACACGTTGCTCGTCGCCTTCTCTCGGCGGATGTGCTGCTCGCGCGTCTGCAATGCCATGCGCAACGCTGGATGTCCGTCCGCATCGCGCGACACGCCAATGATGCGGCCGGGAATCTGCCGCTTGAACTCGTCTCGCGTTGCGAAGTACGCCGCGTGGGGTCCGCCATAGCCGAGCGGCACACCAAAGCGCTGAGTATTACCGACGACGATGTCGGCGCCCCATTCGCCGGGTGGCGTCAGCAGCACCAGACTCAGGATGTCCGCCGCAACGGTGACGAGCGCGTCGTTGGCGTGCGTCTGCTCGACGATCTTGCTGTAATCGAAGACTGCACCGTCGGTCGCAGGATACTGGAGCAGCACACCGAAAACTTCAGGCGTGATAACGAGGTCTTCGTATCTCGCTACCCGCACGTCGATCCCGCGCACGCTCGCCCGGGTCTTCACGACATCGATGGTTTGTGGATGGCATTCCGAGGCCACCAGGAAGACTTCCTTTCCTGGTTTCCCCTTGAGCGCGTAGCTCATCGTCATCGCTTCGGCCGCCGCCGTCGCTTCATCAAGCAGCGATGCGTTGGCGATTTCCATCGCCGTCAGATCCATGACCATCGTCTGGAAGTTCAGCAGCGCTTCCAGGCGGCCCTGTGCAATTTCCGCCTGATACGGCGTGTACGCGGTGTACCAGCCCGGATTCTCGATGACGTTGCGCTGGATTACCGGCGGTGTGACGCAATCAGAATAACCCATGCCGATGAACGACCGGAAAACCTGATTCTTCGCCGCGAGCGCGCGGAAATAGGTCAGGACCTCGAGCTCGGTGACGCCTTTCGGGATGTTGAGCGGGTGCCGCATTCTGATTTTTCGCGGCACTGTGGCATCTATTAGCGCGTCGAGCGAGGGAAAGCCGAGGAACTTTACCATCTCAGCCACGTCTCGCTCGTCTGGTCCTACATGTCTTGGAACGAAAGATTCTGCGGGCGGAATAGCGTTTTCCACCTGCTTGATTGTGGTACTCATAGAGGTGACAATTTAACACTCTATGCACCCCCGGCGAAGCAATTGCCGCTGGCGTTTTCTCCTGGCGCCTGCGCGTTCGGGCGCTGAGAACATGGCGCGCGACATCGCGCTCCAAGTGCGTGCCGCACGCACCGGTGAATGTGTCTTCAGCATCTACTCGTGGAGCCGCCCGACGCTTTCCTTCGGGCGAAATCAGCCCGCCCTTGGGTTGTACGATCTGGAAAAAATCCGCAACGCGGGAATCGATGTCGTAAGGAGACCGACAGGCGGCCGCGCCATCCTTCATCATCGCGAATTCACCTACAGCGTCACCGCGCCGATCGAAGGCAAGAGTCTGCCTGAGACCTACTCGCGCATCAATGAGATTCTGCAGCTCGGATTGAGCCGGCTGGGAGTCCTTGTCGAAACCGCCGCAGGGTCGGATCGCGCCGAGCTGCCCAGCGTGAGACCATGCTTTGAGACTCCCGCTCGAGGAGAGCTGATTGCCGAGGGCGCCAAACTCGTCGGCAGCGCGCAATGGCGCGACGAAGGCGCGTTGTTGCAACACGGCTCGATCCTCGTCGAAGATGACCAGTCGGCACTTCTCGATTTGTCCTCTCATCCAGTCGCGCGACAGGACTGGACGGCACCTGCTTCACTTCATTCCTTGCTTGGCCGCGCTCCCGACGTGTCGGAAGTCGCCGACGCAATGCGTGACGCAGCGCGGACGCTGGAGGATGACGCGTTGACCGAGCTGGATGAAGACGAAATTCGCGCTGCGGCACTCGAGCGCGTTCCTCAATTTCTAGACGAGGGATGGACATGGCGGCGGTGAGATACACTGGGATCCTTTGCGCACTGTTGCTCTGCGGCTGCGGCACTGAAGGCGGCAAAACTGCCGGCGGTACGATGGCGATCGCAGCTGGCGGCGATCCTGACGCATTGATTCCCGCGCTCGTGCAAACCACCACCGCCGCCGAAGTCGTCGACATGATCTACGATCGACTCGCTGACATCGGTGACTCGCTCAACATTGTTGGCGACCGGGGTTTCACTCCCAGACTGGCCGATCGCTGGACGTGGTCGCGTGATTCGCTGAGCATCGCGTTTCACATCAATCCCAATGCGAAGTGGCACGACGGTCAGCCCGTACGCGCGAGCGATGTTCGATTCACGATCGCTAGCACCAAGGATTCAACGCTCGCAGCCCCGGCGGCTTCGGTCATTACCAACATCGATTCAGTCAGTACGCCCGACTCCGCGACGGCCGTCTTCTGGTTCCATGCGCGTTCGCCCCAACAGTTTTACGACGCGGTGTTCCAGAATCCGATCGTACCCGAGCACATATGGAAGGAAGTTGCACCGGCCGGGTGGCGCGGTTCACCCCAAGCGAAGAACCCGATCGGCTCCGGACAATATCGGTTTTCACGCTGGATTCCATCCGCAGCGGTGGAGCTGGTCGCGGACACTGCGAACTATCGCGGCGCTCCCAAGATCACGCGGCTCATCTGGAGTATAGGTCCCGACTATAACACGTTGCTCACGCGTTTCCTTGCGGGAGAGACGGATCTTTTCGAAGCTCTGCGACCCGAAGATGTTCCACGTCTGAAGAGCAACGCGTCGCTCACGATGAAGACGAAACCGTGGCTGGCGTACACGTTCGTGCAGTTCAATCTGCGCGATCCGCTGGATCATGACCGGCCGCACCGCCTGTTTGGCAATCGGGAGTTGCGTCGCGCGCTGACAATGGCGGTTGATCGAGCCGCGATTGTGCGCAGCACTTATGACACGCTCGCTTTGCAGGCACTTGGCCCGACAATTCGCGCCTACTCGACGACGGATCCGAAACTCGCTCAGATACCTTTTGATCCGGCGGCCGCGCGTCGAGTTCTGGACTCACTTGGCTGGCGCGTCTCGGGAAGCGACAGCGTGCGTGTACGCAACGACCGTCCGCTGCGATTCTCCATCTCTGTTCCGTCGTCCAGCAACCTGCGAGTGAGAACCGCGGTGCTTGTCCAGGAGCAGCTGCGCCAGGTTGGCGTCAAAGTCGATATCGACCAGCTTGCCTTCCCGGCCTTCATCGACAAGGACCGGAAGCATGCGTTCGACGCGTACGTGGGCCAATGGAACACTCAGCCGAGTCCGGGCGCTGTCATTGGCTCGTGGGGGATCGCTTCGTCGCGCAGTGGTGGAAACAACTTCGGTGCCTACGAGAGTCCGGTGTTCGATGCCTACGTCGACAGCGGTGTGGCTGCCTTCGATATGGCAAAGCGCCGTCAGTATCTCACCAAAGCATACGAGACAATTATCCAGGATGCGCCTGCCATCTGGCTTGCCGAGCCGAAGCAGGTCGTCGGCTATCACTCGCGATTGCAGCTGGCCCCCATGAGACCGGATTCCTGGTGGGCGCATCTTGGCGACTGGTGGATTCCAGCCGACAAGCGCATTGGGCGGGACAGCATACCGCCGTCCCGCTAGCGGGTGCTGCGCTACCTCGCGCGTCGACTTGGTCAGGCCGCGGTCATCGTCGCGATCGTTGCCACCATAACCTTCGCGCTGATTCATCTCGCTCCTGGCGATCCCTTCAGCGAGATACTCGATAATCCAAACGTTAGTGAGAAAGTGCGCGTGACGTTGCGCGCGCAGTACGGACTCGATCGTCCCCTCGCCGAGCAGTTCGTGCGCTATGTAAATGCGCTCGCACACGGCGAGCTTGGCTGGTCATTCTCACACGACCGTCCGGTCAGTGAAGTGTTGTCGAACGCTCTTCCGAACACACTGCTGCTGATGTCGGTTGCGCTGGTAGGCAGCTTCGTCCTCGGGATTCTTGTTGCGCTCATTCAGGTCGCGCGCAAAGGAACAGCCGTCGATCACACCATCAGCGCGGTGACACTGTTCTTCTTCTCAATGCCCGACTTCTGGCTTGGCATCCTCGCCCTGCTCGCGTTCACGTACTGGCTGCCGATTTTTCCGGTCGGTGGCGCCGTCGATCCGGTGATGCACGAATTTCTTGGGCTCGGCGGCCGCATCATCGACAGGCTCCGACATCTCATGTTGCCCGCGCTCACTCTCACCGTACTCGCTTCGGCGAGCGTCGCCCGATTCCAACGCGCGGCGTTGCTCGATGTGTTGCCGGCGGACTACATCAGAACGGCGCGACTCAAAGGCCTGACCGAACGACAAGTGCTGCGTCGCCACGCGTTGCGGAACGCACTGCTGCCGATCATCACGCTGATCGGACTTTCATTCCCCGCTCTGCTGACCGGCGCATTCTTCATCGAAAAGATTTTTGCGTGGCCGGGCATGGGCTACGCGGTCGTTACCGCTATTGGCAGGCGCGATTACGCGCTCGTTGTTGGGGGCGTGATCATCGGCAGTATCATGGTGACGTTGGGAAGCTTGCTCGCTGACTTGCTCTATGCCTGGGCAGACCCAAGACTCCGCGCGCATTGAGCCGGCGCGGCCGCGCGAGTCGCCGCTCGCCCTCGGCGTGCGCGCGATCCTGCGCAAGCGGTCGTCACGCGTTGCCATCATCGTGCTCGGCGTGATCGTTATGATCGCGATCCTCGCGCCCTTCATCGCGCCATATGATCCTGCGGCGCAACCGGACATCGTTGCGGGCAAGGACCTTCCGCCGTCGCTGGCGCATCCGTTTGGAACCGACCCCTACAGCAGGGACGTGTTGAGCCGGGTGATTTACGGCGCTCGTCTGTCGCTCACGATCGGAATCCTCGCGACGATGGTAAGTCTCACCTTCGGCGTCGCGTATGGTGCAATTGCTGGCTACGCGAGCGGTCTTGTCGACGGCGTGATGATGCGCTTGCTCGACGCACTGCTTTCGATTCCGCGACTGTTATTACTGCTCGGGGTGCTGGTTGCGTGGCCGCACCTTTCGATTGGATCGCTGATTCTGTTTCTCGGGCTCACGGGCTGGTTCGGCCTCAGTCGCATTGTCAGAGGTCAGGTTCTTGCGTTGAAACACGCCGAATTCGTCACGGCTGCCGAAGCGCTTGGCGCGAGCCGGCGACGCATTCTGGTGCGACATCTGCTGCCCAATCTCGTCTCACCAATTGCAGTTGCGTCAACATTGGGAATCGCGCACGTGATCGTTCTCGAGGCAGGGCTTTCTTACCTCGGGATTGGCGTTCCCCAGCCAATGGCGAGCTGGGGAAACATCATTTACGACGGCACGGATCAGATAGCGCGGCTTTGGTGGATGTCATTGTTTCCGGGACTTTTCATGGTGATAACGGTGATGACACTGAACGTACTCGGCGAATCGCTGCGGGACGTCTACGAGCGCCGATGACTCCTCTGCTCTCGATTCGCGACCTGCGCACGTACTTCCACACCGAGGCGGGTGTCGCGCGCTCAGTCGATGGAGTTTCGTTCGACATTGGAGAAGGTGAGACAGTCGGCATCGTTGGTGAGTCGGGATGCGGGAAGTCCGTCACCGCGCTTTCCATTCTCAGACTGATTCAGCCACCCGGACGCATCGAGACCGGAAGTCGCATCGAGTTCGAGGGAAAGGACCTCGTGACGCTCGACGATGAAGCGATGCGAAACATACGCGGCAATCGCATTTCGATGATCTTCCAGGAGCCGATGTCGGCGCTCAATCCTGTCTTCAGCGTCGGCGATCAGGTCGCCGAGGTGATGCGGATTCACGGCGGCGTGAGTCGCCGTCAGGCGTGGGATCGCGCCGTCGAGACCCTCGCGTTGACGGGAATTCCCTCGCCCGAGGAACGCGCCAAGCAGTATCCGCATCAGTTGTCCGGCGGAATGCGGCAACGTGTTTTGATTGCGATGGCGCTGATCATGAAACCCGCGCTAATCATCGCCGACGAACCGACGACAGCGCTCGACGTTACCATCCAGGCGCAGATCCTCGAGCTGTTGATGAAGCTGCAAAAGGAGTTCGGCACGTCCATTCTGATGATCACGCACGACCTCGGCGTGATCGCCGAGACGACATCGCGGGTGATCGTGATGTACGCGGGCGAAGTGGTGGAAGAAGCCAGTGTGAGCGAGCTGTTTGCGCGGCCGCATCATCCCTACACCGAAGGTCTGATGGGATCGATGCCGCACATCGGCCACGAGATGGACAGGTTGAATGTCATCCCCGGAACGGTTCCCGCGCCGACCAACTGGCCTCAGGGATGTCGTTTCTTCGAACGCTGCCGCTATTCGTGGGATCGTCCCGAGCACGAGCATCCGCCGCTGTACGACGTGGGCGCGAATCACAGGTCGCGCTGCCATTTGGCCGTCGAACCCCAGCATCGCAATCAACCGCACGAACCGCTGGTGATTCGCGAAGGGGCAGGCGCCGCATGACTGCACCCGCCGCCAGCGGCCGGGCGACAGCGGCCAGCAGCCAGCTGCTCTCAGTGCGCAATCTTCGGAAAGAATTTCCGATCAAGAAGGGCGTGTTCTCCCGTCAGGTCGGCGCAGTTAAAGCCGTCAATGATGTCTCGCTCGACATCAACCGCGGCGAGACCCTGGGCGTGGTAGGTGAATCGGGCTGTGGCAAGACCACGACCGGCCGCACGATTCTGCGTTTGCTCGAGCCAACCGCAGGTGAGATAAAGTTCGAAGGAAAGGACGTGCGTGCGTTGAACCGCGGTGACCTGCGCGCGCTGCGTCGCGAGATGCAGATCATCTTCCAGGATCCGGTGTCATCGCTCAATCCGCGTATGACGGTCGGCGCAATCATTCGCGAAGGCTTGATCATCCACAAGCTCGCGGAAGGTGCAGCCGCGGATGCGCGCGTCAGCCAGCTGCTGCGCGAAGTCGGACTGCGACCGGAGTACGCGAACCGTTACCCGCACGAATTCTCAGGCGGACAGCGCCAGCGCATCGGCATCGCGCGCGCTCTCTCCGTCGAGCCCAAGTTCATCGTCTGTGACGAGCCCGTCTCCGCGCTCGATGTGTCAGTGCAGGCTCAGGTGATCAATCTGCTCGAGGATCTGCAGCGCGAGCACAACCTCACCTACATGTTCATCGCGCACGATTTGTCGGTCGTCGAGCACATCGCCGATCGCGTCGCGGTGATGTACCTCGGCAAAATCGTCGAGCTCGCGACTTCGGACGATCTCTATCGCGAGCCGTTGATGCCCTATACGCAGGCATTGTTGTCGGCAGTTCCTGTCGCGGATCCGAAGGCGCGCAAAAAGCGCATCATTCTCGAGGGCGATGTGCCCTCGCCAGCGAGTCCCCCGCCCGGCTGCGTTTTTCATCCGCGATGCCACCATCCCGCGAAGGACGTCGCCTGCATGAAGATCGTTCCGCCGCTCGAGGAAAAGGCCCCCGGACATTTCGCGGCATGCATCAAGCAGCCGCCGACTACGATCAGCTGGGAGCAACAAAAGGAAGCCGGCGGCGTACATCCGCCTGAGCGCTATTTGCCACTCGCGGCCGTGCACAGCTAACCACCGCTAACCGCTAACCCATTCCGACCATGGCGAAACGCGACAAAGACGTCTTCCAGCAGCCTTCAGCAGGCACTGTGACGCATGACGAGCCACCTCCGGCAATCGGCCGCGGAGTAAGTGAGAGGCGCTTCTTTGGTCATCCGATTGGGTTGAGCACGCTCTTCTTTACGGAGATGTGGGAGCGGTTCTCGTACTACGGAATCCGTCCGCTCCTCGTGCTGTTCATGACCGCCGCCCTCACTCAGGGCGGTTTTGGGTTTGAGCGTGCAACGGCATCGTCGATCGTCGGAATCTACGCCGCCTGTGTCTATCTCGCGTCCCTTCCGGGCGGTTGGATCGCGGATCGATGGCTTGGATTGCGCCGCTCGATCTGGTACGGCGGAATCTTCATCGCACTCGGACATCTGTCGATCGCGCTGTCGATCGTCTTTGCCCAATCGGCGTTCTTCATCGGCCTCATTCTGATCGTCATTGGCACCGGCCTGCTCAAGCCCAACGTCTCGGCGATTGTCGGCGACCTCTATCCGGAAGGCGGATCGAGACGCGATGCAGGCTTCTCGATTTTCTATATGGGCATCAACACCGGCGCGCTCGTCGCACCGCTGATCACTGGCGTCCTCGGTGAAAAAGTGGGTTGGCACCTCGGCTTCGGCGCCGCCGGTGTTGGCATGGTGATCGGACTCATCACTTATCGCCTGCGCGCCGACAAGACACTGGGTGACATCGGCACCGCGCCCGCCTCCACGGATCCGCGCGAACACGCGCGCGTGAAATTGTCGGCGCTCATTGGCCTTGCTGCGATCGCGCTTCTCGTGGTGCTGACGATGGCCGGGGTACTCCATATCAATCCGGTATCGCTGGCTGAGAAGATGAGTCTGATCATGCTCGGACTCGCTCTGGTCTATTTCATTTATCTCTTCGTGGGCGGTGGACTCACGACTGAAGAAAAGAAGCGCGTTACAGTCATCATCCTCCTGTTCGTCTTCGCAACGATCTTCTGGGCCGCGTTCGAGCAGGCACCAACATCGCTCAATCTTTTCGCGCGAGACTACACCGACAGAGTCATTTTCGGCTGGGAGATGCCCACCCTCTGGTTGCAAGCGGCAAACTCAGTCTTCGTCATCGCGCTTGCCCCTGTCTTCGCCTGGGTGTGGATCGCACTCGGCAATCGAGGCAAAGACCCATCGAGCGTCGCGAAGTTCGCGTGGGGACTTTTCTTCGCCGGCCTCGGCTTCGTCGTGATGTGGGAAGCCGCCAACATCATCATCAACAACGGCGGCAACATTCGCGTTTCGCCGTGGTGGCTGGTGTGGAGCTACTTCTTCCAGACCATCGGCGAGCTATCGCTCAGCCCCGTCGGCCTCAGCTCGATGACCAAGCTCGCTCCCTACAAGTTCAAAGGTCAGATGATGGGCGTGTGGTTCATGGCGAGCGCGATCGGCAACCTGATCGCCGGTCTCGTCGGCGGCCACGTCGATCCTGAGAAACTGGATCAAATGCCGGCGCTGTTCCGCCAGACCTCGATGTCGCTATTTGTCGCAGCGATCGTGTGCGGACTGCTGGTGTTCGCCGTAAGGCGAATGATGCGCGGAGTTCCGGCCGGTCAGCGATAATGCGGGAAGCGGGAAGCGGGAGGACTCATGCCGAGGACCAACGGCATCGACAATGGCGGACTAGTTGAGGAGTGCCGACTAAAGCGCGCTTTAGTACCCCATCCGCAATTAATCCGCGATCGTAGATGCACTTAGTCCTCGGCACGAGTCGTCCCGCTTCGCACTTCCCGCTTCCCGCCCTACGGCCAGTTAAACACTGACGTCGGAATCGATCTCTCTCGATTGTAGAAGATGTCGCGCGGCTCCTGGCGGAAGATGCGTGTCGCGTCGTTGATCACGAAACGTACTTCCCAGCCGCGTCCGGGCCCGTGCGGCCCGCGAACCGGGACAGCGAAGTCCAGGCGCGCAGTGCGACGTGACTGGGGCGGCGTCGCTGCCAGGAGACTGACGCCGAGCGTCGCCGCCCACACAGTCGTCTGACCGAAGGGCGAGTCGCCAGCCCACAGCTTTCCGGCTTCGCCCCAACCCGCGACAGCAACAGATGCAAACTGTTTGTGTCGCCCGAGGAGGTAGCGATCCTCTACGCGTGCGACGAGCCGACGAGCACCGCCGACGTCGGAATTTCTGAATCCGTGCAATCCGCCATCACGATCGGCGAACGACAGCTGAAACGGGATTCGCTGGCGCCAGCCGCCACTGAATGTCAGATCCGTCGCAATCGTCTGCCGGTTGAATGGCTTGAGGTACAGCGCGCCGCGACCGTGGGCCAGCATTCCATCGTAGTTCCCGTCTTCGTCCCGGCGCGCTTCGCCCGCGATCTCGAGTCCGGCGAAGTGGATTGGCGACGCCATGCCGGCGTAGATATCCGTAGAGCCAAACCAGTCCTTCTCTTTGCCGCGGAGAAACGTCACGCCCTTGCCAAGTAGCGTTGCAACCTGAACTCCGGTGCGCACGTCCTGCGTACCCTCGAGCGCGTCGAATCCGCTTACTCTGAGGTAGTGCACGTTTCGAACGCCCCACAATCCATTGATGCGCGCAGTCTGATGAGTCGTATATCGATTGATCAGAGCGCTGCTGGTGTCGGGCAGGACGCCAATCTCAGTCACCGTCACCGGGATCTGGTCTGGAACTTCATCCTCGAACGACAGCGAGCCACCGACCAGCGCTAACCGGCCCCGGGGCGGACCGATGCGAAATACTCCACCGATGTCGCTATACGATCTGTCGACCCTTATCCCGGCCTTGATCGCTCCCGGTCGCCGAAAGTAGTAGTAGCCGTTTTCGTTTCCGGCAGTTGTGCGCCACGACAACTTTTGCAGATCGGTGAGAAAGGGGTGACTTAGCTCGGTTCTCCAGTCGCTTCCGAGATCGCGCCGCCCGCCTTCCGCCGTGAGTTGGTATGGTCTGCCGAGGAACTGGTAGTCGACGAACTTCCCGGCGTACGTATCGCGGAATGGTGGCTCACCGTTTCGCCATACACCATCGACGTGGAAACCCGCGCCCATAAGGTTGTCTTCACCCAGCTGCAGGCCGTGAATCGCCCCACCGCTGCCACCGCCAACAGCAACGCCAAGAATGAGCGACACTTCGTCGACGGTCGTCACGACGAGTGCGACGCCGCCCTGCCCATCCGGATATGCGAGCACGCTCGCATCGGCGATGAATGGCTGCGATCGCAGGATGCGCTCGGTCTCGGTACGCCTCAGCTCGGTGCACCGCTCGCCGAGCTTCACCGCCAGAAACCGCCGTATCACCGGCTCGCGGGTGGTCGTGTGCTGCTTCGCGGCGAACCGGCCGGCTCGCTGCCAGATGTTATCGCCGGTGATCCTGAACGGCGGGTTCGGATCGATCTCGATCCGACTAATGCGCTCCCCCTTGCAGGTGACAGGGAGCGTATTCAGGTTTTGAGGCTGAGCCACTGTCGCCGACGCGGCGGCGAAGAGCAGTGTCCACCTACCCTGACGAAGAGAGATCACTCGTGTTGTCCGCGCGCAAGCCGGTTCCAGCCTGCACAGTTGCTGTTACTGCTAGCATTCGCCCCGATGGCGATACTAGTCGTGTCCGGCTAACCGCCGCTTACGTGACCGCCCTGGAAAACGCAGGGCTCATACCACTCATTGTTCCCCCTCTGTCCAGCGTCGACGCCGCATCGTCGGTTCTCGACTCCGTCGCTGGACTTGTACTCACCGGTGGCGAAGACGTCGACCCAACGCGTTACGGCGAACAACGCCACGAAAAAGTACGCTCAGTTAACCCTGCGCGCGATGCAACCGAAGCCGCGCTGATCGAGGAGGCCCGCGCACGCGGAACACCTGTGCTCGCCATCTGCCGCGGCATCCAGATTCTCAACGTCGCGCTCGGCGGTTCACTCGTGCAGGACATCCCGACGCAGTGCAATACAACCATCGACCATGATGAGGACAGCGCGCGTACTTCCCGCACTCATGACGTCGACATCGAGCCGGGCTCGCTGATTGCCGCAGCAGTCGGCTCGGAGCACGTCACTGTGAATTCTTTTCATCATCAGTCGGTGAAGCGCGTGGCCGACGGCATGCGCGTCACTGCGCGCTCGCCCGACGGCGTCATCGAGGGCATTGAATCAACCGATGAGGATTGGTGGGTGATGGCAGTTCAATGGCATCCCGAGGAGATGACGGATTCTCCGGAGCCGTGGGACCGAGGCCTGTTCAAGGCGTTCGCAAAGCAGCTGCAATCGTAGTGAATCTCCCCCGGATTCTTCACGTCGATTCCGGGCGCAGCTGGCGGGGCGGCCAACGTCAGGTATTCCTGCTGGCCACCGGGCTCCGCGATCTCGGCTATCGAACTCTGGTGGTTGCGCCCACCGGTTCGCCGCTGATTCGCAAGGCCGATCAAGCGGGCTTGCCGACATACCGCCTGACGCTGCGCGGCGAGTGGGACATTCGCTCGGCGCGCGAGCTGCGCGCAGTCGCGCGTGAATGGGACGCGCGCATCATGCATGCACACGACGCCCGCTCACACTCGATCGCCAGACTGGCGCTCCTCGGAAAGCGAAAGACGAAACTGATCGTCACACGTCGCGTGGCGTTTCCGCCGAAACAGGTGCGCCTCAAGTACCGCCACGGCGTGGATGCTTTCATCGCTATCTCCAACGCCGTCCGCGCTGCAATGGTCAAGGCTGGCGTACCCGGCAATCGTATTGAAGTCGTTTATTCCGGCGTGCCGGTTCCTGTAGTCAAACGTCCGCGTAACTGGCGCAGAGAGCGTGGATGGCCGGCGAGCGCTGTGATTTGCGGGATTGTTGGCGCGATGACGCAGGAGAAAGGTCTCGATCTCGTGTCCGGCATCGCACGCAAACTTCCCGGCGAGCTGTTTCGTCGCACGCGGATCGTTTTGCTCGGCGGCAAAGGCGATGGCGGCACGACGATATCCGGCGTTGAGAGCTTCGATGCCGGATTCGTTGAGGAAATTCACGACGCGATGTCGGGCCTCGACGTGCTCTGGCATCCCGCACGCTCGGAAGGACTCGGCACCGCAGTGATCGATGCGATGGCGCTCGGCGTACCACCGATCGCCTTTGCCGTGGGTGGGCTGCCCGAAGTGATCGAGGATGGAAAGAGCGGGCTGCTCGTGCCGGCGGGCGACGTGACTGGATTTGTTCGGGCTGCGGCCGCGTTAGTAAGCGATGACGGGTTGCGAGCAATGCTCGCCGATGGGGCGCGCCAGCGCGCGCGTGAATTCGACTCGAAGCGCATGATCGAAAAAACGGCTGAGGTGTACAATAGAGTGCTTGCGGGGTAGCGGCTGATCGGTAAGGCCTCCTATCTTGCCTGTCAGCCCCTTGTAAGTCGTCCTACCGTCGTACCCACAGCCTGGAAGTCGATTGATCTATATCTGTATTCCGACCTACAACGAAGGCCAAACTGTTGGTGTGCTCCTGTGGCGCATCCGCCGGGTGTTCCAGGATTATTCTCGCGAATACGAGATCGTCGTCTATGACGACGGTAGTACCGATGGTACGCGCGAGACACTGGAGCCGTACGCCGAAGTCATTCCGCTGACAATTCTGAGCGGCGAGCGACAGCTGGGCTATGGTCCCGCGCTGGAGAAGCTCGTTCGCGAGGTATCGCGTCGTACGCGCTACGCCCGACGAGACGCGCTGATCGTGATGCAGGCGGATTTTACCGATCAGCCGGAGCACATTCCGGAGCTGGTGAAGCGCTTCGAGGGCGGTGCCGACATCGTTGCGGCGAAGCAGGAGCTGAACGATGCGCCTCCACGCGTGCGTCGCTTGCGCAGAATCGCCGACTGGATTCAACGCACCGCGCCGCGCACCGACGCGGAAGATCCATTTACGACTTATCGGTTGTACAGAATTTCCGTGCTGCGCGAGATGGTCAAGGAAATCGGCGACCGACCGGTGATTACGACCACCGGTTGGGCCGCGAACATGGAGCTTCTGCTCAAGGCGCGTCGCTTTGCGCGTCGCGTCGAAAACGTCGATCTCGCACCGCGCTACGACGTGCGCTTGCGCGATACGCGTATCCGGCCTGTCGCTGACGCGCTGTCGCTTTTCCGTTTCAGTCGTCGGGCGCGCTCATTGGCCACGACGGGAGGCGCAGCGTGATCAATTTGCGAGAATCAGCGCGGCACTCTTCCCGATTGATTGCGCGCGTTCCGATGTTACTCGTGATGTCTATCTCCAGTGCGTTCGCGCAGGCGCAAACAGCATCGAACACCACTGTATCTCATGCGAAGGTGCCGTTCGCTGTCGGCGAAAAGATGGAGTACGACGTCAAGTTTGGTTTCGTGAAGGTTGGCAACGCGCACATGGAGGTTGTTGGACTCGAGAACCTGCGCGGCCGCCCCGCGTGGCACACCGCGTTTTACGTGCGCGGCGGGAACTTCATGTACCGCGTGAACGACGTCTACGAGAGCTGGATGGACGCCGAGACGCTGTCGTCCTTGCGGTTCGTGCAGGAGCTCGAGGAAGGCGGCAAGGAGACTGAGCGCCGTTTCGAGATCTATCCGGAGCGCTCGATCTTCGTTCAGACATCAAAGAAGCCGACGAAGGAAGAGCCATCCGTCAGCCAGCCGCTGGACGATGGCTCTTTCCTGTATTTCATTCGCACGATTCCGCTCGAGGTCGGAAAGACCTACGACTTCAATCGCTACTTCCGTCCCGATCGCAATCCCGTTCGCATCAGAGTGCTGCGCAAGGAACGCGTGAAGGTGCCGGCTGGGACTTTCGATGCAGTCGTGGTGCAGCCAGTCATCAAGACGAAGGGGATTTTCTCCGAGAACGGTCACGCGGAAGTCTGGCTGACGGACGACGATCGGCATATCATGGTGCAGCTGAAGTCGAGGCTGTCGTTCGGTTCACTGAACCTCTATCTGAACAAATACGTCCCATCGCCGAACCCGTAGGCGGTAAGCGCAAGCCTCGCGGCTCGCGCGGCGCGACCGAGGAAGTCGATCTCTCCAAGGTCAAGACAATTCCGATTGAGCGGCGGCCGAACAAAGTCGCTGCCCGCGAATTTGCGTCGCCGCCCGGGAAGGATCGCAGTTTCGCGGCGTTCCTCAAGTCACTTCCTGACGTTCTCGTCGCGCGCGACTTCCTCCAGGTCGTGAGCTCGATCGCCAACGCCGCGCGCAACACACGCGCAGTGGTCGTGATGCTGGGCGGCCACATCGTGAAAACCGGATTGGCGCCTTTGCTCATCGACCTGATGAAGCGACGCGTCATCACGCATTTGGCAATGAACGGGTCAGCGGCGATTCACGATTATGAGATTGCGCGGTTCGGCGCGACGTCCGAAGATGTCGCCCGCGGCCTTGTCGACGGCACGTTCGGCATGGCTGACGAAACCGGACGTGGCATGAACGAAGCCTTCACCGCCGGCATGAAGAACAGCTGGGGTATGGGCGAATCGCTCGCCCGGGCGCTCAAAGAGTCGGAGCTCTCCAATGCGGAATTGTCGGTGTTACTCGCCGCGCACGACTTGGGAATTCCCTGCACCGTCCACGCTGCGCTCGGCGCGGAGATAATTCATCAACATCCGGCAACCAACGGAGCCGCGATCGGCGACACCAGTCACCGCGATTTCCGTCGTCTCGCAGCGTCGCTGCCCAATCTTCACGATGGTGGTGTCGTGCTGAACCTGGGAAGCGCCGTGATCATGCCGGAAGTTTTCCTCAAAGCGCTGACGATCGCACGCAATCTCAACGGCGGAAAACCAACCAACTTCGTCACCTGCGATCTTGACATGCAGCGACACTATCGGCCGCGCGTGAACGTCGTGCAGCGCCCCACGCAGTTCAGTGGCAAGGGCTACGAAATAACAGGGCACCACGAGATCATGGTTCCGCTGCTCACTTGGGGCGTCGTCGAGGCGCTCGACTCTTAATTGCGAACTCTTAAAGCCGACTACCTCGGTGGTAGCCGATGGCCGCAAGCTGTTGGCTACTGGCTGCAAGCGACCGGATAGATCGCGACCACTCTGAGGAGAACCGAGTTGTTGCTCAGAATGTCACGGAGGCCTGTCCCGTCGCCTGCAGCGGCCAGCCAATAGCTTGCTGATATCAGCTAGCAGCGACGAAGTTATCCAACAAAAAGGGCCGAGCGATTGCTCGGCCCTTTCCTTATCCAAAGCGTTAGTACCTCGTGAGTCTCGTCCCCGAAAATTTTTCCCGCAGTCGAGCAGCGGTACCCGGCG
>DATFHK010000018.1:0-9324 GCA_035248505.1 Gemmatimonadaceae bacterium | reverse complement strand
TCAAAGGTGCCGGGACTGACGCTGATGCCTGGCTCGGGCGAGGCGGGCACGTCGACCAATTATCGACTGCGCGGCGCCGGCTCACTTTACGCCGGAAACAATCCGACCATCTACGTCGACGGCGTGCGCGTCAACAGTCGCGGACAGGGCAACTACACTGTCTTCGGGCAGAACACTTCGTCGCTCGACGCAATCAATCCCAATGACATCGAGTCGATCGAAGTGATCAAAGGTCCGGCGGCGGCGACGCTGTATGGTGCCGAAGCTGCCGCGGGTGTGATTCAGATCATCACCAAGCGCGGACAGCCTGGTCGCATTCGCTGGGACGCCCGCTTCGAGACAGGTCACTCGACGTGGCCGGAATCGATGCGGCCGATCAACTACGCAGTGTCGACCGCCGCGCGCATCGCCGATCCCGTGAATTATCCCGGCTTCATCGGCACTCAGCCAGGCGACATCATCTCGCATCGCGTGATGTCGGAATCCGACGCTCTGAGAAACGGCGGCATCATGAGATCGAGTCTGTCGGCGAGCGGCGGCGGCGATCGGTACTCGTTCTTCGTCTCCGGCGCGCGCGACAACGAGGAGGGCGTCAATCTCAACAACTATTCCCGACTCGGATCCGTGCGCGGAAACTTTACGTTCACGCCGTCGACCAAACTCAGCTTCAATACCAATCTCGACTACGCGCAGAATCACGTTCGGCTGCCGCTCAACGACAACATCGCGTTCGGCCTCATCATCAGCTCGTGGCTGGCGATCCCCGGGCGCCAATATCCGTATCCGGCCGGTCTCAATTACTTCACGATTCTGCCGAAGGTCGCCAACACCTACGACAATCAGACGCGCTCCGATCGGTTCATCGTCGGGACGACGGCCAACTACACACCGTTCTCCTGGTTCACCAACAAGTTCCGCGTCGGCCTCGACATGAATTTCGGTCGAGCGGAGCTGTATTTCCCGCCGCAGCCGCCGGGCCTGGATCCGTTCAGCGCACGCGCGAGCTTCGATCTCGTAAATACCAAGGGATTCATCGCCCAGGGCCGGCCGGTGAACCAGGATTTCACCATCAACTACGACGCGACGGTTACGCGCGACATCTCGAGCAGTCTCGTCTCGAACACCTCCGCAGGCGTGCAGTACTTGTCCAACGCGTATCATCGCACCGACGCCTACGGACAGGATCTGGGAAGCGCCGGCATTCGGTCGGTTTCGTCGGCAGCAGTCACGACGGGTGGCGAGCAGGACACGACGCAGAAGTCGATTGGTTTTTACGTGCAGCAGCAAGCGGCGTGGCGCGATCGACTCTTCCTCACCGGCGCGCTGCGCATCGACAACAATTCCGCGTTCGGATCGCAGCTGAATCGAGTGGTGTACCCGAAGGCGTCGCTGTCGTACGTGATCTCGGAGGAGCCGTTCTTCCACTTGCCGGCGGTCGATCAGCTGCGACTGCGATTTGCGTGGGGACAGGCGGGTAATTCGCCGGGACCGTTTGACGCGATCCGCTCGTACACGACGTCGGTCGTGACGGGACCCACAGGGACTTCATCGGCGCTTCGCTACGGCTCGGTGGGAAATCCGAATCTGAAACCGGAGCGCGGCTCGGAGGTCGAGCTCGGCTTCGAGAGCGCGCTCATCGGCGGGCGACTCAACCTCGATTTCACTTACTACAACAAGACCACACACGACGCGCTGCTCCCGGTTGCGGTGCCGCCGTCGACAGGCTTCGCGGGAACGCAGCTACAGAACCTCGGTACGATCGCCAATCACGGCATCGAGATGGTGCTGAGCGCGACACCGCTGCGCCGGAACGCCCTCACGATCGAGTCGATACTGACCTTGGCGACGAACCACAATCGACTGGTCTCGTTCGGCGACGATCGCGCGCCGATCGTCTTCGGCGACTACGCGCCGGTGCAGCGTTATCAGGTCGGCTATCCGCTGGCTGCGTATTGGGCGCAACGTGTTCAGTATGACGCGAGCGGCAATCTGGTGAAGAACGCAGCCGGTCAACCGATTCTTGATCCGAACAGCGTCTATATGGGGCCCTCGGTGCCGACGCGCGAGATGTCGTTCTCCAACGACTTCGTGATGTTCACGAAGCTGCGGCTGCACAGTCTGTTCGATTACAAGGGCGGACACTACCTGTTCAACGTCAAGGATTGGCGACGTGACCGCGCAGGAGTTTCGTGGGCAACCGTGAATCCAGACGCTGATCCCGACGAGGTATTGGCCCGGCAGTTCGCCGCCGAGAACTGGTTCGACATTCAGAAGGCGGATTTCGTGAAGCTGCGTGATTTGTCTCTGAGCTATGATCTGCCGGCAGCATTCGTGGGACGCTTCGCCGATCGCGCGTCGATCATGCTCGCCGGGCACAATCTCCGAATATGGACGAAGTACGGCGGCGCCGATCCGGAAGTCAACTTCAACGGCGGCACCTCGACGTTCAACAGAAACGATTCCTGGACGCTACCGAATCCGCGTCGCTACACCGTCTCACTATCGCTGGGGTTCTGATGACGACCTTCAACGAAATGCCCATTGAGGCCGCGATGAGACTCCGTCGGATTGTGATGTTCGCTGCGCTCGCCTTCGTTGCTGCTGGATGCAATGACGTGCTCGAGGTGCAGAATCCGGGAGCGATTCAGGAAGGACAGCTTGGCGATCCCGCGCTCGAGCAGCTGATCGTCAACGGCGCCGTTGGTGAATTCCAGTATGCATACGGACAGTACGCGCAGTGGTCCGCCGTGCTCTCCGACGAAGCGTACACGGATCACACCAACGTCGACGTGCGTGATTTCTCCGAGCACAAGATCAGTGATCTCAATACCATCAACTCGACGACGTACGAGTACGTGCAGCGCGCGCGTCAATCAGGCGACGATGCTGCGGATCGACTGAAGGCGCTGCTCGGTACTGCGGCGAGCTCGGATATCAACGTCGCCACAGTTCTCGCCTACGCGGGTTATTCGTACGTGCTGCTCGGAGAAGGCTGGTGCGAGTCGCCGGTCAATCTCAGTGCGCCAATTCAGTCGGATTCATTGCTCCGTATCGCCATTTCGCGATTCAATGAGGCGATTACCGTCGCCACCGCGGTGAAAGCGGCGGGCGGAGCGAACGCGACTGCCGCGCAGGATATCATTTACATGTCGCAGGTTGGAGCGGCGCGCGCGGCGCTCAAGATGGGCGATCCCACGCTGTCACGAAGTTACGCAACGCAGGTGCCGGCGACGTACGAGAAGCTTGCGTACTACTCGTCGAACACCGTGCGCGAGAACAACGCGCTCAATGCTTTGACGCATGCAGCCGGCGCATCGCTCGGGATGTTCTCCCGGTTCCAGGGGCTCAACGATCCGCGGGTGCCGCAACCGGCGTCGACCCAGCTCGGCTTGACCGGTGGCAACATCTACACTCCATTGACACCATACATGTACACGGGGTGGGTCGCGACGGGCACCGCGCCGAGGATCGACGTCAACTACGACATCAAGTTCGCCACGGGCCTGGAGGCGCAGTACGATATCGCCGAAGCGGATGGTCCGACGGCGACGACGTTGAATTTCGTCAATGCTCGTCGTGCGGTCGGCGGACAGGGCGCGGTCGCGCTGACAGGTGCAGCGCTGATGACTGAGCTCGCGAACCAGCGCGCGCGCGATTTTTATCTCACCGGGCAGCGCCTCGGCGATTTGCGGCGCTACGCGAAGGCGGGGAATGACATGTTCCCAACCGGGACGTATCCGCTGTTCAATGATTCGTATGGCACGAATGAATGCTTCATCGTGCCGTTGAGTGAGAAGGCAGGAAATCCGAATTATTAGCGGACTGAGGACGCGGACCAACGGCATCGACAGGTTCGGACTGATTGAGGACGCGGACCGTGAACAAGCAGGATCGAGGACGCGCAGTCCTCTTTTGTCCTCGGTCCTTTGGTGGGTCCGTGTCCGACGTCCTCAATTAGTGCGAACTCGTCGATGCCGTTGGTCCGCGTCCTCAGTCCTAGCCGCGTTGGCCGGGGTCGTTGCATGCACCCCGGCGATTCAACCACCTCTTACTCCGGCGGCCAGCCGCGAGCTCGCGGGCGGGGTGACGTACGCGCAGTTCACCGATCCGCGTGGCCCCTGGATCATCAACGTCGTGCGCGTCGATTTGCGACGTCCCAATGTCGAGATTCGGGCAGCGCGCGCGATGGACCAGCTCAAGGGACGCGAGCGGGTCAGCGAGATGGTCCGGCGCGTGGATGCGACGGGCGTGCGCGTGCTGGCCGCGGTCAACGCCGACTTCTTCAATCTCGAGACGGGAGAGAACGAGAACGAGCAGGTGATCGATGGCGAGTGGTGGAAAGGACTCAAAGTCACCGATTCGCCCTACGACACCTACGACAACGCGCACATCCAGTTCGGGATCGACGCCGCGCGACGCCCGGTGATGGATCGCTTCATTCTCGACGGCAAGGCGTGGGATCGCGGAGTGATGACGCCGATCATCACGCTCAACTCTTCGCCGTCGGGAAAACTCGAAGGCACCGCGCTCTACACTTCACGCTACGGTGCAGCGACTCCGCGCGATACGACGCGGCGCACCGTCGAGGCAGCGATGGTTGCGGCGGGCAAGCGTGGTGACACGCTGATCTTTGTACGTCGCGGCGCGGTCGCCACATCCTCGGGATCGCCGATTCCCGAGGGTGGTGCCGTTCTCGCCGCGTACGGTTCCGGCAAACGAGCGGAGGAAGTGCAGGCGATGTCTGACAACGACACGGTGAAAGTTCTGCTGGCGACATTGCCGCGCATTCCGCATGGTCAGACGCCAACGATGCTGATCGGCGGCTGGCCACGCATTCTCCGCGACGGGGAAAATGTTGCCGGTGACGCTGCTACACTCGAAGGCACGCTCTCGCGCAACGCCGAGGCGCGTCACCCGCGCACTGCAATTGGCTTCTCACGCGACAGCAGCACCTTGATGATTTTCACCGTCGACGGCCGCTCTGAAAACAGCGGCGGCATGACGCTCGTCGAGATGGCGAAGGTCATGCGCGAGCTCGGCGCATGGCAGGCGATGAACTTTGACGGCGGTGGCTCGACGACGATGGTCGTCGACGGAAAGGTCGTCAATCATCCGTCGGACAAGGAGGGTGAGCGCGCGGTTGGCAACGCGCTGCTCGTCGTACTCCGACCTAGTGGCTGACGCGCGCCACCGCCGGTTGCTCCTCGATAATCGTCTGCACCCTCGGGTCACTCTTCCGCCACGCAAACTCGGGATCGTTCAGATACGCGACGGCATAGCCGTTGGCGCTCGTAAAACACTTTTCGAGGAACGGCATCATCTCTTCGGCGTCGCCGAGGAATCCGTAGACGGCCGCCTTGGTGCACGACAACTGCACTGCGTCGACACCTTTTGGATACTGCGCGATCACCGGGCTCCCGCTCGCCTTCTCCAGCATATCCAACGCGAGCGAGCGATCGCCATACAGCGCGGCCAGCCACGCCAGCACCTCGTATTGCCCGCGGCGCACGTAGGCCGATTGATTCGGATCGTCCGCCATCCGCTTCTCCAGCCGCCACGCTGAATCGGCGAGCGTCCTCGCGCGCGTGTAGTCTCCACGCGAGGCGAACAGCTCCGCTTTCTCGGCGTAGAAATTCACCGAATCCAACGCCGAGCCCGGCGCGAACGAAGACAACGGCGCCGTCGCCAGCTCCCTTTGCAGCGACGCATCGCCGTGACGCAGCAGCTCACCGTCCGCGGCGCCGATCCTTCCACCGCGCGACCTCAACTCCCGCACCGCGCGCGACACGCCGGCTGCATCTCCCAAATGCTCGGCGAGCAACGCTGCCTGATATACGGGTGTCGTTCCGATCGGATCGAGCGCACGACCGCGCGCGACGATGTCGGCGGCATCCTTGTATCGTCGCAGCGCCAGTGCGGTGTTGAAGCTCGTCGCCAATACAGCTTTCGACGCCGGCGCCAACGGCAGCGTACGCTTCACGTTCTCCCATGCACCGGCGGAGTCGCCGACGGTCAGCAGCGCGTGCTGCTCGTGGACGAGCAGCTCGACGTTCGAGGGATTCTCGGCGATCGCACGGCGAAGAATGGTGAGCGCTTCAGCGGGCCGATTGAATCCGCGGAACGCCAGCGTCGCAACTGCGTTCGCCTGATTCGGGTCCAGCTCCAGCGCTCGGCGGGCGAGCACCGCGGCAGAGTCGAGCAGCTTCGCACCGACTGAGTACGACATCACCGCCAGCATTTGCGACGCGAGGCCGAGTGCGTCGGCGTAGTTGGGATCGCGAGTGTACGCGCGCTCGAACTCGCGCAACGCCTTCTCGTATTCCGCGTACGACGAGGCAGTGTTCTCCTCGTTGATGCGCTTGCCGCGCACGACGGCGGCGAATGCGCCGGTGTCCGCGGTCGGTCGCATCGCCATCGTCGACCGCTCGCGCGGAACCATCACCACGTCCAACGCCTCGGCGACTCTGGTCGCGACCCGCGATTGGATGGTGAACGGATCCGACGGCGACACGATCTCCGGCTCGCCCGCCCACTGCGTCGTGGCGTCGGACACGCGGATCAATTCGGGACTGACGCGGACCAGCGGTTTGCGGTCCGGTCCATTGGCCCACCGCACCGACGCGCGCAACACGTAATCCGCGCCGACGGACTTCCCTGCCTGCTGCGCGCTCATGCCGGGCGAGGTCGCGAGCGACGAAATGCTCTTTGGATCGATGACGCTCAGCCCGCCCAGTCGCGCCAGCTTGCCAGTGATCGCGTCGCGCAGCCCATCGGCGAAACTCGGATCCGCGCCCGTGCCCTGCGTCTCGAACGGCAACACCGCGATCAACGGTGGGCCGTTTGCCGATTCGGTGCGCGCGCGCCAAAGTGCACCGCCCCCCAACGCCAGCGCGACTATGAGTGCGGCGACCAGTACGCCCAGTCGACGGCGCGATGGCACCGCTGCGCGCGCAAATCGGAACTTCGACGGATTGTCGAGCGCGGCGAGAAGATCTGCGCCCGATGCTGGTCGCATCGATTTCTGTTTCGACAGGCACGCCATCACCAGATCGTTGATTGCGCGCGGGACTTTCGATCCTGTGGTCGAAAGGGGCCGCGGCGTGTCCGACATCTGCGCCGTCAACAAGCTTTGCGGCGACGAGATGTGCTCGCCGAATGGATGCTTGCCCGCGAGCAGCTCGTAGGCGACGATGCCCCATGCGTAGATGTCGGCGCGCTGATCGGTGTTGGGGTCTCCGGCCGCCTGCTCCGGCGCCATGTACATCGGTGTGCCGACGTTGTCGCCCGGCTGAGTGATCTGCGCCGACGAAACGTTCATCGGCAGCGCTTCCTTGCGCGCCGCCTGCACCGCTTTGGCAATTCCGAAATCGGTGACGACGGCAGTGCCTTCGCTGAGCAGAATGTTCTCCGGCTTGATATCGCGGTGGACGATTCCCTGCTTGTGCGCGTAGGCGAGGGCGGAAGCGACATCGCGCATGATCGACATGGCCTCATCGTACGGCACGCGCTCTTTTCTGATGCGATCGCGCAGCGATTGTCCCCGCACGAACGGCATCGTGTAGTACGGGTATCCCCCCGCCGTCTGACCGGAGCTCAGGACGGGGAGGATGTGCGGTTCCTGGAGCACTGCCGCGAGCTTGATCTCGCGGTCGAATCGTGCCGCCGAGAAGGCGAAGGTGAGCTCAGGCGGCAGCACCTTCACCACGATCTCTCTGCCGAGCCCTTCGTCGCGCGCGAGGAATACGCGCGCCATGCCGCCACCGAACAGCTCCTTCTTTATAGTATAGGCGGAGCTGCCGAACTCTTCCCTGAGCTGGTTGTAGAGATCGTCTGCCAAGGGGACCTCGGTACGGACGACCTAATTTGAGCGAGGGAGGAGGGAGCCGGTTAGGGGTTAGGGGTTAGGGCTTTAACGGACCGAGTCTACGGACTAAATGCATCGACGAGTGCTGACTGAGTGAGGACGCAGACTGTCCAAGTCCTCTTTCAGTCAGCAGTCAGCAGTGCCGTTAGTCCGTAGACCTCGGTCCGTTAAACCGCTAACCGCTTACCCCTAACCGCTTCACCAGCCAATCCGCCAGCGCCCCCATCACTTCCCCATCGATCTTGTTCACGGTCAGTCGGGCGTAGCCCTGGGGATTGCCGTCAGGGTCCGTCAGAAAAAGGTGGTTGCGATTGGGGAAGACGTGAACGGTGACATCGCGATTACCGCCGGCGCGGAAGGCGGCGGCAAGGCGGGGCGCCTGATCGGCCGTCACCTGGCGATCGTTCGCTCCCTGTAGGATCAGGACCGGCACCGTCACCTTTCTCGCCGTCGCCACGGGGTCGTAAGTGAGGAAGAATTTCGTCCACGGATTCCTGTCGGCGAGCGAATCGAGCTGTGCCTGGCCGACACGCAAGAGTGAATCACGCTTCGCCGGGGTCAATGTCGTGTCGTGCTCGACTGCGTAGCGCTGTTGATACCTGATGATCGTGCGACCGTTGTCGGCGGGCCCTGCCATGAGGACGATTCCTTTCAACCTCTTGTCGGTCGCCGCAACCATTGGCGCGATCAGCCCGCCTTCACTATGCCCGATCAGTGCGATCCGCGCTGGATCGATGTCGCTTCGCGTGCGCAGATACGCTATGGCGGCGCGAATGTCGTCGGCGAAGTCGGCGCTGGTGCTCGTCATCGGACTGGCCGTCGATGCACCGATGCCGCGATCGTCGAGCCGCAACACGGCGATGCCGCGACGCGAAAGAGTGTCGGCAATTTGTCGAAACGGTCGATATCCGCCGGCGACAGGAATGTACTCGTCGCGATCCTGCTGACCCGATCCAGTAATCGTCACGACCGCCGGCACCTTCGACTTCGCGTTCCTGGGCAGAGTCAGCGTCCCGCCGAGCACGCCGGCGCTGATCGGAATCGTAACTTCCTCGGCGACGTACGGCGCGTCGGCGGGAGCAGAGTAATCAGGTTTGCCGAGTGAGAGCTTGGCGGCGGTTGCAGCATCGACGCGCGAGATCGAGAGACTGGCGGTGGGCTCGACGCCGCCGAGTATTCGTCCGCTGGCATCGACCGCAAGGCGATAGACCTGGCCGCCGGCGCTGGCGATCACCGAATCGCGACCGAGCGGCCTGAGCGACACGTTCACCGTCGCGCCTCCGGACGTCGCAAAGATCGGAACTGTCATTGAATCGGCCGGACCGAGCGGCGGCTTGTGTGCGCGCAGCATCATCGTCAGCTGCTCGAACGCGGCTGTCGTAGAGCGTGGAAGCATGACCGCGCCGGCGACTGTCTTCAAACGCTGCGTCTGCTTTTGTGCACCGGCGCCGATCTCAGCG
>DATFHK010000017.1:0-3340 GCA_035248505.1 Gemmatimonadaceae bacterium | reverse complement strand
CCTCGACGCGCGCGTCCCTGGCGGCCCGCTGGCGGAGAAGTGGAACCGCCACCGCTTCGAGATGAAGCTGGTGAATCCGGCGAACAAGCGAAAAAACACCGTCATCGTTGTCGGATCAGGCCTGGCCGGCGGCGCCGGCGCGGCCACCATGAGCGAGCTTGGCTACAACGTGAAGTGTTTTTGCTTCCAGGATTCGCCGCGCCGGGCACACAGCATTGCGGCTCAGGGCGGCATCAACGCGGCCAAGAATTATCAGAACGACGGCGATAGCGTTTATCGGTTGTTCTATGACACGGTGAAGGGCGGCGATTTCCGCTCGCGTGAGGCGAACGTGTATCGACTCGCCGAGCTGAGCGTGAACATCATCGATCAGTGCGTGGCGCAGGGCGTGCCGTTCGCGCGCGAGTACGGTGGACTGCTCACGAACCGGTCGTTTGGCGGCGCGCAGGTGTCGCGCACCTTCTACGCGCGCGGGCAGACGGGCCAGCAGCTCTTGCTCGGCGCGTACCAGGCCCTCGAGCGTCAGGTGCAGCGCGGTGGTCTCAAGATGTATCCGCGCACGGAGATGCTCGACCTCGTCGTCATCGATGGCAAAGCCCGCGGGATCGTGACGAGAAATCTGGTGACCGGCGCGATCGAGTCACACGCCGCTGACGCGGTGGTCCTCGCGAGTGGCGGCTACGGCAACGTCTTTTACCTGTCGACCAATGCGCAGGGGTCGAACGCGACCGCGATCTGGCGGGCCTACAAGCGCGGCGCCGCATTCGCAAATCCATGCTTCACCCAGATCCATCCGACCTGCATCCCGGTGAGCGGCGACTACCAGTCGAAGCTCACGCTGATGAGCGAGTCGTTGCGCAACGACGGCCGCGTATGGGTGCCCAAGAAGCCAGGCGACAAGCGCCCGCCGCGGCAGATTCCGGAGAACGAGAGGGATTATTTCCTCGAGCGGAAGTATCCGAGCTTCGGGAATCTGGCGCCGCGTGACATCGCATCGCGCGCCGCCAAGGAAGTTTGTGACGAAGGAAGGGGCGTTGGAGAGACGGGGCTGGGCGTCTATCTCGATTTTGCGGACGCGATCAAGCGGCTCGGCAGGTCGGTGATCGAGGATCGGTACGGCAACCTGTTCCAGATGTACGAGCGGATCACCGACGAAAATCCTTATGAAGTGCCGATGCGAATCTACCCGGCGGTCCATTACACGATGGGCGGCTTGTGGGTGGACTACAATCTGATGAGCACCATCGAGGGCCTGCACGTCACGGGTGAGGCGAACTTCTCGGATCACGGCGCCAACCGACTTGGCGCCAGTGCGCTGATGCAGGGACTCGCCGACGGCTACTTCATAATTCCGAACACCGTCGGGGATTATCTCGCGACCAGGAAGCCCGAGAAAATCGATATCTCCCATCCGGCTTTCAGGGATTCGGAGCGTCAGATCGCCGAGCGGACGAAGAAGTTTCTGTCGATCGACGGAACGCGAACGGTGAGCTCGTTCCACCGCGAGCTCGGCAAGATCATGTGGGAGTATTGCGGGATGGCTCGCAATGAAGCCGGCCTCAAGCTCGCGTTGCAGAAGATTCCCGAGCTGCGCGCCGAGTTCTGGCGCGATGTCAACGTGCCGGGCAGCGACGCCGAGATCAATCAGGCGCTCGAGAAAGCAGGGAGGGTCGCCGATTTCCTGGAGCTGGCCGAGCTGATGTGTCTCGACGCTCTCGATCGAACCGAATCATGCGGCGCGCACTTCCGGGAGGAGTATCAGACGCCGGAAGGTGAGGCGCTCCGCGACGACGAGCACTTCGCTTACGTCTCGGCGTGGGAGTATGCGGGAGAAGGGAAGCCGCCGATTCTCAACAAGGAGCCGCTCATTTTCGAGAACGTGAAGCTCAGCCAGAGGAGCTACAAATAATGAACCTCACTCTTCACGTCTGGCGGCAGGCCGGACCCGATGCGCCCGGAAAGATGGTGAAATACGATGCGCGCGACATCAATCCGGACATGTCGTTCCTCGAGATGCTCGACGTGGTCAATGAAGGCCTGACCGAACGCGGCGACGTGCCGATCGCGTTCGACAACGATTGCCGTGAGGGGATCTGCGGCATGTGCAGCCTCATGATCAACGGCATTGCGCACGGTCCAATGAAGGGCACCGCCACCTGTCAGCTGCACATGCGCAGCTTCAAGGATGGCGACACCATCTACGTCGAGCCGTGGCGGGCGCGCGCGTTTCCGGTGCTCAAGGATCTGGTGGTCGATCGTTCCGCATTCGATCGGATCATCCAGGCTGGCGGGTTCATCAGCGCGCCGACGGGCGGCGCTCAGGACGCCAACAGCGTTCTCATCTCCAAGGAAAGCGTCGACGACGCAATGGATGCAGCAGCGTGCATCGCCTGCGGCGCGTGTGTCGCAGCGTGTCCAAATGCGTCGGCTTCGTTGTTCACCGCCGCGAAGATCACCCATCTCGGATTGCTGCCGCAGGGCCAGCCAGAGCGCTATCGTCGCGCGCTGGCGATGATCGAGCAGATGGACCTCGAGCACTTCGGCAATTGCACGTGGCACGGCGAATGTCAGGAGGCGTGTCCGAAGGAAATCAGTCTCGACACCATCACTCGCATGAACCGCGACTACATTCGCGGCCGGTCGCTGGGAACCCGCGCCTGATGCGGCGAGAGCCGGCGTTGCGCCGGCTCTCGGTTTCTGCAGTTGCTAGGCCTCGCCTCGCTCTCGCTCGAGCTTACGGTTGAGCCTCGTTCTTTCGCTTTCCCGCTCCGCCTCGTCGTGCTGCTGACGGTCCTCGGCGAGTCGGTGGACGGCGTTGTGGTGTCCCGGGTTCTTCGGTGGGTCGGATCGCGTCTGACTTTCGTCACCCGCGTCGAGGCTTCGTGAGTGCAGCTGCTCGATGAACTTGCCGTGAGTCTTGGATCCGTGCTGGCCCTCGGCGTGATCCTGAGGGCCCTTCTGTAAGCCGTCGCGATTCTGCATCAGTCTTGCGTCCTCCCGATTGCGGTTCGTCCGTTCCACTTGGGCAAGGCGAGGGCCAGACTACAATCGGGGGAGCGTCACTCCTTGCTGCCCCTGGTACTTGCCTTTCTTGTCCTTGTAGGATACCAGCGGCTCTTCCTCGCCCTTGAAGAAAAGAACCTGCGCGATGCCTTCGTTGGCGTAGATCCGGGCCGGGAGAGGCGTAGTGTTCGAGATTTCGAGGGTGACGAAGCCTTCCCACTCGGGCTCGAAAGGGGTGACGTTGGTGATGATCCCGCACCGGGCATAGGTGGACTTGCCGACCGTGATCGTCACGACATCGCGCGGGATCCGGAAGTACTCGACCGAGCGCGCAAGG
>DATFHK010000016.1:0-29323 GCA_035248505.1 Gemmatimonadaceae bacterium | reverse complement strand
CGCGTGCGGGTATGCCGTGCAGCATCACGCGCAGCTGGAGCTCATCCCAGCGGTTGAGGATGTAGCGATGGAGCCAGGGCGCGTCGCGCTCGGAGGTGAGCGCGGGGATTCCGAGATCGGCGAAGCGGTCACACAAACGGGCGAGGGAAGCGGAAAGCGGGAAGGGGGGAGCGGGAAGGGGGAAGCGGGAAGAGGGAAGTGGGAAGCGCGAAGCGGGATTCGACGTTGCTGTCCCACCCCACGCCCCTTGTCTCAGATCCCGCTTGGCGAACGAGGCGGAGAACAGTAAATACACAAATCTCGCCGCCCCATCGGATGCGATCACACGCAGCGTGTCGGGTCGCTCGTTGATGTAGCAATCGCTCAAAGTGCGAAGGTAATCGTGCACCGAGCCGGAGTATTCGCCGTCAGCGATTGCCGTGACGTACAGATCGATGACGTCGTAGCCGGCGTCGTGAGCGGCGGTGACGATGCCCACCGGATCTGAAAGGCTGCACCACGAAAGAGCCATCGCGTCGGGCTGTAGCTCGCGCGCGAGATCGAGGGTTCGTAAGAGATGGGCGGTACCGTGAGGACCCGCGCCCGCCTCGAGCTCCATCGACCTTCCCGGCGGCTCCGGCACGTACGGGGGATTACAAACCAGCAACTGCGGTCGTTCCGCGCGAAGCAACTCGAGCGTGGACGGTGACCACAAATCAGCAACCACAAACCGCGCCCGTCCATCAACACCAAGCACCCTTGCATTCTCCGCGGCGATCACCCGCGCTTCGGGATCGACATCGAGACCCAGCAGAGTAGACCCGTCTCCCGCCTCTCTGCTCCCGCCTCCCGCTTGTCGCCTCTCGCCTCCCGCTTGTCGGCTCTCGCCTCTCGCTTCCCTCGTCCCACTTCCCGCTTCCCCCAGCAACAGCCGCATCCCCACCAACCCGCTCCCCGACGTCAGCTCGGCGATACGAATGCCTGGCTCGCCATCGGACGAAGCATGCAGCGCCTGACGCGCCGACTCCGCCGCGCACACGCAAAGGAGCGTGTCCTCCGGAGAGAAGAACGCGCTGAACTTGAACGGTGGCACGAATGGCTCGAGCCGCCACGCTTCGCTTAGGAGCGAGTTGAGCGAAGGGCTTGTCTCTTGCAAAACACCGGACACGGCGGAACGAATTGCAAGCACTGAACCGCCCGTAAACCGATCCGATTTCATGCTCCAATCGATAGAGTTACCGACCGTCGCTGTCGTCAGACGCACGTCAGGAGAGCCTGCGTCAAACGAAACGCTTGCCGCTCGCCTGAGCGCGTTGCTCGATTCGCCCGATCTCGACGCCGGCCTCGACCAGGACGTCGGACTCGAGGAACGGCTCGTTCAGTTGGCGAGGGACCTCGGCAACGCGGCGTATCCCGATAACAGAACCACCGATCGCCGCACAGCACCGTGGATAGATCACGCAGCGCGCTCCGATTTTCATCGCGCGCTGCTCGTGCTCTATAAGCAGCACGTGCAAATCGCCCCGACCGGCCGGAACACGTATCAGTTCCATCCGTTCGTCTGCCGGATGATGCAGCAGCTGGAGCGGCCTTGGGAGAAAGAGCTGCTCCGTCGCGTGCACCGCGAGGCATCGCTCACGCCCGATGATCTTCCATCTGATCCCAAAGAATTCGCGCGCTGGTACCAGCTGACCGCGTTCAATCACCCGCTCTACGAGCACGACCTCTACGCTTTCCTCGCCTCAGAGGCGACGGCCACTCAGCTTGAATGGTTTCTAAGGATGGAATGCGCGGGCGAAGCTGCCTTCGACGATCTCGTCGCACTCGCCCAGGTGGGAACCCGCGGCGAGGTGAAGATGGAAATGGCGCAGAACTACTGGGACGAGATGGGACGCGGACGACATCACGCAGTGCACACCCATCTCTTCCATCAGTTGATCGCCGACCTCCACATCTCGGCGCCCGATGCCAGCGAGCTGCCGTGGGAAGTTTTGTCCGGAATCAACCTCATGATCTGGAGCTGCATCCACCGCCGTAACGTTTTCCGCGCTCAAGGCGTACTCGGCGCTGTCGAACTTCTCGCGCCACAGCGTTGTACCCGCGTCGTCCACGGCGCGACCCGCCTCGGGATCCGCAAAAAGACGATGGTCTATTACGGTGCGCACGCGATTATCGACATCGGCCACGCCGAGGGCTGGCTCACGCACGTCATCGAGGCGCAAGTGCGAGAGTATCCGGATGCGCGAGCGGGAATTGCGGAGGGCCTCATCGCGCGCGCCGACGCCAGTCTCGATTATTTCGATTATTGCCTAAGCAGTTGCCAGACACGGTAAGCTGGCCCCGCAGTCACTCCCCGCTCCCACTCCCCGCTTCCCCCTTCCCGCCTCTCGCCTCTCGCCTCTCGCCAAGGCCACTTCGTCACATAATCCTTCGCCAGTCTCAACGCTTCCCGAGAGCTTCGTGTCGAAGGCTTGTGTCCACCTAACGGAGCTCGGTCATGATCTCGCGTGCACGGCTTTTCACGCTCTCGCTTTTGGCTCTCGGTTTTACCCTGGCGCCGGGACATCTCCAGCCGCAGGCTCGCGATCCAGCCAGTGACATCGTCGGACTCTGGAAAGCGAAACGCTATTCCGGAAAAGACGCCAAAGGCCCGTTACTAATCGAGCGGAAGGGCACGACCTACACCGGCGACATGATCGGTTTCACTTTCCCGGTCGCGGTCAACAACGGCGAATTCTCGTTCGAGCTGCCCAATCGCGAGGGCGGATTTCGGGGCCGGCTCGTAAACAACACCATTCGCGGCATCTGGTTTTCCGCGCCCCTCGGCGAGCTCGGCTCGGGCACGCCGGTCGTTCTCGCGGCGAAAGGCGCAAATCGCTGGTCGGGACAGGTGGCGCCCAACGAGGGAGTGGAGACCGTATACCTCCTGGTTACTCGAAGACCCGACGGCACGCTCGCCGGCACCCTGCGAAATATCGAGCGAGACTGGGGCGGGTTCGTCGGATTGAGAAGCGTGATGCGCAACGATAACGCGATCGCGCTCGTCGGCGGCCGGCCGCAGCCAAACGGCGACAGCGTCATTGCGCGGGGGACCTTCGATTCCGCGGAGCGGATGATGACGATCGACTTCGGCGGTCGCGGCGGGAGCTATGAATTCATCTTCGACGACGATCCGCTCACTGATTTCTATCCGCGCGGCAAATCTCCCGGCAAGTACGTCTATCGCCTTCCACCCGCGCTCGATGATGGCTGGCCAACGGCAACCCCGGAACAGGTCGGTATCGATCGGGCGGGGATCGAGCGCGCGGTGCAGGCGATCGTCGACATGTCGATGGACTCGATCAACGCGCCGCAGGTGCACGCCGTTGCCATCGCCCGTAATGGTAAGCTGGTGCTGGAGGAGTATTTCCACGGTGACAATCGCGACTACCTGCACAACGAGCGGTCGGCGGCGAAAAGCGTGAGCGCGACGATTATCGGTGCGGCAATGCTCGCCGGTGCACCAATCAAGTTGTCAACGCCCGTCTATGAGGTGATGAACGGCGGCGTGATCCCGGCCAGCCTCGAGCCGAAGAAGCGCGTGATGACGCTCGAGAACCTGATGACGATGTCATCCGGATATTTCTGCGACGACAACAATGACGATGCGCCCGGCAATGAAGATCAGATGTGGCAGAAGCAGACCGATTTCGTGAAGTTCACGTTGGGCCTGCCGATGGCCTTTGCGCCCGGCGACACGGCGATCTACTGCAGCGTCAATCCCAACCTCGCGCTCAACACCGTTGGTCGAGCTGCGGGTGAATCGCCCTTCTACTTGTTCGATCGACTAGTCGCCACTCCAATGGGCATCACGCGTTACATCTGGCCGATCGATCGCGTGCGCAATCCCTACGGCGGCGGCGGATTGGGTTTGACCACGCGCGACTTCATGAAGTTCGGACAACTGATGCTCGACGACGGCACGTGGCACGGTCGGCGAATCCTGAGCGACGAATTCGTGCGCCGAGCGTCGTCGACGCTGATGAAGATCGCCGGGCGCGATTATGGGCTTCTTTGGTGGCCGCAATCATTCACGGTCGATGATCGCACGATTCGTGGCTTCGCCGCGCTCGGCAACGGCGGTCAGATCGTGATGGTGTTTCCGGAGCTAAAGCTGGTGGTTGCAACCAACGGCGGCAGTTATGCGAGCCGCGGCTGGCGCTTCGTCGGTGGGGATTTGATGGCGAAATACATTTTGCCGGCGGTGGCGGCGGGAAGGGATTAGCGAGAGGCGGGAAGCGGGAAGCGATTCGCGAGAGGCGAGAGGAGGCGGAGACACGCCATTGACACGACCTGCGTGGATATGGTACTAATCGCAATCCACTCAGGAGCTATCGTGCGCGACGAGATGGGAACGTTTCGCGTAGATCTCGAGATCGAAAATCCCGCTCGGCCGGGCGAAAGAAGAAGTCTGACGTCGGTACTCGTGGACACCGGCGCGGAACTGTCGTGGTTCCCGGCGTTAGCCCTGGACTCGTTGGGCATCGAGCGATACACGAAGCTGCGTTTCCGCCAGGCAGACGGGACCATTCTCGAACGGTGGATTGGTCCTGCCTTTGTCCATGTCTTAGACAGGCGAGCGACCGACGACGTCGTTTTCGGCGAGCCGGGCGACCTTCTGTTGTTGGGCGCTCACACTCTGGAAGGACTCAACTTCCGGGTCGATCCCGTGAGCAAACAGCTCGTCGACGCCGGTCCCGCACCGGCGGCTGCGGCCGCGTAGTCGCGAATGAACTTTATACGTAACCGTCGCGGTCTGCCCGGGCTCTGCACGTTCTGCCTCGTCGCGGTCGTCGCGCTCATCTCGACTGCCGCGCATTTCCCGCCTCTCGACCCTCGCCTCCCCCCTCTCGCGCTTACGCCGCCGATGGGATGGAACAGCTGGAATCACTTTGGCTGCAACGTCAGCGAAGCCCTGATCAGAGAAACCGCCGACGCAATGGTGTCGAGCGGGATGCGCGACGCCGGATACAAATACGTCGTGATCGACGACTGCTGGCAGGTCAGTCGCGATCCGTCGGGGACGATCGTCGCCGATCCCCAGAGATTTCCGCACGGAATCAAGGCGCTCGCCGACTACGTTCACTCCAAAGGACTGAAGTTCGGCATCTACACCGACGCCGGCACGAAGACCTGTCAGGGACGGCCGGGCACGCTGGGCTTCGAGGAAAAGGACGCGCGAACATATGCGAGCTGGGGCGTTGATTATGTCAAAGAAGATTGGTGCAACGCCAACGGTCTCAACGCGCCGACGCAATACAAGAAGTTCCGCGACGCCCTCGATCGCACCGGCCGAGCCATCGTGCTCAGCATCTGTGAATGGGGCGTCAATCAGCCGTGGGACTGGGCGCCAGGCGTGGGAAATCTGTGGCGCACCACCGACGACATCGGCGACAACTGGGCGTCGATGCTCTCCAATCTCGATCAGTCCGCACAGCATTCGTCGGTCGCGCGCCCCGGTGCGTGGAACGACCCCGACATGCTCGAGATCGGCAACGGTGGAATGACGCCCGATGAATATCGCGCGCACATGAGTCTGTGGGCGATGCAAGCGGCACCGCTCATCGCCGGCAACGATCTGCGCACGATGTCCGACGAAACAAAATCGATTCTCACGAATCCCGAAGTGTTAGCAGTCGATCAGGACTCACTCGGCGCGCAAGGAACGCTGGTCGAGTCGGGACCGCCCGAGCGACAGGTTTGGTCGAAGCCCTTGCGCGATGGGTCTCGCGCGGTGGTGTTGCTAAACCGCGCTGCTTCGCCTGACTCGATCAGAGTGTCATTCCGTCGAGCAGGAATTCATACCGATTCCGCGACCGTGCGCGACTTGTGGACGCACGCCGATCTCGGACGGTACCGCGGGAGTTACACCGCCGTTGTGCCGGGCCACGCCGCGGTGCTGCTGCGGCTTACGCGCATAACCGGCCGGTAGCCGGTGACCGTGACTGCGTCATGAAACGAACATGAACGCTCCGTCATTCACGGCTGTCGTCTCGGGGTTTCCTCTGGTGTCCGCGCGGCGCTGATATTCGTCTTCAGAAAGTGCGAGCAACACGCATTTCTGAACTCAGCACAGAGAACTCGATCAAAATGCAAGCGATAATTGCCTTGATTTCATTAGCGCTCGCTGCGTACGGTTTCACGCAAGACGGAGTGCTTGGCATTCTTACCGGAGTCATCGCCGGCTTCGGCGTCGGCAGCGGGTTGGCTATTCTCGCTGCCACCAGATTCAGCGAAGTGTCGAAGTCTCCATCCGAACGCACCGCTCAGCGTCTCGGCGGACTCGTTTCCGCCGTCGCCTGCGCCGCCGGCGTCTACTATGGAGGCTGGGCGCTCGGATCCGTGATCGGCATGGCCGGATACGCGTCCGGAATTGTGGCGAGCTTTCTATTCGCGATCGCGTTCAAACGCGGTCAGCGTTCGGTCGATACTACGCGCTAGTTTTTGATCTCGCCTGGGCGAGCGCCGTGCGTTACTCGACGCACGTCACCGTCACGTGCTGTAATTGCACGACCTTCGACGCCGACTTCGACGGGTTCGATACGATCAGCATGTAGTAACCCGCGTCGTTGATGTTGACGTCGAAAGCAATCACGCGCCTTTCGCCACTCTCGTATTCCGTTCTCACGGGCCGGCCGCGCGACCAGTCGTCGTAAGCACTGTCGCGAATGATCACGACGCTCACGTTTCGGTCGCCGCCGGAGAGTGCTTCGATCTGACCCATCGCCAGACAACTGGTGCGTGGAAATTGGATCTCGAATCCATACTTGCGCGATTGACCGGGCCGAACCGCTACCGGGTGGTCATCACCAATCGCGACGATATTCGCCCTCGAGCTGGTCGATCCCTCCGCTGCGGTATCACCGCCTGACACAGCAGGCGGCGCCGGTGACGCGCACTCGATCGGATCCGGGATTTTGTACGTGCACGTCGTCTGCGTGCGCGCGTGAGATGCGACGGCAGTCCACATTGAAGTGCCGGAGGCAGTCACGTTGATCGTGACTCCGCGCGACGGTGAAAAACCATAGAGTGGCCGCGCCGCGCTGACCGCCCCCGAGTAATAGGCGGTGTGCTCCACGAAATAAGCTTCCTCCGCCGTCGCCAGACTGCGCAGGTCGCGCCTCATCGCCGCCTCGTATCCACGCTCGGCGTCGCCGGCGTCGTCGCGAACGCCCGTAATCTGACCCGCGAGTGGGGTGACGCACGCAACGAACGATAGCGCAGCCACAATCGTCAGCGAAGTTTTCATGCACCTACGACTGCTAATTCGAGGCGCGGGTCACTGCGGAGTGGCTTCGGTACTGGACGGGCGATCTGGAATTGATCCATGATCATGGTAACAAATCGTCGGTGCGATCTGCAGAAGGTCCATGGTGTAACTGATGCGAATGCTGACTGGTGGGTTTGTCGTACTAGCGTCTTTGATTGCGTATGTGCCGTTCGCATCGGCGCAGAAGCCCAGTGCACACAAGAAATCCAGCGCCGACACGGCTGTCGGTGGTCAGACAATCCGGTTGTACCTGTCCCCGATTCGTGTCGATAGCGGTTACCGCCTGGCGCCCAACGGCTACAGCGGTGCGACACACGTAGAACAAAACGTCAATTTCGCGGAGAGGCCTGATAGCCCTCGTGTGGCCGCGGTTATTGGTACACCGACGCGAGCGATCGATACCTGGAATGGAGTGCAGTTCGTTAGCCCAGCCCTCGCCGGGCCATTCAGGTTGAGCGGATCATTCTCCGGCCGTCTCGAGTTAATTACCAACAAGCCGGACTTCGATTTTCAGATCTCGCTTTATGAGCTGACGTCGGGAGGCGATTACATCCTTGCATCGAGTTACTCGACGCAGGAGACTGCGGTTGGCGAGGCTTCGCATAGCGCAGCGATGCAACCCGGAATCAGACAGTATCGCGAATACCAGAGCGGCCGCTTCGCGAGTCGCACGATTCAGAACGGCAGTCGGCTCGTGGTACTGATTACGATTCTCAAATCACGCGACGGCGCGCCGAACGCGGGAGCTGTCAACGCCGGTCCGCCGAACGTTAGCGATGCTACGGGCGACGGCGAACCGCTGCTCAAGGTTGGCTGGTACGGCGACAGCTTCATCGACTTGCACGTCAACTAGGCAGCAGTGGAAGCACCACTTCGAGTAGTACTCCCACTTCCCTCGCGCGACGATGCGCCCGACTACTATAGAGAAGCACCAGCCTCCGGCTTCGCCAGCGCGGATTGTGCTTACGTGGGACCCGTCGGGTGCTTACGCGGCGGCGCTTCTTCGGTGGCTCCGCGCACTTTTTCCACCGGTCCGTTGTTGGCGGGAACGCGCGCGTCGCGCCGATAGCCATCACCACCAATCGGGCCCGCCTCGTCTTCGGCGATTTCGCTCGGCGTTCGGTGACTGCTGGACGGATGAGGATTCGCTCCCTCGCCTCGGTCCCTTGGGTTGCTCATAGTCGAAGCCTCTCTGCTGGGATGACTGCAACTTTCTCAACCAAAACGGAGCATAACGTGTACTAGGTAAAAAGAGCGACCGCTGTGTTGAGTTGGCGTTGCGGCGGCCAGATCTATGCATAAGCTCTGCAGTGTCACCGCTAGTCGGTCTTCAACGTAGGGACTTTATGGCCAGCATTTTCACACGCCCGGCCTCGTCAGAGGCCGCCAATGGCGCACGCTTTGGCCGGAATGGAAGCGAGCCGCATGCTCCGATCTCGCTCGACGGTTCCGCTCCTCCCGCTTCCGCCTTTCCACTTCCGGCCTCCCGTCAAGGATGGTTCGGAAGACTGGGTCAGTACTGGACTGCTTACGCGCCGTTCAGGAACCCGTTCGCGAAAAAGATCGATCCGTTTGACGACGACGTGGAGGGAGACAACGGCGTCCACGCGATAACGAAAAAGACCGACTACTGGTTCAATCGCGAGCTGTATCAACTCGAACAGGAAGCGAAGCGAGTAGCTGCCGAATGGGCGGAGAAAGGTTTGCCCCGCCACGACGTGCCGCGCGCCGGAGTGTTCGAGCCCGAGCAGGTCCTCGCCATGAAATCTCTGGAGCTGTTCCGGCAATGGCGGAGACGCGTACGAGTCAAAATGCAGGATCAGATTCAACTGGCGAGCAGCAATCTGAATCGGTTGATCGGTCAGTCGCGCGCCGAGGTGACTGCGCTGGCGACGAACGCAAACGAGCGCAGGAACACGGTTAGGCAGATCGAGAGTTTTCAGCAGTTCAAGGAGCCTGATGGCGTCAGGGTCGGCTACGATCGCATCCTGAAGAGCTCATTCGCATTCTGGGCGATCGCAGTCATTCTTACGATCGCCGAGTTCACCGCCAACTTCCCGGTGTTCCGCCTGCTGCTGCCGATGAATTCGACGCTCGTTACACTGGCAGCGACGCTGGGCGAAGCCGCTGAGACTCACACCTGGCTCGCCGGTCCGCTACTCCTGGTCGAAGATATTCTCCTCCATTTCGAGGCTTTCCTCGTCGCACTGATAGCTGTCGTCATTCTGGTCTTCCTGGGCAAGACGACCGGTTCCTCGGTGCGATCGATCGTTTCGTTCAGCGCCAAGGATCATCCAATGGCGGCGACAACCATTCGTGCCCACCAGCGTCAGCATACGGTGATCTTCGTCGCCGGGCTGCTCGGTATCGCATCCGTGCTCGCATTCATGTATTACGCGCGCGCGCAGATCGCCGAGACGGCGCAGTCTCGCGTGAGCGCCGACAGTTTGACGCTTAGACAGGCAATCGCCGATCAACAAGCCGCCGGCACTGACCTGACGAAAACGGCGGCGGCGACGCTGCGCGTGCAGGATGCCACCCACAGGCTGGAACAGCATCGCGACGACGCTGCGTACGCGGAAACGGTTCAGCGGGTCAATGACGCAATCGTGTTGCTCAACATCGGACTGGTTTTCGCTGCGATGACACTTGGTTTCGTCCACAAGAGGGAAGACCTGACCGACAGACAGGGCGAGCATCCATCGATCAAACCACTGAAGAAGAGGCTGCAGGTTCTCGAGCGTGAAGCACTCGGTCACGCGCACGCGGCGCGGGTCGCGATGAGCAGCGCGGCGACCGAAGCGGGCAGGATCAATCACCTGCTGGAGTCGCACCCGCTGCGCGACTGGCAGGCCAAACAGGATCGCTTGCAAAGCGTGATCGTACAGTTTCGCGGGGAGAACGCGCGGGTGCGTGGTCTGGATCCCGCCAACGTCATCGCTTTCGCGCAACCGGCGAGAATCGCGTTTCCCGAGCTGAACGAAAACGAGGAATTGCGCAGGCCGACGGAGCTCGATCGACTGCTTCAGGATCTCAACCAGGTGGAATCCGATTTCGCGCGTGTTGCCATCGACGCAATTCCGGCTGGAGCGCCGTCGACGACATGACGAGAAGCTTGTTGTCGGCTCTCGCGCTGCTCGGCGGTACACTCGTTATCGTCGGTTGCGAGCACGCGGCAGGTGGCGAGTCGCCATACGAGGGCCGCTCGTACATCGTCGGCATCGACATCTCGGGCAGCCGCACGAAATCAGACCTCGATGAATCGAGAAAGCTGCTCGACGATCTGATCGATCGGCTGCAGGCCGGCGATCGCCTGACGCTGATCGAAGTCTATCAGGGTGGTCGCGAGCCGGCGCGGCAATGGTCCGACAGCATTCGTACTCCGCGCAACGCCAAGGAGCTGACGGGTTCCGATCGGCGCCGCGTCGACGACTTCAAGGCAGTTGCGCGGATGCAAACGTCGATTCTGTTCGACTCAGCGCGCGCGAAGGGAATTCAGTCGACGGACATCTTCGGCACGCTTTCACGCGTCGCTGACTACGCAGCGGCGTCCAGAAAGCGGCCGACGACGTTGCTCATGCTGTCGGACATGATCAACGAAACGCCCGACGTGCGCATGACGAGCGAGCAGGGCATTCCCGGCGAAAGCTGGATTCGGACTCGTGCCGCGGCGAGGCGAATTCCGCAGCTGCGCGGGGTCTGCGTGGTTGTCGCCGGCGCCGATGTGAGCAGCGCACGCGGCGCGGCGATTCGTGAATTCTGGAATAAGTATTTCGACGCCGCCGGCGCGCACATCTCGCCGGACAACTATCGGAATATGATCGCAGACCCGAGCGAGATCACTTGTTAGGACCGAGGTCTCCGGACTAACGGCACTGCTGACTGCTGACTGAGTGAGGACTCGGACGGTCCTAGTCCTCAATCAGTCCGCGATTGTCGATGCACTTAGTCCGTAGACCTCGGTCCTCACTTGCACTGCCCGGCTGGCATCGCGATGGCCTCTCCCGTCGCCGTCGGAGTGCCAAAGACCGGCGATCCATCCGCGGCCCACGTGAACTTCTGCGTGCGAATCGCCCGATTCCAGCCGGGCGCTGGATCCTTCTTCGAGTGATACATGATCCAGTCTTCGGTGCCGTCGGGCGAGACAGTGAAACTCGCGTGGCCGACGCCGTAGACATCGGTCGTCCCTGAGAAAACAGGTCCGACTTTGGTGTAGCTGCTCGCGCTGAGCGGATCCGCCGTCGATGACGTCATGCGCAGCTCGCCGAGCTGGTAGGACGGCAGCCACGAATCGTTGGTGGAGTAGATGATGAAGATGTTGCCGTTGTGCTCGAGAAACTCCGGCCCTTCCTCTAGCGGCAATTCGGGTCCACTCTCCCAACTCTGATCGGGCGACGCCAGCTTCACGCGATTGGTGGAGATTGTCGTCGGCGACGACATTCGCGCGATGTACAAGTTCTGCGAAACCTTGTCGGTCGTCGCATTGTTCTGCTCCCAACCTGACCACACCGCGTACTGCTGTCCGTTGATGGTGTGGACGGTGAGGTCGATCGCCCAGACGTTGTTCGATCCGCCCGCGACATCATCGCCGGTGTAAAGCATGCCGCGATCGGTATAGGCGCCCTGCGGATCGTCGGTGCTCGACTCGAGCACGCCGGCGTGCTGCGTGGTAAACGGCGCGTCCTGTCCGTTGGCGTGTCGCTGACCGCCGGCGTAGTAGATGTACCAGCGACTGCCAATGTGATGCAGCTCCGGAGCCCAGATGTTGGTCTCGTTCCATCCCGACGCCGGCGCAGTCCAGACTTTCACCGGATTCTGCTTCGGCTGCGTCAACGCCGTCGATCGATAGACGTAAATCCCGTTGTCCTTGGACTCGACGTAGTAATAATTGCTGCCACTGCGAATGACCCACGGATCCGCACCGTCGTCAATCGGATTCTTGAAGGTGCAGGCCGCGGGCGGCGGCGCCGTAGTGCCGTTGTGAGAAGCGTTCGAGCACGCAGATAGCGCAACGACAAGGGCAAGCAGGGAGAACCGAGTATTACGGACCAAGCGCATCGACAAGTTCGAACTGATTGAGGATCGAAGACCCGGACCACCGAGAACCGCCGGCGGTTGTGCTCGATAGTCCTCGTCCGCAACTCTCAATGAATTCGCACTCGTCGATGCACTTGGTCCGTAATACTCAATCAAAAAACTCACTGCCTCACCAGCCAGGGTTCTGCTGCATGTTCGGATTCAAATCGATCTCATTCTGCGGAATCGGCAACAGTACCTTGTACGACGGGAAGTTGGTGAACTCGGGATCATGAGCGGCGAGCGACGCGTCGAGCATGTCGTGCCGCTGTAGATCCAACCAGCGTGATTCCTCGAGGCCGAGCTCCATCAGGCGCTCGTGCAGGATGTAGTCCCGCATCTGCGCCTGAGTCATTCCCGCCGGCACCGTACCCGCGCCAGCTCTCGTGCGCACGCGCTGAATGTAAGGAACCGCTGCTGCCGTCTGTCCGCTCTCGTTCAATGCCTCCGCGTACATCAGCAGCACATCAGCGAAACGAATCACCCGATAGTTGATCGGATTGTCCCAGTTTTGATCTTCGATCACGTAATATTCGCCCCACTTCTTCCAGTACACCGCATCGTTCGTCGCACCGTAGCGCGTCGTGTACGGCGTGCCGTAGACATCCATCCCGCCCGGCCGGTTCCAGAACAGCGTGACATCGAGCCGCGGATCGTACACCGCTCGGTTCAAAGTGTCGGGGAAGAACTGGTTGAAGTACCAGCGCGTCGGCAGGCCGTCACAGTAACTCGGATCGACGCCGGCCGCACCGCGACACGCGCCAACCATGCGCGCAATGTTGAGTCCCGACACGCCCTGCGACAACTGCGACTCGTCGGCGAACTGAACCTCGAACACGGACTCGACGTTGTTCTCGAACTTGTCGGTGAAGTTATCCGCGTAATTCTGCATTAGATCGTACTGGCCCGAGTTGACGACCTGCGCCAGCGTCGCCGCCGCTTCCGCCCACTTGCGCTGCTGCAGCTGCGCCTTGCCCAGCATCGCCAACGCCGCGCCCTTCGTTGCGCGACCGACGTCGCTCGCTGAATACGATGTCGGCAGCACTGCCGCCGCGTCGGTAAGATCCGTTTCGATCTGCGCATAGATCTCGGCGGGCGTCGCGTTCGGCGGGCGATCGGTCGGTTCAGCCGGCGCGATGATCAGCGGCGGATTCCCGTACAGATTCACCAGGTTGAAGTACAACAGCGCGCGAATGAATTTCGCCTCGCCAACAATGCGCGACCGCAGCGTCGCGTCCATGTCGATGTTCGGCACGTACGCGATCACCTGGTTCGCGCGGAAGATCGTCCAGTAGTGATGCCACCAGATCTCCCTGCTCGGCTCGAAGTTGTAGTCGCCTTGGACGAACCCGTTCCACTGCCTCAGCTCCGTCCACGGACTGAGACTCATTCCTTCGTCCGAGCGAATGTCGTAGGCGAACGCGAGCCAGCGCTGGTAAGTGCCGCGCTGCTCGAGGCCGCTGTACGTGGCGTTGATTCCCGAAATCGCGTCGGCCTGGGTGCGCCAGAAATCCGCGGTGTTCGGTGCGTTCGGGTTGGTGATGTTCAGATCCTGCGTGCACGCGGCCAACGCGGCAGCCGTTGCCGCCAAAACGAGCGCGCGCGAAAACTTCATCTGCATTGTTGATCTCGTCGGAGTTTGTGTAGTCGTCTTCATCGGTCACATCCTCAGATCGAGTCCGACCGACACGGTGCGGACGTTCGGGTAGATGCGGCCATCGTCGATGCCTCTCGCCAGCGGGTCTGCCTGGCCGAGGATCTCCGGATCCCACCCTGTGTAATCGGTGAAGGTGTGCACGTTCTGAATGTTGAGATAAATCCTCGGCGCATCCGTGCGCAGCCGCGCGCGCTGGAGGAACGACGCCGGCAGGGTGTAGCCAAGTACGATGTTCTGGATTCTCCAGTACGATCCGTCTTCGATCCAGCGATCGGAGTTCGGGCGGTCGTTCGAGAACGCGGCCGGCCCGAATACCGCGCGCGGCGTGGTCGTGCTCGGATTCGTCGCCGTCCACGGCGTGTAGCCGGCGCGGTGATTCTGCGGATCATCCGTGCGATCCGACCAGTAGCGCTCGACGTTGAAGATCTTTGCACCGTGAGAGCCGTTCATGTTCAGGCCGAAATCGAACGAGCGGAACTTGCCGTTGAAGAACAGGCCGCCCGTCCACTTCGGAATTCCACTGCCGGCGGCGTAGCGATCGTTGTCGTCGAGGACGCCGTTGCCGTCCTTGTCGACGAAGATGACGTCACCAGGCTGCGCGCCGGCCTGTGCCGGATGCGCGGCGACGTCGGCAGCAGACTGGAAGATTCCGGCGGTGTGATAAACCCAGAACTCGCCGATCGGGTGACCGACTGCCGTGCGCGCGACGTTGGAGAAGCCCGCGTAAATCGGCTGCCCGCCATTGCCGAGTGAGACGACGCGGTTGTGGATGGTGGTGAAGTTGAGCGTGGTGTTCAGACTGAACGCGCCGTCGAGATGGTGCGCGAGATTGAACTCGAAGCCGGTGTTGCGCACCGAGCCCGCGTTCACCACCGGGTTCTGCGGCACGACGAATGGATAATCCGGCACCTGCACACTCGAGCCGAGGCTCCACGGAATGGGCGCCGTGACGAGCAAGCCCTTCGACGTCGAGACGTAGTGATCGGCGCTGAAGGTGAGGCGATCGTCCATCAGGCCGAAGTCGAAGCCAATGTTCGTTTGCTTGTTGCTCTGCCAGCGAATGTTCTCGTTGGCGAGGCTGAGTTGTGTCGCACCGCCGACGACACTGCCGCCGAACATGTAGTTCTGATTCTGGATGATCGGCGCGCTGAACTGATAGTCGCCGATGTCCTGATTCCCCAGCGTACCAGTGCTGGCGCGAATCTTCAGGTAATCGACCGCTCGGTTGAGAACAGGAATGCTCTTGTAGAACCCTTCGTCGCTCAGCACCCACCCCACGGAGCCGGCGCCGAAATTCGCGTAGCGATTGCCCGGACCAAAGCGCGATGATCCGTCCCGACGAACGCTGCCGGTAAAGAGATAGCGATCGAGCAGCGTGTAGTTCGCGCGCAGCAGCATCGCGTTCAGCCGATTCTGAATCAGCCAGCCGCGGTTGTTGAGATTGGACGTCGAGCCGGCGTCGATCTGGGTCAGACTCTCGTCGGTGAAACCCTGGCGATAGACGTAGAGCTCGTTGTCATCCTGTCGCTGCGACGTGATGCCGGCGACGGCGTTCAGCTTGTGCATCCCGTTGTGGAAGGTGTTGTTGAACAGCAGCAGGTTCTCGTACAGCAGCGACGTGATGTTTCCGGTCTGCTCGCTCAGCGTCGCGCCGTTGATCATCGGTGTGCGATAGCGCAGCTGCGCGATGCTGCTGAAGTTGCGATTCAGATTGTTGGCGTAGTTGACGCCGAGGTTGAATCGATAGTGCAATCCGCCGACGATGTTGGCGTCGGCGTACGCTGTGCCGATGATCTGATTCGACTTGTCGGTATTGGTGCGCGCGAGTTGCTGTCCGACTGGATTGGTGCCGAAGTTCGGATTGGCGTCGGTGCCGTATCCGAATCCGCCGACGTTGTTCGGGTCGTAGACCGGAATCGTCGGGAACATTCGCATCGCATCGATCAACGGAAAGCCGTTCAGATTGGTGCGATTCGATTGCGATAGCGCGAGATTCTCGCCTAGCGTGAAGCGATTGCGGCGTGCTTCGCTGTTCAGTCGAACGCTGTAGCGTTTGAAGCCGGTCTGGATGATGGTGCCTTTCTGCTCCATGTAGCCGGCGCCGATCAGGTAATCCTGACTCGGTGAGCCGCCGGACAACGACAGGTTGTGATCCTGGATGTTGCCGGATTGAAACACCGCGTCCTGCCAGTCGGTGCTGATGGTTGGATTGAGGACGCCGGTCGGCGGAGTCTGACCCGCTGCCGCATACGACGCCGCGGTGATTGCCGCCCAGTCGGCAGCGTTCATCATCGGGATCTTCTTCGGAACGCTCTGCGACCCGTAGTAGGAGTGCAGCTCCGTGCGCGTCTCACCATTTACGCCGCGCTTGGTGCGAATGACGATGACGCCGTTCGCCGCCTGCGCACCGTACTGCGCTGCCGCGGACGCATCCTTGAGTACTTCGATCGATTCGATCTCGTCCGGGTTCAGGTTCGGATTCTCGGAGAGATACATTCCGTCGACGACGTACAGCGGAGAAACTCCGCCGCTGATGAAGTTCTGGCCGCGGATGATTACCTGAGCGGGACGTCCCGGCTCACCAGACGCGGCGACCGTCACGCCCGGCACGCGTCCGCGCAGAGCTTCCTCGAGCGTCGCGACCTTCTGGTCGCGGATCTCGTCGGCGCGCACGCTCGCAACCGCATCGGATACGTCGCGTCGCTGCTGCGTCGTGTAGCCGACGACGACTTGCGTTGTCAGCGTCGTCGCGACCTGCGTCATGCTGAAGTTGGCGGTCGCGGTCGAAGAGCTGGTGACGGTGACTTGCGTCGTAACGGGAGAGAACCCAATTCGCTGCGCGCGAATCGTGTACGTTCCCGCCGGTACTCGACCGATGGTGTAACGGCCGTTGGCGTCGGTCATGGCGCCCATGCCGCGATTCACCAGCGTCACCTGCACGCCGCTCACCGGAACACCGCCCTCGGCGGTTACCACGCCGGTTATCGTGCCATCCGTGCCCTGGGCACTCAGCGTGGAAGGAGAAGCGAGGTAGCAGAGTGCGGCGACAATCACGCCGACCAGCGTGATCATGCGCGTCACTCGCTGTGATGCACGGTTAGAGTTTTTGTTCAAGTTGACCTCCATGTGAAGCGGGATGCGGGTAGTGGTAAGAGGGAAGCGGGGCAGTTGACGCGCGAACTACCAGTGTGGCGTCGAGGTAGTGGCGCTGGGTTGGTACTGCTTCCCTCGACTCGATGTGTGCGATCAGCATCTGGGCGGCGCGGTTGCCCATGTCGAACTTCGGCACGCGGACGGTCGTCAACGGGATCAGGAAAATCTCCGAGAACTTGATGTCGTCGAACCCGATCACTGAGACGTCGTTGGGGACTGTCATTCCGAGATCGGTGATCGCCTTCACCAATCCCATTGCGACGAGATCGTTGTAGCACGTGATTGCCGTCGGCCAGTCACTGCGCGCGCGCGACTCGAACAGCTCGCGGCCGCAGCGATAACCGTCCTCGAAGTGAGCGCCGGCGGCGATGATGTCGGCGGGAGCGAGCACGAGGTGCGTGCTGCTGTAAGCGCGGCGCACTCCATTTGCGCGCTCTTCACTGTGCAGCGAGTACTGTGGGCCGGCGAAGTGTGCGACGCGCCGATGACCGAGCGAGAACAGATACTCGACTGCCTTCTGCGACGCGCTGACGTTTTCCAGATCGACGAGACTCGCCGGAACGCCGCGCACCTGCTCGAGAAAGACGAACGGAAAATTCCGTCGCTTCAGCTCGTAGAAGTGCGAGAGATCGGCGTGCTGGTCCATCACCGGCGCGGCGATGATTCCGTCGACGCCTTTCTCGCGCAGCAACTCCACCGCGCGCTTCTCGGCAGAATAGCTGCCTTCGCTGCTGACGACGAACAGCATGTAGCCCTGCGACTCGGCGTACTCGCGCACGCCGGCGGTCACGTCGTCGTAGTACGGGTTGTCGTACTCCTTGATGATGAGTGCGATGCTGCGATAGCGGGTCGCCGCTCTCACTCCGGACTGTTGCGTCGGTCGATAATTGAGGAGCTCGATGGCAGCGAGGACGCGGTCGCGGGTATCGATGTTGACCTCGTCGCTGTCGTTGAGCACCGCCGAGACGGTGGCTTTGGAGACACCGGTTTGACGTGCGACGTCGGAGATGGTGGGACGCTTTTCGGCCATAGGCGGAAGCGCAGGGTGATTGAGTCGAACCGACTTGAACGCACTCAAACCGGTTCAGGCAGGAGAGCATGGCGACGCCGCTTTGAGGTGTCAAGGACCAGCTCATCAGTTTGCGGAGAGGAAAGGGGAGGGATAGTTTCGACCTCCTGACTGAGGACGCGGACTAACGGCATCGATGAGTTCGGACTAATTGAGGACTAGGACGCGGACCCACAAAGGACCGAGGACAAGAGAGGACTGCGCGTCCGCGATCCGGCTTGTTCGCAGTCCGAGTCCTCACTCAGTCCGAACCCGTCGATGCCGTTGGTCCGCGTCCTCAATCCTCCAACCGACAACCTAGACCGCGAACGACATGACCCACCTTACCGGAATCGACTACCTCCTGATGATCCTGTACTTCGCAGTCGTCCTCGTGGTGGGGTGGATGCTGCGACGCTCGACGCAGACGAGTACGGACTTCTTCCTCTCCGGCCGGTCGATCCCGTCATGGGTGGCCGGCCTCGCGTTTATCTCGGCCAACCTCGGCGCGCAGGAAGTGATCGGGATGGGCGCGTCGGGCGCGAAGTACGGCATCAGCACCGCCCACTTCTACTGGATTGGCGCCATCCCGGCGATGGTGTTCGTCGGACTGTTCATGATGCCGTTCTACTACGGCTCGCGCGCGCGATCGGTGCCCGAGTATCTGAAACTTCGCTTCGATGAAAAAACGCGCAGTCTGAACGCGATCTCGTTCGCCGTGATGACGATCATGTCGTCGGGCATCTCGATGTACGCAATGGGAAAACTTTTTAATCTGCTGCTCGGCTGGAGCTTTCACTTCAGCATGATCGTCGCCGCCCTGATCGTGCTCGCCTACATCTTCCTCGGCGGACTCACCAGCGCGATCTACAACGAAGTTCTGCAGTTCTTTTTGATCGTTTTCGGATTCGCACCGCTGGTTTTCCTGGGATTGCGTGCAGCGGGCGGTTGGTCGGGATTGACCGCAAAGCTCGCTGAGGTTTCTTCGGCGCGGGGATTCTCTTCTGGTGCATTGACGCACACGTGGCGATTTATGGGAGACTCGTCGCAGAATCCGATCGGTGTCGAGTGGTTCGGTCTGGCGATGGGCCTCGGCTTCGTGTTGTCGTTTGGCTATTGGTGCACCGACTTCCTCGTCGTGCAGCGCGCGATGGCGTCGGAGAACATGGCGGCGGCGCGTCGCACTCCACTGATTGCGGCGATTCCTAAAGTGTTCTTTCCGTTCCTCGTGATTCTGCCGGGAATGATCGCGCTCGCCGTCGATTGGCACGCGACGGGCGGCGCCGGCCCAATCTCGTCAGTCGCAGGAGGCCAGGGAGTTATTCCACCCAAGATCGACCCAGCAACGGGCGCAGCGCTGCTCGATCAGGCCGGGCACGTCGTACTCGATTACGATCTCTCGGTGCCGATGATGCTGATTCGATTCTTTCCGACGGGAATGCTCGGCCTCGGTCTCACCGCCTTGCTGGCGTCGTTCATGTCTGGCATGGCCGGCAACGTCACCGCGTTCAACACCGTCTGGACGTACGACATCTACCAGAGCCACATCAAGAAAGGCGCGAGCGACGAGCACTACCTGTGGATGGGTCGCGCCGCGACGATCTGGGGCATCGTGTTGTCGATCGGCGCGGCGTACATCGCGAATTCTTTCAACAACATTCTCGACCTGTTGCAGCTCGTGTTCGCGTTTGTGAACGCGCCGCTGTTCGCGACCTTCGCGCTGGGAATGTTCTGGAAGCGAACTACGGGTCACGCAGCATTCGTCGGATTGTTGGCAGGAACCGTGGCTGCTGCGATTCACCACGGGATCTCGCTCGCCGCCGGTGCCGTTCCTGGCGTCAAAGGCGGCTACTTCGGTGCGCACATCATCTATCGCAGCGAGCTCGGCCAGACTTTCTGGACGGCGATCGCAGCGTGGGTGACGTGCTTCGTGGTGACAATCGTAGTGAGCCTCGCCACCAGACCGCGCCCCGAAGCCGAGCTGCGCGGCCTCGTCTACAGCCTCACGCCGAAGCCGTCAGAAGGCGATGTCGTGTGGTACGAGCGGCCGACAGTGCTCGCCGTGATCGTGCTGGCGATCGCACTGCTCCTCAACATCATCTTCTTCTAGGAGACGCCGACCATGAGTGGTGCAGCTCGTTTCGACATTCGACTCCCGATCGGCGTGCTCTTTCTACTGCTTGGCGGAGTTCTGACGATCTTCGGGATCGTCACCAAGTCCGACACCCAGCTCTACGCTCGCTCAGAGAACCTGTCCATCAATCTCTGGTGGGGACTGGTGATGCTCATCTTCGGCGCACTCATGTTTTACTTCGGAAAGAAGGCGAAGGAGCGGCCATTGCACTCCGCGGCGGGAGACGAAACAGAGCGGAGAGAGCATGTCACAGGTCTGGAACACGAATAAGCGTGTCTGCGAAACAGAGCGTGTACTGCGAATGCGCGCTGAGTACGACCTCTTACTCAGCGCGCATTGGACACGTTCCTAGCTTTTCACGGTAACGACGGCGCGCATCCACGGATGAATACAGCACTGGTAACGCTCGGTACCAACGTCATCCGCAGTCGCCACGTCCGATGTGAATGTTGCACCCGCCGCCACCATATCGGACGCTGACAGCTGAGCGCACTCAGGCGCTTCGACGGTGTTGCCGGATGCCTGATTGAGGCTCGGCACGATGCCACCTCCGAATTGTGCGACCTCAGTGAAGGTGTGCACCTCACCGCCGACGTTCATCGCAGTAATTGCCTGCCCTACGTGAATGGTGAGCGTGGATGGGACGTACCGCCACGCAGCGACCTGCTGTGTCGCGCTCAGCTCGTTGTTGAATTGAGCGAAGGTGATGCTGCCCTGTCGCGAGCATGTCCCCGCTCCGAGGGCAGCGTTGAAAGAGGCTGGGTCACATTGATCCTGCATGCTGACGTGTGTTGTCTCGACGGGCCCTGACGAATCACTGCACGCAACCGCTACTGACACCAGCGCAATTGCGAACGAGCATGTTGCTCGGTTCATACGACGAGTCTCCAACTGAATGTTCCGCCCATCCGCGCGCGGCTCGTCGGGGCGGGGTAGGAATTACGCGCGCGAATTCAGGGTCGTCTCGCAGAATCCATTCCGCACACAGTATTTTCGGCGACTGTACCCAGGCGCCGACCGGAGAGGCCTTCCTCCTCTTACCGCAAAGTGGCCGGCCGAAGTCCATTCGTGCGCAAAGGACTTCGCACTCCCGCAATCACTCTCCGAATGAACGCGACCTCTGCCGGATCGTACGGCTGCCCGTTCTGCCGGAAAATGTCGTGGAACCACACGCGAGGCTCCGCGGTGTACTCGTTGTTCCACGAATCCCACGGATAAATCGTCTGCGTCTTTCCTGAGACGAACCCCCAGTTGATCGCTCCGACGTGGCGGCGCGCGAAGATCGGCAGAATCGCCTGGAACGTGCTCTGGCGCGGACGGGCCATGTACTCGGTGCAAATGATTGGACGGCCGTAGCGCTCGAGTGCGGTGATCAATTTCTCCACCGTCGCGCTGTCGTCGTAGCTGTGGAAGCTGATCACGTCCGAGTTCTCGAGCATGAAGCGCGTCGCCGGCCGCATGCGCGCCGGATCGACGTAGTCGCCGAGCCACGGCGCGGCAGTCAGCGGCTGTGAAGGATTCATCGCCCGCGCCCACGTGAACGCCTGACGCATCAGCTCGAGCGTCAGTGCCGGCTTGTTGATCGGCTCGTAGGCGATGTACGCGGGGCGATTGGTGTTGTCGGGCTCATTGAAGATGTCCCACGCAACGACGCGCGGATCGTTTGCAAATCTGCCGACGACGCCCTGAACGTATGCGCGCAGTGCGTCCCACTGCGTTCGGTCAGTCAGAATTGCGGCGCCTGGCGCCTGCACCCATCCCGAATTGTGCAGATGCGGGATCGGCGCGCGCTGCCTACCGAGGTGAGGATTCGGATCCCACACGGCATCGAACAGCACGAACATCGGCCTGATGTGATGCCGCTGCGAAATCGCCAGGAACTGATCCATACGTCGAAGGAATCCGGCGGAGTCCTGCTGCCAAAGAAGATTGTGCAGGAACACGCGCATGGTGTTGAACCCCAGTGACTCAGCCCAGCCCAACTCGCGATCGATGGTGCGCGGATCGAATGTCGCCGGCTGCCACATCTCCAGCTGATTGATCGCCGTACTCGGCGCGAAGTTGCTGCCGACCAGCCATCCAGTTTGCTGCTGCCAGGCACGCGCGCGTTGCTGGGTCCAGATCGGCCGCCCCGCTGCTCCAGCCTGGCCGAGTCGCGGCTGCGGCCGCTGTGCGGGAAGCGTCCCTCCGCCAAGCGCGAGCGAAACGAAAACGAGCGCCGAGATGCGCTGTCGCATCATTGAATTCATTGCGTCACTCCAAACTTGAAGACGGTGCGTGAGCGATACTGTTGGCCGGGACGAAGTATCGTCGTAGGAAAGTTCGGGTGGTTCGGCGAATCAGGATAATGCTGCGTCTCCAGCGCCAGGCCGTAGCGAAAGTGGTAGACCGCGCCGCCTTTGCCGGTGATGCTGCCGTCGAGAAAATTGCCGGAGTAGAACTGGATGCCCGGCTCGGTGGTGGAAATCTCCATCGTGCGGCCACTCGTCGGCTCGACGAGGCGTGCTGCAAGCACCAGTGCATCGGGCGCGGCGTTGTTTCGATTGAGCACGAAGTTGTGATCGTAGCCGTTGCCGTAGCGAATCTGGGTGTTCTGTCGTTGATCGACTCGCTCTCCAATCGCGTGCGGCGTGCGAAAATCGAACGGCGTCCCTTGAACGGGCATGAATTGACCCGTGGGTATCAACGTCGTATCGACCGGCGTGATCGCGTCCGCATTGATGGTCAGCACGTGTCCAAGAATGTCACGCGCCGCGTTGCCGACGAGATTCCAGTAGGAGTGCTGTGACAGATTGATCGGTGTCGCTTTGTCGGTCGTCGCCAGGTAGTCGACGATCAGCCGATCATCGGGAGTCAAAGTGTAAGTGACGGTCGTCTTCAGAGTCCCCGGGTAACCTTCTTCTCCGTTGGGGCTCGTGTAGTCGAGCGCGATGCCCTGTCCCTCCTGATTCTGAAACGGCCGCGCGTTCCACACGACTTTGTCAAAACCCTTCAATCCACCGTGGAGGCTGTTGGGTCCATTGTTGATCGCGAGTGTGTACGTCGCGCCGTCGAGTGTGAAGTGCCCGCGTGCGATCCGATTTGCGTAGCGACCGACGATCGCACCGAAGTAGGGCGAGTTCGCGACGTACCCGGCGAGATTGTCGTAGCCGAGCACGATGTCGTCGAAGTGGCCGCTGCGGTCGGGGGTCTTGAGTGAAGTGATGATCCCGCCGTAGTTCGTGAACTGCACTTCGATGCCGTGGGCATTTCTCAACGTGAAGAGCTGAGTGCCCTGTCCGTTGGGAAGTGTGCCGAATGTCGTCGGCGCGCTTGGCGTCACGCCCTGTGCTCCCGACTGCGAAGCGACCGTGCACCCGCTGGAGAGAAGCGCGGCAATGGTTATGGGTGCTAATGCAACGCGGAACGCTGTGGTGCGACTACGGGCCATTGCTGTTTCTCCTTCACGAAGTTTTCGCTCGACACTCTCGTTGACGATCGCTGGCGTCAGTCCGCTTCCGGACCCGTTGTTCGGAAAGCAGTGGCCAACATGCCGACGCCATACGCCGATGGTCAAGGTGCGGCGCAAGGCGCGCCCGATTCGCCGAGCCATTCCGGTAACTGGCACGCAACTATAAACGCGTCGGGGTATTTGCCTGCCGAACGGTGCTGTCTGCGTCCCCAACGCATACCTTCGCGGCCGGCGTGTTCGCCAGCGAATCTTTCCCGCTCATCATTCGCTACATGATGCGGATTGCGCTCACGTTGGGCCTCGCGGCAATGGCCGGCATCGGCGGCATTATCGCGAGCAATGTCCCCCACGAAACGCCGCTGTCGGGAGGCGCGCAGCGCGACACGAGCCGGGCTCAGGACACCGTGACGCGCGTGTCGATGAGCCACGTCAACTTCTACATCATTCCTCAGGCCGCGCTGCGCATTCGCACGATGCGCGGCAGCATGCGATCGCTCGATGGCGGTCCGGTGGTGTTCGACGACAAGAATTCATTCGTCATCCATCTCGACTACGCCGACATTGGCCTCAAGGGCACCGACATCACCGAGCTGATGAATCGGCACATCTTCGCGTATCGGGGTTCACCCCTAAAGAATCTCAAGGTACACACGGCGGGCAATCACATCGTGCAATCGGGAACGATGCACAAGATTCTCGACATTCCGTTCGAGATAACGGCTGACGTCTCCGTCACCCCTGAAGGGCTACTCCGTCTGCATCCGGTGCGGACGCGCATCCTTGGCGTGAATGGAAACGATCTAATGCGCGCGTTCCACCTGAGTCTGGAGAAGATTCTCGATCTGAGCAAAGCGAAAGGAGTCACGGTCAAGGGAAACGATATTTTCCTCGATCCGGTGAAGATCCTTCCTCCGCCGGCGATCGAAGGGCACGCGACTGCCATCAGAATCGAAAATGACGAGATCGTTCAAACCTTCGGGACGCCCGAGGCGGCGCCCCCACTCGTTCCCCCCGACACTGCGGTTCCTGCGTACATGTTCTACAAGGGAGGCACCCTGCACTTCGGCAAGCTGCTGATGCTCGATGCCCAAATGCAGATTGTCGACTCGCATCCCTCGCCGTGGTTCGACTTTTCGCTGGACCGGTACAAGGAGCAGTTGGTGGCGGGGTATTCACGAACCCTGGCTGACCTCGGTCTCGAGGTCTACATGCTTGGTCTCGACAAGCTTTCATCGAGGGTTGGCGTACTGACGTCGCCGGTTGATCACTGACTACTTCGCGGGTTGGGACGGGTGCGGTCGGGTTTATGCAAATAACGCAGAAAAAATTTCACAATCTGCGATGTTCGCGGGCCGCCCGCGAAAGGAGGATTCATGCCCACCCTCAACCCAATCTTCACCCGCCGCTCAGCATTGAAGGCCATCGGCGCGCTCGGGGCAGGAGCGACATTCTCGTCGTTGCCTTCGATCCTCGGCGCCGAACCCGCGCCCAGCGACGCCGACATCTTCAATTTCGCGCTCAATCTCGAGTCCCTCGAAACTGAGTATTACCTGCGCGGGACTACCGGCAGAGGGATGGATGCTGCTGATGCAGGCTCGAACCCTGGCACCGTAAACGGTGGCAGGATGGTCCCGTGGCAGAATCAGGATCTCAAGCAATTCATGGAGGAGATCGCAGGAAACGAGCTCGCTCACGTGAGATTCTATCGTCGCGTACTTGGGCCCGCGGCAGTTAGTCGGCCGAAGATCGACATTGCCGGCGGGTTTGCCGCTGCCGCAAAGGCCGCAGGACTCGGTAATAATTTCGATCCGTTTGCCAGCGAGATGAACTTCTTCCTGGGCGGAATGCTGATGGAAGATGTTGGTGTGACTGCGTATCACGGTGCGGTAACTGCACTCAGGACCAAGGAGCACCAGGATGCCGCTGCTGGAATCCTCGCCGTGGAAGCTTACCACATGGGAATGGCGCGCTCGACGCTGTACCGCATGGGGCCAGCTGCTCGCCACGCTGCAAATGCCATCTCTGACGCCCGCGACAAGCTCGACGGACCCGCGGATCTAGATCAGGGCATCGAGATGAACGGCCACGCGAATTTCGTCCCGTCGGACGCAGACGCGAAGGCATTCAGCAGGACTCCGCAACAAGTCCTGCGCATCGTCTATCTGACTGATAAATCCGGAGTATCCGGCGGCGGGATTTTCCCGAACGGAATGAACGGAGCGATACGCACGACGTAATGTTGTAGCGCACGCAGCGGGCACTGGCGGAGCGCAAACGATAACGCTGGAATCGGTGAGGGGTGCGATTGTCCATCTGTGCCGAGTGGACAACCCTCCCGCCGAGAGTATAGCGTATGGCTATGGCGATTTCGTTCCCGCTATACACGGTCGACGATCTCCAGCACTTCCCCGACGACGGCAATCGTTACGAGTTGTTGGACGGCGTGTTGCTGGTGACGCCGCAGGCCGCGGCAGTACATCAGGTCGTCGCTAGCAGACTTCAGTGGGAACTCGCTACAGCTTTGCACAAGCCGGGGCTCGCGCACGTCGTCGGCCCCGGGGCCGTTGTGCGTATGCCGCGCACGCAACTACAGCCTGACATTCTCGTTTATCCCGCGCGCTTCAGTCCGAAGACGGACTGGCGCAAAATCACCGAGCACTGGTTGGCGGTGGAAATACTGAGCCGATCATCGCGCGTCTATGACCGTGAGTTCAAGCGGGACGCGTACTTTGCGCTAGGAGTGCAGCAAGTGTGGCTCGTCGATTGGCGCGATCAGTCGATCGAGGTGTGCACAGGCAAAGGGAAGGGCCGCGTCGTGCGCGAAAGAATTCGCTGGCGCGCGGCAGGCACCGCCGTCACGATCGCGCTCGATGAGATATTCGACGGAATCGACTGGTAGTTCCTAGAGCGGTCGATTTCTGCGACGCAGAGACCGCCACAGTTCAATCGCTGCCAGAATAGCCGCCAGGCTCGAGCTGACGCCGAGCATGATCGCCGTTGTCACCCAGAAGAACTGCCCGCTGGTATTGGCAATTCTGCCGCCGACAAGTCCGCGCCCGGTCATGTGCAGAAGCAGGATGCCAAGGCCCAAAATCCCCGTGATGAGCATGAGTACGTAGCCCGACCGCCGCGCACCCAGCACCAGTGGGCCCGACAGCCAAACGACGAGGATGGCAATACCGCCGGCAGCATTGATGGTCCCCGGCTCGAGACCACGCGCGATCTCATCCGCCCAGTGGAGTATGAACAGCACGGCCGAGAGAGTCGACGTGAAGATTAGGGTACCCTTTTGATTCATCTCAAAACTCCCTGTTTGAATCGCATTCAGCTGGTGGTGGTTTCGCGCACGCGCCCGTCGATAAGACAGTTATCGATACTCGTCAAGTGGTCCTGGCGGAGAGCTGTCGTTAGTGGGCGGAGAGCTGCCAATACTCGCACCCAGTGATAGCCACGCACACATGCCACCTCTTATCTTGTTTTCTCAACCCCTCAGCGCTAACGACGACATGACGCAAGCCACATCTGAAGACATCCTCACCGAATCGCCCGTCGCACTGCTCTTTCCCGATCTCGACTCCGAGCTCGCCACCACTCGCCGCATGCTGGAACGCGTACCCGACGGCAAGGATGACTGGAAACCTCATCCCAAGTCGAGATCACTGGGCGAGCTCGCAACCCATCTCGCCCAACTTCCCGGATTCGGAATCGTGCAAGTCACCCAGGACGTCGTCGACGGAACGGCAGGTCCGCCGCGCGCGAAGGTCGCCAATAATGCGGAGCGTCTCGAGCTTTTCGATCAGGTGAGCGGGGAGTTCAGACGACAGCTTCAGCAAATCACCTGGGAACGGGCTCACGCGCCGTGGACGATGACGGTGAACGGCCGCCCCGTGATCAAGGCGCCACGCGCGCAAATCATCCGCAGCATCTACTTCATGCACTCCGCGCATCACCGCGCGCAGCTGGGCGTCTACCTGCGCCTGCTCGACGTCGCCGTTCCGTGGAGCTACGGCGACAGCGCCGACGAACGGCCGCCGATGCCACAAGCGGATGGAGCCTAGCGGGACGCGGGAGGCGGGACGCGGAAGTGGGAAGCAAACCGTTCGTACTCCTCGATCGGTCCGCGATTATCAATGCCGTTGGTTAGAGCCCTCGGTCCTCAAAGCGCCTCTCTCCTCTCGCCTCTGCACGCTTATTGAATCTCCTCGCTGTCGGACCACTGACAACGCAGGAGTAATCGATGGAAGACGCTGCACAGGAGGCGCGCGACCAGGACAACGCTGAGCGCGAATCTACGCTCGCACAGTTCGAGGAATGGATCGAGAAGCCGATGCAGATACTGGGCTTCATCTGGCTCGGCTTGCTCATTCTCGAATTCACGCGCGGCCGATCGACGCTGATCGCGGTACTCAGCACGATCATCTGGATCATCTTCATCATCGAGTTCGTGCTGCGGATGGTCCTCGCGCCCGACAAGACCAACTACCTCAAACGCAATTGGCTGCTGGCGGTCTCACTCGTCGTGCCGGTGCTGCGCATTTTCACCGTCTTCAGCGCACTGAGATTTCTGCGTGCCGCGCGAGTGGTGCGCAGCGTCCGATTGGTCCGCGTCGTCACTTCCCTCAATCGCGGAATGAACGCACTCGGCAGCAGCATGGGGCGACGAGGCCTCAAGTACGTGCTCGCACTCAGCACGATCATCACCTTCGGCGGAGCGGCGGCGATGTACTACTTCGAGCAGGGCGCGCCGGGCGATGCCATCACCGGTTACGGCTCTGCGTTGTGGTGGACCACCATGATCATGACGACACTCGGCTCGGATTACTGGCCAAAAACCGGAGAGGGCCGTGTACTCTGCATTCTGCTCTCGTTCTACGCTTTCGCGGTGTGGGGATACGTTACCGCATCTCTGGCGACTTACTTCGTCGGCCAGGATGCCGATGACGATCGCGCGGAGATTCCGGGAAAGAAAGAGATTGAGGGTCTGCGCGCGGAATTGGCTGGACTCCGCAATGACATTCGGGCCTTGAGACAAACGGCAGCGTGAGCTGCTAGCTTCGAGCTCCCGGCTCAGAGCGTTTGACCGAGGCCCGATGACTAACGGCATCTATGATCGCGGACTGATTGCTGATTGCTGACTAAAGCGCGCTTTAGTCGGCACTCCTCGATTAGTCCGAGATCATAGATGCCGTTGGTCGTCAGGCCTCGGTCCTCCTCAAGCTTCGAGCTCTTCCTGCGGCTTATGCGCCTGCTGCAACTTCTGTTGCAGTAGAGTGGGCGCGGGCTCGTAATGCGAAAACTCCAAAGAATATGAGCCACGTCCTGCCGTAATTGACTTCAGCCGCGCCGGAAAATGCTCCAGCTCCGACAACGGCGCCTGCGCCGTCACCTGCACGAATCCGGGCCGCGGTGAATCGGAGCCTTTGATCTGTCCGCGATGGCCGGAGAGCTCGCCGGCGATGTCGCCCATCTTGTCGTCCGGCGCCTCGATCTCGACGTCGACAATCGGCTCCAATACA
>DATFHK010000015.1:0-5278 GCA_035248505.1 Gemmatimonadaceae bacterium | reverse complement strand
TCGAGCGAGCTCGAGCGCGAGAAGGGAAAGCTGGTTTACTCCTATGACATGAGCGTGCCGGGAAAGCCGGGGGTCGAAGAAGTGAACGTCAGCGCGATCGACGGCTCCGTGGTCGGCAAGATGCACGAGTCCGCCAAGACGGAGAAGAAGGAAGCAGCAAAGGAAAAGACGACCGCCAAGAAGTAGCCGCGGCGAATTACGCGGCGAGTTCAAAGGAAAGCGGGTGGGGTGAAGCGCCGGATGCGCTCCAACCCACCCGCGCTTGCGTCTGGTCAGCGTAAATTTCCGGATGCGCTTTTTCATCCTCGCCGCTGGAATTGCCTGCCTCCCACCAGCTCTCCTTGGGCAGACACCGGTCACCAGAGCGCAAGCGGTGGAATCAGCGGTCAGCCAGGGACCGCGCGCCGCTCTCGCCCGCGCCGACACGATGGTTGGCGCGGCGCGGGTCCTCGCCGCGCGACAGCTCGAGAATCCAAGCCTCGGCCTGACTTACTCCAAATCAGTCCCGCGATATCACGAGATCCTCGATCTCCCAATCGATATATTCGGGGTCCGCTCAGCGCGGATCGGCTCCGCCCAAGCAGCAAGATTGGCCAGCCGCTATCGCTTTGCCTTTGAGCAGGCCGCGGCAGCCCTCGACGCGGACACCACCTACACCCGAGCGCTCGCGTCGCGCGAGCACCTCCGCCTTTCGCAGAGAAATGCCAGAGATGCCGACAGTCTCAGACGCATGGCGGTTGTCCGTCGCGACGCGGGAGATGCGAGCGAGCTCGACGTTCTTCTCGCGAATGTCAATGCCGGGCAGGCCGAGAACCAGGCCGCCGTCGATTCGCTCGCCTATGTTTCGGCGCTGTTCGATCTTCAGACGATCATGGGCTTCGACAGCGCGAGGGTCACCGTCGCTCCGGTGGATTCCTTGACGCTCCCACCCACCGTTGCGGACTCGCTGGTCGTCACCGATCTGCCGATTGCAGCGGCCGAGCAGGGTCTGAGCGCAGCGGATCTCGCGCTGCGCGCCGAGCGACGCGGCGTTTTGTCTCCGGTCAGCGTTCAGGCTGGAGTAGAGCACGGGGATCCGTCCGAGCCTGGCGCGCTTCCAACATTTGGTGTTTCGATCCCGTTGCCGTTGCTCAATCGAAATCGCGGCGCCATAGCTCAAGCCACCGCCGAGCGGGAGCGCGCTGTCGCGGAGCTCGCGCTCGTTCGGCTCGAAACCCGCGCCGCGATCGGGCGCGCGACGAGGGGGCGCGCGCTGGCCCTCGAGCGAATCCGTCGCGACCGGCTGCTGCTCGAGAACGCCGACCGTATTGCCGCGATGTCACTCACCGCGTACCGTGAAGGCGCTGAAGGCCTCCCGGCGGTGCTCGAGGCGCAGCGCAATGCGCGCGAGATCGTGTCGCATTACATCGACGACGTCGCGGAGGCGTGGATCGCAACTGCCACGCTCCGTCTGTACAACCTTGGTCCAGGCACGCGATGAAGGCTTTCGCCATCAGCGTCATCATCAGTCTGCTCAGCGCATGTCACTCCGGTGAGACGACTGAGGAAACGGCCGCACTTGTCCAGGTGAAGACGGCGGTCGCGACCATCCAACCGTTCGCCGAAGTGGTCAGCTCGATCGGGACGGTCAGCGCGCGCAGCGGACACATCGCATCGCTGAGCGCACCCGCGCCGGCGCGCATCGCCACCGTCTACGTGTCGCAGGGACAAAGCGTCAAGGCTGGAGCACCATTGGTGGCGTTCGAGCAGGCGCCTTTCGTTGCCGCGGCGCAGAGTGCCGACGCCGCCTTGACCGCGGCCGAACGCAACTACGAGCGCGCGCGCCGGCTCGTTGACGCCGGTATCTCACCTTCGAAGGATGCCGATCAGGCCGCCACGGAGCTCGCGCAGGCCCGCGCCACAGCAGCAGTAGCTCGCCGCTCCGCGCAGCTCGCAACTTTGCGCAGTCCGATCTCCGGGGTTGTCACGAAGCTGAACGCTCCGCTCGGCGGGTCCGTCGATGTGAGCCAGCCGATCGTCGAGGTCGCGGACCTGACTGCGCTCGACATCATCTTCAACGTGTCGCCGACCGACGCGGCGCGAATCGCGTCAGGGGCGTCCGTCACCCTGAGCGCTGGCGAGAGCGCCAAGGGGGAGCCACTCGGAGTGGGTCACGTCGTGGATGTCGGCGGTGCAGTTGACACCGCGACACGAACTGTTGCCGTGCGGGCACAGGCGCCTCCGACGGCGCGGCCGCTGCGAATTGGCGAAACGATCTTCGGGCAGATCGCAACCGCGGTGCAGCCGCGCGCGATCGTCGTGCCGGTGGCAGCCCTCGTTCCCGAGGGCGATGGATTCAACGTCTTCGTGGTGACAACCGGCAATATCGCGAGGGCGCGCAAGGTGACCGTCGGGCGCCGCACAGCGACGAGCGCGGAGATAACGTCGGGTCTCACCGGAGGTGAGACAGTCGTCACCGACGGAGCGTACGGATTGGAGGACAGCGTCAAAGTCATCCAGGCCAGATAGTGAAGTCGCTCTTCGACGGACTCGCCGCCCAGCGCCGCTTCGTCTATCTGATCGTCGCCCTGCTCAGTGCCGCCGGCATCTACGCGGCACTGGGACTTCCGTCGGCGATCTATCCTGAGCTCGCCTTTCCACGCGTTCTGATCGTAGCCCAGGGATCGTCGCTCGGTGCGAGGCAGATGCTCTTCTCGGTGACGCGACCGATCGAGGAGGCGGTGAGCATCGTACCGGGCGTGACCCGCGTAAAGTCGCGCACCATCCGGGGCTCCGACGAGATCAGCGTCACGTTCTCCGACAACACCGACATGACTTACGCGCTGCAGCAGGTGCAGGCGCGCGTAAATCAGGTGCGTGGCACTCTCCCCGTGGAGCTCGATATCGAAGTCGAGCGGATGACGCCATCGCTGTTCCCGATCCTGTCGTACAATCTCGAAGGCGGAGATCCCGCCGACCTTTACGACATCGCGCGGTACCAGCTCAAACCACTCATCTCGCGTGTGCCCGGCGTCGGCCGCGTCGATGTGCAGGGAAGCGACGTACGAGAAGTCGAGGTCGTAGCCGATCCCGCCCGGCTCGCCGCGCAGCGCCTCACCTACGATGATCTCGCGAACGCCATTCGCGACGCGACCGGCGTCAGCGCGATCGGTCGGCTGCCCCAGGACTACAAGCAGTACCTGATCGTGGCCGCGCAGGAGGCACACACGCCCGAGGACATCGCCTCGATCGTCGTCGCCCACGGGTTACGGGTGCGCGATATCGCGACTGTAAGCCTGGGGACGGAAGACCACGTCCGAATCATCGCGGGCGATGGAAAGCCCGCCGCGCTGATCAACATCACCCGTCAGCCCGGTGGAAATACGCTGGAGATAGTGGACAGCGTCGCCAGCCTGGCCAAATCCGTCGCCGGCTCGCTCCCGCGCGGAGTCAAGCTCAAGCCGGTCTATGATCAGGGCGCGCTCGTCAGAGACGCCATCAAGTCGGTGCGGGACGCGATGATCATCGGCGCCATTCTCGCGGTCATAATCCTTCTCCTCTTCCTGCACCACGCGCGCATCACCGCGATCAGCGCATCGTCGATCCCGCTGACTCTCGCCATCAGTGTCTTCGCGATGTCTCTGCTCGGCCAGACCTTCAATCTGATGACCCTCGGCGCGATGGCGATCGCGATCGGTCTCGTGATCGACGACTCGGTCGTGATCACCGAGAACATCGTGCGACACCTCGGAGTCAATTCCAATCGCCACGAGGCGATTCGTGATGCGCTGAACGAGCTGATCTGGCCGGTGACGACCTCGACGCTGACGACTGTGGTTGTGTTTTTGCCGCTGCGGCTTTTGACAGGAGTCGTCGGCCAATTCTTCGCGGCGCTGTCGATCACGCTTACTGTTGCGGTGCTCGTGTCTCTCGTTCTGGCCGTGACCATCATCCCGCTGATGGCGGACCAGTTTCTCACCGCCGCGGACGCGGACACCACCGAATTCGAGCGCGCGGTCGAACCGTCGCGAGCTGGCTTCGCGGCATCGATGCGTCGGATACGTGATTCACTGGACGCATTGTCAGTGCGTTACGAGCGGTCGCTGGCGCAGGTACTGTCTCACCCGCGGCGGATGCTTGCTGCCGCCGCCGTCCTCGTCGTTGCCGGAGTGATTGCCCAACGGTTCGTGGGAACCGGCTTTCTGCCCGAGATGGATGAAGGCGCGTTCGTGCTCGATTACTTCACCCCCGGTGGAACCGCGCTAACCGAGACCGACCGGCAGGTCCACATCGTCGAAGAGATTCTCGCGAAGACACCCGAGATCGAGGGCACTTCCCGTCGAACTGGCGCCGAGCTCGGACTTTTTGCGACCGAGCAGAACACGGGCGACATCGTAGCGCGGCTGACGCCACCGGGGAAGCGATCGCGCTCCATCTTCGACGTCATCGACGAAGTGCGGCGGCAGGTAGAGACTGCCGTGCCCCGTCTGCGGATCGAGTTCGTGCAGATCCTCTCCGATGTGATCAACGATTTGGCCGGTGCGGCGCGGCCGGTGGAGATAAAGCTCTATGGACCTGATCTGGACCGCCTGGAGAGCTACGCTCGGAGCGTCGAGCCGAAAATCTCGGAGATTCCAGGCGTCGAGGATCTCTACAATGGCGTCAGCGAGCCGAGTGCCGAGCTCGACATGCATGTCAACGAGGCTGAAGCAAATCGCGTCGGCCTCACGCCGCAGGCGATCGCCAACGCCGCGATGTCGGCGTTGCTCGGCGCCCCCGCCGGCGAGGTACGTCTCGAAGACAGATCTATCGGGGTGAGAGTTCGCGCGCCGGATACCGTCCGCTACAACGCATCGCAGCTCACCGTGCTGCCGATCGTCTCCACCCAGACCGGCGCTCCCGTTCCGCTCGGTACGCTCGCGACCTTCGAGCCCGTCGAAACCCGCGCCGAACTGTTGCGCGAGAATCAGCAGCAGATGATCGCCATGACTTCCGACGTCAGCGACCGCTCACTCGGCGACGTGATCAAAGACGTGAAAGAGGTTTTGCGCAAGCAGCCGACGCCGGCGTCGATCAGGCTCGAGCTCGGCGGCCAATACGCAAGCCAGCAGGAAGCGTTTCGCGGGCTGCTGCTCGTGCTCGCACTCGCCGCTGCGAGTGTCGTCGCCGTCATGGTGCTGCAATTCCAGTCTTTCGTCGAACCGCTGATCGTGCTATTGGCGGCACCGCTCTCCTTCGTTGGCGCGGTCGGACTCTTACTCCTCACGCGTACTCCGCTGAATGTGTCGTCGTTCATGGG
>DATFHK010000014.1:0-25564 GCA_035248505.1 Gemmatimonadaceae bacterium | reverse complement strand
GGCGGAATCGGTTTCGACGAATTGAACGAGACGTCGCCGCCCATCAGCGCGCGCGATTGATCCTTGACCGACTGGGTGATGTTGTCGGCGAAGGAATCGATCGCCACCAGCGCGGCGACGCCGAGCGAGATCGACGACATGTAAAGGAGCAGGCGCCGACGCGCGGTGCGGCTTTCGCGCCAGGCGAGGCTCCAGATGCTGCGCGAGAAGATGTTCACGAGCCCGTGATCGGCACCGGCTCGACCTGCTCATTGGGCGCCGAAATACTGGCGCCGGTATCTTCGACGACTACGCCGTCGAGCAGCCGAATTATTCGGGACGCGCGCGATGCGAGGTTGGAATCGTGCGTCACCAGCACGATCGTTGAGCCTTCGTCAGCGTTGAGGTGATGGAGCAAGTCGAAGATTCGCTGACCTGTCGCGTGATCCAGATTTCCGGTCGGCTCGTCGGCGAAAAGAATCTTCGGTGAGTTGGCGAAGGCGCGCGCAATCGCTACGCGCTGCTGTTCGCCCCCGGACAGCTGCATCGGGAAATGGTGTCCACGGCCGCTCAAACCGACGCGATTGATCAGGTCGCGAGCGCGCTCGACAGCTCCGTCGGACCCGCTCAGCTCGAGCGGCACCTGCACGTTCTCGAGCGCTGTCAAAGTCGGAATCAGCTGAAAGGTCTGGAATACGAAGCCGACTTTTTCGCCGCGCAGTCTCGCGCGTTGGTTCTCCGAGAGGCGGGTGAGATCTGATTCGTCGAGGAGCACAGTGCCCCGGGTTGGTGTATCAAGACCGGCGAGGAGGCCGAGCAGCGTCGTCTTGCCGCTGCCGGAAGGTCCGACGATTGCGACGAACTCACCTTGTCGAATGGTGAACGAGACATCGCGCAAAACGGCGAGCCTTTGCCCGCCGCTCATGTATTCTTTCGTTACTTCACGAGCAATCAGCATGAATCAGACGTCGGTAAGGCGCGATGATCATCTACGGCGAATTCCGCGCTTGGTTGCGATGACTTTGGTCGCAGGAATCATGGCGTGCGGATCGGGTTCGGCCGCAAACGTGCAAACTCAACAAACAACGGCAGAGTCGAAGAATAACATGGGAGCAGGGAAGTCATCGGCAGCTCGCGCGGAGTCATCCGCAGCGGTCGCGCGCACCGACACGTCGCGGGAGGCCAACACCGCGACGACCGGCTCAACGCGAACGCCAGTGGTGCTGTTTTTTGGAACGAGTCTCACCGCCGGCTACGGCCTCAATCCGGACCAGGCATTTCCGGCCTTGATCGAACAGAAATCGCGCGCCGACGGTTTGCCGATCAAAGCGGTGAACGCGGGGCTGTCGGGTGAAACGACGGCCGGTGCGGTGCGCCGAATCGATTGGGTGCTGCGCACGCCCGCTGACCTGGTGGTGATCGAGGCCGGCGCCAACGACGCTTTGCGCGGCCTGCCGACCTCGGCGGCGAAGGCCAACCTCGAGCAACTGGTCTCGGCGGTCCGACAGCGTCAGCCGAATGCGAAGATCGCGCTCATTCAAATGGAAGCGCCGCCCAATTATGGCGTGGCGTATACGAGCAGTTTCAGAAAGATCTATGCAGAGGTCGCGTCAAAAGAGGGTTTGCCGCTGCTGCCGTTTCTACTCAAGGGTGTCGCCGGAATCGCGCGACTCAATCAATCGGACGGTGTACATCCAAACGTCAGCGGCGAGCGCATCGTAGCGGACAATGTATGGCAGGCACTGAAGCCGATCGTCGCGCAGCTTGACCGAGTTGCGAAGAGCGGCTAAGTTTCAAGGCTACTTGCGTTTACGATCTTGTTTCGATCGACGCTGGAGCAATGTTCCAGCGTCGATCTTTCGTTTCAGACCTCAGTTTTCTGGATTATCGATATGGCAATGCCAGCCACCCAAATCCGTCGCGGAATGGTTCTCGTTTTCAACGGGGAGCCGTGCCGCGTCGTCGAGTTCCGACACCACACGCCCGGCAATCTGCGAGCGATGGTACAGGCGAAGCTCAAGAATCTGCGTACGGGCAGCAATTTCGAGCACCGGTTCCGTGCCGCCGACACCATCGAGAAGGCGTCGATGGAGACGCACGACCTCGAGTTCATGTACCAGGGCGGTACTACGTACCACTTCATGAATACCGAGAACTACGACCAGCTGGAGATCGACGAGGAAGTTCTCGGCGACAACGCGCAGTGGATGCAGCCGGGTATGAAGATCCAGGCCGAGTACTACGATGGTCGTGTGATCGGCATCGAGCTGCCGAACTCGCTGGTGCTGCAGATCGTGGATACTGCGCCGGTGATGAAGACGGCGACAAAGACTGCGTCGACGAAGCCAGCGACCCTCGAGAACGGCGTGACGGTGAACGTTCCTGAGTTCGTCAGCACCGGTGAAAAGATTCGTGTAAATCCGAACACCGGCGAGTACATGGATCGCGCGAAGTAAGGCAAAGCGGGGCGACCGCGCGTGATTGATTCACCAGTTGGGCGCGGTTAAGATGCAGGTCGGTTGATGGTGGCTGTAGCTCAATTGGTTAGAGCACCGGACTGTGGCTCCGGGGGTTGTGGGTTCAATTCCCATCAGCCACCCATGCGGGAAAAGGGAAGCGGGAAGCGGGAAGCGGTGGAACGCGCGGATTGTCCCATCACCGCCGGCTTCAGAATCCCAAAATGCGGTTAGGTCCGTAGCTCAATTGGTAGAGCACCGGTCTCCAAAACCGGCGGTTGGGGGTTCGATTCCCTCCGGGCCTGTAGGACGAATACGAATTTCGAATTAGGTGATGGCGCTATCGTCTAGGGGACTAGGACGGGGCCCTCTCAAGGCCCAAACACGGGTTCGAATCCCGTTAGCGCTATGAACGGTCCGCGCTTCAAGCGTGCGGACTGCGGGGAAGGGATAGATCGGCCCCATCGTCTATCGGTTAGGACGGCACCCTTTCACGGTGCAGAGAGGGGTTCGATTCCCCTTGGGGCTATTTTGGGAAGTGGGAAGCGGGAAGAGGGAAGCGCTAACTGCTTCGAGCGATCGAAGTACAACGGACTGATTGACAACCGGTCCAGGATTGAAGTGAAGTGAGGAAGGGGTTTTCGACCCTGACTCCAGAGTTGGGGCCGTAGCTCAGTTTGGTTAGAGCACTCGACTGTCACTCGAGAGGTCGCGGGTTCGAGCCCCGTCGGCCCCGTATAAGGAAGCCCGCAGCACGCAATTGCTGCGAGCTGCATTACGAGTTGCGAGCAGGGAATGCCCTGGTGGTGAAATTGGTAGACACGCCATCTTGAGGGGGTGGTGCCGAAAGGCATAGCGGTTCGAGTCCGCTCCAGGGCATGAAGGTTTGGCAGTTTGCCACAGTAGCTCAGGGGTAGAGCACCCGATTCGTAATCGGGCGGTCGTGAGTTCAATTCTCACCTGTGGCTCTTCGCTCTAGTACTCGACCCGGCGCCCGCCTTGCCGGACTTGAAGCCGAACAACCACCTTCCATTCCGATGCGAATTTCCTCGCAACGCATTCACGTCGCGCTGTCTTTCGTCTTCCTCGCTCTCGCGGCGAGCGCCCTCCCGATTTCGGCGCAGCAACGCCGGGCCGCGCTGCCGCCGATCCGACACGTCTTCGTCATCGTGCTGGAGAATCAGGGATTCGACACGACCTTCAGTGCGCACTCCGCCGCGCCGTACCTCGCCGACACGTTGCGCCTCGCCGGCGCGTTTCTCCGCCAGTATCACGGCATCGCCCACTACAGTCTCGGGAATTATCTGGCGATGATCGCCGGAGTCCCACCTACGCCCAAAGTCCAAATTGATTGTCCGGTCTTCGCTGACTTCGTGCAAACCGGCGTCGCGCCCGATGGTCAGCTGATCGGTGATGGCTGCGTCTATCCGGCAAGTGTCAAAACCATCGCCAATCAGCTCGAGGCAAAGCACCTCACCTGGGGTGGCTTCATGGAAGACATGGGCAAGGATCCAGCGCGTGATTCGTCGACCTGTTCGCACCCCGACATTGGAACGGCGGATCCTACCGAGGGAGCGACGCCTGATGATCAGTACGCGACGAAGCACAATCCTTTCATGTACTTCCACGCCGTCATCGATCAGCCGACGTGCAAAGAGAGAGTGGTACCTTTGACGCGGCTCGAAGATGCGCTGCGCTCCGTCAACTCGACGCCGAATTACACCTTCATCGTGCCGAACCTCTGTCACGATGGGCACGATCGGCCCTGTCAGAACGGTGAGCCCGGCGGTCTCATATCGGCGAACGAATTCCTGCGGCATTGGGTGCCGATCATCATGCGGTCGCCCGCATATCAGAAGGACGGACTCATCGTCATCAATTTCGATGAAGCTTTGTCGATTGATGCGTCGGCATGCTGCAATCAGCCGTCGGGTCCGAATACTTCCAAGCCCGGCGTAAACGGTCCGGGAGGCGGCCGCACTGGCGCGGTGTTGCTTTCACGATTCATCAAGCCAGGCACCGTCTCCGATATCGGCTACAATCACTATTCCTTTTTGCGCAGCGTCGAGGATCTTTTCGGCCTTTCGCATTTGGGTTATGCCGGGCGACCGGGTCTGGTCAGCTTCGGGAAAGACGTCTACACGGGTTACCCGCACTGACCCGTCGACGTTTCGGCACGAGTACGCGATTTTCTTTTTGTGCCGCTGCCAGTAACTTGGGCGTTTACCGCGGGCGTAATTCAGTTGGTAGAATGCCAGCTTCCCAAGCTGGACGTCGCCGGTTCGAGTCCGGTCGCCCGCTCTCAAAGCCCTCTGGTTCTTAACGACGCGTGAAGTGACGCGCTGATACGGGCCCGCCCACGGTCTCCCCTCATCCCTGGCGCTGGCGGTGGTTTAACTGTCGCAGCAGGCCACTGAGACTCGCCACGGCCCATGTGCCCTCGAGCAGGATGAAACCGTACTGACTCTCGACCACTGCGACAGCAGTCAGCGACGCCGACCCGATAAGATTCATCAATTGATACGAGAGAGTTTCGGGACGCAATTTGCGGAGTTGAACGGCAACGAAGGGAGCGAGTACGAGCAGGGCTCCGGCGAGCGAAATGGATTGAATGAGCATTGTTAAGGGGCCACGAATGATGCGATTGGGCAGGCGTCTGCGCGACGAACTAATTTCATCGTACTCATCTTAGACCTCACCGCATAGCCGCTCAAGCCAATGCAAAAACGCAAACTCGGCAAAGAGGGTCCTCTCGTTTCCGCGATCGGACTCGGTTTGATGGGTATGAGCCAGTCATATGGCACCGCCGCGGAGCGCGATGAACGCGAGTCGATCGCGACTGTCCATCGTGCAATCGAGCTCGGCGTGAGCTTCTTCGATACCGCCGAAGTCTATGGCCCATTTCAAAACGAAGAGCTGTTCGCGCGCGCGTTGAAAGGCAAAAACCGCGACGATGTCGTCATTGCAACGAAGTTCGGATTCAAAATCGAGAATAACGAGATCACTGGTCTCGACAGTCGGCCGTCGCACATCCGAGAGGCAGTGGACGGATCGCTAAAAAGGCTGCAGACGGATCATATAGATCTGCTCTATCAACATCGCGTGGATCCAGAAGTCCCTATTGAAGACGTCGTCGGCGCGATGGCGGACCTGGTTCGTGAAGGAAAAGTTCGCTACCTCGGACTATCGGAAGCAGGTGAGCAAACCATTCGTCGCGCGCACGCCGTTCATCGGATTTCCGCGTTGCAAAGTGAGTATTCGCTGTGGGAGCGCAACCTGGAGCCGCGTATTCTCCCCCTCCTCCGCGAGCTCGGCATCGCGCTCGTTCCGTTCGCCCCGCTGGGGCGCGGATTCCTCGCCGGAAACGTGAAGCGCGCCGAGGAATATCCGGACGACGATTTCAGGCGCAACGATCCGCGCTATCAGGGCGAGAACTTCGACGCGAACATGCGCGCCGCATCAGCCGTGCGGGAAATCGCGAATCGCAAGGGAGCGACGCCGGCGCAGATCGCGCTCGCCTGGATACTGCACAAGGGCGACGACATCGTACCTATTCCCGGCACCAAGCGACGGCAGTATCTGGAGGAGAACGTGGCTGCCGCGGCGATCTCGCTGAGCGCCGAGGAAATGAACGCTCTCGACACCTCGCTGTCTCCCGAGAAAGTCGCAGGGCCACGTTACAATGCGCAGCGGATGGCGCAGATAGATCGCTGATTTCTCGCGTTGAAATTACATGCGCATCGGCATTCTCGGCTCTGGCCTGATGGGCGCGAAGCTCGGCACCATTTTCACCCGTGCGGGTCACGAGGTTGTTTTCAGCTACTCGCGCAGTGAGAAAAAACTGAAAAAGCTGGCGAGCGATGCGGGAAAAAAAGCGCGAGCCGGGTCTCCCGCGGACGCGGCGCGTGATGCGGACGCGTTGTTGCTGGCGGTCCACTGGTCGCGCGTCGACGATGTGCTGGCGCAAGCCGGAGATCTGACAGGCAAAGTCATCGTCACTTGTTCGCTGCCGATGAACGCAGACGATACGGGCCTCGTCGTCGCACATAAGTCTTCGGGCGCGGAGGAATTGGCGAAGAAAGTTGCCAGAGCACGGGTTGTCGCAGCGTTTGGCACTGTGCCGAGCGAGGTTCTCTTCAGCGTCTTTGCCCAACGCAAGCGCAAGAATCGGCCGAGTCTCATTTACCTGGGCGACGATGCAAGAGCAAAAGAGGTCGCTGCGCAGCTTGTCAGCGACGTAGGATTCGAACCGGTCGACGCCGGGCCGCTTCGCATCGCTCGTTACAGCGAACCGTTCACTCTGCTGATCGCGCAGCTCGCATATGAGGGAGAGCGGGGGCCCGCCATGGCGTATCGCTTCGAGTGGTTCGACGAAGCCAAGTGAGCGCCGACAACGGAGCGGTACAAATCCGCCCGGCTCGAGCTGCCGACGTTCCGGCACTGGGACGGCTTGGTGCGCTGCTCGTCCGGGAGCATCACGACTTCGATTCACAACGGTTCATTGAGCCGTCTCCCGAGACTCCCGAACGTTACGCGGCGTTCCTCGGCACTCAGCTCCGCAAGCGCGGGATCGTTGTGCTCGTCGCAACGAGAGGCGATGTCGTTGTTGGCTATACCTATGCGGGCGTAGAAGGCTACGATTACATGTCGCTGCGCGGTCCGGCCGGCGTCCTGTACGACATCGTCGTCGATCCGACCCATCGCAAGCAGGGAATTGGTCGCCGTTTGCTCGCTGAAACGCTGGCGGCGCTGCGCGAAGCGGGGGCGCCGCGTGTCGTGCTGTCGACGGCCGAAAGGAACGGGGCCGCGCAACGTCTGTTCTCGGGTGCCGGGTTTCGCCGCACTATGATCGAGATGACACGCGAGCTCGATAGCGACGCCTAGCTAGATTACGCTATCAACAGAGGATTCAAATATGGCTGATTCTACTGAGCGTGCCGTACTGGCCGGTGGCTGCTTCTGGGGAATGCAGGATCTCATTCGTCGTCTCCCGGGAGTGATCTCCACGCGCGTTGGTTATAGCGGTGGTGATGTGCCGAACGCGACCTATCGACATCACGGCACCCACGCCGAAGCGATTGAGATCATCTTCGATCCGCGCAAAACCAGCTATCGGCAGATACTCGAGTTCTTTTTTCAGATTCACGACCCCACGACAAGGAATCGTCAGGGAAATGACGTCGGCACGAGTTATCGCTCGGCGATCTTCTACACCAGCGAAGAACAGAAGCAAACGGCGCTCGACACGGTCGCTGATGTGAATGCGTCAGGTCTGTGGCCAGGCAAAGTGGTTACCGAAGTCGCGCCGGCGGGGCCATTCTGGCAGGCGGAGCCCGAGCACCAGGATTACTTGATGCACTACCCGGAGGGATATACCTGCCACTACATCCGCCCGGGTTGGGTGCTACCTAAGAGGAAGCCCGAAGCGCGCGACGCGGCAGTGTCAGCCTGAAGGTCGACCCCTTGCCGATTTCGCTGGCGACGGTGATCTCGCCGCCCATCGCGCGTGCGAGATCGCGGCTGATGGCGAGGCCGAGGCCAGTGCCTTCGCGTTGCTGGGTGAGTGACCGGCCAACCTGAACGAAAGGCTCGAAGATTTTGTCGAGCTGGGCTTCGGGGATGCCAACACCAGTGTCGGTCACCGTGACTTCGATTTCGCTCGGGTTACGCCAGTTGCAGGCGATTGTGACGCTGCCGGTTTTCGTGAACTTCACCGCATTGGAAAGAAGATTCAGCAGAATCTGCTCGATCTTCGACTTGTCCGCCCATACGCTTTCATCGGGTGGACACTCGCGCACCTCCAGCCGCAGGCCTTTCGCGATTGCCTGGGGTTCGACCATATGCGCGACTGCTTGCATGGCTTCACCGAGCGGAACGTTGGCATATTCGTAGGTCGCCTGTCCTGCTTCGATGCGCGAGAAGTTCAGGATGTCGTTGATGATGCCGAGCAAATGCTGTTGGCTGCGCTTGATGCGATCCAGGTCATCTTTCTGATCCTGAGTGACCGGACCACGAACGCCCATCGCGATCAAATCAGCATAACCGGCAATCGCGTTCAGTGGAGTGCGCAGCTCGTGCGACATAGCTGCCAGGAATTCGCTCTTTGCACGATTGGCTTCGTCGGCGCGCTCGCGCGCCTGCTGCTCGGCCTGGTATAGCGCAGCGCGCTCCAGCGCCTGCGCAGCCTGTTGGGCGAACGCCCCCATAAACTGGAGCGTATCTTCGTCGAGCTCCTTGTTCGTGTGCATCGACAACGCACCAACGGTGCGACCGCGTGCGGCGAGTGGCCAAACGGCCGTAGCTGCGAACGGATCCAACAGATCCGCAAGCTTCGGATATTGAATGTTTCGCTCGGCCCTCGAGTGCAGGATGACTGGCTTGCCTTTTCGAACCGCCTCGCTAAGGGGCAACTGGTCCGTAACGGAGATGTTGCGCGCCCAGTTAGGGAGCTGGCGAAATCCACGATCGCCGACCACACGGATCCTGTCCCCGCTTGGATCGAGTAAGGCGAGGGTTGACGCCTCGGCGCCTACCAAAGGAAGCGCCTTGTCAAACACGACCTGGCAAATCTCAGGTATGGTGTGGGCTGCGGAGAGAGCGGCCGTCAACTGCTGCAGATGTTCGGTGCGCGTGCGATTCGTTTCAGCGATGCGACGCGCAGCCTCTTCCGCGGCGATCTGGCGCGCGGCTTCGATCGCGCGCTGATCAGCGGCGCGACGTTCAGTGAGGTCGCGGGTTACCTTCGTGAATCCGGCGAGCGAGCCATCCTCTCGACGCAGCGCCGTGATGACGACGTTCGCCCAGAAACGACTACCGTCCTTGCGCACGCGCCAGCCTTCCTCTTCATAGACGCCCTTTTCTTTTGCGATCGCGAGCTCGCGCTCGGGATGCCCCGAAGTGGCGACTTCCGGCGGATAAAAAATCGAGAAGTGCTTACCGATGATTTCATCCGCCGTCCAGCCTTTGATACGTTGCGCGCCCTCGTTCCAGGTGGTGATGTGTCCCGTCGGGTCGAGCATGAAGATCGCGTAGTCCTTGACGCCCTGAACGATCAAGCGGAAGCGCTCTTCGCTCTCCCGCAACGCTTCTTCCGCGAGACGCCGCTCCGTCAGGTCGCGGGTCACTTTGGCGAAACCGACGAGACGACCCGCCGAGTCGTGGAGAGCGGTGATTACGACGTTGGCCCAGAAGCGACTGCCATCCTTCCGAATTCGCCAGCCTTCATCCTCGAAACGCCCAACCCGTGCCGCTTCGCGTAGCTCGTACTCGGGAAACCCTTCCTCGATTTTCTCGCGCGGGTAAAAAATCGAAAAGTGTTTTCCGATGATCTCCTCGGCGGTGTAGCCTTTGAAACGCTGGGCGCCGGCGTTCCAACTGAGGATGAACCCGTCCGGATCGAGCGCAAAGATCGCGTAGTCGTCCACACTTTCGACGAGCAGGCGATGAAGCTCACCGGCTTCGTGGGCAATGCCGCCGGGAGCTTGTTGGGTCGCCGCGGAGCTGCGATCGAAACCGCGACCGTTGGTCGGCGCCAAACCCGCGGTCTCCGACTTCCTGGAATCTCCGGCCATCAGTCTCGTTCGGCCGAGCGACGCGCGGGGCTCCGCATCACGAAGGCCGAAAGCTCGTCAGCGCGAACGCCTACGCGACGTTCTGTTGAGGCCCGTCAAGAAGACGGGCGCTGCTGTGATGATCGCATACGCGGCGGAAACCGGCGACGCCGGCTTCGGCGACAAAATTGTCGATGGAGTAACCGCATAGGAGCGAATACTTGTAACGCATTGCCAGCTCGTTCCAGTGCTTTTCGAGCGAAATCGCACCGTCGACGTTTCCAGCCTTCCACAGCAGATCCACCATCTCGCCGAATGCGCGCACTACCAGATAATGGCGCTTGTCGAGCAGCCGCTCGAAAACGCTGCCCACCGTCGCCATGAACATGTCGCGATTGGGCACTCCCTCCTCCATGAAGGAGTTCAGCGTCTCACGCGCATCGAGCCAGATTGCCAATCGGCCGGCGAAGAGCTGGTCTGGATCGAGGTTGCGCGCACGCAAACCGTCGCCGAAAGCTCGGCGATGCGCCGGCGTGGCGATGACGATGATCGGCTGTCCGACCCGGATGCCCTCGCTAAGAAAGTCGACCACGGACTCGACGAGGCTTTGCTCGCTACGGTAGAACTGGACGTCGTGCCCAGCAAGACCGGCGGGGGTTGTACCCACGGCGCATGAGGACTGCGATAGAACTTTTGCCAGGTTGAGATAGTGGTCCTTCACGAATGTCTCCAAACACGGAGCCACCAGGGCGGCGATCCGTTATCGTATCGAAGCGAAAAAAATCGCCGCCAGGTCGGACGAGGCGGGCCGGCGTTGAAGTGGTTGCAATTACCGGTCCGTTTAATAGTAGCACTTTGACCGCTCGAAGATCATTCGCGTACTGGCGGAACTTCGCCGTCGTCGCGACACTATTGCGGCCCGCCCTTCGTCTGCAATCGAACATAGGAGGGTACCGTGAGCATTAATCGCAGGATAACCGCCTTCATCGGCGTAGTCGCGCTCGCGTGCGCGTCGAAGCCGACACCCGTGACCGTTGCCGGTGGTGCGTCCGATCGCGCCTCGCTCGCCGGCAGATGGAGCGGAGAGTATACGAGTCCGGCGACCGGACGAAGCGGGAGTATTGTGTTCAACCTTTCGCCGTCCGGTGACGCTGCAAGTGGCGATGTGGTGATGGTTCCACGAGGTCTCGATCGTCCGCTGACGCCGTATTCGGCCGGCAACACGGGAGCGTCCGGCGTCCAAACGCCGCAAACATCGCAGGTCCTCACCATCAAACTCGTGCGCGTGAGTGGCGACACGGTGAGTGGCGTGCTCGATGCGTATCGTGATCCCACATGCGACTGCCCTGTTGTCACCACATTTACGGGAACGTTGAACGGCGACACCATCGACGGGACATTCACGACGCGTGGCAGTCAGGCGGCTGGTCCGCAATCCGGCACCTGGCGAGTAACTCGCAAACAATAGCGCGTTACGCGCTGATTCTTCTCGGCGTCGTCGCGTGCTCGTCGCGGGACGGCGCCGCGCCTTCGCTCGCGATCACGCACGTCTCAGTGGTCGACGTGCGGTCGGGCGAAATCAGCAAAGACCAAACGGTCCTGGTGAAGGGCGCGCGAATCGCCTACGCGGGCCCTCCCGCTTCCGCGCCATCGCTGAGGGGGGCGCGCGTCGTCGACGGCAGCGGGAAGTTTCTGATTCCCGGACTGTGGGACATGCACGTTCACGGCTTTCTTTACGTGTTTTCGGATTTTGCCGGTCCGTTGATGATCGCCAACGGCGTGACTGGCGCGCGCGACATGGGTTACTACATCGACACCACGCTGCGGTGGAAGCGCGACATTGCCGCCGGCAAGGTGATCGGTCCGCGTCTCGTGGTGGGTGTGCGCATCGATGGCGACGTCAACAAGGCGCGATTCGTGTCGCACGTCAAGACGGCCGAAGATGGCGTTAGAGCGGTCGACACGCTGGCCCGGAAGAAGGACGGGACGTCGCGCGCTGACTTCATTGCGGTCGAGAAGGGAATTCCGCGCGAGGCTTACTTCGCGATCGCGCGAGAGTCAAAACGTCTTGGGATCTCCCTGGCGGGTTTCGTTCCGAGCTCAGTGAGCGTGGTCGAGGCTGCGGACTCGGGTCAGCGCACCTTCGAGCGTGAAGACGATGTGGTGCGCGCGTGCACACCGCACACTTCGCCCACGTGCCGCGCTACGATCGCGGCGCTGGCAGCCAACCACGCCTGGGTGACGCCGACACTCGTCAGCTACCAACCGTTCGCGCACGCATTCGATAGCGCGAGCACGCATCCCGAGCTGGCGAAGTACGTGCCCGGTATCGTGAAGGGAGGTTGGGTACGACGCACGCAGGCGGCGCCGAAGTCGGATTCAATGATCGTGCGCGGCTTTTTCAGCTTCGATCGAACGCGGGAGCTGAGAGATGCAGGAGTAAAGCTGCTGGCGGGCAGCGACATGCCGCAGACGTTCATGTATCCGGGATTCAGTCTGCATGACGAGCTCGGCTTGCTCGTGCAAGCGGGTTTGACGCCACTCGAGGCGTTGCAAACCGCGACCATGAATCCGGCAGAGGCGCTCGGCATGCAGGGCGCGTTGGGAACCATCGGCCAGGGCAAGGTGGCGGACATGATTCTGCTCGACGCAAATCCGCTCGAGAATATCGCCAACACTCGACGTATCTCCGCAGTGATTGCCAATGGACGCTTGTTCGATCGCGCGGCGCTCAATCAGCTGCTGCACCACGTCGATTCGGCGCTCAAGCGCTAATGCTGCATTTGAGCAGCAGCTTTTTCCGCCGCTTCTCCGGCTGCGTCCTCGCTCGGCGTAGGCGCTTCGCGCCGCAGGTATTCGTACAACGCCGCGCTGATCGAGGCGACGAATAAACCCGCAGTCCAGCCGCCGACGACATCCGTCGTCCAATGCACGTCGAGATACAATCGCGTGAGTCCGACGATGAGCGGAACCAGCCCGCCAAGCGCAATCGCCACCGGCCAGGAGACGATCTTCTCACGCGCCATCACGTAACAGAGCGTCACCATCACTGCCGCGGACGTGAGGGCGTGACCGCTGGGAAAGGAGTACGTGCGCTCGTTCAGCAGCAGTGCGCCCGGCGGTCGCACCCGGCCGTAGAGATGTTTGAAAATGCCGGAGATCATCCCTCCGACGGCCGGTGCCGCGACGAGCACACCGGCTTTCCGATGGCCGTGGCGACGATAGAACCAGACGCCGGCGACCAAAGCCAGCGCCACCATCGTGATTGGCGAACCAGCCCAGGTGATGATGTACGCGATCTGGTAGAGAATTGGCGAGCGGTGCGCGATCAACCAACCGCGCACCGCGTTGTCGAAAACGGTGGTCGAATGCTCGGCGACATCCTCGCCAACGTCAGCGAATATTCCGACTGCGATCGCCGTTACGACCGCGATCAGCGTCCAGACGGTGAAGAGCTTGCGCAGCCACTGGCGGCGATGCCGGACGGCGGGACGCTGAACCGGGGAGGCGGGAGGAGGGAAGCCCGAAGCGGGAAGCGGGATTTTGACTAAACCTGACGTGAAGGCGTGGCGGCCGACGCTGCTTTGGGAAAGGTGACGATCGCCTTCGTCCCCTTGCTCGGCTTCGATTGCAGCGCGATTTCTGCGCCGTGCTCTCGCGCGATCCAGCTGGCGATGGATAGGCCGAGACCCGCACCATCGGTGTGGCTACGAGCGTTTTCCCCGCGGAAGAAGCGCTCGAAGACCATCGATAGCTCCTCGTGACGTATGCCGATGCCCGTGTCTTCCACGATCACCGTCGGTACGCCATCGTGCATGGCCACGCGCACGGTCACCTCGCCACCGGAGTCGGTGAACTTCACGGCGTTGTCGAGGAGGATCATCAGCAGTTGGCGAATCAGCGTTGCGTCACCGATCACCGGCGTTTCCTCGAACTCCTCCACCTTCATGTCCACGCCCTTCTGACGCGCGACGATGCGTGCGGCGCCGGCAGCGTCAACGGCGATGTCGTCAAGAAAAATTCTTTCCCGCTCGATCTGCCGCTCGCCAGTGTCGGCGCGAGCGAGAACGAGCAGACTGTCGACAATTCCGCCCAGTCTGCGCGCTTCCGCTTCGACCGCACTGAGTGCGGAAACGTAATCCTTGGGATCGCGCGATTGCTGGAGTGCGATTTCTGCGCGCGTGCGCAGAATTGTTATCGGCGTGCGTAGCTCGTGCGCGGCGTCAGCCATGAACCGCCGCATGTACTCGATCGATCGTTCGACGGGTGCCGTCGATTTGCGTACGACGACGAAACCGCCGGCAGCAACGAGTACCAGCGCGAACAGTGCGATGCCGATGAACGCCTCGATCAGGTCCGCGTACTTGTTGGCGAGCTCTTCCTGATCGGCCAGTGCCACGGCAACCATCTGCTCGCCCGACTTTAGTCGGAATCGAACCGCGTGCGCGCGTAGGGTTTTGTCCGGCGGCAGCGCTTCCTGCAAAGTTGCCTGTCCGTGCAGCGCCGCCTGTAGTGCCGCTCGTTTCACCCACGGATCTGCCTTGTCCGGCTTGATCGGATTCCCGTGCAGGTCGAACAGGTAGAGCATGCGGTCAGGAATGTTGAGCTCGTCGACCGCGTCGATGACGCCGCCGCGCGCCGAAGTATCCTCGAGCTCGCGGATGCGCGCGGCTCTGACGAGCTCCGTCGTCGCGCCGTTCAGCGATTCATTGAGCTGCTTCGAGAGCTGGTTTCGGATGACGATGAACAGCCCGACGCCGAGCAGCAGGATGATCGTGCCGAAAGTCGCCAGGTACCAGATTGTGAGGCGGATTCGCAGACGAATGAGTCGCTGCAGCCCGCCGCGCGACGAAGTCGCGTCAATCGCCAAAGCGATATCCGGAGCCGCGCACAGTCTGGATCAACTTGTTCGGAAACTCGTCGTCGATCTTTCTGCGCAGGCGCCGCACCAGCACCTCGAGCACGTTGGTGAAGGGATCGTGATTCTCATCCCAGACGTGGGCAGTGATCGCGGCTCGGTCGACCACCTGTCCATGGTGCAGCACGAAAAACTCGAGCAAAGAGAACTCTTTCGCAGTCAACTCGATTGGCTTGCCGGAGCGGCGAACCCGCTGCGCATCGAGATCGACCTCGAGATCGGAGATCTTGAGGGTCTCCGGTAACGGCGCACCACGCCGGCGCGCGAGCGCGCGTACGCGCGCCAGCAATTCACGGAAGGCAAATGGTTTCGTGAGATAATCATCCGCGCCGACCTCCAATCCGGCGACGCGATCGTCGACGGTGTCACGCGCGGTGAGCATGAGAATCGGCGTCGCGACTTCGCGCGATCTGAGCTCGCGGCACAAATCGAAACCGCTGCCGCCCGGCAGCATGACGTCGAGAATGATGACATCGAAAGTGCCGAGCAGCGCCTTCATTTTTCCGTCGGCGAAGTTGGCGACGGTGACGACCTGCACACCGTGCTCGGCGAAACCGGTTTTGATGATCGCGGCGAGGCCGGGATCGTCTTCCACAAGCAATACTCGCATGTTCGCCAATCTACACTCTGTACACGCGTGTCAATACTCTGTAATCGCCGTGACAGGTAATCGGTACGACAGCTACGTGCTCTAACATTCGCGCTTGATCACCGCGGGCTAACTCCCGCGCAGCATGCGGGCTGCAGTTAAATCAGAGGAGGAGGTACCAATGTTCAAAGTGATAGCCGTGGCAATCGCCATCGCTGCTACCACGTCGGTCGCCGGAGCGCAGGCGGCGAGTGCATCGAAGGCTGCCATCAAGCCGGCCAGCCAGACTAGCAGCACCACCAGGCATCATCGCACGATGAAAAAGTCGACGCAGGCAGATCTGCAGAAGGAAGCGAAAATCGCGGAGAGCGATGCTCGCGCGACGGCGCTCAAGGAAGTACCGAACGGAACCGTGAAGTCAGAGGAACTGGAGCGCGAGAAGGGAAAGCTCATTTACTCGTACGACATCAGCGTCCCGGGCAAGAGCGGCGTCGAGGAAGTGAACGTCAACGCGATCGACGGCTCCGTCGTCGGCAAGATGCACGAGAGCGCGAAGACAGAGAAAAAGGAAGCGAAGCAGGAAGCAAAGGCGAAGACCACGGCGCCGGCAAAGAAGTAAATCGCCGGGACTATCGAGTCCCGCTTTAGTCGGACATTATCGAGCGGGTGGAGTGAGGCGCTTGGAATACGCCTTGCCCACCCGTGTCGCATTTTGACGCCTGCAAACTTCCCGGCAACAGGGAGAAGCATCTGGGCTTCCGACTACAACGCTGCGCGCTCTCCGCAACTCTGACCTTTGCGCTTGCATTCGACACCGGAGGCGCCAGCGCGCAGCAACCGATAACCCGGCAGCAGGCAATCGACGCCGCCGTCAATCGCGGCGCGCGTGCTGCCGTCGCTGAGGCCGACACGTTGGTCAGCGCCGCCGAGCTGCTGAGCGCGCGTCAGTGGGATAATCCAAGCCTCGGTCTCACCTACTCGAAATCGCTTCCCAGCTATCACGAGATTCTTGACATCCCGCTCGACATCAGCGGCGCCCGCTCGGCGCGCATCGGCGCGGCGCAGGCAACCCGACTGGCCAGCCAGTATCGGTTTCGTTTCGAGCGAGCCGCGGCGGCACTTGATGCCGATACTGCCTACACGCGCGCGCAGGCGGCCCTCGAACATCTTCGCCTCGCTCGGCGCAATGCGCGCGATGCGGACAGCTTGCGGCGAATGGCGGTCGTGAGGCGCGATGCCGGAGATGCGAGCGAGCTCGATGTCGCACTGGCGACCGTCAACGCCGGAGAGGCCGCCAACATCGCCGCCGCCGATTCTTTGACGCTCGTCTCCGCTATCTTCGATCTCCAGGCCGTGATGGGCTTCGATACAGCCATGGTTGCCGTGATGCCGGCCGATTCCTTGACTCTTCCGCCCTCGGACGAAGGTCGGGCTGGCCGGCTGCCGTTGCCGGTTGCTTCTGCAGAGCAAGCGGTGAGGGCCGCAGAATTGTCGGTGCGCGCACAGCGGCGGGCGATCTTTGCGCCGTTCAGCGTACAGGCGGGCATTGAACACGGCGATCCCTCGGAGAGGGGACTTCTGCCGACGTTCGGCGTATCTCTTCCAATTCCATTTCTCAATCGCAATCGTGGCGGGATCGCGCTGGCGCAGGCAGAGCAGGCGCGGGCACGGACCGAGCTCGAGCTCGTACGACTCGAAACGAAAGTCGCCATCGGAAGAGCACAACGGCAGCGCAGCATGTCGCTGGAACGGATTCGACGCGACCAGGTCATCGTCGAGAGCGCAAGTCGGGTGGTTGCAATGTCCCTGACCGCGTACAGGGAGGGAGCGCAAGGTTTGCCGGCGGTGCTCGAGGCACAACGCAACGCGCGTGACATCCTCTCGCAGTACATCGACGACCTCGCCGAGGCCTGGATCGCCACTGCCACCCTGCGTCTCTACAACCTCACCGAGGGACCTCAGTGAGAAAGCTTCTTCGGGTACTGGGGCTGGCGGTCGCCATCGTGGCTTGTCACGGCTCGTCGGACGAGACGGAAACGAAGGCGACTGTTTCGGTCAAGACATCGATTGCGGTGATGCAGCCGTTTGCAGACATCGTCAGCGCTATCGGCACCGTGACGGCGAGGGCCGGACATTTTGCGGCGCTGAGTGCGCCGGCTCCTGCCCGCATCGCGTCCGTAAATGTCTCCCTTGGCGAGCACGTCGGTGTGGGCACGCCGCTCGTCGCCTTCGAGCAGGCGCCGTTCGTCGCCGCAGCGCAAAGCGCTGAAGCGGGGTTGACAGCCGCCGAGCACAACTACGAGCGCGCGCGGAGACTCGCCGACGAGGGAATCGTACCGCGGAAAGATGCCGACCAGGCGGCGACCGAGCTCGCCCAGGCGCGCGCGACGGCGACCACCGCCCGCAGGCAGGCGCAGCTGGCGGTGCTGCGCGCGCCGATCGCCGGAGTCGTGACGAGACTCAACGCGCCGATCGGAGCGATGGTCGATGCCGCACAGCCACTCGTGGAAGTCGCCGATCTCAGCGCGATCGACATCCTGTTCAATGTCTCCCCGGCCGATGCGGCGCGAATTGCCCCCGGTGCGGCGGTGACCCTCAGCGCTGGCGAGTCAGCCAAAGGCGAGCCACTTGGCATTGGTCGCATCAGCGACGTTGGTGGTGCAGTCGATTCCGTAACCCGCAGCGTACAGGTTCGCGCGCAGGCACCGGCGGGTGCCCGGCCGCTGCGTATCGGCGAGACGATCTTCGGTCAGATTGCGACCGCGGTTCACCCGCGAGCGATCGTGATTCCGGTCACCGCGCTCGTACCCGAAGGCGATGAGTTCAAGGTTTTCGTCGTCGCACCGGGGAACATCGCGCGCGAGCGCAAAGTTACTGTCGGGCGGCGGAACGAGTCGAGCGCCGAGATCACCAATGGGCTGGCGGCGGGTGAGGTTGTGGTCACCGAAGGAGCGTACGGGCTGGAAGACAGCGTCAAAGTCGTCCCCGCGAAATAGTGAGATCGCTCTTCGATCTGCTCGCCGCCCAGCGGCGGTTCGTCTATCTGGTGGTGGCCATGCTGAGCGCCGCCGGTATTTATGCCGGCACGCAGCTGCCGTCGGCGATTTATCCCGAGCTCGCTTTTCCGCGAGTGCTGGTTGTGGCGCAGGGATCAGCGCTCGGCGCGCGTCAGATGCTGTTCAGCGTCACGCGCCCGATCGAGGAGGCGGTGAGCATCGTTCCCGGCGTCACCCGCGTGCACTCGCGCACCATTCGCGGCTCCGACGAGATCGCCATCACGTTCAACGACAACACCGACATGATTTACGCGCTGCAGCAGGTGCAGGCGCGCGTGAATCAGATTCGCAACGATCTGCCGCAGGGATTGGAGATCGAAATCGAGCGCATGACGCCGTCGCTCTTCCCGATTCTCTCCTACAACCTCGAGGGCGGAGATCCCGCGACACTCTATGACATCGCGCGCTATCAATTGGCGCCGGTCATCTCGCGCGTGCCGGGCGTGGGTCGCGTCGATGTGCAGGGCAGCGATGTGCGCGAGGTCGAAGTCATCGCCGACCCTGCGCGGCTGGCCAGTCAGCGAATCACCTATGAAGACCTCGCCACTGCAATTCGCAACGCCACCGGAACGTCCGCGGTCGGCCGCCTGCCGCAGGATTATCGGCAGTACCTGATCGTCGCACAGCAGGAAGCGCACAGTCCGGAAGACATCGCCTCGGTGGTCGTCGGTCACGGACTCCGCGTGCGCGATGTCGCGACCGTGACGCTTGGTACCGAAGACCACGTTCGCATCATCGCTGGCGACGGCAGACCCGCCGCACTGCTCAACATCACTCGTCAGCCGGGGGGCAGTACCCTCGAGCTCGTCGACAGCGTTGCCAGTCTCGCGCGGGCAATGGCACCAACCCTACCGCCGGGTGTGACGTTGAAGCCGGTTTACGACCAGGGCGCGCTGGTACGCGACGCCGTGAAATCGGTTCGCGACGCAATGATCATCGGAGCCGTACTCGCGGTCATCATCCTGCTGCTGTTTTTACATCACGCGCGCATTACTGCCATTGCGGCGTCGTCGATTCCGCTGACGCTGGCGATCAGCGTGTTCGCGATGTATCTGATCGGCCAGACCTTCAATCTGATGACGCTCGGTGCGATGGCTATTGCAATTGGACTGGTGATCGACGATTCCGTCGTCATCACTGAAAACATCGTCCGGCACATCAAGCTCAACCCGAAAAGGCACGAAGCGATTCGCGAAGCGTTGAGCGAGTTGATCTGGCCGGTGACGACCTCGACTCTGACGACTGTCGTCGTTTTTCTCCCACTGCGGCTGCTGAAAGGCGTCGTCGGACAGTTCTTCGCCGCGTTGTCGATCACGCTCACCATCGCGGTGCTTGTCTCGCTCGTGCTCGCGCTCACGATCATCCCGCTGATGAGCGATCAATTCCTCACTGAGCGCGACGCAGAATCAGACGCGGCCCCGGCGACCGGCGCCGCACGTGGGTTGCCGGGATTCCTGACGCGGGTGCGCGACGCGCTCGACAGACTCTCGCTTCGTTATCAGCAGACGCTGGAGCGTGTTCTCCATCGTCCACGACAGATGCTGTTCGCGGGCGCCATCCTCATTCTCGCTGGATATCTCACGCATCACTTTGTCGGCAGCGGGTTTCTGCCCGAAATGGATGAAGGCGCGTTCGTGCTCGACTATTACACGCCGGGCGGTACGGCGCTCGCCGAAACCGACCGTGAGATCCACATCGTCGAGCGAATTCTCGCCGGGACACCGGAAATCGAAGCGACGTCGCGTCGCACCGGCGCGGAGCTGGGGCTGTTTGCGACGGAGCAGAACACGGGCGACATCGTCGCGCGTCTGCGTCCGCCGAGCCAACGCTCGCGCTCGATCTTCGACATCATCGACGATGTTCGCGTGAAGGTCGAGACTGCGCTCCCGCGCTTGCGCATCGAGTTCGTGCAGATCCTGTCCGATGTGATCAACGATCTCGCCGGCGCCGCTCGGCCGGTCGAAATCAAGCTATTCGGTCCTGATCTGGATCGACTGGAAGCGTACGCGAAGAGTCTCGAGCCGGATATCGAAAAGATCGACGGCGTCGAAGACCTGTACAACGGCGTCAGCGAGCCGAGTCCCGAGCTCGACATGCGGGTGAACGAGGCCGAGGCCAATCGTGCCGGGCTCACCGCCCAGGACGTGGCCAACGCCGCAATGGGCGCTTTACTCGGCTCGCAAGCGGGCGAGGTCCGGCTCCAGGATCGCGCGATTGGCGTTCGAGTGAGGGCGCCCGATTCTGTCCGCTACGATCGCACCGAGTTGTCGGCGCTACCGATCGTATCTCCTCAGACTGGTGCGGCGGTCCCGCTCGGCAGCCTCACAACTTTTGAGGCAGTCGAGACGCGGGCCGAGCTGTTGCGCGAGAATCAACAGCAGATGATCGCCATGACGTCTGATGTGAGTGATCGATCGCTTGGCGCGGTGATCAAGGACGTGAAATCGGTGCTCGCGAAAAAGCCGCCGCCGGCGGGGATCCGACTCGAGCTTGGCGGACAATACGCGAGTCAGCAGGAAGCATTTCGCGGTCTTCTGCTCGTATTGACGCTGGCGGTGGCGAGCGTCGTCGCGGTGATGGTGCTCCAGTTCCAGTCGTTCGTCGAACCGCTGGTTGTTCTACTGGCGGCGCCGCTGTCGTTCGTCGGCGCGATGTTGTTGCTCCTCCTGACCGGAACGCCGCTCAACGTTTCATCTTTCATGGGTCTGATTTTGCTCGTTGGACTGATCGTAAAGAACGGAATCATCTTGCTCGACTTCACAAGGCACCGAATGTCGGAGGCAGGGTTGTCGCTGGAGCCGGCAATTGTTGAAGCGGCGCGCGTGAGGCTGCGGCCGATCCTGATGACGACACTGTGTACACTGTTTGGACTGCTGCCGCTGGCGCTTGGACTCGGCGCCGGGAGCGAGCTGCAGAAACCGCTGGCGCTGGCGGTCATCGGCGGACTCGCTCTATCTACGCCAATCACGCTGTTCGTCGTGCCGACGCTGCTGGTGGCGATTCGCGGACGCAACTACAAGCTGCGTCGCGCGACTTAGTTTTACTCATGGCCAACGAACCAATCGCGCATCCGCCGGAGACGCTGGAAGGCTGGTACGCGCTTCATCAGATCTTTCGGCTGAATGGCGCTCCTGATCAGCGTGCGCTGAGCCGATTGGCGGCTGAGTCCTCTGACGCGCTTCAGGGGATCCGAACGACGAAGGGTAGGCGCAAGCCTCAGCCGACGGATGAGAGCGGTTGGAGCTGCTTCGTTCGTTTGATCGGCTCCGGCTCGCATGTGATGGCGATTCATTTTCGCGAATCGCTCGATGCGTTGGGCGATGCGGAAGAGCGAATGAGGCGTACACAGCTATCGTCCGACGCGGAGCTCTCCTACTCGTTTCTGAGCGTCACCGAAGCCGGCCTCTATCACATCACGGCGGATCTGGCGAGAGCGGCGGCGGCGCGCGGCGGACAAGTCGGGGACGCGGAATACACGCGAACTCTTGCCGGACGCGTGGCGACAGAACGCGATAGCGAGCGTGTGAGACGCCGCCTATATCCGCCGCTGCCTGTCGATATGCCGTACGTCTGCTTTTATCCGATGTCCAAGCGTCGCGATACTGGTCAGAACTGGTACACACTTTCGCTCGACGAGCGCAGCCGTCTGATGTATGCGCACGGACTTACAGGACGTCGCTACGCGGGCCGCGTTCAGCAGATCATCACGGGAGCGATCGGTCTTGATGCGTGGGAGTGGGGCGTCACGTTGTTCGGCAAGGATCCGCTCGACTTCAAGAAACTCGTGACCGACATGCGCTTCGACGAGGTCAGCGCGAAGTACGCCGAATTCGGCGACTTCTACGTCGGAAAGATTATTTCCGTTTAGCGCGTTTGACCGGCGCTTGCTCGGTTTCTGAGCGCGGGTGGGGCAGTGACAACGTGAACGTCGATCCGGCGCCGACCATGCTGGTGACAGTGAGATCACCGTTCATGGCGCGCGCGAGATCACGACTGATGGCCAGGCCGAGCCCGGTACCTTCGTGCGCGCTCGACAGTGACCGACCGAGCTGAACGAACGGCTCAAAGATCGCTTCAGCCTTCTGAGCTGGAATTCCGACGCCGGTGTCCGTTACCGAGATCCGGGCGAAATTGTTCTCGGCCTTGCACGAAATGCGAACGCTACCGCCGGCATTGGTGAACTTGACGGCGTTCGACAACAGGTTGAGCAGGATCTGGTCGACCTTGCCGCGGTCGCCGAGGGCAACACACTCCTGATCATCGATCGCCGCGGTTAGCGCGACGCCTTTTGCCTTCGCCTGTGGCTCGATCAGCGGCACTACGGCGATGATCGTATCGCGCAGCGGGAACGCCGCGATATCGTAGGTGAGTTGACCTGCCTCGATGCGGCTGAAATTCAGCAGATCCGAGATGATGTGCATCAGATGCTGCTGACTGCGGCGTATCCGCTCCAGGTAATCGTTTTGCTCGGACGTGATCGGGCCGCCGAGTCCGAGGCTGAGCAGCTCGGTGTAGCCGCCAATTGCATTGAGTGGCGTGCGGAGCTCGTGCGACATCGCGGTCAGGAATTCGCTCTTGGCGATGTTCGCCGATTCCGCCTGCGCCAGACGCCGCGCATCGGCGATCGCGCGGAGCTCGGCGTTGCGACGCTCGGTCAGATCGCGAGTGACCTTGGCGAAGCCAATCAACTCTCCAGTCTCGTCGCGTACCGCGGTGATGACGACATTGGCCCAGAATGCCGTACCGTCCTTTCTTATTCGCCAGCCCTCTTCTTCGTAGCGTCCCTCCTTGGTGGCAGTCTCGAGCTCGTGTCTTGGATGCCCGATTGCGATTGCCTCGGGCGGATAGAAAACCGAGAAGTGCTGACCGACGATCTCGTCGGCAGTATATCCTTTGAGTCGCTCCGCGCCGACGTTCCAGGTGGCGATGTAGCCGCCAGGATCGAGCAGAAAGATTGCGTAGTCGCGCACCGACTCGACCATCGTTTGGTAGATGCGTCCGCCGTGGCGTATTGCCTCGGCGAGACGTGACTTGCCGAGCGGCGTGATCGGTGTCTTGCCGCCGTTGGGCGCTTCCTCAGGTTTTGGCCGCCGATTGGACAGCGGGTGGTTCTCTGCTTTATCAGCCATGCGTGTGAATCGACCGATGGGCGTGCGCTAACGCACGGGTCTCCCTGACTCGCCTAATCAGTTCTTCATTCCGGACCGCAAATACGCCGGAGCCGTTTTTTTGCCGCAACGAACGTGCTCAGGCGCCACGGGCGGGGAATTCCCTGAGAAATTAGAGGCCTCGCACAGTGATCCATTGGCTCCGCAGGCACGGTGTTGGCGATAGGAGTTCGCCTCAAGGATACGACTATTACCCCGGTGCACTGAGCCAACCGCTCTTACATGGATCAACCCGCTCCCGACTCCGAGAATCTATTTTCGACCAACCCGGAGGCGTGGCTGGCGGCGATTGTCGAATCGTCCGACGACGCCGTCATCGGCAAAACACTCGACAGCGTCATTCGCAGCTGGAACCACGGTGCTACACGGATCTTTGGTTACGAACCCTCCGAGGCAATCGGCAAGACGATATACCTCATAATCCCTCCTGAACGCCACCATGAGGAGCCTGACATCATCGCGCATCTGGTTCGAGGGGAACGCATCGATCACCACGAGACGGTTCGTCTGCGGAAGGATGGAACGAGGATCGACGTATCGATCAGCGTGTCTCCGATCAGGGATAATGCAGGGCGCATCATCGGCGCGGCCAAGGTTGCCCGCGACATCTCCGCAGCGAAACGATTGCAGCGATTGGAGCGCGAGCACGCCGAGCAACTTCAGGAGCTCGCAAGCGAGCTCGAGCAGCAGGTCGAAGAGGGACAGCAGCTACAGGAGGAGTTGGAGCAACAGGTAGAAGAGGCGCAGTCGCTACAGGAAGAGCTCGAGCAAACCAATGAAGAAATGATGCGGGCGCTGGCGGATACGAAGCAGGCTCGCCGTCAGGCAGAAGAAGCGAAGCAGCTAGCCGAAGACGCCAACGCGGCGAAGAGTCAGTTCCTGGCGATGATGAGTCACGAGCTGCGCACACCGCTCAACGCAATCGCCGGGTACGTGAATCTGCTCGAGCTGGAAATCCGCGGACCGCTGACGTCCGACCAGAAGCAGGATATCTCGCGGATCAAACACAGTCAGGAAACGCTGCTTCGACTCATCGAAGATGTATTGAGCTTCGCTCGGCTCGAATCCGGTCGACTGGAATACCAGTATGAAGAAGTAAAAATCGACACCATTCTGGATGCACTCGAGTCCTTTCTGTCGCCGATACTGGCCCAAAAAGGCGTCGCCTATCATCTCGAGGGATGCGGAGACGAAATCGTCGCATCGATCGACCGTGATAAGGTCGAGCAGATCATGCTCAATCTGCTGGCGAACGCGGTCAAGTTTACCGACAGCGGTCGCATTGACGTGACCTGTTCGGCCGATGAATCGCACGTTCGTATCCAGGTTCGCGACACAGGCCACGGAATTCGCCCGGAGCTACTGGACAAGATTTTCGAGCCGTTCGTTCAGGGCCAGGCTCCGCTGACGAGAACGGCGGAGGGAACCGGACTTGGCCTCGCGATCAGCCGTGAGTTCGCGAGGGCGATGGGCGGTGACATAACCGTCGAGAGTGAACTGGGGCGCGGTTCCGTTTTCACGCTCACTCTGCCGCGTGATGGCAACGCGAGAAACGAGCGCGAAAAAGAGCTCGCCGCGCGACCAGCGTGACAACATCTGGGCCGGGCGTTAGTTTCGCGACCGCCAACGCCAGGAGCTCAAATGCGTCGTTCGCTTCTCTTTCTCGTGCTCGCCACACCCCTCACCGCTCGAGGGCAGCAGGCCGCTGACGCCTCACGCCCGGCGGTCGCAGCAGCGCGCGCCAACTGGATCAGCGCGCACAATTACATCGTAAGATCGGCAGAGCAAATGAGCGAAGCCGATTTCGCGTTCAAGCCGGTGGCGACGGTGCGAACCTTCGCGCAGATC
>DATFHK010000013.1:0-175550 GCA_035248505.1 Gemmatimonadaceae bacterium | reverse complement strand
TCGAAGTTGTACTGAACGGCGACTCTGGAAAATTCGGTCGGGTACCACGTCAGATTAGGAGACCAGCGTGTTTGATCCCCGCGCAGATCCGTCGCAAATGAACCCGGCTTGCCGTGTTCGAATTCGCCGCGCAGTCCGGCAACGATACGTGGCTTTATACCCCACAATAGCTGCGCATATGCACCGTCGTCCTTCAACACTTCGGCAGGTAGCGTCACCAACAGCTCGTTCTGTGCTAATCGCTGCGCGGCGTCGTAGTTGCGGTACATTGCCTCGGTCTGCAGCGACAGAAACGGGAATCCCGCCTCGGCGTTCGCCGGCTTCCACTTCCAGTAAAGATCCGCTCCATAGATCTGCGTTTTCGCGGAAGGTCCGGAATTATTGGGCCCGAACGCGCCAGACACGCCGAGTACCACCGTCTGTGTCTCGGTCAAATCGAACGAGGTATTCACCCTCGGCACGATCAACAAGTCCGCGAATCCATTGCTGACTCGTCGCTCATCGATCACGCCGCCATGGATATCCGCGGACTCAGGCGACCGAAAGCTCGAGGTCGTCCCGCCCGTCGCGTTCATTACGGCGACAAGTGCCTCAGTGTAAAACGGCGTTGGCAGCAACCATGACAGCCGCATTCCCTGACTGCGCAAGCCATCAGGCCCGAACATTCGGGTGAGCACCAGTGGGGCGTCGATAAACGCCCAGGCGTGCGGGTGCTGATTATTCTGCCTGCCAAACTCGGCGAAGAACTGGCCGAATTTCAGCTGCAGGTTCCAGGGCAACGTTGTCGTCAGGCCATAGGCTTCCTCAAGCTCGATGCCGCTTTCGCCGGCTGAATCGATTTTGAGCACGATGTTGCTGAAGCCCTTGAAGTACGGATCGACGTTTCCGTCAAGCGAGATCTCCGCATTCGGAATCGTAAAACCGTTGACGTGTGGATCGTGGTCCCCACGCTCGATTGCTCCGATGTCGTGCGCGGTCGACCAGCCCGCATCGGTCAGCGCGACGAAGCCGATGTTCATATAGCTGCCGGTCGCGCGCGGACCCTGACCGGCGACCGCAGCGAAAGATGTGTCGGCGTTCTGCGCGCCGAGCTCTTTCTCGAGCTGTTTAACGAGCGCGATCGAATCCGCTCGGGCAATGCTGTCCGCGCGAGCGATCGAGTCTTGCTTTGATTTTGGCGTCGGCGAAGGCACCTGAGCGGCGCTCAACGCTGGCACGACGGCGCAGACCAGAAGCGCGAGCGCGCAGGTCGTCTGCTTTATGTACATGTTCCTCCCGGAGAAGTGTGATGCTGCTCACTGAAACCAGCTTTTCAGACCTCTCGGGCGGGAGGAGCTCGGCAGGAGTTGGGTAGGAGTTGCGGCTGAGAAAAACGCTCGACCGCGAGGCGCGCGAAAGCCACGTGCCGAACGGATAGCAGATCCAGCGGCGGCGGCGCGTGATTGAGTGCAGTCTGTAGCGAGAGAAGAGCGCACGAGGGACAAGTCGCCTCGTTGTGTCCATGATGCAGATTGATCCCGCTCTCTTCAGTGTGCGAGATGGCGCTCGATTCATCGCGCGCGAGCGTGAGCGACGCACTCACGATTCCAAGCTGGCCGATCACGACCAGGAGAACCGCGAGCAGGCGCCAACGCCAATCGGATCTTCTACTAAGCGGGTAACCGCGCTCCATTTCTGTACTTAAAGTACCCGAGCCGACCCAAAAGGGTAGCACTCAGGTTGTGCGCATGGCATTTTTCCATGTTCCATGAAGCGTGAAGATGCCCTCGACTACCACGCGTCGGGACGACCCGGCAAGATCGCGGTAGTCCCTACCAAGCCCCTCAACAATCAGCGCGACCTCGCTTTAGCGTACTCCCCCGGAGTCGCGCTGCCCTGCCTCGAGATCAAGGCAAACCCCGACGACGCTTACCGATATACGGCGAAGGGTAACCTCGTTGCTGTGGTGACCAACGGCACGGCCGTGCTCGGACTCGGAAACATCGGCGCCCTCGCCGGCAAACCGGTGATGGAAGGCAAAGGCAATCTGTTCAAGCAGTTCGCCGATCTCGATGTCTTCGATCTCGAGGTTGGATCGGAGAATCCCGACGATGTGATCAAGTTCTGCCAGCTGCTCGAGCCCACTGTTGGCGGAATCAACCTCGAGGACATTCGCGCGCCCGACTGCTTCTACATCGAAGAGACGCTGCGGAAGACAATGAAGATTCCAGTCTTCCACGACGATCAGCACGGAACTGCGATCATCTCCGGAGCCGCCCTCCTCAACGCGCTCGAGATCGTCAACAAGAAAATCGAGAAGATCAAAGTCGTGTTCTCAGGCGCCGGTGCCGCCGCAATATCGACCGCCGAGCACTACGTGCGACTCGGCGTTCCGCGCCAGAACATCATCCTCACCGATCGGCAGGGCGTCGTATACGACGGACGACCGGGTGACATGGACCCCTATAAAGCGCGCTTCGCCCACCCGACCAAGGCGCGCACCATTGCCGAAGCGATGGTCGGCGCTGACGTATTCGTCGGACTGTCCGTGGCCGGCGCAATCACCGGCGAGATGGTTGCGAAGATGGCGAAGAAGCCGATCGTCTTCGCGCTCGCGAATCCCGAACCCGAGATCCTGCCCGATCAGGTGAGAGCAGTGCGCAACGATGCGATCATCGCCACCGGTCGCAGCGATTATCCGAATCAGGTCAACAACGTACTCGGCTTTCCATTCATCTTCCGCGGCGCCATCGATGCGCGCGCGACTCAGGTCAACGAAGAGATGAAGATGGCGGCAACGCGCGCACTCGCTTCGCTGGCTAAGGAGGATGTGCCCGAGAGCGTGTCGCGCCTGTATGGATTGCGCTCGGTGAAGTTTGGTCCGGATTATCTGATTCCCTTCCCGTTCGATCCGCGCGTTCTGCTTTGGGTCGCACCGGCTGTCGCGTGGGCAGCGGTTGCCAGCGGCGTCGCCAAGGAGATGATCGATCTCGAGCATTATCGCGAGCAGCTCGAGGCGCGACTCGGTCGCGCCCGCGGGCTCATGCGAGGCATCATCAATCGCGCGACGCGCGATCCGAAGCGCATCGTCTTCCCCGAAGGCGAAGAGCCGAAGATCATGCGCGCCGCGCGCCAGCTCGTTGATGAAGGAATCGCGTCGCCGATTCTGCTCGGCCAGCATGCGGTGATCGAGCGCGTCGCACGCGACAACCTGATTTCGCTGCGGGACATCGCCGTTGTCGATCCGGCGACGTGCGACAAGCGTGACAAGTACGCCGATTATTTGTGGAAGCGTCGACAACGCAAGGGGCTTAGTCACGGCGAGGCCCACCAGCTCCTCTTCAACGGCAACTATTTCGGCTCGATCATGGTCGCGTGCGGCGACGCTGACGCTCTGCTTTCAGGCGTCGGCATGCATTACCCCGAGACAATCCGTCCCGCGCTCCAGGTGATCGGACCTCATCCCAAAGCAGAGATCGTCAGCGGTCTCTACATGCTCGTCTTCGAGAAGCACGTTATCTTCTGTGGAGACACGACAGTCAATATCGATCCGACCGCTGAGCAGCTGGCGCAGATTGCTTATTCCGCGGGTCGGATCGTTCGCACTTTCGGCATCGATCCGAAAATCGCGATGCTATCGTTCTCGAATTTCGGCTCGGTGCGGCATCCGGAGGCGGAAAAAGTCGCAAAGGCTGTCGCGATTCTGAGAAAACGCGATCCGGCGCTGGTCGTCGATGGTGAGATGCAGGCGGATACGGCAATGGACGAGAACATCCTGCGCAACACGTATCCGTTCAGCGTGCTGAAGGAGCGGGCAAACGTTCTGATCTTCCCCAACCTCAGCGCCGGGAACATTGCCTACAAGCTGTTGCACCACCTCGGCGGTGCCACGAAAATCGGGCCGATTTTGCTGGGTATGAATCTTCCCGTTCACGTGCTGGAGCAGGGCGCCGACGTCCAGGATATCGTGAATATGGCCGCGGTCGCCGTCATCGACGCGCAGCAGCGGATTACTGAAACGAAAGGGTCGTAGATGGCAACAGAGATCAGGCCGCAACGAAAGTCAGTTGCGAGCGAAAGCAGAATCGATCTTAGAACACAGGGACTGCGGCCGAGCGGCGAGGTCCACTGGAATTTGATTGCGCCTGAGCTGTTTCAGGCGGCGGCTCGACGTAGCGAGGGCGAATTTGCGGACATGGGCCCGTTCGTCGCCATTACCGCACCGCACACCGGCCGTTCGCCGAACGACAAATTCGTAGTCAAGGAAGCTTCGTCGGAGCAGGATGTCGATTGGGGCAGGGTCAATCGACCGCTTTCAATCGATCATTACGACGCCCTCCTCGCCGATGTGCGCGAGCACCTGAACGGACTTTCAGAGCTATTCGTTCAGGACCTCTATTGTGGCGCCGAGCCCGCATATCGGTTGTCGGTGCGCTACATATCGCCCAACGCGTGGCACATGGCTTTTGTACGCAACATGTTCATTCGCCCCGAGCTGAGCGACCTGCCGACCTTCGAGCCGAATTTCACGGTTTTGCACGCGCCAGAATTCCAGGCGGATCCCAAACGCCACGGTACCAACAGCAGCACTTTCATCATTCTCAACATCGCCGAGCGGACCATTCTGCTCGGCGGTACTCGTTACGCGGGTGAGCTGAAGAAGGCGATGTTCACGGTGATGAATTATCTGCTGCCGAAACAGGGCGTGTTTCCGATGCACTGCTCCGCGAACATCGGAGCCGATGGCGATACTGCCCTGTTCTTCGGACTTTCAGGAACCGGCAAGACGACTCTCTCCGCGGATCCGCATCGTGGTCTCATTGGAGACGACGAGCACGGATGGTCCGATGAAGGAGTTTTCAATTTCGAGGGCGGCTGCTACGCGAAAGTGATCAACCTGTCGCCTGAGACTGAGCCCGACATCTATCGCACGACGCAGATGTTCGGGACGATCCTCGAGAACGTGGTGCTCGACCCGGCGACGAAGAAGGTTCGTTTTGCGGATCAGTCCATCACCGAGAACACGCGAGCATCGTATCCGCTTCACTACATCCGCAATTACGTCGAAGGCGGACGCGGTGGCCATCCCAAGAACGTCATCTTCCTCACCGCTGATGCGTTTGGCGTATTGCCACCGATCGCCAAGCTGACACCGCAGCAGGCGATGTACTTTTTCCTTTCCGGATACACGGCAAAGGTCGCCGGCACCGAGCGCGGAGTGAAAGAGCCGCAGCCGACGTTCAGCGCCTGCTTTGGTGCGGCATTCCTCGTTTGGCCGGCGGTGAAATACGCGAAGATGCTTGGCAACTTGCTGCGCAAGCATGATTCGAACGTGTGGCTGATCAACACCGGCTGGACTGGTGGACCATACGGTAAGGGCAAACGCATCAAACTGAGTTACACGCGCGCGATCGTAAACGCGGCGCTGGCTGGGAGGCTCGATCACGTCAGCACGCAGACCGACAACATCTTCGGCCTCGCGGTACCAACCGAGATTCCCGGCGTACCTTCCGAAGTCTTGAATCCACGCACGACATGGTTGGACCCAAAGGCGTACGACGCGCAGGCAAAGAAGCTCGCCGAGATGTTTCGTGAGAACTTCGCAAAGTTCGGAACCGTTGACGCGGCGATCAGAAACGCCGGCCCGAAAGCCTGATTCCCAGCTGACGAAGAGACGGTCGGTCCGCTTCGAGATTCTGCGCGACCCCGTCTGGAACAACATTCGTGTCGACGAGCTCACGATGCAGCTCGTCGATACCGAAGTTTTTCAGCGCCTTCGTTACGTCCGCCAGCTCGGTTGGACTTATCTCGTCTATCCTGGCGCGACACACACGCGCTTCGAGCACGCACTCGGCACACACCATCTTGCGCGTCGCACTCTGGCGTTGCTGTGCGAGTCCGACGAAGCAGTCGCCATCAGTGAGAAGGATCAGGCGATTGTACGCTCGGCGGCGCTGCTACACGACGTCGGCCACTATCCCTTCTCTCATGCGCTGGAGGAAATCGGCGCACTCCATCACGAAGACGTTGCGCGGCCACTCGTAACCGAAGGTAGTGTCGCATCCCTGCTGATCGAATACATCGGTGAAGGCGCGCCAATGGCGGTGTTCAATTTGATCAGCGGCAGGAGCAGTAGCCCGCTACAAGGCCTCATCTCAGGGTCGCTCGATCTCGACAAGATCGAGTACCTGAAGCGCGATGCGTTCATGTGCGGCGTCCCGTATGGCGAGATCGATGTCGATCGTCTCACGAACTCGATGGTTCTCGTCGACGATGCCGCCGGCGCGCCAACGCTCGGCGTGCGAGAGAAGGCGTTGTCGGCTCTCGAGTCGCTACTCTTCGCCAAGTATCAGATGTACCGGAATGTGTACTGGCACCACGCCGTGCGCAGCGCGACGGCGATGTACAAGCGGCTGGTGGAAGAGGCGGTGAAGGATGGCGTCGTCGACGTCCATTCTCTGGCGACGTTTACGGACGAAGGCTTGATGCATCGTCTGGAAACCGAGCGCCCGACAGCTTTGCTCTCGGCGCTCAAGGAGCGTCGCCTTTACAAACGCGCTGCCGAGTGGCCGGCCGCCGAGCTTGATGGCGAGAAGCTGGAATGGATCGCCACCGATCGCGCGCGGGTTGCGCGCGCCGAATCGGATCTCGCGCGCGCGTTTGGACTGGCTGATGGAGAGCTTCTCCTCGACTACCCACAGAAAACGCAGATGCTCGGACTCGACATTCCTGTGTTGCGCCGAAATGGCGAGGTCGAGCGTCTAACCGGGGAAGGCTGGATCGGTACCATCAATCTGCCGTCGCTCTCGGAGGAGCTCTATGAGAGCGCGCGCTGGTTGCGGGTGTTCACGGCCAGTCGTGCCGGGCTCGACGCGGCGAAGCTAAAAGCCGCTCTGGAACGATGGCAGTGACGGAGCGATATAAAGAGCATGCGGTTTTCGACAGTTCTGGCAGCTTGCCTGGTGCCAGTGTTCGGTTGCGCGTACCCGGTGACTTCAACTGGGTCGGCAGGCATGGGACGGGTGTCAAACGCGGAGCCAGCTCCTGCCCGCGCGACCGGCTCCGCCTACGGAGCGACTGAAGCTCGCATCTTCGAATTGATCAACGCCGAGCGGCGTCATCAGGGCCTGCGGCCGCTGGTATTCAACGCGCAGCTGAATCAGATGGCGAAAATTCAGGCGCAGAACATGGCCTACTTCCAGAAAATGGCGCATGTGCTGCCGAACGCGACGCTGCCAACGCTCGGCGATCGCGCCCACTACGTCGGTTACTCGTACGGTCGTCTTGCAGAGAATGTCGCCCTCGGATATCCGAATGCGGAAACGGTCGTCGAAGGCTGGATGAACTCGCACGGTCATCGTCAGAACATCCTTGACGGTGGAGTGGTCGAGACTGGAATCGCAGTGGCGAAATCGGCGACCGGCGGTCTTTACTACTGCCAAGTCTTCGGTCGTCAGATCTTGCCTGGTGGCTCACTGTAGAGCTTGGGAACGTCCGTTTCCGACAGGCTTTTTCACACGCTAAGTGCCTGTCACAAAAGTAGTTAAGAGGCTCTTTCAAGCTGAGCTAAAATATGTGACCTCCTCGTGCCTGGTACCGTCCTATAGGCATGAGCCGACTCACGTTCTCAACCGCGCTGCTGCTCGCCGTTTCCACGCCGGCACTCGCGCAGCAAGCCGGTTTCGCATCCGCAGACAGTGGTCCCGCCAACGACGCGATTTTCGAGACGAAGGACGCAGCCGTTGCCACCGCTGGACTGCAACCGCTCGCCAAATCAGATCTCAAGAAAGGTGAGCGCGAGGTCCGCATCTGGTACTCCGGATTCGGAAACCCGCAGTATCTGGTGATCATCCGCCAGACGGGCAACAACGTCAGCGGACGCTTGATGCTGTGGTGGGATCAGTACTACGAGAGCTCGCCCGCCTCGGCCGACGTTCGCGTCGACAACTTCGTTCGCAACGGCTACGACTGTGGCCCGATCACGAAGCGCGACTCGCACTTTGGCGAAGACCGCTGGATCAGCTCGATCTGCCAGGCGAATGTGAAAGGCGCTCCTGACTGGAAGGCCTTCCTCGCCGAAGTCGAAGCGCACGCGTTGCCGCAATCCACGGCAGCCAGCGCCGACTCCCCGCCGGGCGATAGCGAAACGTGGGGAATCACGGTCGAGCGCAGATCAGGCACGATCTACGGCGTCTCGCACTACAAGACCGCGTTGAGCTTTGCAGCGCCGGAGCCGGGCAGAGGGCCGAAGCTGCAGGATATGATTCAGGCTTTAGCCGCATCGGCGAGGAAGGAGCCGGTAGTTGCGCAGCATTAGAGCTTTGGATCGAAAAGAGCCGCGCATTTGCGCGGCTCTTTTTTTTGACTAAGAACTGCGTATTGCGAGCCAACGAATTATTCCGAGCTGCTAACTAAGTTCGAAATACGAACTAACTACGAATTAATAACCGGTCGTGTTCGTAGTTGGTTCTCAATGGTTCGCAGCAGCTCGTGGCGGGTCATTCCTTCGGTCTGATCAGTCGGCCGCGTTCGCGCGGGATTATTGCCAATAAGAGGCGTCGAATCTCCTCCAGCTTGCCGAGCCTGCTGCTAACGGTCTCCCGGCCAATTATCCGAGCCGAGCTTCTATACCACATCATGCTTTCACGGGTTGAGCCGAGTGCGTACTCGAATATTTTCGCGCGGTCCTTCCCCGAGCTTCGGGAGTATCCTTCTGCCAGGTTCACAGCGATTGAACAAACCGCTGCATAAACCTGCCCGGCGATTTTTCGGGTGACCTCGTTGTTTTTGAGCTTTTCCGCGTCCTCGAAGCATTCCTCGGCTACCTCGCGCGCAAGCACAACCGCTCGCATGCGCCAGAGCGGATCGTCGGCGGCATACTCCTCAGCAGGAATTTTGTGTGACACCCTCCGAGAATACGGCCCTTTCCCGGACGCGCAGCGATCGCTTCCCCGCGCGCATTACCGAAAATCCGCGGTCCAGACTCCGAACTATTCAGAACCAACTACGAAAAGCGCGTGGTTTGTAATTCGTAGTTAGTTCGTATTTCGAACTTAGTTAGCAGCTCGGAATAATTCGTTGGCTCAATACGCAGTTCTTAGTCCCGCAACTGGGGCAACCCCGCAAAGAGCTCCAGGGATTGCGGGTTGGCCAGAGCTTCGGTGTTCTTGACCGGCCGCCCATGAATCACTTCCCGCACCGCCAGCTCGCTGATCTTCCCCGAGATCGTGCGCGGGATGTCCTCGACCTGAATGATCTTCTTCGGCACATGCAGCGGCGTCGTGTTCTCGCGCAGCTGATTCGCGATTTTGTCGCAGAGCGCCTGATCGAGCTTTAGTCCGGGCTGCAACCGCACGAACAGGACGATCCGCACATCGCCGGGAGCGCCGCCGTCAATCTCCTGCCCCACCGCTACGCTCTCGAGCACTTCGGGTAGTTGCTCGACCTGGCGATAAATCTCGGCGGTGCCGATGCGTACGCCGCTGGGATTGAGCGTCGCATCGCTACGGCCGTAGATGATGTAGCCGCGGTGGCGCGTGATCTCCGCCCAATCGCCGTGGCGCCACACGCCGGGGAAATAATCGAAGTACGCGGCTTGATACTTCGACCCGTCGGGATCATCCCAGAACGCCACCGGCATACTCGGGAAGGGCTTCGTACAAACGAGCTCGCCCGGAATCAATCTTACCGGGCGGCCACGATCATCGAACACGTCGACCGCCATTCCCAGACCCGGCGTTTGTATCTCACCGCGATACACCGGCAAGATCGGATTTCCGAGTACGAAGCAGGAGATGATGTCACTGCCGCCGCTGATGCTGGCGAGGTGGACATCCTTCTTGATCTTCTTGTAGACGTAATCGAAGCTGGAATCGGCGAGCGGACTACCGGTGGAGAGAATCGCCTTCAGCGCCGTCAGCTTGTGAGTCTTGCGCGGCTCTGCGCCATGCTTCTCGAGCAGCGACAGATACTTCGCGCTGGTGCCGAAGACGGTGATTCCTTCCTCGTCCGCCATGTCCCACAACGCGGTCGTACTCGGCGAGAGTGGCGCGCCATCGTAGAGCACGACTTTGACGCCGACGGCGAGCGAGCTGACCAACCAGTTCCACATCATCCAGCCGCACGTCGTGTAATAGAAGATCACGTCTTCGCGCTTGAGATCTGTGTGCAGGATCAGCTCTTTCAGGTGCTGCAGCAGGGTTCCACCGGCGCTGTGCACCATGCATTTCGGCAGGCCCGTCGTGCCCGAAGAGTACATGATGTAGAGCGGGTGATCGAACGGAAAACGCTCGAACGCCAATGTCTTTGGGTCGGGCGATTCCGGCACTGGGGACGGAACAGCGCGCATTCCGCCAACCGGCGTTCGAGCGCTGGGATCCAACGCGCGCATGCCACCTGGGGGCGTCCGCCGGTACGGATCGACTGGCGTCGCACGATATCCTTCCGTTGGTGTGTTTTGACTCACCGCCACCGCGTACTGCGCGGCAATGAATCGCGACCAGAGAATTCCCTTCCTCACGCCGTCGAGATCAGGCATCTGCCTTCTGTACGGCGTCACCACCACGTGCTCGAGTGTCGGAATGCGGAATGCGATCTGTCGCAGCCGCGGCAGCAGATCGATTTCCTTGCCGTTGTACAGGTAGCCGTCGGACGCGAAAAGAATCTTCGGCTCGATCTGACCGAATCTGTCCATCACCCCCTGCGCGCCGAAATCGGGCGAGCAGGACGACCAGGTTGCGCCAAGAGATGTCGCAGCGAGCATGGCGATGACGGCTTCCGGAATATTCGGCAGCCAGCCGGCAACTCTGTCGCCGGGGCGAACGCCGGCAGCGTCGAGAGCGAGAGCGAGCGTGCCGACCGCTTCGCGCAGTTCCTTATAGCTGATCGTGCGCTGATGCCCTTCCTCATTCCACGATGAGAGTGCAGGCGCGTCGTCCGTAAAACGAAGCAGGTTTTCGGCGAAGTTGAGGCTGGCATCGGGGAACCACTTCGGCCCCTTCTCCGGATCGGGCGGCCCGATGTGATCGAGACCAACCCCGACCCGCTCAGCGCCACCGCCGGTACCGCGATGGCCGATGATGCCGCAGAATCGCCAGGTCAGCGACCAGAAGCGCTCGGGATTGTCTAGCGACCATCGATGCAGCTCCCAGTACGAATCCGCGGAGTAGTCGGGTACTGGCGGTCCACCGCGCTCCTCCACGTAGCGGAGGAACTCGGTCATGTTCGCTCTGATGATGCGCTCTTGTGACGGGGTCCAGAGCGCGTCGCTCATGTTTGCAGCTTTGCCTCGCCCTTAGCTGGTTGGCGGATTGAACTGGGCGTGCTGCGTCTGCAGCCACGACTTGTGGTAATTCGGGTCTTCGATTTCCAGCGCCGGCTTCGCGACTTTGAGCGGACGGAAACTGTCCATCATCACCGCCAGCTCGTCGGTGTATTTCGCCCCAATGCTCGCTTCCGCGCGACCGGGATGCGGTCCGTGCGGAATTCCATCCGGGTGGTGTGTGATGCTGCCAAACTCGATGCCCTTCCTGCTCATGAACTCGCTCGACGCATAGTACAACACTTCGTCCGAGTCGACGTTGCTGTGATTGTACGGAGCCGGCACTGCCTCGGGATGGAAATCATACGGCCTTGGGCAGAATGAGCAAACGACGAAGCCATCACCCTCGAAGGTTTGATGCACCGGCGGGGGCTGGTGCACCCGGCCGACGATCGGCTCGAAGTCGTTGATGTTGAACGCCCACGGATAGAAATACCCGTCCCAACCGACGACGTCGAGCGGATGATGATCGAGCACGATCTCGTTGATGCCGTCGTACTGCTTCACCAGAATCGGAAAATCTCCCATCTGGTCGATTGGGTCAGCGAACGTGGGAAGTCGAATGTCGCGCTCAGAGTATGGCGCGCCCTCCTTCAACTGGCCGAACTCATTGCGATAGCGCTTGGGCCAGCGAACGTGGCCGCGACTCTCGAAGATCAAAACCTTCGGCTGCTCACCGCCGAGGTCGAAGCGATACCGGTGCAGGATGCCACGATGGATGATCAGATAATCGCCTTCGTGGAACGGCAGTGTGCCGTATGAAGTCTCGAGCACACCCTTCCCTTTGCTGATGTAAACGAGCTCGTCCGCCTGCGCGTTCCGATAGAAGTGAGCGTCGTTCTCGTCCGGCTCGACGTACAACATCGCGATGTCCTGATTGAAGAGCAGCGGCAAACGATCGAGCGTGGCGCTGCCACCTTTTTTCACTCGCGATGTCAGAAAGTGACGATGTCGCAGCGTCTGATCCGGATCGGCCTCGAACTTCACTTCGCGAATGCGTCGCGCCGATTTGACGGTCGTCGGCGGATGGATGTGATACAGCAGCGAGGCCGTTCCCGTAAAGCCCTCGTGGCCGACCAACTCCTCGGCGTAGATGCCGCCATCGGGTTTGCGAAACGCGATGTGGCGTTTGCGAGGAATCTTGCCGAGGGTGTGATAGATCGGCATGGCTCAGAGATTCCCGCGCAGCGCCTGCTCGCGCTCGAGGGCCTCGAACAGCGCCTTGAAGTTGCCGGCACCGAAGCTCTTCGCGCCTTTGCGCTGGATGATCTCGTAGAACAGCGTCGGCCGATCTTCCATTGGCTTGGAGAAGATCTGCAGGAGATAACCTTCTTCGTCGCGATCGACGAGGATGCCGAGCTCGCGCAGCTTCTTCACATCTTCGTCGATGTGTCCGACGCGCTCTTCGACCGTGTCGTAGTAGGTGCCCGGAACGCGCAGGAACTCCACGCCGTTATCGCGAAGCTTCGTTACCGTCTCGACGATGTTGTCCGTCGCGATCGCGATGTGCTGGCAGCCAGGCCCCTGATAGAACTCGAGGTATTCGTCGATCTGGGATTTCTTTTTGCCTTTCGCCGGCTCGTTGAGTGGAAACTTGATGCGGCCATTCCCATTCGCGACAACCTTCGACATCAGCGCGGAGTACTCGGTCGAGATCGTCTTGTCGTCGAACGAGATCAATTGACTGAAGCCGAGCACGTCGGCGTAGTATTTCACCCACTTGTTCATCGCGCCGAGCTCGACGTTCCCGACGCAGTGATCGACGTACTTGAGTCCGACGCCGTCCGCCTCGCCGCGGCCGGCGAAGGGAACGAATCCGGGCATGAACACGCCCTTATAGTTCTTTCGCTCGACCAGACTGTGGATCGTCTCACCGTAGGTCTTGATGCCGGCGATCACCACTTCGCCATTCTCGTCGGTGAGCGCCTTCGGCTCGTACGCCGGTTTGGCACCGCGCTCTACCGCGAGCTTGAACGATGTCCGCGCATCGTCGACCCACAGTGCGATGTCCTTCACGCCGTCGCCGTGCTTGTGGACGTGAGCCGCGATCTCGCTGTCGGGGCGCAGAGCAGTCGTCAGAATGATTCTGACCTTGTCCTGAACGATGACGTAGCTGGCGCGATCGCGCGTGCCGGTCTCAGGCCCGCGATAGGCTACGATCTTGTAACCAAAAACCTTGCGATAAAAATGCGCGGCTTGCTTGGCATTACCGACGTAGAACTCGATGAAGTCCGTCCCATTGATCGGGAAGGTGTCGGTGACTTGCTCAGGTGCCGTAAGTGTCGCGGTTCCCATGACTTCTCCGGTTTCACGCGATGTGATGTATGCGGCTTTTTTTACACTGCGGCGACAGACACCGTTCCTATAGGAAAAGTCTCCGCCGGATTTCTAAAGTTAGCAAAATGGACGCCTGAGCGGGGAGTCTTCAGTCCAGCTCGAAGGTCAGTTCGAGCGCGTCACCCGCCTTGACGGCATCCCACTGTGCGAACAACTCGCCGCGCTTCTGCCGCACGCGCCAGAGATCGTTATCCGTCAGCGGCGTCGGGGGATTCAACCCATTCTCCGAGCAAAACGCCACCAGACGTTCATTCACGTCGTCAGCCTGCGCGAGCTCGCCAGTCCTCCGCTCGAGATCGAGCAGGCCGACGATCAGCTCCGATAACACGGCCTCCTTTGGCAGCGGACCACGCGGCCATGGAGTTCCGAAATCGGCAAGCTCCCATCCCGCTGCGACCAATCCGTAGAATCCGTTTCGATGACCCAGAACGCTCTCGACTGCGTAGTGCGTCAGATCGTGTCGCGGGAAGAACGCTGCCTGCGCGTTCTTCATGCTTTGCCAGGTAGTGGTGCCATCGGCGCGCGTGCAGGTAAGAGCGCTGCGACCATCAGCGCTCTTTTTAATACGAATCATGAGCCGTCCGTTGCGAGCTGCGGTCCGTTGATGGGTCATCAAGCCTATCTAATGCAGCGTTTCGCCTTTCTCCAGCATGTCGATGAATTTGCGAGTCAGTCGATCGCGCTTCTCCGGCGTCTTCGCCGTCGCCAGTCGCCACAATACCGCGTAGCGGTTGACTCTGCTGACAGTCTGGAAGAAGGCCTTTGCCTTCGGATGACGATCCAGCTCGCGCGCGAATTCGGGCGACATCTCGGCGTTCGCCGGTGACGGATACGCGGCTTCCCAACGACCGTCGTTCCTGGCGCGTTCAATTTCCGCATGGCCAGAGGGTCGCATCCGACCGCTCTCGATCAGCGATAGCGCTTTCGCACGATTGATTTGCGACCATAGACTCTTTGCGCGACGTGGGACGAAGCGCTGCAAATAGGTGGTGTCGCTTTCCGGACGACGCAGCGCGTCGATCCAGCCGAAGCACAGTGCCGTATCCAGCGCCTCCGGATGGCTGATGGATTTTATCCCCGACGATTTTCGCGCAAAGCGGATCCAGACACCTTCGGGCTTCTGATAGTTTTTTTCGAGCCACCGCTCGAAGTCCTGCTGCGTCTTGAACGCGCGAACCGGAGTCGCATCGTTTTTCGCTTTTACGTCGGACTTGTGGCCTACCCGTTTCTTCCGGCTCGACGCGGAGCCCTTGGCAGAAGCCGTACTTTTTTTCGCCGCCGGCACGGCTACTCCATGTGCGCGCCGGCGCGATGATCCATGCGCTGAAAGGCGAGGAAATCGTGAATCGCGGCCACCGCTTTCGGATTTCGCGTCGATATGACGACTTCTCCGCCGCCGGGCAGATCCTGCGGCGTGTAGGTAATCTCGTCACGCATCTCGCGCATCTGCTGCGTGCCGGGCACGTCCTTCATCGCGTGAACGACGCCGGGCAGCGTGAAATCTCCCGCCGCGAAGGCCTGCGCGATCTTGTACATGTGCTCGCGAATTACCTGCTCACCGGCGGAATCAGCTTCCTTGCGTTGCAATACGATTCGCCCGCCATCCGGAAGCGGCTCGAACACGTGCTGGGACGTGTACTGATCCACGCCCATGACCGCCGCACCACGCTGCTGCAGCCTGGCGAACGCAGAATCAGATCCCGCTGTTTTATCGGCGTCGGTGTTCGAGCACCCGACGATGCCGGCACCAAGCACGACGAGAACGGCCGCTACTCTCATGAATCCTCCCCGCGGGCGCTTCCCGCTTCCCGCTTCCCGCCTCCCGCCTTCTCGCTCCCACGCGCCGCAGCAAGCTTCCTCGCAATCCCTCGATAAAACGCAGCGTCGGTGGGCTTTTGCTGCTCGTCGAGACTCATCGCCGCCAGCTCGAGGGCGTAGAGAATGTTGCCGAGGTAGAGCTGCGCCAGCGAAGAGACAGTTTCAGTCTCGTCACCCATGTACGGGCGTCGGCGGCGGCGGGACGGGCGTGATGTCGCGATCGGTGTTGCCCGGCGGCGCTTCCGCCCCGAGCACTCTTACGACGACGGCGGTGATATTGTCGTTCCCGCCGTTGATGTTTGCCTCCTGGATCAATGCGTCGACGATTCGTTCGGGCTTGGCGCGCGACAACAGCAATTGCTGAATGCGACGGTCTTCGACCATGCCCGTCAGGCCATCGCTCGCCAGCAGAAATGAATCGCCGACCCGAGCCTCGCCATCGAAGACATCGGGATCGATGTCATCCGCCATCCCGATGCAGCGGGTGATGACGTTGCTCTGCGGATGCCGCCGTGCTTGTTCGGGTGTCAACAACCCCGCGTCGACCTGCTCCTGAACTAGGGAGTGGTCCTTGGTGAGCTGTCGCATTTGGCCATCTCGAACCAGATAGATCCGCGAATCGCCAACGTGCCCCACGAGATAGCGGGTCTCCGAAAGCAGCAGCGCCGAGACAGTGCTCCCCATCCCCAACTTGTCCCGTTCAGTGCGCGTACGCTCGTAGACGGCGCGATTTGCCGCGCGCAATGCGCGTGCGACGCGCTGGAAGGAATCGGTACCCTGCAGATCGTTGAGATCGGCGAGCTCGTGGCTCACCATCTCGACTGCCATCTCACTGGCGACCTCGCCCGCGGCGTGCCCACCCATTCCGTCCGCGACTATGAATAATCCGCGGTAAGCGTTCGCCGAAGCGTGAAGAGAATCTTCATTGCCCTTTCTGATCCGGCCGACATCGGTGCGCGCCGCAACAGCGAGGTGCACTAGCGGTTGCTCATTTGGATGAACGATCTGTTGGGTAAATCCAACTCGAGAAGGACCTTCTTGCCTCAAAGTACGGAAGCGAGAAAAGAGCGGCAAGCATCACCCCGCACGTCTAAGTAGTGGCTCCGCTTCACCTGCCTGCAGACGCCAGAGATTGCTGTACAGACCACCGTGCTCGAGCAGATCACGGTGCGTGCCGCGCTCGACAATCTCGCCATGATGAAGCACCAGAATCATGTCGGCGTTGGCGATGGTGCTGAGGCGATGCGCGACAGCGATGGTCGTTCGTCCAGCGACAAGCTCGCTCAGCGCCGCCTGAATTTCTGCTTCGATCTCGCTATCGACGGCGCTGGTAGCCTCGTCGAGAATCAGCAGCGGCGCGTTGGCGGCAATGGCGCGCGCAAAGGACAGCAGCTGCCGCTCGCCGACGCTGATCGATGCGCCGCGCTCGGCGAGCACCTGGCCATAGCCCTGCGGGAAACCCCGGATGATCCGGTCGGCGCCGACTCTTCTCGCGGCGGTCACGACATCGTCGTCACTGAGAGGATTCGACAGCCGGATGTTGGTTGCGATGTCGCCCGCAAAAAGAAAAATGTCCTGTTGCACGTATCCAATCAGCGAGCGCAGCTCATCGAGCGGCATCTCGCGGATGTCGATGCCGTTGATCGTGATTCTTCCGCGCTGAGGATCGTAGAATCGCATCAGCAGATTTACGATCGTCGTCTTGCCGGCGCCGGTGTGGCCGACCAGCGCCACAGTCTCTCCTGGACGCGCCGCGAAGCTGACGCCCTTGAGTACCCATTCGACGGGAAGATTCTCCGCCGGAGCACCCGGTGTCTGTCGTGCCAGGTGCGCGAGATCGTAAGCAAACCACACGTCCTCGAACCGAACCTCGACTCCGTTCGCCCGTTTGAGTACGTCGACGGTTTGTCCGCGATCTGGAACGCTCGGCACTGTATCGAGCAAGGTGAAGATTCGCTCCGAGCTCGCCATCGCCGTCTGGAGAATGTTGTACTTCTCCGACAAATCCTGAAGCGGCTGGAAGAATCTCCGTACGAGTTGCAGAAATGCGGCGACGGTCCCGACACTCAACAGGTTGACGTTGACGCGCGCTGCACCGGCGACGATGAGGATCGCCAGCGCAATCGAAGTCAGAAGCTCGATTGCCGGGAAGTAAAGTGCGTAGACCGTGATCGACTTGAGCTGCGATTCGAGGTGGTGGCGATTGAGCTCGTCGAATCGCTGTGCTTCGCGCTGCTCCTGGCCAAAGAGCTGCACGATGCGCATACCGGTCAGCCGCTCCTGAAGAAAGGCATTGATCCGGGCGATGCGGACGCGAATGTCGCGATAGGTCTCGCGCACTCCCTTCCGGAACAAGCCGGAGACGATTACCACAAAGGGGATCACGGCAAACGACCACAACGCCAGCCGCCAATCCATGATCAACATCGCAACGCTGATTGCGAGCAGTGTGAAGAGATCGCCAAGTCCCGCAACTACACCCGACGTGAAGAGCTCGTTGAGCGTTTCAACGTCAGAGGTAACGCGCGTGATCAGTCTGCCAACCGGGTTGCGATCGAAGTAGGTGACCGAGAGTCGCTGCAGATGGCGGAAGATTTCCATGCGCAGGTCGCGCATTACGCGCTGACCCAGCAGGCTGGTCAACCAGGTCTGTCCATACTGGGTAACGAATTCGATAACGAGCGCGCCGAAAAACAGCGCGCTGCAAATCATGACGGTTCGCACGTCGCGTGCGGGCACGGCGACGTCGATTACACGTCTCGTCAAGAGAGGGCCGACAACCTGAATCGCGCCCTCGATACAGAGGAGCGCGAAAGCGCCGTACATCAGGGCTCGGTACGGGCGGGCGTACACGAGCAGGCGACGCATCAATCTCCGGTCGTAGGCCTTGCCGAGGACGTCGTCTTCGTGTGACTGGGTTGCGGGCAGTGTCATTCAGCCGTATCCTAGCCGTGTTGCAAGTGCGACGCTACGCCGCCAAGCCACCCATGGTACGTAGGTTGCACCTGCACGGGGCACCGATGTTCCATCCTTTCGGCTGACGCACAACCCACACGGAGGGAAGATGGGAATTCTCGCATGGATCGTTCTTGGCCTGATCGCCGGCGCGATCGCGAAGGCCATCATGCCGGGTAATGATCCCGGCGGCATCATCGTCACGATGATCATCGGCATCGTGGGCGCGTTCATCGGCGGTTTCCTCGGAAACCTGTTTACCGGTGCGGGGCTCAACGGCTTTTCGCTGTGGAGCATCGTTCTGGCAGTAGTCGGCGCGCTCATTCTCCTCTGGATTTATCGGATGGCGACCAGGGGACGCACGACCACCCGCGTGCCCTAAGCACCTTTCGCTTAACGGCAGGACAAGGGTTTGCCGCTCTGGCTTTACTGGATACTGCTCGGCCTCATCGCCGGCAGCCTGGCCAAGTTTCTGGTGCCAGGGCGGGACCCTTCTGGCTGTATCATTACGATCGTCCTGGGTATCGTCGGCGCGTTCATCGGCGGTTGGCTCGGTACCCGCTTCTTCGGTTGGGGAACTGTCAGCGCCGGCGTCCTTGACTTCCGCTCCATCGGCATCGCCACTGTCGGCGCCATCGTCCTGCTGCTCATCGGTAGATTGTTCCGACGGCGATTGTAGAGCGGAGTTACCGCGGATCCAACATCCCGCTTCCGCTTCCCCCTTCCCGCTTGCCCCAAAGCCGAGCTTCTAATTTCGGCTGCTCTTCGGTGTGCTCCGTTTACATTTGAAGTGTGAAAGACAGTCTGATCGTCCGCGGAGCGCGGCAGCATAATCTCAAAGGTTTCGACCTCGAAATCCCGCGTCGCACGGTGACCGTTGTCACCGGTCCGTCGGGCTCGGGCAAGTCGTCGCTCGCTTTCGATACGATCTACGCCGAGGGCCAGCGCCGGTACGTGGAGTCGCTCTCGTCGTATGCGCGCCAGTTCCTCGAGCGCATGGAAAAGCCCGATGTCGACGCGGTCGAAGGTCTCTCGCCCGCGGTAGCGATCGAACAAAAGAATCCGACCAAGACGTCGCGTTCCACCGTCGGCACCGCAACCGAGATCTACGACTATTTGCGCCTCCTGTGGGCGCGCGTCGGACACACCTTCTGCCCGAATTGCGGCCGCGAGATCAAGCCTGACACCGTCCAATCGGTTGCCGACACGGTGATGAAGCTTCCCCAGGGAACGAAGTTCTACCTCACCTTTCCGCTGCGATTGTCCAGCAAAGTCACGCACGAAGTGGTGATCGAGAACCTGCGCGCGCAGGGATTCCTGCGGGTGGCGCTCGACGGCGTCGTGTTTCATCTCGACGATCTCGCTGAATCCAAACGCGACATCACGCGGTCGAAAGAGCTGCTGGTCGTCGTCGACCGGCTGTCAGTTTCTCCTGACAGCGCCGGCAGGCTGAGCGACGCGATAGGGACTGCGTTCGCTGAAGGGGAGGGAGACTGCGTCGTGCTCCTCGCCGACGAAGTCGTTTCGCCAATCGACGGCGCGCGGGTGACGAAGCTGTCCTTCACCGAGCGCTTCGAGTGTCCGAACGACGGCACCATCGCTCCTACGCCAACGCCGCAGCTCTTTTCGTTCAACAATCCACGCGGCGCGTGCTCACAGTGCAACGGCTTCGGCGCCGTGCTCGAGTACGACGAGTCGCTGGTCGTTCCCTACCCGAATCGGTCGCTGCGCGACGGCGCCATCGATCCGTGGACGAAGCCACGCTACGACAACAAGCGGCGGCAGCTCGCCGAGTTCGCCAGGCGCGAGCGGATCCCGATGGACAAACCGTGGGAGCAGCTAACGTCTCAGCAGCGTCAGCTGCTGCTGCACACCCGCACGCGCGGCTACAAGGGAATATTCCCGTTTCTGCGCGATCTCGAGGAGAAGAGATACAAGCAGTACATCCGCGTCTTTCTCCGGCAATATCAGACCGCGCAGGAGTGTCCGCGCTGTCACGGCACGAAGCTGCAGCCCGAGGCACTCAACGTCCGTGTTGGCGGACTGAACATCGCGCAGGTGGCGGAGCTGCCAGTCGAGAAGCTGCTCGCGTGGCTGAAGGAGCTTCAGCTCACCGAGTTCGAGCAGCATGTGGCGGAAATGATTCTCAAGGAAGCGCGAGACCGCGTCGCATTTCTCTGCGACGTCGGGCTCAGCTACCTGTCGATGAATCGCGCGACGCGCACGCTCTCCGGCGGCGAGGCACAGCGCATCGGACTCGCAAATTCGCTCGGATCACAGCTCGTCGACACGCTCTACGTGCTCGACGAACCGTCGATCGGACTCCACTCGCGCGACATGGATCGTCTGCTGCGCTTGCTCAAACGGTTACGCGACGGCGGCAACAGCGTGCTCGTCGTCGAACACGATCTCGCTGCGATCGAGATGGCGGACTACATGGTGGAGCTGGGACCGGGCAGCGGCGAAGCCGGAGGGAACGTCGTTTTCAGCGGGCCGTTGTCGCGCGTCAGCGAGAGTCCCCTCACTGGTCAGTACGTGACTGGAGTGCGATCGATTCCACTGCCTGAGGAGCGTCGTCGATTGGGGCCGCGCTGGATCACCCTCAGCGGCGCGCGCGAACACAATCTGAAGAACGTCGAGATCCGGATTCCGCTGGGCGCGATGACGGTCGTGACCGGCGTTTCAGGATCCGGGAAGAGCACCCTCGTTCACGACGTCCTCTATCGCGCGCTGGAAACGCACCTGGTCGGCGAGCACAGCGCGAAGCTTCATCTCGGCGAGCGGATCGGTGAATACGATTCGATCACCGGCTTCGATGCCCTCGAGGACGTGGTGCTGATCGATCAGAGTCCAATCGGCAAATCACCGCGCTCGAATCCGGTGACGTATGTGAAGGCGTTCGACGAAGTGCGCAACATTTTCGCCGATACACCGTTGGCGCGTCAGCGCAAGTACACCGCCGGCACCTTCAGCTTCAACGTCAGCGGTGGCCGATGCGAAGCGTGCGAGGGCGCGGGCGCCCTCGAGGTCGAGATGGTGTTCATGGCCGACGTCTACGTGCCATGCGAGGAATGCGGCGGCAAGCGCTACAAGCCGGAAGTGCTCGACGTCACCGTGCGCGGCAAGAACATCTACGACGTGTTGAACATGACCGTCGATCAGGCGATCAGGTTCTTCCCGCGCGAAGAGAAACTCGGCCAGGCGCTGTGGCAGCTGCAGCAGGTTGGGCTTGGATATCTGCGACTTGGCCAGCCTGCCACTACTCTGTCTGGTGGTGAAGCGCAGCGAATCAAGATTGCGCGCGAGCTGGCTCAGGCGGTGAAAAAATCTGGTCGGAAGATGTACGTGATGGATGAGCCCACCACCGGCCTGCACCTCGAGGATATTCGCAAGCTGGCGAAAGTTTTCGATCGGCTGCTCGAGCAGGGGCACACCGTGGTCTTGATCGAGCACAACCTCGACGTGATCAAGCTCGCCGACTGGATAATCGATCTCGGCCCCGAGGGGGGAGACGCCGGCGGAGAAGTTGTCGCAATGGGGCGGCCCGAAGACGTGGTCAAAGTCGAGGAGTCGCACACCGGTCGGTGGCTGGCGCCGATGCTGGAGCCGCGCAGACACTCGCCATCAATTGCAGCGCGTATTGGCTTCGACCGCTCGGCGAACGACGGCGGTTCGCGTCAGCTCGCGCTTTAGGTCTAGCGGTTTTCCTGCGCGAAGCGCGCAACTTTGGCGCTAAGAGCGCGTGGTGAAAAACGGTTTGCCTGCGCCACCAGCTTGTTTCTGAATCCGGGAACGGCGACGCGCTTACCTGCCATCATCGCCTGAAAGCCGTACTCGGCTACGTCCTCTGCATCGGCGACGCCGAAGAGGGCGAAGAGCCGTGAGTTGCCAACACCAGCGGTCGACGCGAAGTCGGTGCGCGTGGGGCCGGGACAAAGTGCAGTGACCGTAACGCCGCTGTTCCGGAGTTCTTCGGCGAGCGCTTCCGAGAAACTCAGCACATACGCTTTGCTCGCGTAGTAAACCGCCTGCAGCGGCCCCGGTTGAAACGCCGCAGTCGACGCGAGGTTCAGAATCCGTCCTGACTTGCGCTTGATCATCGCCGGCAGAAAAAGCTTCGTCAGATGCGTGAGCGCGGCGATGTTGACCTGAATCATTTCGAGCTCGCGATCGAGATCCGTTTCCGCGAATTCGCCACCGAGTCCAAACCCGGCGTTGTTGATGAGAATCTCGATCGGGATGTTCTCGGTGCTCAGAAAGTCGAAGATCGCTTCGGGGGCTTCTGATCTCCGCAGATCAGCGGCGAAGACGTGGACTTTGACGTCGTATTTGCCTTCGAGCTGACCAGCCGCAGCTTCCAGCGTATCACGCTTTCTGGCGACGAGCACGATGTTGTAGCGGCTGCGGGCGAGAACTTTTGCCAGCTCCAGTCCGATCCCACCGGAGCCGCCCGTGATCAACGCGGTCAGCCGTTGCGCGCCGTTTCTCGACAAAGACATGGCTGTGTAGAATGGACGGATTGTGGGGAGAATCAAAGGGGGCGCGGCACTCTCGCTCGGTTGATTCGAGAGGAGAAATCGGCTAGTTTGGGTAGCTATTCCCGAGTAGCTCAGGTGGTAGAGCAGGTGACTGTTAATCACCGGGTCGGGGGTTCGAGTCCCTCCTCGGGAGCTGTTATAAAATCGTGAAATGAAAACGGGCAGCCTCACCTGAGACTGCCCGTTTTTCTTATCGCTCCACTGTTACTGACGCACCATGTTGAAGTCGAGCTCCAGCTTGATCGAGTCAGCAACGCTCAGCAGCACTGGCACTCGCGGCTGGTCGAGCTGAATGTCCTCGAAGGTGAAAATCGTCGACGCAGTACCGGTCAGGCCAGCGTTGTTGAACTGGACGGTGCCATTCCATGTCGTCGGACGGGTGACGCCGTGAACGGTGAGGTCGCCCAGAATCTGAACGTCGGCGCTTCCCGACTTGGGCATCGGCAGCTTGACGCCGCGCACCTCCGACGGCACGAAGGTGATCGTCGGATAATCATCGGACTCGAGCAGGCGTCCGCGCACGTAGCCGTCCCGCCGTTTCTGATCGCTGACGAACGTTCCGGCATCAAGAGTGAACTTCGACTCGTCGCGAATGACCTTGCCATCGGCATCGAGCGCAATCGCACCCGTCAGACTCTTGGTCTCGCCAACGGCGTCGTTGGGAAAGTCATGGTGCATCAGCTGCTCGCGCACGCGGTAGCGCGCCGCATTACCGCTCGGCGCGAGAACAAGCCGAAGCGCAGCTTTGCTCGGCGCGGTCGTCTTCACCGCTGTCGTGCCCTGCGCCACCGCTGAGGTCAACTCTCTTGCGTAAGCCGTCTCTGATTCGCCGCTCGTGCAGGCACCGATTACCGCGGCCGAAACTGCAACGATGACCGATCCGCGCAGGATCGACTGATTGCTCATCGAACTCATTCCTCTCCTGATAGTCGGGACGATACGGATCGACCATTGCGTCGATCCCTCGCTGAGAATACCAGCTAGATACGAAAATTGGTCCCGTTCTGTTGTGACTTTCTCCAGGGCTCTCTGAACGGGAGCAGACCGCTATGAGCGTTCCGCCTCGAGGCCCGCCACCGCGCCGCGCATGAAGGCCATGGATTGTTTCATGCCTGCCAGCGGATTGTCCGGCTCGATCTCGTACTCGAGGTTGACGTAGCCCCTGTATCCGATCGCGCGGAGCTGTCTGAAGATGGCAGCGATGGGGATCCTCCCTTCACCGACGATGCACTGACTCTCCGCCGATTTGAAATCGCGCAAATCCTTGGCGTGCATGTCGAGCACGCGAGGGCCGGCATCCGCGATTGCTTTCACCGGATCCGTTCCGGCGCGAACGGTGTGGCCGAGGTCAATGCAGAGCCCCATCCGCCGATCCATGCCCTTCACTGCTTTCAGGGCGTCGTACGGCGACGGGAAGTTTTCGTCCTCGGGGCCGTGGTTGTGAATCGCGACCTTGATATCGTACTGGCGCGCGAACTTCTCGATCCGCGGCAGCACCGGCGGCTTGCACGTGCAGACGATGGTTGGCATGCCCGCCGCTCTCGCGTAGTCGAAGTATTTGCGAACGCCGTCATCGGTGTCTGTCTCGAAGGTGATGGTCCCGCCTCCCACCAGCTGCAGTCCGGCTGATGCGAGCTCGGCACGTGCCGTCGCGAATTCCGCGGGACTCGCGTCGTACGCCAGGTGCACAGACTTGAAATTGATGTACCTGACGCCGAGCGCCCGGGTCATCTCGATTGCCTGCTCGCGCGTGAAATTGCGGAGCGAATAGCTGGCGACGCCAAGCTTTGGAAGGGGCTCGTCGGCTGTTCGACTGGAAGTCGAAGGTCCCGGGATGACCCGCGAGCTTCTGTTGTCATGGAGAAACCCCGCTGCGATCGCTGCGGTGACGAACTCGCGGCGCGAAATACTCTCGTCGGTCATTGAGCCTTGGTCTCCTCGTTCAGTCGATATGCTCGCTTCGCCAGCTCGTACGCCATCAGGCGAGCCATCTCACGCGCATCGGTCATGTCGATGACATGCCGTGCAACCAACCCCGCGAGGTAGTTCGCGTCAACGCGGCGCGCGAGGTCATGCCGCGCCGGAATCGAACAAAACGCACGCGTGTCGTCCGTGAATCCAGCCGTGTTTTCGATTCCCGCGGTTTCCGTCGTCGCGCGACGAAAACGCATCATTCCTTCGATCGAGTCGTGAAACCACCACGGCGCGCCGAGCAACAGCGCGGGATAGTGGCCGGCGAGCGGTGCCAGCTCGCGGCTATAGGCGGACTCGTCGAGAGTGAATACGATCAACCTGAAACGCGGCTCGTTTCCGTAACCATTTAGCAGGTGTCGCAAATTGCGCGTAAACTCTGTTACGACTGGAATGTCCCCGCCGCGGTCCGCGCCGTAACGCTTGTACAGCTGCTCGTTGTGATTCCGTAGCGCGCCGGCGTGAAGCTGCATCACCAGGCCATCGTCCGTCGACTGCGCCGCCATTTCCATCAACATGTGGGCTTCGAAGCGCGACTGATCATGACGATTGGCTTTTCCTTCAACCGCTCGCGCGAACATTTTCTCGACGTCGGCGTCGACCATGCGCTCCATGTGAGGAGTTACCACTGCGTGATCGGTTGCCTTGGCCCCCGCGGCTTTGAATTCCGAGCGCCGCGCTTTGATTGCCGTCGTAAAATCCGCATAGGTGCGGATCTCAACGCCGACGACCTGCGCGAATTTCTTTAGCTCGTCGCCCCAACCGGCTGCGCCGATCGCGAACAGCGCATCCGGCCGGAACGTCGGTACGATACGCGTCTCCAGTTTCGCCTCGCCGAGAGTCTTGTGCTGCTCGAGGGAATCGCTTGCACCATCAGTCGTCGCCAGAAATTCGATGTTGAATCGCTTGAGCAGCGCTCGCGGCCGAAACTCGGGAGACTGCAATCGTTCGGCGATGGCGTCGTAGACTTGCGCAGCCGTTTCGCCGTTCAGCTGAAGCTTGACGCCGAAAACCTCACGCAGCTCGTACTCCAGCCAGGCGCGTGTTGGGGTTCCACGAAACAGATGCCAATGCTCCGCGAACGTCTGCCAGATTTTGCGCGGATCGCTTTCCACCTTCGAGTTGGCACCATCCACGCGTTTTATACCCAACGATTCCAGCGATACGCCGCGCGAATACAGCAGTCGCAGTATGTAATGGTCGGGTGTGACGATTAGCGACGCTGGATCCGCAAACGCGTCGTTCGATGCCAGCATCCGCGCATCGACGTGCCCGTGCGGAGAGACAATCGGCAGCGCGCGCGTCTCCTCAAAGATTTCGCGCGCATGGCCTCGGGTGGTTGGATCAGGATCGAGGTAGCGATCCTCGTGAAACTCGGTCACACCACCGGTTTCCAGCGCGGATCATACTCGCGCGACCAGAGTCGCGCGGCCTCGGCGTCGTGCAGGATGTGTCCGTTGCCCGGATCGATGGTGAGCTTGCGCCCCACTTGCTGAGAGACCGTTCCGAGGTGGCAGAGCGTTCCGGTCTTGGCGCCATCTTCGATTGGCGCCGACAACGCAGTTCCGGTGCGAACGGCATTGGTGAAGTTGTCGATGTGAAGCTGCGTCAACCAATCGTCGCCCACGGTGTTGAGCGCATCGCCTTTGGGAGCGGCTTTGACCTCTTTGATGACCTTGTTCTTGAGATCGTAGTGAACGTAACCGTCTCTGTCGACGACGATGCTGCCATTGGTGCCGAGGACAGTCGTACCGCGTGAACGCTCATACAGCTCGAGTCCGTTGCAGCTCTGGCCCTGCCAGACGATGCTCTTCCCACCGTCGAAGACGAAGGTCGCTTCCTGCGTATCGGGGAACTGCCAGTCGTCCGCAAAATGAAACCGGCCCCCTGTCGAGTCGACTCGCGTTGGGTAATCGACACCGAGCAGCCAGCGTCCGACGTCGATCTCGTGCGTCCCGTTATTGCAGATCTCGCCGGTTCCCCAATTGGTGAACCAATGCCAGTTGTAATGAATGACGTTGTCGCGATACGGCGTGCGCGGCGCCGGACCCTGCCACATCTCGTAGTCGAGATTTGGTGGGACCGGCACGATCTTGCCGTGGCCAATACTGGCGCGCGTATTGGCGTACCAGGCGCGTGCGAGGTAGGGCTTTCCGATCTGACCGTCACGCACCATGTGCAGGACTTCGATGAAATGCGGTCCGGAGCGCGCCTGCGTCCCCAGCTGAACCTTGAGTCGCGGATGCTTGCGCGCTGCCTCGACAATCAGCTCGTCTTCGCGCGGATCGTGGCCGCTCGGTTTTTCTACATAGACATGCTTCCCGGCGTCCAGCGCGAGGATCGTTGCCGGTGTGTGCCAATGATCCGGGGCGGCGATGACGAGGGCGTCCACGTTCTTGTCTTCCAGCGCGCGGCGGAAATCACTGACCAGTTTTGGGGCTGTTTGCTGAAGCGTCGCTGTCTGCGATGCCGCCTTCGCGAGCACGTTGGAATCGACATCGATCAGGTAGCCGACGGTGGTGTTGGACCCGCGCGCAAAGTCTTGCGCGTGGACCATGCCTCGTCCGTTCAAGCCCATGACGGCAACCACCATCTTCTCGGCGGGTGATCCTTCCAGCGCCAACAACGGAGATGCGCCTCGTGATGCGGCGAGCGCGCTCACACCAACCGCTGTTGCCCGCTTGAGAAAATCGCGCCGATCGAGCGGATCCTTCGCACTCATGCCAGCTCCTGATTACAGAACGTGAATCTTGATGTTACGGAAAAAGACTTCGTCGCCGTGATCCTGCAGCACGATGTGGCCCGCGCGCTTCTGCGCGAAATTCGGGATGCTGTGGTATTTGCTGGCCGCGAGCAGTGAGTCCAGGAGCGGCGTGCCGAGATCGTAGTCAACGACCTTGGTGCCGTTCAGCCAGTGTTCACCATGATTGCCGCGGAACACTATCCGCGAGTTGTTCCAATCGCCTACAGGATTCAGCCGCTTGCTGGCATTGGGAGCAATCAAATCGTACAGGGCGCCGGCGCGGTGTGACGGGATTTTGTTGTCCTCGTGGAGATCGTCGTCGAGCACCTGGTACTCGAAGCCAAGCGCCGCATGGTTGGGCGCGTTGGCCATCGACAGCTCCTCGGAGACGTTGTATTTGACGCCGCTATTCCCGGCGCGCGAGATCTTCCAGTCGAAGCTGAGCTCGAAGTCGCGGAAGGTTTCGGTGGTCATGAGGTCGCCGCCGGCGGCCGGCTGCCCATCCGCCATTCTGGGAACCTGTCCCGCTGGGATCTTCCTGATGGCGTCGTTCTCGATTTTCCAATGGGCGGTGGGAACGGAATCGTAACCGAGCCCGCGCCAACCTTTGAAGGTCCTCCCGTCAAAAAGCAGACGCCATCCATCGCGCAGCTCGCTCGGCGACAGGACATTAGCCGTTGAGACTTCGCCGGCGGCGTTCGGATGCGTCACGGATGCACCGACACGAGCAGGCCTGGGCTGCGCCACGCACGACATGCACAGTCCGACGATCAACCAATCAGTCGAGAGACGCTTCATCGACGCTCCATATCGAGGCGCGCCGGCTCCAACCTCGGCGCCAGCAAATGAATAATCAGCCACGCAGTGACATAGGCAAGACCGCAGACGATGAATATCGGCGTGTAATCGCTGCCGTTCGATTGCAGAATGCGTCCAGTCAGACGCTGGAATAACACGCCACCCATGGCGCCACCAAACGCACCGATGCCCACCACCGAGCCGACGGCGAATTTGGGAAACATGTCGCTGGCCAGTGTATACACGTTCGCTGACCACGCCTGATGCGCGGCAAGCGCGACTCCGACGATCAGCACCGCCGTCCACATCGTTGGCGCGCGTGAAACGAGAGTCGTCGGCACGATGAGCAACGCCATCGCCAGCATCGCTGTTTTGCGGGCGCGATTAACCGACCAGCCGCGTTTGATCAGCGCGCTGGAGAGCCAACCACCGCCGACAGATCCTGCATCGGCGATCAGATAAACGACAATCAGGGGCGCTGCGACCTGAGCCAGCTTCACGCCATACTTTGCGTCGAGAAATTTTGGAAGCCAATACAGGTAAAACCACCAGACCGGATCCGCCATGAGCTTCCCGACGATGAACGCCCACGTTTGTCGCCTGGCGAACAGGTTCAGGAGCGAGACCTTCCGCCCCGCTTGATCGCTCACCGCGGGCGCGCGATAGTCGCGATAGAACGGGATCCAAAGAAACAGCCAGAGAAGTCCGAGTGCGCCCGTCGCCACGAACGCCCATTGCCAGCCCCACGTGAGCGCAATCCACGGCACCAGTAACGGCGTGAGAATGGCGCCCGTGTTCGTCCCGGCGTTGAAGATCCCTGTCGCCAATGCGCGCTCGCGCTGCGGAAACCACTCAGCGATCGCCTTGATTGATCCCGGAAAAATTGCCGACTCGCTGACGCCAAGCAGAGCGCGCGCGAACGAAAAACCAGCGACGCTGCGCGCGAACGCATGCGCAATCGCCGCGGTGCTCCAGGCGACGACGGCGCCGGCCAGCCCACGTCGCACGCCGATCCAGTCGATCAGTTGTCCAGCGAAGAGAAACCCGAAGCCGTACGCAAAGCTGAACCAGGAGACGATATCGCCGTAGTCGGCTTCGCTCCAGTTGAGCGCGCGTTGCAGAGTTGGCGCGAGCACGCCGAGGACCTGCCGATCGATGTAGTTGATCGTCGTCGCGGCAAAGAGCAACGCGCAAATCGTCCAGCGATACGACGGAGGATGGTCGGGTTGTGTTGAGCTCAGCGTCGTATCTTCGGCGATCGCGGGTCGAGCGCTACTTACCACTCACGCCCTCCCACAATCCTTGCAGGTACATCGCGCCAAGAGCTCGATCGTAGAGTCCGTAGCCGGGTCGGCCGCTCTCACCCCAGATCATGCGGCCGTGATCGGAGCGTATCGGTCCATCGAAGCCGACTTTGTGCAGCGCAGCGAGAACCGCCCGCATGTTCACGTTGCCATTGTCCGATGGATGAGCGGTTTCCCGGAATGAATGTCTGCCGATTCGCTTGATGTTGCGGCAGTGCGCGAAATGAATGCGCTCACCGACGCGCTCGATGATCTTCACCAAATCGTTGTCGGGGTCCGCTGCCAGCGAGCCAGTGCAGAAGGTGAGGCCATTTGCGTCGTCGTCGACGATGTTGAGCACGCGCTCGAACGCCGCTCCGCCAGTGATGATCCGCGGTAAGCCGAATATCGCCCACGGCGGATCGTCGGGGTGGAGAGCCATCTTTACCCCGGACTCTGCCGCCACCGGCGCGACGTGCCCGAGAAAATAAGCGAAGTTCTCCCACAGGCGCTCGCTGTCGACAGCACGATACGCCTCGAGTAGCTCGGCGAGCTGGCGCGCCGAATAACGTGTCGCCCAGCCGGGAAGATCGACGGTACCGCGCGAGAGATCGATCCGCTGCAGCGCAGCGTCGTCGAACGCGAGCGCATTCGAGCCATCGGGCAGCGTGCGCGCGAGATCCGTCCGCACCCAGTCGAACACGGGCATGAAGTTGTAGCACAGCACTTCGATGCCGGCACGGCCAATGTTGCGAACGCTCTCACAGTAGTTGCCGACGTACTGATCCCGCGTCGGTCGGCCGAGCTTGATGTCTTCGTGAATCGGCACACTCTCGATCACGCTCAGCGACAGATTGTGTTTCTGAATCGCGTCGCGCAAACGTTCCAGCCGATCGAGAGACCACGCCTCGCCAACGGGGATGTCGAACAGCGCGCTGACGATTCCGCGCACTGCCGGTATTTGTCGGATTTGCGCGAGAGTGACGGGATCATTTTCGCCGAACCAGCGAAACGTGATCACTTGGACCTCGTCTGCGTGCTAATCATCTCGCGACGCGCAGGCTGCCGCCGCTGAGCAGCTGCTCCACCTCGTCGCGCGAGATCAAGCAGAAATCACCTGGGATGCTGTGCTTGAGCGCGGACGCGGCGGTAGCGAATCGCAGCGAGTCGTCCCAGCTGCGCTTGTCGAGTCGAGCAGAAATCAGTCCGCCGCTGAAGGCATCGCCGGCGCCAATGCGATCGATTACTTCGACCTCGTAGCGCGGGGCGTGGTAGGCTCTTCGCTCGGCGACGAGTACGGCGCTCCACGTATTGAGCAGCACGCGTGGATTTTCGCGTAAGGTGATCGCCGCCGCGCTCAGATTGAAGCGATCGACCAGCTCGCGCGCGATCCCTTCGTAGGCGATTGCGTCGACTTTATCGAAAGCCTGTTGACCGCGACCACCGAGACCGAATACAACGCGGGTATCCTCCTCGGTCGTTATCAGGATGTCGACGAAGCGCATCAGCGGCTCCTGCACGGAGCGCGCAGTGTCAGGCTTCCACAGCTTTCGCCGGTAGTTGAGGTCGTAGCTGACGGTCAATCCGGCTTTCTTCGCCGCTTCCATCGCTTCGGCGGTCACCTTTGCGGCGGACTTACTCAACGCCGGCGTAATGCCACTGACGTGGAACCAGCGCGCACCGGAGAACGTCGCTCGCCAGTCGACGTGTCCCGGCTCAATGTTGCTGATGGCCGATGCCGCCCGATCGTACAACACGCTGCTCGGCCGCGGCGCCGCGCCGAGCTCCGCGAAATACAAACCGGCGCGATCGCCATTCGCCCACTCGATTTGGGGCTCGACGCCGAGCTCGCGCGCGCGATTGGCGATGATGCGACCGAGCGGGTTGTCGGGCAGCCGTGTCACCCAGCGTGACGCGACCCCGAAGCGCGCCGCGGCGACCGCAACGTTCAACTCGCCGCCGCCGACGTAAACGTCGAGACTGCGCGCCTGTTCCAAACGCTGGAAATCCGGCGGCGTGAGGCGGACCATCGCTTCACCGAAGGTCACCAGAAGCATGCGAAATCTTACGAACAGCGCATGGTGGCCACCAGCGGCGATCGCTCGCTTCGGCGTTATTGTGGCTAGAATTGTAGCGCCAATGTCATTTCCGGCTTTTGATCTCGCCAATCGCGTTGCCGTCGTTGTCGGCGGAACGTCGGGCATTGGCAAAGCGATCGCGCTTGGACTTGCGGAAGCAGGAGCCGATGTCGTCGCGACGGGACGCCGTCAGAACCTGGTCGAGGAAGTTGCGCGCGAAGTGGAGCAGCGCGGGCGTCGCTCGCTGGTGACTACCGCTGATGTCACCTCCACGAGCTCGATCAATGACCTCGCGCGTACCGTCATCGGGAAATTCGGGAAAGTCGACATACTCGTGAACGCGGCAGGCATCACCGTGCGCCGGGCAACGATCGACGTCTCCGACAGCGAATGGACGGCAATCATCGACACGAATCTCAACGGGATACTGCGCGCCTGTCGCGCGTTCGGTCCTGGGATGATCGAGCGCCGCTATGGGCGCGTCATCAACATCGGCTCACTGACATCGCTGGTCGCGCTGCAGGAAGTTGCCGCCTACGGCGCGAGCAAAGCTGGTGTTGCGGCTCTCACGAAATCGCTGGCCGTAGAGTGGGCACCGTACGGCATATGCGTCAACGCAATTCTGCCGGGCGTATTCAGAACTGCACTAAATGAAGGACTGCTCGACGGAACTGCGCGCGGGAACGAGTTACTGATGCGCACACCAATGCGCCGTTTCGGTCAGCCCGAAGAGCTCGCCGGCGCCGCTGTTTTTCTGGCCTCTGATGCTGCCAGCTTCGTCACCGGTCATCTGCTCGCCGTCGACGGTGGCTTTCTGGCGAGCGGAGTGAATCAGTAGAGGTTAGCGCGAAGCGATTAGAGGACCGAGGTCTACGGACCAAGGGCATCGACGACTGCTGACTAATTGAGGACGCGGACTGTCCGAATGCTCTTTCAGTCAGCAATCAGCAATGCCGTTAGTCCGTAGACCTCGGTCAGTAAACCGCTTCCGCTTCCCGCCAGATTTGTGAGCACTCCCGGCCCCGTGTTTGCAACCAGTTCGGCTGTCCCCGACTGACGACGAGGGGCACCACCCACCATTGGCAGGAGCAACAATGAGAGCAAAAACCTTCAACGGTATCGCACTCGCGTGCGTGCTCGCGGTCGGCGCCGCCTGCGCTGGCGTCAAAAAGACGACGACGGACATCAACCCGGCGATGGACCGCGCTCCAACGTGCGCTAACGCGATCGCGGTTTACAACAGCCGCGCCGACGTCCCCTTCGATTACTACGAGCTCGCCTGGATTCAGGCCGAGGGCAACTCGGTTTGGACCACGGACAACCAGCTGCAGACCCAGATTCGTAACGGCGCCGCCAAAGTCGGAGCCAATGCCGTGATCGTGAATCCGGTGCAGCAGTCCAAGTCCGCGGTCAAAGTGCTCGGTGAAGCGATCGGAGCCAATTCTGCCACGCAGAAGGCCAGTGCTCTGGCGATCTACATGCCGGGTGACGCGGCTCGTGTCAGAACCGCCTGCGGCAGCTGAGCGAACCCGCTCACTCACGAAAGAAGGGCCGGCTCATCGCCGGCCCTTCTGCTTTTGCGCGCCTCGTGCGGTCAGTCTTTTTCACTCACCGCAATTCCAGATGTCCATCGCTGGGCGGAAGCTCCCGCGCTGCGGGCGTTGCCTTTTCGACACCGCCGCCAGCGAGGTTTTTGATGTAATCGCGGACAGACGTCATCTGCATTGGAAACTCGGAAAATGGCGGCCGGGCTCCAGAATCAAATCCACGAGCCATGCCCAGCATCAAGCCGGCGAACGTCTTGTCGAACGGATTCTCGGCGGCACTCCATTGCGCTTCGAGCGTTGCCTCGGGGACCTCGATGACGTTGAACCTCTTTCCAAAGGCCTGCTCGAACAAAATCACCGCTTCACGCTGACTGATCTCCTCGGGCCCGCCCACCGGAATCACCGCGTTTCGCGCAGTCGGATTGCCGAGTGACTGAACGGCGAACTCCGCCACATCACCAACTGTCACGTACCGGAATTTCTGGGTTCCCTTCCCGTAGACTTTCGCCGTGCATGCATCGGGATCGGCGAACAGCATCGGTCCGAGCCAGCTCTCGCAGAAGAAGGTCGGATGCAGAATCGTGTAGTCGAGTCCGCTCGCCTTCAAATGCTCCTCGGCGGCAATCTTCGCACGTGTCAGCGGATTGTCTGGAGACTTCGTGGTATCGAACGATACGAACACGAACTTCTCGACGCCGGCTTTGCGAGCTGCATCGATCAGGGATTTATTCCCCTCTCCGTCGGTCGCCTCGAATGAATCGCCCGCCTGCGATGTGAGAATCGTGGTGACCGTCGAGATAACCGCGTTCACCCCTGCGCAGGCAGCGATTAACGAGCGCGGATCTCGCACATCGCCCTGCATGATTTGCGCGCCGAAGCGTTTCAGGCGCTCCACCTTTTCGGGGGCCGAGGTTGTGCGCGTCAGAGCGCGCACCTGATTACCACGAGCAGTGAGCCGCCGCACAATCTCCGTGCCCAGCACTCCGGTGGCACCAGCAACGAGGATCATAACTACCTCCTTCGCGAGGATTTGGGCCGCAGCCAAGATGCGTTCTTATGGCCCAACCGGCAATTGTCCAAGACTTGCCGAAAGAGTCGACCAACCGCCACCATTACTGCCATGAAGAAGACCGCGTTTACCCTTGCAATCCTCTGCTTCATCCCCCGGCTCGCGACGGCCCAGAACTCACAGCCCGCGACGACAAGTGCTTCAGTGTGCTCAGCGGAGCTGCAGCTGCCCCAGGGATTCTGCGCAACGCTATTTGCCGATAACGTTCGCGGCGCGCGTCACATCGTCGTCGCCCCCAATGGCGACGTTTTTGTGAACGTCCAGGGAAACACGCGACCTGGCGTCGTCGCCCTCCGCGACACCAATCGCGATGGCAAGGCCGACGTGCGTGAGCGCTGGGAAGGACCCGGCGGGACGGGGATTGCTCTCGATGGGAATTACCTCTATGCCACCGCGAAGAACTCCATCGTTCGCTATCGCCTGACGCCCGGTTCGCTGACGCCGACGGGAAAAGCGGATACGATCGTCGGCGATCTGCCAATGTCCGGCTCGCATCACTCGCACAATTTCGTGGTCCTCAACCGCACCCTGTACGTCAACATCGGCTCGGCGTCGAACGCTTGTCAGCAGCAGGATCGTCGGGCTACATCACGCGGCAACAATCCGTGCACGGAGCTCGAGACGCGCGCCGGCATCTGGGAATTCGACGCCGATCGACTGAATCAGACGCCCTCTGACGGACGCCGGTTCGCGACCGGGTTGAGAAACTCCGTCGCCTTCACACGCAATCCGCTGGACGGAAACCTCTACGCCACCGTTCACGGGCGCGATCAATTGCACGACAACTGGCCCGACTTGTTCACCGCCGAGAAGAGCGCGGAGAATCCCGGCGAAGAGCTGGTGAGAGTCGACCGCGGCGCTGACTACGGCTGGCCGTATTGCTACTACGATGTCGATCGCAAATCGCTGGTGCTCGCACCGGAGTACGGCGGCAACGGCCAGACGACCGGCCAATGCGACCGAAAGGTTCAGCCGCTGATGGCGTTCCCCGGACACTGGGCGCCCAACGGAATGGTTTTCTATACGGGGAAACAGTTCCCGGCGTCGTACCGCGGCGGCGCGTTCATCGCGTTCCACGGCTCATGGAATCGCGCGCCGTTGCCGCAGGCAGGATTCAGAGTCGTGTACGCACCATTCCGCTTCAATCGACCTGTCGGCACGTACACCACTTTCGCGGACGGATTCAACCCGAGTCCAGCGCCGGGCCGCGCAAGTCCGGGAACGCGTCGTCCAACAGGCATAACGCAAGCGCCAGACGGATCACTGTTCGTGACGGACGACACCGGCGGAACGATCTGGAAGATCACCTATCGCGGAACTGCGCGCTGAGCTTCGACGCGCGCCCGGCCTCGTGATGCCGCTCCGCACGGTACTGAGAAAACTGCTGGGAAGAAATCGCGCGCAGACCATCCCTGCGCGCGCGACGACGAGCGCGCCCAACCTCGACAGCGAGCGTCGACTCAAGTTCATGCTCGAGTCGGTGCCGGTGAACCTGTGGTCGACTGACGCTCAGCTGAACATCACCTTCTCTCAGGGCGCAGGGCTGCATCTGATTGGAGCGAGCGCCAACGAGCAGGTCGGCATGACGCTGTACGAAGTGCTGAAGACGCGTGATCCTGGAACGACGCCGCTCGCCGCGCACCTGCGAGCGCTACAGGGTGAGCTGGTGCGATATGAGATCAACTGGCGCGGTCGCTCGTTCGAGACCCGCGTCGAGCCGATGCGCGGACCCGATGGTCGCATCACCGGCACGGTTGGCATCGCCATCGATGTCACCGATCGCAAAAGTCTCTACGATGCACTCCACACCCAGAACGTCTACTTCGCGGCATTGTTCGAGAGCGCGCCGGAAGCAATCGCCATTCTGGACGAGCATGACCAAATCATCCGCATCAACGGACAGTTCACCGCGATGTTCGGCTACACCGAGGACGATGCCGTCAGTCGCAACATCAATGATTTGATCGTACCCGCTGGACTGGTCGAGGACGCGGAGAAATTGACTGCACGGGTGGCCGCCGGAGAGAAACTCACCACCGAAGCGCTGCGTCGTCACAAGGACGGTCATAGCATCTGGGTGTCGATTGCGGCAACGCCGTTTGGCGTCGGAGATCAACCCGGGCGAGTCTACGCGATGTATCACGACATCTCGGCGCTCAAACGCGCCGAAGATGATTTGAAGGCGTTGTTGCTGGTCGACGAGCTGACCGGCCTTCCCAACAGGCGCGCATTTATCACCCTGTCGGAGCAGGCGCTCAAGCTCGCGACGCGACTGGAACGTGACGTACTGATGATCTTCATCGATGTCGATCACCTGAAGTACATCAATGACACCTACGGTCATCTGGCAGGTGATCGAGCGCTGATCGATACCGCGCGCGTATTGCGCGAGAGCTGCCGCGAGGCGGACATCATCGCCCGCCTGGGCGGCGACGAATTCGTGGCGTTATTGACTGTCGATTCCGATCAGACCGCGGAAATAGTCTGCGAGCGCATCAAGCATCGCGTGGAGCTGCACAACACGGAGACCGATCGCGACTACGAATTGTCGCTCAGCGTCGGAGCAAAGCGGTCGAAGGCAGAGGGAACCATGCTCGCGGATTTGCTGGCGCAGGCAGACACCGCGCTATACGAACAAAAACGCGGCCGCGGACGCCCTCAGGCGCTCTCGCGATAGTACTCGGCGAGACACCACGTAACCATGTCCGCCAACAAAACCTGAGTTCGGTCGGAAGAAGGAAAGCGCGCGCCGACTTCCCTGACCATTCCCTGCGCGGCGCGCACGACGCCCTCACCGGTCTCGCCCGACTCCTTCATCTCGGCGACGAAAGTGCAAACGGCCGCCTGTAACACTTCCTTGTTGTAAACCCCGGCCGCGAAAACCGCTGCCAGTGCCTTCGCAAGATCAATCTGCGCCTTGCCCAGTGCATTGCGCGTCGTACGTTGCGCACTTCGATTGCTCTTACCCTTTGCTGCCGCGTTGCGCCGCGGTCGACCGGTCATAGGGGGAACGTGCGCGGCGCAAGTTGACGTGTCAAGTAAGACGGAACTACAAACGAAAACTACCAGCCGGCTGCCGGCAGGAGGCTGGTAGTTTTTTGTTTATAGTCAAGGAATCGCGTGCACCACTCCACATGCGATCCTCGCCCCGCTGTTGCCGGACGGATTCGTCACCTGATCGTCGGCACTGGCGTGAACGACGAGCGAGGTTCCGTCGGCGTCGAGAAGGGTTCGCGTTCCTGGGGTGAGACTGACGCGATCCGTCGTGAAGGACACGTTGCCAACGCCGCCGGCCGGAATCACGATGTTCGGGTTGTCACCAGCGTGCGGACCGCGCGGGTTTTGCAGTCCGTGCTCCATTCCCATCGGATTGTAATGGCCGCCCGCGGTCGTGAACGATGGACCTTCGCACTTCCCGACCTCGTGGAAGTGGATTCCATGAGTGCCGGCAGGCAGCGTGATGCTGGATATCTCGACGTTGACCACGCCGTTCGCATCCTGCCATAGCTGCGCGGTGCCAATTGGCGACCCGCTGGAGTTGTACATCACTGCTTCCGCTCTGGCTGCCGCGTTGCGCATGCTCATCGCCGTCGAACAGCCGACGCCGGCGATCGTGACGAGAACGGCAACCGGGATCCATCCGCTACGCACGCTCATAGGAGACTCCGGAGTGAGAGTTCAGCCGCGGAGTCGGTCGGCCCCGCGGACTAATTCCGAATCTTGAACTTCGTCCACACAACGATCGTGGTGCAGTCACCTTGCCCCGCGCGCGTGTACTGCGCCGGTGTGCCCGGACCGTTGTAAACCTCAACTCCTACAACTTCGCGGCCATTGACGAACTGGTTGACGTCTCCGGGCATGAGTGACTGCCAGGGCATGTCGTCAACGTAGTACTGAACGCATGAGCCGCCGGTGAGACTGCTGACGCCACGAGTGCTCGAAACCTCTTCGCCTTGTGGACCATAACTGACGGTAAGCCCAGGCACCGTGCGCAAGATGTCCGTCAGATAGTTGGGCGCCAACCGTTCAATCTGCTCGGGCCCCAGGTAGTAGCCCATCCCGGCTCGCTGTCTTTGCGTGAAACCCACTTTATCCAGACTAGAAGCGCGTTTTGCATTTACCACCACCGGCTCGATTGTCGCGACGAACTTCGGCAGCTTGATCGTCACCTGTTTTGGTTCGCGCGAGGTGAGGTCGACGGGAACAGTCTCGGCGCCAAATCCGAGGTGGCGAGCGAGCAGCACGTGACTGCCCGAAGGCAGGTTGCGCATCGTGAACTGTCCTTTGTCATTCGTCATCGTCACGACGTTGGTCCCGACGAGCTCGACGCGACTGCCGCCGTTGGTCGGCGACCCCTCGAGAATGACGGTACCGCTGACGACGGCATTGCCAGTCTTCGCGCCCGAGTCGGTGCGCGACAGCAGCAGATTGCGCAGGAAAAGCTCGGTGTCGTCGGTGCCAAGCTCGATCGGCACTTCAGCGGTCACCGCATTTCCCATTCGCGCCTGTAGGGTCGCCTTCATGTCATTCGGAAGACCGCAGATCCGATATTCGCCGTGCGCGTTGGTGCTGTCACGCAACAACCTCGGCGTCCGGCGAACGCCGATCTCCTTGGAGACCTCGAGCTGGCTCCAGGCAATGGAAACCTCCGCACCCTGCACCGGCTGGAGCGACTCCGGATCGGAGACGCGTCCAATCACCGCTGACGTTCCCTGCGAGCGCGGGCCGAGCGGAGGGCACGACGTTTTGATGATGGTACTGACTGAGGGAACAGCGAGCATCACGAAGCTCGAGCTGTCGGCCCCGACGTAGAACTTCTTGGTGGCGAGCGAGAGGCCCAGCGAATCGAGCACGGGATGGAACACTCCAACCTGGTACTCGCCGGGCTTGAGCCCGCTGACCTTGAATCTGCCGACCGAGTCGGTGGTCGTTGTGACCTTCGCGCCTTCGATCATCACGTCGGCGTGACGGAGGTAGGTGCCATGGAGACTGTCCATGACGAGGCCCGCAATTTCAGCGGTGCCGTTTTTCGTCGGCGATGCAGGCGTCACTGTGTCTGCTTTTGCTTTAGCCGCTTCCTTCTTGGCTTCCTGTTTCTTCTCCGCGTCCCTCCTCCCGAGAATCGTCTGGCGCTGCTGCGCGCCCAGTGGAAGCGCGATGACAAAAGCAATTACCGAGAAAAACGCGAGCCGTTGTGTCGTGTGAAACCGCATCAGTCTTCCAGCGCTGGCTCGTATGCGCTCTCTGCGTGCGGAGCCAGATGTGAATGTGAATTGATCAAACGTGCGCAGGTATTCCAGCGCAGAATCGAGTCGTCGTTGCCGGCGGGCCGAATTTCCTCCGCCTTCTCATACCACGTCATCGCGTGACGCAGCGCGTCGTAGGCCATTCCGCCGCTGCCCATCCCGCCACGATGCAGATAGGCCTGCCCGTTCCGCTCCGAGGCGATTCCCGTGTAATAAAACCGCTGATACGGATCGGTGATGCGCGGCAAAACCTCTTTCACGCCGTTCATCGCTGAGGCATGCCCTTCCGCGAGCTGGTCCGTTAACGCCAGAACGAGCATTACCAGCACTTCCTGATTTTCCGGATCGATCTCCAGAATGTCGCGACAGATACTCTCGGCTGCCCGTGACTCATTCAGGAGACGATACCGCTCCGCCTTTTGAATGGCGCCAGGAATTGCTTCCGTGGAAATGGGTTTGAGTCTGAACTGTTCCTTCACGCCTCTGCGCTCCCTCGTCCCGCTTCCCGCTTCCCGTTTCCCGCTTTGTCGCCTCTCGCTTCCCGCTTCCCGCCTCCCGCCTTCTTACCCCGCATCAGCCGCACGAGTTTCCGCAGCGGGTCATAGTGCCGGTCGGCGACACGCTCCTTGAGCGGTATGATCGCGTTGTCGGTGATAGTTATGTGCTCGGGACAAACCTTGGTGCAACACTTGGTGATGTTGCAGTAGCCGATGCCGTGCGACTCCTTCAGCTCGTCGCGCCTGTCCAGCACATCGAGCGGATGCATTTCCAGCTGCGCTATGTGAACCAGCAGCCTTGGTCCAACAAACTGCTCGTGAAGCTGGTGATCGCGGAGGACGTGACAAACGTTCTGGCACAGGAAGCACTCGATGCACTTCCTGAATTCCTGCACGCGATCCGCGTCGGATTGCTGCATTCGCCACGTTCCGTCCGGCGCGTCGGGCGCGCGCGGCGTGAACTTCCGGATCCGCTTCTTGGCGCGAAAATTCGAGGAGACGTCGGTAACCAGATCCTTCAGCAGCGGAAACGCGCGCATTGGCTCGACGGTGACGGGCTTCGACAGATCGAGCTCGCTCAAACGCGTCATGCACATCAGGCGCGGAATACCGTTGATCTCCGCGGAGCACGAGCCGCATTTGCCCGCTTTGCAGTTCCAGCGCACGGCAAGGTCCGTCGCCTGCTCTGCCTGGATCTGGTGAATAGCATCGAGTACGACCATGCCTTCCGACACCTTGGTCGGAAAGTCCTTTAGCTCTCCCTGCCCGGCAGTGCCGCGCCAAACTTTGAACGTGGCAGTGCGTTCCTGGGTGCCGGCGCTGGTGTCGCTTCGCGCAGCCGCGCGTTGCCCGCTTTCGACGACGTTCCTCGCCAGAGTCTCAGTGGCCATGCGGTCCTATGCCTCGCGGCGACGGTGAATGCGACTCACTTGTTGTCCTCGATGATCTTCTTGAGGTACTCCGGCATCTCGGCAATCGGCTCGCGAGTCACCTGCATTTCGCCGTTCGGACCGCGCTTGATGACGATGTTGAACTTCGCATAGCTGGGATCCTTCTCAGGGAAGTCATCGCGAAAGTGGCCGCCGCGACTTTCCTTGCGCTCGAGCGCTGCGCGCGCAACGATTTCTGAAACCGTCAACAGGTTCTGCAGGTCGAGCGCGGTGTGCCACCCTGGATTGTACTCGCGGTTACCGGCAACGGAAACCTTCGCCGCACGCTCGCGCAGGGTTTTCAGCCGATCGATCGCGGTGCGCATTTCATCCTCACGTCGAACTATGCCTACCAGCGCTTGCATGGTCGCCTGCAAATCGTGCTCGACCTGATAGGGACCTTCGCCGTTGCTCTGGCGACTGAAAGGATCGAGTGCGCTTTTCACGACTGTATCTGCCTGCTGCACATCAACCCGCGGCGCCCCCTGACGCGCGGCAAATTCCGCGGCGTACTTCCCGGCACGCATTCCAAAAACCAGCAGATCCGATAACGAGTTTCCGCCAAGCCGGTTTGCACCGTGCAGTCCTGCGGCAACTTCGCCCGCCGCAAAAAGACCCGGCACAGTCGACATCTGCGTATCGCCATCGACACGCACTCCGCCCATCACGTAGTGCGTAGTGGGGCCGACCTCCATCGGTTCCCTGGTGATGTCGATGTCCGCGAGCTGCTTGAACTGGTGGTACATGCTGGGGAGCTTTTTCTTGATGTGCTCCTCGGAGTTCGAGAGCTTCGAGCGTATCCACGAGATGTCGAGAAACACGCCGCCGTGCGGACTGCCTCTGCCTTCGCGTACTTCCTTCATGATCGCGCGCGCGACATGGTCGCGCGTTAGCAGCTCGGGCGGACGTCGCGCATTCTTGTCGCCCTGAGTGTAGCGCCAGCCTTCTTCTTCGTTGTCGGCAGTCTGATTGCGATAGTTCTCGGGAACGTCGTCGAACATGAAGCGACGACCTTCGCGATTCACCAGAATCCCGCCTTCACCACGCACACCTTCGGTCACCAGAATTCCGCGCACGCTCGGCGGCCAAACCATCCCCGTCGGATGAAACTGCACGAACTCCATGTCCTGCAGCGCCGCACCGGCGTTGTAGGCGAGCGCGTGACCGTCGCCGGTGTATTCCCAGCTGTTGCTGGTCACCGTGTACGCGCGACCGATGCCACCGGTGGCGAGGATCACCGCTTTCGCCGCAAACAACTTGAATCGACCGCGCTCGCGATCGTAGCCGATCGCGCCGGCAATCCGGTTTCCGTCCTTCAACAGGGCAACAACGGTGCACTCCATGTGCACGTCGATCGGCTGATTGATCGCGTAGTCCTGGAGCGTGCGGATGATCTCGAGTCCGGTACGATCACCGACGTGTGCCAGTCGCGGGTATTTATGGCCCCCGAAGTTGCGCTGCAGGATTCGTCCGTCAGGCGTGCGATCGAACACTGCGCCCCACGCCTCGAGCTCTTTGACGCGATCCGGCGCCTCGCGCGCGTGCAGCTCCGCCATGCGCCAATTATTCAGATACTGCCCGCCACGCATGGTGTCGGCAAAGTGAACCTTCCAGTTGTCACGGTCGTCGACGTTGGCGAGCGCGGCAGCGACGCCGCCTTCCGCCATCACCGTGTGCGCCTTGCCAAGCAACGATTTACAGACGAGCCCGACCGATGCCCCGGAATGCGTAGCCTCAATCGCAGCGCGAAGTCCGGCGCCGCCGGCGCCGATCACGAGAACGTCGTGCTCGTGTCGCTGAAACTCGGCCACCTACAGGAGCCTCACGTCGTGCCAGATCCCCATCGCGCACAGTCTGATGAAGAGATCCGTGAACGCGACCCAAACCAGACTCACCCACGCCCAGCGCATGTGGCCACGATTGAGGCAGCTAACGCAATCGTACGTCTTCTTTCTCACCGGCGTCCGCGACAGTTGATCGATGTAGCCGCCAACGAGGTGGCGCAGCGAATGACAACCGAGGGTGTAACCGCCGAGGAAGATCACGTTCAGCGTGAGAATGATCGTGCCGAGCCCGATGCCAAAATGCTGATGGCCCGTGTTGCGATCGAAGAACCACATCCCGCGGTACGCATCGCTGGCAAGAATGACCAGGAAAATCAGCGCGACGTAGAGGAAGTAGCGATGAACGTTCTGCAGCACGAGCGGCAGGAAGCGCTCGCCGCGGTATGATTTGCGCGGCTCACCGACAGCGCAGTTCGGCGGATCCGCCCAGAAGCTCTTGTAGTACGCACCCCGATAGTAGTAGCACGTCACGCGAAACAAACCCGGGAACGGGAGAATCAGCAGTGCGGGCGTGAATGGAATGAAGCTCGGGATCCACGATGGCCTGCCGCCGTGAATCCAGGCGTGCGGCGAGTCGGAGAAAAGCAGCGGCGAGTACAACGGCGAGAGATAGTTCCCGAAGGTGTAGAACTTGTTCTGCAAAGCCGCCCACGTCGCGTAGACGAGAAACGCGGTCAGGATGACGAAGACGACCAGAGGCTGAACCCACCACGCGTCGCGCCGCATCGTCTGACCGAAGCCACGACGGGTGAGCTGCACCACTTCAGATGCCATTTAGCAGGACTCCGACGCGTCAAGCGCGTGAGTGTTGAGTCGACGACCTCGCTCGCAAAGTTAGTTTTCGCTCCATTGCGCTGGTAGTCTTGCGCCGAAATGCACAAAGCCTCCGATGCATGGTGCATCGGAGGCTTTGTGTTGGACGGTACTAGCTGGTGATTTTCCGACGATGCGTGGCGATCAGGACTTCGCCTGAGGCTCCGCTGCCTTCTTCAAACCTCTCTCGCCCTTCTTGCCCCACTTGCCGCGACGATCGGCCATTTCCTTCTGCTTCGCGTCGAGCTTGGCGCGCTGATCGGCGGTGAGGACGTTGCGAATCTCGTTGTTCTCCTGAGTGCGGAGCGGCTGCACGAGATCGCGGGCCTTCTGCATGTTGCTGCGGAACGCCGCGGTGTCGCCCTTCTGACGGGCCGCGCGGGCCGCATCGATCAGTGGCTTCTGCTGCGTGCGCAGGGATTGGAACTGGGTCTTGTACTTGGTGCGGATCGCCTTGATCTGAGTCTTCTGCGCATCGGTCAGGTTCAGATCGGCGAAGAAATCGCGACCGGCTTTGCGGGCGTGGAACTCACCGCCGGCGCGAGCGCCGCGGCGATACATGCCACTGTCGGGACGGGCTTGGGGAGCGGTCGTTGACTGAGCCGCAGCAACACCAGCCGCGCCAACCAGCATCATGGCGCCAAGCGCCAGAGTACGAACAGACATTCAAAAACCTCCACAACTGTTGATTGGCCGCGCGCAGGGTGCGGCGGCACATACCAATTAGACGGAGGGGGTTATTTGGTGTTAAGGCTGGGTTGGACTGGGCTACGGACTGAAAAGAGCACTACACTGCTATTAGCTGCCCGCAGCTAGCTCCCAGCTTCCCGCTGAAAGCAACGGGACGGATCCCGATGGACCGACAGAAGGCGCGTTCTTTTCGCCCTTATGCAATGAGATCCGTCTGGTAGTAGGCAGCGGGAAGCTGGAAGCGTGCTGCAGACAGCTAAAAGCGAGGTAGTTCGCTTTTCAGTCCGCAGTCCTTATCCCGCCGCCGCTTCCGGAACCGTCCCGAACCTTCTCTCGCGCGAATTAAACTCCGCCACCGCCGACGCAAGATCCGCCGGCGTGAACTCCGGCCACCTCCGCTCCGTGAAGTACAGCTCGGCGTACGCGCACTCCCACAACAGGAAGTCGCTCAAACGCTGTTCTCCCCCGGTGCGAATCAACAAATCGACATCGCGGTATTCGCCGTACCAACGATCGACCTCGCACATCGCGCGCGACAACATGTCGCGGTCGATGTTGGGCGTGCCGGCGAGGCGCTGCGTCGCGCGAACCAGCGCATCGCGCGAGGAATAGTCGACCGCGATTCGGAGATCGAGCCGCGTCCCGTGCTTGGTCGCTTCCTCCGCGGCGTTGATTGCGCGCACCAGTTCAGATGGAATCCGATCGCGGCGGCCGATGATGCGCATGCGCACGTCGTTGGTGACGCAACGGTCCGTCTCGGCCACGAGATAGCGGCGGAAGAGACGCATCAGCAGCGCCACTTCGCGCGATGGACGCGCCCAGTTGTCGGCCGAGAACGCGTACAGCGTCAGCATGCCGATCCCGCAATCGGGTGCTGCTTCGACGATTTTTCGCACGACGCGCGCCCCGGCCACGTGTCCGGCGGTGCGCGGCCGTCCACGCGCCGTCGCCCAGCGACCATTGCCGTCCATGATGATCGCGACGTGAATTCCGGATTGCGCCGGCGTCAGTCGCGGAGACGCGTGATTATGTGGATGCGTATGCTTGTGATTCTGAGACACGTTCTAGCGCTCCCGCGTCGCGCGGATCAGCGCCTCCATGTGATCGAGATAACGTTCGAGTGCACGACGACCGGCGGCGGTGAGACGATACTCGGTCTTCGGCATCCGCCCCTCGAACGATTTCGTGCAGGTGATGTATTCGGCTTCTTCGAGCTTCCGCGCGTGCACACTGAGATTGCCGTCCGTCGTCTTCATCAGTTTCTTGAGATCGCTGAAGCTGAGTGAGTCGTTGACGGCGAGCGCGCTGACGATGCCGAGGCGCAAGCGTTCGTGAATCAGTCTATCGAGCGCGTCGGCGCGCGCCGACGCCGGTGCGGCGCCATCGGTCTTGCCCCGCAGGGTGCGCAAATCTCCCACTCGTCGATCGTCTCTCGCAGTTCCGTGCTTAGCCACCGTGCCTCCGCGCGATCGGAATGCCGAACGCGATGTGCAACCCGCCAAAGGCGGCTCCCATAATCCAGTCGTTCCACGCCTGTGGTGTGAACAAGGCGAGCGTTCCCGCCAGCATGAAGCAAATCCCCATTACGGGAATGAGCCTCACCGAAAACGATCCCCCGGCGACCACGGCAGTACCGTAAAGCAACAGCCACATCCCCGGGATCGCGTCGACGACTCCCGCCCGGTAAAGCACGATCGTCAGCAACGCACCAACCAGCAGCGGCGGCGAGAAGCTGAGAATGAACTTCCGACCCGGCCCGGTAAGAAGCGGCATGTGCGCCCGGCGTGCCTTACGTACGATCGCCCATGCACTCACCGCTGGCGCCAGCACCGCGGCCGCAATCCAGACGTAGAGCGATCGCAGCACTGAAGGCTGCGCCGACGCAATCGTCGCAGCGATGGCGGCAATCGCACCGACAGCGACCATTCCCCACCCCGACACCGCTGTGAACGAGCCAGCCTTCTCCATCGTGTCGCGAATGAAGGCGAGGTTGTCCATGGCGCGCGCGTGTAACGCGGGGGGTTCCGGCGCTGGCGTCGCGTGCAGTGGCCGTACTGATGCCATACGCTTCAATGCTACCTCTTCACCTGAGAACTGTCAAGTACTTTACGGTGCAAAGCCCGTACCCGGGACGACAGTCCCTATACACCGAATGGGCGGATCCGGCTGTCAGCGCGGTCGACTAACCGAGCGATATCGGGCCGGGCAGCGGGTCGCTGGCCGGGAAGGTCTGCTCGACCATCTTGTCGAGGCGCCGTTCCTCGATCGCGGTGCTCAGCAGCTCTACCAGATGCGCGCAGAACGCCGGCAAATCATCCGGTTTGCGACTGGTCAGCAGTTTCTGGTCGAGCTGAACCTGTTTGTCGACCCACGCGCCGCCGGCATTCTTCACATCGGTCTCGAGGCTCGGCCACGACGTGATCGTCCGCCCGCGCAACGCGTCGGCTTCAATCAGCAGCCACGGTCCGTGACAAATCGCCGCGACCGGCTTGTCGAGCTCCATGAAACCACGAACGAAGCCAACCGCGACTTTGTTGGTGCGCAGGTTGTCCGGATTCTTGACGCCACCAGGCAGCACCAGCGCGTCAAAATCGCGCGCCGTCACCTTCGACACCTCGACATCAACCGGGAAAGTCTGACCTTTCTCGTCGTGATTGACCGACTGGATCTCGCCGGTCTTGTCGGAGACGAGCTTTAATGCGGCGCCGGCCTGCTTGAGTGCATTCCACGGTGCGGTGAGCTCGACTTGCTCAACGCCATCGGTGGCGAGAAATGCAACGGTACGTCCTTTCAGCTGACCAGCCATTAGCTCTCCTTTCCGTTTACGCTTGATCGAGAATCATAAAGTCAGAAAATGTGCCAGCCGCCTTTGATGGCAAGGCACCTGACCCGAAAACGTTCCGTCACCATATTTCGATGTGCCAATCGTCGATCTGTACGGACACGAGACTTTGCGCGCCCGGCTCGCCGGAAGCATACACGCGCACACATTGCCCGCCAGTCTCCTGCTTCGCGGTCCGCATGGGGTTGGTAAACAGCGCCTGGCGCTGTGGCTGGCACAGACGATTCTTTGTCGTGAACAGAATGCGCCGTGCGGGAAATGTGCGAGCTGTCGATACATGTCCGAGCTCACCCATCCCGACTTACACTGGATTTTCCCGCGGCCGCGACTGAAAGACTCCGACCCAAGTCTCGACCAGGTGCGTGCCGACTATGCCGAGGCCATTCTCGAGCGCGTCAACAACTACGGTCTCTACGCGCCTCCGTCGGGTTCGGAGGGCATTTACGTCGCCACTATTCGATCGCTCGTGCAGCGCGCAGCGATCGCGCCCGCCATCGGCAAGCGAAAGGTTTTTATCGTCGGCGACGCGGAACGGATGGTTCCCCAGGAAGGGGCCGACATGGCCGCCAACGCGTTCCTGAAATTGCTCGAGGAGCCTCCCGCCGACACCACCATAATTCTCACGTCCAGTGAGCCCGGTGCATTGCTGCCGACGATTCGTTCGCGCGTCGCGTCGGTACGTATACCGTTCGTTTCCGAGAAGGCAGTACGGGCGTTTGTCGAGGACCCGAACGTCAAGAAAGCGCTCGACAAATCAGTCAAAGCGTCGAGTGCGGAACGTGTACGACTGGCGGCGGGTGCGCCGGGCCGATTGCTCGCCGGTGAAGGAAACGCGCGAGCGACTGTCAACGCGCGTCGCATCGTCGAAGCGGCAACCAGCTATCGCCACGCGCCGCTGGATTCGATAGCGATGTCGCAGGGCACATTCGGCGCGCGCGGCAATTTCGCCGAGACCCTCGAGGCGCTCGTCGAGCTACTCGGCGAACGTGCGCGCGACGCGCTGCATCGCAACGACACCAATGCCGCCGCTGCCGCAAGCAAGGCAGTCCATTCCGTGCTCGAAGCTCAGACGTACACCGAAACGAACGTCAGCCCGCAGCTGATCACAGCTCGCCTCGTGCGACAACTCGCTTCAACACTCAAGTGAGCGAGCTCAGCCACGCCGACGCCGCGGGCCGGGCGCGAATGGTCGACGTCGGAGACAAGTCGGAGACCGAGCGTGTCGCGCGCGCGGAAGGCTCGATCACGATGAATGCCGATGCGCTCGCCGCCATTGAGTCCAATCACCTCGCCAAGGGCGACGCAATAGCTACTGCGCGCATCGCCGGCGTCATGGCGGCGAAGAAAACGTCGGAGCTGATTCCGCTCTGCCACAACATTCCGCTCACCGATGTCGGCATCGACGTCGCGGTAGATCATTCACTCCCCGGTCTGCGGGTACAGGCGTGGGCAGCATCGCGTGGTCGAACAGGAGTCGAAATGGAAGCGCTCACCGCCGCGACAGTGGCGCTGCTGACTCTTTATGACATGGCGAAATCCATCGATCGCACGATGGAGATTTCGGGAGTTCGTCTCACCGCCAAAACGGGCGGCAAGCGCGGAGATTGGCGCCGATAGTCGTGGACTAAACCGGCGGCAGCGTCAGCACGGAGTCCTCGGCAACTATTGAGCTGTCGCGATACGGTTCCATGTGGACCAATACCTTCACCACGTTTGGCAGCGCGTCCAGAATTGCGTACTTCACGCGCGCCGCGATTTCATGGGCGTCCTCGAGTGACATCGCGGGATCTGCCTGCACGTGAAGATCGACGTAAAAACCCAGTCCTGACGCCCGCACGTAGAGCTTCTCGACGTGGAGAACGCCGCCAACGCTCATCGCCGCGCTCATCGCTCTCTCACTCACCGCGCGGTCCGGCGCCTCGTCCATCAATCCGGAAATCGCCGGACGTAGCGTCCGAACGCCGTTGACCGCGACGAGCACCGCGGCAATCAATGCGGCCCAATCATCTGCCGCCGGCCAGCCACGCCACAACGCGATGCTGATTCCAACGAACGCAGCGAGGGAGCTGATTGCATCGGCGCGATGGTGCCACGCGTCCGCCGCGACGGCCGTGCTGCCAACCTCTCTGCCGACGCGTGACACTCGCTGGTAAAGGCCTTCCTTGATGAGGATGACTCCGGCGGCGACGAACAACGTCCACGGTGAAGGCAGATGGTGTGGAGTGATGATCTCGCGGATTGCCAGGACCGAGATTCCAATCGCCGCTCCGAGCAGCATCAGCGACACCACCGCCGCAGCGAGGGGCTCGGCCTTACCGTGACCATAGGGGTGGTCTTCGTCGGCTGGCTTGGCAGCGATGCTCAGCCCCATCCAGACAATGAGCGACGAAAAAATATCGGCCGAGGATTCGACCGCGTCGGCCACGAGTGCGTTGGCGTGGCCGACTATTCCGGCAATCAGCTTGACGAGTACGAGCAGCGCGTTGACGAGAAGACCCGCCTGCGCCCAGCGAATGCTCCTTCCGGTGGCGCCGATCACAGCGCCGGGTATTTAGAGGTCGGCAGTCCCCAACCGAGCGGCCGCTTCATTGATGCGCGCTGCATACGCCTCCGCATCTTCTCCTGGCACGCGACGCGGAATCACGAACTCAGGACTCTCGGGAGGATCGGATGAAGGAGTGTTAATGAAGAGATCGCCGCCTCTGGACACCACCGCCGCCTCGAAACGATCGATCGCAGTCATGAGATCGTCGAGCTGCGTGGTTGTTTCCCGTCCCGTGAGGAGCACTCCTTTTTGTCTGATGCGTCCAGCCAGCTCCAGCCCCGCTGAATCGCGTTCTTCGCGGCGATGGGGGTCGAGATCTTCCTGTTGCTCCTCAAAGGATTCCTGTCTCACACTTCCTCCGTCTTGCGGTTGGAGGCTTTGAACTGCAAGTCTCGTGAACGGCGTGAAAGCTGCGTTTTTTCGCCGAAGCCGTCGAGGTGAAAACAATGTCACGTGCCTTCGTTAAGGAAGATGCAGGAGGTTGGGGCGATCCCGGCAGACGTTATTCGCTGCCGCGACGGGACGATCCAACCTATGATGAGGCAGCCGCCGAGGCGCTACTGGAAGCTGCGCGCTCGGGCGACACCGGCAGCGCGGAGAGCGCAACCGGCTATTACTGGGGAGAAAAAAAGCTGCGCCCGTTCGTCGAGAAGATCCTGGTGCGCGCAGAGGAGGACGGCGACGAGCGGCTGGCGCAACTGGCAATGAGATTCCTGCGCTAATGGCTGGACGCGTCATCATCCTCGCACTCGGCGTCGGTGCGGCGGTTGCGGTCGGCGCATGCCGAAACGATGAGGGGACATCGCGCACTCGCATTCGCGTGATCGACTCTGCGTTCGCCAATTCATGGCAGCCGATGGAGGACACCGGCACTGTTTATCGGGTCGAGGTGGTGTCGCCGTTCGGGGCCGACACCATTCGCAACGTGATCCCGCCGGCGCCAATCATTGTCGGCGACACGCTCGTGCTCGGATTGGTGCAAGCCTCCGAGGATTCATCGACTCCGCAGCGGCAAATCTTCCGGCTCCGACTCGGTCAGCATCGGGTCGAAACGCAGCCACTGCCTGACGATGTCTGGCCGTCCTATCAGGACGTGCTCATTTCCCCAGATGGCCGCTATGTCGCGTACGTCGGCCAGGACTCCACGCCCGCGAATCCGGGCATGTATGGGATTGTGCGCGACCTAAAGACAGGCGCGATCGTAGTGCGCGGACCAGGCGGGGGCGGATGCGATTGCGATGAAGATTTCAACCATGCCCGCTGGTTCCCGCCCGATAGCTTCGAGATCGCCGTTGCGCACAGTAATACGAGCGGCAACTGGCAACGACTTTCCGGAAAGGCGTCCGCGAGTCGAGTGCATGTCGACACTTTAGCCGACGAACCCGATTGGCAGTAAACACAGACCCGAAACGGAACTTCCTGCGTTTTACACTCGCGACAGTTGCATACCGCGCCGCCAAAGTAGAACGTTTTGCGCCGCCGGACTTCGGCAACTTCGAGCTCGGGAAAGGTGCGCGCACGCCGGTACAACTGATCGCGCACATGGCAGACTTGTTCGATTGGGCTCTTCGCCTGGCGAGAGGAGAGTCCGAATGGGTGCAGACGAAACCGCAGTCGTGGCGCAAGGAAGTGGCGCGGTTTCACGCATCGGTGCTGGCGTTGGATCGATACCTGGCTTCGGCGGCTCCGCTCGTTGCGAGTGCGGAGGAGTTGTTTCAGGGACCAATCTCCGACGCGCTGACTCACATCGGTCAGGTAGCGGTGTTGCGGCGCCAGGCAGGCGCGCCGGTGCGATCCGAAGTGTACGCGAAGGCCAACATCGCTGCCGGCCGCGTTGGCGAAGAGCAGCCAAAGAATCCGCTGGAGTTCGACGGCCCGCCAGCCGAAGCAACGACGTGATAAGAGTACGCTACGCGCGACGAGACCGCGCTAGATTGCAGCGCACGGTGTAACCCTGAGCTGCACTCGTTCGTAGGACTGAGTATGCAGAATCCGCAAAATCCACCTGCGCCCACCGTTGTCGCTCCTGTTACTCCACAGGCGGCGCCGGCACCGGCAATCGCTGGCACTCCAGCACCGCGAGGTGAGAATCCGTTCGCGCTGTTCAACGGTCAGACATTCACGTTGGCTGGTCCGAAAACGGCGCAAGACGTCGAAGCGCTGAAGGCACGGCGGTCAGAGCTTTCAAACCAGCTCAATTCTGTCGACAGTCGCCGATCGAAGCTTATGAGCCAGCTGAAGACGGCAACGGATCCGGTCGCGGTGCAAGGACTGGAATCCAGACTGCAGCTGCTCGATGCTCGTCAGCTCCAACTCGAGGCCGACATCCAGCAAACCGGGCAGCTGTTGTCGAGTGCTTCGGCGGGATTGATCGCATCAACTTCGGACGCGCCGCGTTTCGCCGGCTTCACCACCAATCAGACGATGGCGTTGTCGGTGCTGGCGATCATCTTCATCGCATTCCCGCTGGCAATCGGATTCGCAAAGGCGATTTGGAGACGGGCGAACAAGCCGGCAATCCCACCGCAGGCGCTGACCGAGACCGCGCAACGTCTGGAGCGGCTGGAATCTTCAGTCGACGCAATCGCAATCGAGATCGAGCGCATCTCCGAGGGACAACGCTTCGTGACGAAGTTGCTTTCCGATGGACAAGCTGCCCCGGCGCTGGCACCAGGAGCGGCTGATACTGTGAGAGCAGTCAAATAACAGGTGAGGCTGCGGGTTGCGGGCTAACTGATCGTTGGTAGCTGCTGGCTAGTTGAGAGATGCGGGCTAGTTGCGGGCTGCTGGCTAGTTGCGGGCTGCGGGCTAACTGAGGGCTGCGAGCCGGTCGCAGGCTTTCTGCGGACGACGGATACTGGCGGCTAGCCCGCATCTCGAAGTTAGCACGCATCTCGAAGTTAGCCCGCATCTCGCAGTTAGCCCGCATCTCTCAACTAGCCAGCAACTCGCAACGATCGGTTAGCCCGCAACCCGCAGCTCCGCCCGTGTTTCTACCTCGCCGCCGGTCCAGCTTTATCCTCCTCTCCACTAAGCGTCTGCTGCCTGAGCGCCGCTGCTCCCATCAACCCTCCGAGTCCCATTGATTCGACGGCCGTACTCGGCACCAGCATCAGGGCGCCTTTCTCCTTCAATCCCTCGTAGAGAATGTTCATCGCGCGCAGATGGAGCGCCGTTGGGTTGTTCTGATACGAACGCGCGGCGTCGTTGAACAGGTTGGCGATCTCGACTTCCGCCTGGCCGAGGATGATGCGCGCTGACTTCTCACGTGACGCCTGCGCTTCGCGTGACATCGCGTCCTGAAGCGACGACGGAATCACCACGTCGCGCATTTCCACCGACTGCACCGTGACGCCCCACGGGTTGGAGCGCTGATCGATCAAACTTTGCAGCTCCGATTCGATGCGCTCTCTGCCCCGCAGTAACTCCGTCAGTGACGTGCGGCCGATGATATCCCGCAATCCAGTCTGCGCGGCCCAGCTCACAGCCTGACTGTAATCCTGAACTTCGAGCGCCGCTTTCTCAGAGTCGTGCACCATCCAGAACAACACGGCGTCGACGTTTACAGGTACGGTGTCGGAGGTCAGCGTCTCTTCAGCAGCGAAGCTGGTGGTGACCACGCGCTGATCGATGTAAATGGAGACAGTTTCGACGAACGGGGTGATCCAGAACAGACCCGGCCCGCGCAATCCTGTGTAGCGACCGAGGCGGAGCACGACGGCGCGCTCCCATTGCTTGGCGATCTTCGGTGACTGTGCGAGCACGATCCCCAGCAGCGTCCAGATCACGAGCCAGCCTGGATTCTGGGCGGCCGCTGTCATGAACACTCCGATGACAATCGCGACGAGCAAAATGAAAACCGATACGACGTTGACACGCGTCTGCGACCGTGAAGCCCGCGCGGCGCGGCGTGCTGCGAGAACTTCGTCCATGCCAGCCATTTATTTCTTCTCCTCTCTGAGCTTTTCGATCAGCTCAGCTAAAGTGAATCCCAGCACTGCTGCATCGCCAACGAATCGGCGAATCAATTCACGCAACTCACGCTCGCGGTGGGCACGCGCAGCCTGCGGTGTCGGCACTTCGCGAACGAACGTCCCCACTCCCCGTCTTGTCTCCAGAATTCCATCCCGCTCCAGCTGGGCGTAGACCCGCGCCACGGTATTCGCATTGACCGAGAGATCAACCGCGAGCTGCCGTACGGTTGGCAGCTGCATTCCCGGCTCGAGCGCGCCAGTGGCGATCGACGCACGAATGGCGCGATCGAGCTGAGCGTAAATCGGAGTCGGACTCCTGGTATCGACGTCGAATGGAGGCATTGTCCGCTTGTACTATCACATTGGGACAATACGTCCGCAAGGCTGGCATGGTTTCACCCCGCCTCGCACCCGTTTAGGAAGGGATGGGCCTACCTGCTGTGAGTGTACATGAGATCAACCAACTCATCGTACATCTCTTCCGCCCCTTCGCCTCCGGTGCGGATCGCGCCGGTCGCGCAATGCTTCAGATGATTTCGCATCAGCTCACGACCGACGCCACGGAGGGCTTCGTGAACTGAGGAGATCTGGGTGAGGATGTCGGCACAATAACGATCTTCGTCCACCATCTTCTGTAGTCCACGCACCTGGCCTTCGATTCGGCGGAGACGCGTGAGATTGCGCGCTTTCACTTCCGGATCGACACCGGCGGCTTTGCGCGAGGTCGCGGACGCTTCGCGCACGGCGCAGCCGCACTCCGCTGCGACGGCGACGGAATTTGGCGCACGAGATTTTGTCTTTGAAGCCATTGCCATCTTCCTCAAGTGAGCGGTGCGTGGCGCAGCCGCAGACTGTTCATCACCACGCTGACCGAGCTGAGCGCCATCGCGGCGCTGGCGATCACGGGATTGAGCAATATTCCAAGAACGGGATAAAGCACGCCGGCCGCGACCGGAATTCCGATCACGTTGTACACGAAGGCCCAGAAAAGATTCTGCTTCATCGTCCGCATCGTCCGTCGTGACAGCCCGATTGCGGTCGGCACCGCGTTCAGATCGCTGCGCAGGAGCGCGACATCGCTGGCCTCGACGGCGATGTCGGTGCCCTTGGGCATCGACATTCCGACATCTGCCTGCGCCAGCGCGGGCGCGTCGTTCACGCCGTCTCCTACCATTGCGACAACGCGCCCATCCCGCTGCAGGCGTCTGACGACATCGACTTTCTGTTCCGGGAGAACTTCCGAGACGACGCGCTCGATACCAACTGCTCTGGCGACGGAGTCGGCGGGTGCTTTTCGATCGCCGGTTACGAGAACGGTGTCGACGCCCAGCCGCCGCAGCTCGTCGACCGCGCGCCGCGACGTCGGGCGAACCACGTCAGAAACGATGATCGCGCCTGCCAGGCTGCCGTTCGCAATCACGAACAGCTCGCTCTCACCCTCGCCTGCATTCGATCGCATTTGAATCGACCTGACATCGCGGCCTTGCTCAGTCATCAAAGTCGCGTTTCCGACCGCGACAGCCTTGCCCGCGACAATGCCGCTCACGCCACTTCCGGTGTGAGAGCGAAAGTTCTCGACGGCGTTCAACGGGATTCGTTGCTCGCCCGCCTTTTTGACGATTGCCGCTGCCAGTGGATGCTCCGAATGACTCTCCAGCGAAGCAGCGAGCATGAGGACTTCGGTCTCGTCGTTCCCAGGCGTTGGGATTACGCGCGATACGTGCGGTTGACCTTCGGTGATGGTGCCGGTCTTGTCGAATACGACGGTGTCGACATCGCCGGCGCGCTGCAGGATTTCTCCGCCCTTGATCAGCAGCCCGAGCTCGGCGCCGCGTCCGGTGGCGACCATCACCGCCGTCGGAACGGCCAGACCCATCGCGCAGGGACACGCGATGATCAGCACGGACACCGCGGCCACGATTGCGTGCGGTAGCCCCGTCACGCCGCCGACGATCATCCAGACAACGAATGTTGCAAAAGAAATCGCCAGCACCGTCGGTACAAAAACCGCACTGACCCGATCCGCCAATTTCTGAACGGGCGCGCGCGACAGCTGCGCGTCCCGCATCAGCTTCGCAATGCGCGCCAGCACGCTGTCAGCGCCGACACCCGTGGCGACGTAGCGAAACGATCCGGTCGTATTGAGCGTACCGCCAACGACGGCGTCGTTCGCGGACTTGGCAACGGGCAGCGGCTCGCCCGTCAGCATCGACTCGTCGACTTCGCTCGTTCCGTCGATGATTTTGCCATCGACGGGCAGACGCTCTCCCGGACGCACCAGAACCACATCGCCAGGAGCGACCTGCGCCAGCGGCACATCCTGCCAATCACCACCACGCTCAATGCGCGCAGTGTTGGGAAGGAGATTCGACAACTTTCTCAACGCATCGGTGGTTCTGGTGCGTGCGCGTGCCTCGATCGCGCGCCCCGCAAGCACCAATCCGATGATGAAGATCACTGCTTCGAAGTAGACATCGGGCGCGATGCCGTTGCGCGCGAAGACTGCCGGCGCGATGGTCGCCACCGTCGAATAAATGAATGCCGCGGCCGTGCCGAGTGTGACGAGGACGTTCATGTCGGCGGATTTGTGGCGCAGCGTATTCCACGCGGCGCGGTAGATGTCGCGGCCCGCCCACGCCACCACCACCGCCGTCAGCGCCAACAGCGCGTAGTTCACTCCGGCGACGCCCATCGCGCCCATCGTCAGGGCCATCGCGAGCGCACCGGCACTGACCGCCGTGACAGCCTTGATAGTGAGGACGCGCGCGTGCTCGATTTCAGCCTGCGCGGCGGCGTGCACGGCATCGCCTTCCTGACTCGGCAGGTTCGCCTCGTATCCGGTCGCTCTTACCGCATCGATCAACCGTTGGGGAGTGACGGACGCGGGATCGTAGAGGACGGCCGCGCTGTTCGTCACCAGATTGACCGTCGCGTCGCTGACGCCAGGCTCCGCCTGCAAAGCCCGTTGGACCCGAGCCTGACAGGCCGCGCAGGTCATGCCGGTTACCGGGAAGGAGATTCGTTCGGGTTTGGTCATTGTCGCCATGGCTCCAATATACCCCCTCCCCCTATCTCCCGGCAACTACAAAGAACTAGCAGCCTGCCGGCTGCAGGGCTGGCAGTTCTTGTTTTGTAGTTAGCATGGCTAGCGAATGACCCGATCGAACCTCAACGGATTCGCAACGTCGTAGGTATAGTGCCACCACTCCTGATCGTAGTTCGTAAACCCCCGCCGCTCCATCGCCGTCTTTAGATGCTGGCGATTTGTCGCGGCAAGTCCAGTCGCGTTGGCGGTGTGCGCAGCGGATGAAAAGGTGTCGAACGGAGTGCCCATCTCGAGCTCGCGGCCCGTCGCCCGATCGATCAGCGTGAGATCGACGGCAAGCCCGAGATTGTGTCGCGAGCGACTGGCGATGTAACCGTCGCGCAGCAAATCCTCACGGTGCACCCGCTGAGTCCAGTCGACCATCGCCAGTGTCGCCCGGACCGGCCGATACGAATCGAAGATTTTGAGGCCCAGTCCTTCCGACCTTAAATCACGTTGCACGAGAGCGAGCGCGGCGGCGGCTTCTCGCCGCAGGAACGCGCGATTGGCGAGATATCCGGGCAGTGGCGCGCCCGTGAAGTTGTTCGACGTCGCATATCGCAGTTCCACAACGATCGTGGAATCGAATCCTCTGACGTCAGCGAGCAGAGTGTCGGCCACGTCATCGGCAGCGATCGCAGTCTCGACAGTGTTGACCGGCGGCGGTACGCGCGCGGGCGCGGCGCAGGCGACCGAAAGCGCCAGCAGCGCAAAGCGAAGATGAGTCCTCATGCAACAAGAATAAGCAGCGTACATTTTGCGCATGACAAGTACAGACGCGCTCAGCCGGGCATCCGTCGCATCCGCCGTCCCACGCGGACACCGCTCGGCGGTCCTCGCCAGTTTCCTCGGCTGGACGCTCGACGCATTCGACTTCTTCCTCGTCGTCTTCGCGCTGACATCGATCGCGAAGGAGTTCGGGAAGTCGGACGCGGAGCTGGCGTTGACACTCACTGTGACTTTGGCGTTCCGGCCGGTGGGCGCGTTCATCTTCGGGCTGATGGCAGATCGCTACGGCAGAAAGCTGCCGTTGATGATCGATCTCGTTTTCTTCTCCATCGTCGAGGTGTTGTCGGGACTGGCACCCAACTATACGACGTTTCTCATCCTGCGCGCGTTGTTTGGCATCGGCATGGGCGGTGAATGGGGTGTCGGCGCATCCCTGGCCATGGAAAAAGCACCAAAGGGAATTCGAGGCGTGCTGTCAGGTCTTCTCCAGGAAGGTTACGCCACGGGCTACCTGCTGGCAGCGGTCTGCTACTTCTTCGTGTTTCCGCGCTGGGGCTGGCGGCCAATGTTCTTCATCGGCGGACTACCGGCGCTGCTCGCGATTTTCGTTCGCATGCGCGTACACGAATCGGAGGTCTGGGAGAAGACGCGTCACAAGGATTGGAGCAGCCTCGGCAAGAGTATCGCGTCACACTGGAAGCTGTTCATCTATCTGACGCTGCTGATGGCGGCGATGAACTTCGTCTCTCACGGCACGCAGGACATGTATCCAACCTTCCTGCAGCGTGATTGGGGGTTCTCACCGCAAAAGCGCGCAGCGCTGACGGCGTTCTCGATGGTCGGCGCAATTCTCGGCGGTATCAGCTTCGGCTATCTGTCCGACCGAATTGGGCGACGACGTTCGATCGTTCTCGCGCTGATTCTGGCGATCATCGTCATACCATTGTGGGCGTTCTCGCCGGTGCTCGTCGGACTGGTGATCGGCGCGTTCGTGATGCAGTTCATGGTACAGGGCGCGTGGGGAGTAATTCCGGCGCACATCACGGAGCTGTCGCCTGACAATGTTCGCGGATTCCTGCCCGGGTTCGCGTATCAGTGTGGTGTTCTGATAGCGAGCTCGGTCGCTTACCTCGAGGCACTGTTGGCGACTCGTATGAGCTACGCGCGGTCGATGGCGATCGTGGCGGTGATCGTGTTCTCCGCTGCCGCGATTATTACCTGGCTTGGCTACGAGCGACATGCCGTCGAATTCGGCGGTACAGAGGACGAATCCGCCCCTACGCCGAAACTGGCGCGCTCAGGCTGATTCGATCGCCGCCGCTTGCGCCGCGAGACCGTCGAGCAGAGCGCGAACGTGCGCGGCGTTGGTGCGTGGATTCATCATCGTCACGCGCAGAACCGGACGATTGTCGAGCACTGTGGCGGTGATCCACCCGCTTCCCCTCTTGTTGTAGCGCGGCCGCAGCGCGCGATTCAGGGCGTCGATTTGTTCAACGCTCCGTGGCTTCGAGTTGCCCGCCCCTCCCAAATACCGGAAGCAAAGAATGTTTGACTCGGGCTCGTGCAATGCCTCGAAGTCATCGCGTTCCTGAATCTCGTCGTACAACACTCGCGCCGTGTTGCACAGGTGATCATGCAACCGGCCAAGACCGTTTGACCCGAATCGCTGAATGACGGCCCACAGCTTGAGGACGTCGGCGCGGCGCGAGCACTGAAAGCTGCGAATGCCCTGGTCGATGATGCGTGTCGATTTGCCGCCGTGAAAGAGATACGGCGCCTGCTGTGCGAACGCGCGCTCGAGATCGCGCTCATCGCGCGTTAGCACCATCCCCGCCGCTAGCGGCAACAGCATCATCTTGTGTGGATCCCACGCCAGTGACCGCGAGTATCGCAACCCCGCCAACGGCCTCGGTGGACGAGAGGACAAAAGAGCCGATGCGCCGTGTGCGCCATCGACGTGAAACCAGATCCCGCGTTCCTCACACATTGCGCCGACAGTTTCCAGATCGTCGAATGATCCAGTCGCGGTAGTACCTGCAGTCGCGACCACGGCCATCACGCGCTTCCCTTCATCTCGCAGACGATGCAAAGTGGTGCGCAACAAGCCGACATCGAGCTTGTAGTCTCGAGACGCTATTGAAATGCCGCGCTGGCGTCCGATCCCGAGCTGCCCAATCGCTCGCGTCACCGCGTAGTGCGCGTGCTCACCATATACGACGACGGGTGGATCGGCGCCGACGCCCTCCTCCCACGCGTTGGGGAGTGCGGAGTTCCGGGCTGCCAGCAAGGCGGTGAAGTTGGCCTCGGTGCCGCCGGACGTCATCGTGCCCCCTGCACCGGTACCGTAGCCGGCGAGTTTCGCGAACCAGGTGACCATCTGGTGCTCGATCATGCTCGCCGTTGGCGACATCTCCCAAACCGCCAGCGACTGATTGAGTGCGCCAATGATGCTCTCCATCCAGATTCCGACCGGCAACGGCGCGGATGTCTGATGTCCCATGTACATCGGGTGGTAATACTTGTTGGCATCAGCGATGATCTCTTTCTCGAGGCGCTGGATTATTTCCGCGACCGGCCGTCCGTCGCGCGGAAAGTCCTGGGCAAACCGCGCCGCGATTTCTTCGCTGCTCAGCGGCGTGGAGACTTGTCCAGCGCCATCGCGCGTCGACGCCAGGTAACGTGCAGTTACCGCTGCGAATTGTTGTCCGGTTTCGAGCGAAGTGTCGGCTTCCAGCTCGGCGAGTATGTCATCGATCATGCGGCAAAATCTAGTCGATGCCGGTCGACGACTTTCAGCCCTCGAGCAGTCCGTTTTGTCTGACGAAGTCGGCGAGCTCACCGCGCGAAGTGACGCTCAGCTTCATGAAGATGTTGGACAGATGGGTGCTCACCGTGCGCGACGAGATTTGCAGCGCGCCTCCGATTTCCTTGTTTGACTTTCTCGTCGCCACCATCCTCGCGATCTCGATCTCGCGTCCCGTTAACCCTGCCGCACCCTGACCGACCGATTTTGGCGGCGGCCGCACGCCGCGCTCGCGCATCTCCTCTCGCGTACCGGTCAACTCGTCCGCCGCGCCGAGCTTCGCCAATACGTCGTGTGCCTTCTTCAGCTCGCGGCGGCCTTCCTCCGGCTTCCCCGTCTCCAGCAGTGCGCCGGCGAGGCGCCGCCTGATGCGCGCGGCCTGCGCTGGAAATGGAATCGCCTCCAGTTGTTCAGCGCCCGATCTCAGCAACGGAATCGCACGTTCCGGATCGCCGTCTCTGAACCAGGCGAGCAGCCCGTCGCACGCATCCGCCTGCGCGAGTCCGAGGCGATGCCCAAGTCGCTCGGCATCGATGCGCATCCGCGCACAATGCCGAGCCGCGCGGTCGAAATCGCGGGCCACGAGAGCTGCTTCTCCCACAATCGGCAATAGCCACTGTAGCGACCACACGATGTAGCCGGAGCCGTCTGCTATCTCCAATCCGGCCTCTCCAATGCGCACGGCCTCTTCCGGATTCCCCGTCGCAAGGTGATACGCGGCGAGTCCATGATGGGCTGGCACGATCGAAGGGATATCGAGCGGGCGCGCATTGGTGCCGTTGAGCGATCCCGTCTTCTCACCACCGGCGAGTTTCCAGGCGAGATCGAAATACTCTTTCCCTTTGGCGGTATTTCCACGCGACAAATAAATCAGACCAGTCCACACATAGAGGCGCGGCAGCAGCATCCGCTGGTTGAGACTTTTCGCAGCGGCAATGGTTCGCTCGCCAATCGACAGCGCCGTGTCCCATTCGCCGATTCCCATTCGGTACTGAACCTCGACTTCGGCGGACCACAACGGCAGCAGCGGTGACTGCATCGCATCAGCGAGTCGATCGCTTTCGGCGAGGTGCTCAGCGACTCCCGGAGCATCACCCGAGACTCCGGCGAGCAGCGCCAGTCCCCAATGCGCCGTCCACTCCAGCATTCGCTGCGCAGCAGCCTGCGCGCGTTCCAGCGCCTGTTTGCCGTGATCGCCGGCGAGCGCAAGCGGGCCAGTCCACGCGTACATCAGGAGCAGTGCGCGGTGCGCTCGCGAAAGCAGTGAATCGTTCTCTACGGCTCCCGCCGCTGCCGCCGCAAGCGCGGCTTCGACTTCACTCTGAGCGTTTTGCAGTTGACCGAGGTCCTGTAGCGCAATACCCCTCGCCAGCCTCAATCGCACAACGGTTTCGGCAGATGCGGCATCGGCAGCGGCAAGTCCTGCCTCGTAATGAGCGAGTGCCTCGTTGTACCGGCCGCTCCAGTAACACGCGAGGCCCATGCGATGCTCCATGTCCGCAACCGCACCGCGCTCGCCCCGTTTCTCCGCCGCGACGCGTGCGCGTTCCCACAGCTCGATCGCGGCGTCATACTCGCCGAGTCGCTGTCTGGTGCGGGCGAGAGTAGTGAGAATTTCCTCACGCGGCGTGTCGGCAACTACGGCGTTTCGATCGAGCGCATCGAGCGCGATCGCGAGATAATTGGCTGCTTCGCGGTTGGCGTATTTCTCGAGCGCGGCGCGCCCGGCGGCGTAGCAATACAAAACGGTTTTCCCCGCCAGCTCCGCCGAATGTGCACGGGCGAAATGTTGCGCGAGCTCGTCGGCGTGTTCGATCGCTTCACGCCCGTACAAACTCTCGAGGCTCTCCGCGACCGTGCCGTGCAGAAGTCTGGCGCGTGCCTGGCCGAGATCGGAGTAAATCACTTGCTGCAGCAGCGGATGCGTGAAATCGTAGCGAATTGCGTCGACCGTACCGGTCTCCTCGAGGATTCGGCTGCCCAACAATTCGTCCAGCGCGGCAATCGCGTCTTTCTCGCGCAGGCCGGATACCTTGAGCAGCGTCTCGTAGGGCGCCCGCGTACCTACGACCGCGGCCAGATTCGCCAACGTACGTGCATGCGTCGACAGCTTTTCGATGCGCGCCTTCAACACGTCGCGGATGCTGGACGGGAGCTGCAGGTTGTCGATTTCCCATCCGGTCCACCGAGAGTCGACTCGCGACAGCGCCCGAGATTCCACCAGCGACTTCAGAGTTTCTTCGATGAAGAACGGATTGCCGCGCGTCCAGCCGTAAAGCAGTGACGTAAAGTGTCCCGTCGTCCCCTTCTCCGCTCCGAACATGCGGTGCACGAGCTCTTCAACGTCCGCGTGCGAAAGCGGCGTCAAGCGGTGAACGGTCAGCGCGCCGAGACGCTGCAGCGATTGCTCCGTGCTCCGCAACACCGTGTTGGCGTCGCGATCCGCATCGTTGTAAGTGCCGAGCAGAAAAACCCTTTGCGAGTCGATCTGCCGCGAAACGAAGTGCAGCAGCTCCAATGAGGACGCATCAGCCCACTGCAGATTCTCCAGCAGAATCAGCAACGGCTGTTTCGATGCGAGCCGCCCGAGAAATTGAGTGAAATTCCATAATAGTCTCGCCTTGATCTCCATCGGATCTGCTCCGCTCGATTGCGGGCGATCCGAGGTCGGGGACAAATTCGGGAACATCTGCGCGAACTCAGACGCGCCTCCGCGTGTCAGCACGGAGAGGTGGGACGCGTCCATGCTGCGTAGCAGCGGTACCAGAGCATCCGAGAACACCGCGTAGGGGACTCCGGTTTCCACCGGATATGCACGGCCGCTGACGACGGTCCACCCTTTTTTCTGCGCACGCTCGGCAACGGCAGCAGCAACACGGCTTTTGCCGATGCCGCCCTCGCCAACGATGAACACGGTGCGCCCATAACCCTTCGCGGCGTCGTCGACCGATTTGGAAAGCAGCGCCAGGTCCGCATTCCGTCCGATGAGCGGGGTTTCCTCTGATCTTGTCATCGCCCGCTAATGTACGATCTGAAGTCTTACTGGCCAGATGTTCAATCGAGGTCCACCGAGTTGGTTCGAAACGGCCTAAGTGGTTCGGTCGTTGCGAGTTGACGAAGCATGGCCACCGATCTTCGTCGGCTCGTGCGCGAACTGGACGGTAGCGAGAAAGATCACCGAGCTCTGCTCGATCAGATCGGAGATGCCCAGATCGTGCTGCTGGGCGAAGCTTCACACGGGACCCACGAGTTCTACCACGAGCGCGCCCAGATCACCAAGCGGTTGATCATCGAGAAAGGTTTCAACGCGGTCGCGGTCGAAGCCGACTGGCCCGATGCGTATCGCGCAAACCGCTACGTGCAGTGCGACAGCGATGACAAAACTGCGGATCAGGCGCTGAGCGGCTTCGAGCGCTTCCCGACCTGGATGTGGCGCAACACCGTCGTGCTCGATTTTCTCGAATGGCTTCGCGACGTCAACGCCAGCCGCAATGAAATCAATCGGACGGGCTTCTACGGGCTCGATCTCTATAGCCTGTTCAATTCGATGGACGCGGTCATCGGATACCTCGAGCGAGTCGACCCGGAAGGTGCGCGGCGTGCGCGGTATCGCTATTCGTGCTTCGAGCATTTTGGCGAAGACAGCCAGGCGTACGGCTACGTCGCGAGTTTCGATCTAAAGCGTTCATGCGAGGACGAGGCAGTCAATCAACTGGTAGAGATGCAGCGACGCGCGATGCAGTACCTCGACGCATCACGACGGGAAGATTTCTTCGACGCCGAACAGAATGCGCGACTGGTGAAGAATGCGGAGGAGTACTATCGCTCGATGTTCCGCGGACGGCAGTCGTCGTGGAATCTGCGGGATACCCACATGGCAGAGACCGTCGACGCGCTGATCGGCTACCTGCGCCGACATCAGCGCGAGCCGAAAATCGTGCTGTGGGCGCACAACTCCCACCTCGGTGACGCGCGCGCGACCGAGATGGGCGCTCGGGGCGAGCTCAACGTCGGTCAGCTCGTTCGTCAGAAGTACGGCGAGACTTCATTCAACCTCGGCTTCACGACTTTTACGGGCACGGTGACTGCGTCCAACGACTGGGACGAGCCGGGCGAGCGCAAGCGTGTGCGTCCCGCGCTGGCAGACAGCTACGAATCCGGCTTTCACGAGACAAAGATTCCGCGGTTTTTCCTGTCGTTGCGCGATGAAGCGCTCAGTTCCTCGTTGCTGTCCAAGCAGCGTCTCGAGCGCGCGATCGGCGTCATCTATCGCCCGCAAACCGAGCGCATCAGCCACTACTTCCGCGCTGACTTGCCACGCCAGTTCGACGCCGTGTTTCACTTCGACGAGACCCGTGCGCTGCAACCGCTCGAGATTCCGGAACGCTGGCACGAGGTCGAGCCGCCGGAGACTTATCCCTCGGGACTCTAGCGCGGCTATTTGCTTTTCCTGATTCGTTTCTTTGCCGGCTTGCCGGAGAGATCGAGCATTTTCTTCTCGCCGAGGTAATCGACCGGCGGCTGATCGATCACGTTACGCAAGCGCTGGACTGTCGAGGAGATCCTGTTCGCCGCCGACAGAACTTCACGCGCGAGCTCCGGCACTTCGTCAGGCGACGCGTCATTGGCGAGCAACTCCGCGTTCATCATCAACACCGTCAGCATGTTGTTCATCTCGTGCGCGACGGTGATGGTCGCCTCGGTGATACCGGCGCGCCGCTCGCCTTTTGCCCGCTCGTCCTCCAGCTGCCGCTGCAGGGTGATGTCCTGCACCTGGCCGACGAAGTACAGCGGCATCCCCTTGCTGTCGTGCACGGCAGCGACGGCGAGCGAAACCCAGATCTGCCGTCCATCCTTGCGAACGTATCGCTTGATGCGGTGATAATTGCTGATTTCGCCCGCGGTCAGGCGGCGCAGCTGATCGAGGTCCAGCGAGACATCTTCGGGGTGGGTGATGTCGGGAAACCCACGCTCGAGCAGCTCTTCTTCCGAGTAGCCGGTCATGTCGCAAAACGCGCGATTGGCTTTGGTGAACCGACCCTCGGGGTTGACGAACATCATTCCATGCGGGGACATGCGGAACGCGTTTGCGAACACCTCCTCGCTCTCGCGTAGCGCGCGCTCCGTACGTGCGCGGCGAGACACATCGCGGATTAAACCAAGGCGCGCCGCCTGCCCATCGAAGGTGATCGGCACCGTTACGATCTCCGCTTCGACCACTTCTCCGGTTCGCGATACGAACTTTACTTCGAGCGGCACGCCCGGGCCGCCGGATCCAAAGACCTCGTTGATGCGCTGCGCGACGACCTGAAGGGAGTCGGGGTGCACGAACCGCATGATTGGTTGTCCGACGAGCTCCCCGGGCCGTGCGCCGAGCCGGCTGGCTGCAAAGCGGTTCAGGTAGAGGAACTTTTCCTGGGTGTAAACGATGATCGCGTCGGGTGCCGACTCGACGATCGTCTTAAACACGCTATCCGGATGGGCGGGGACCATCGATCGTCAATCTATGATCGGACCGCCGAACATCCTAAGACTTTCACGCGGTACTGCGGAAATCCCCGCCGCCCGAATTATTTTGGGAGAGGATCGTCATCAATCGAACAGAGGGAACCAGACCCTGAAAAAAAGCAGCCGACACTCAGCCAAGCAAACCGCGATCACGCCCGCCGATGGTAACCAGTCGCGAGCCCGGGCACTGGAAGAGGCAAACAAGACTGCCAGCTTCGTCGCGCACGAGCTGAACAACTTGCTGACCGTGATTCAGATCAACACCGAGTTCCTGCTCGAGGCTGTTGGCGAGAATGCGGAGAACGCAGAGGAGCTGGACGAAATTCAACGGGCGTCGAAGCGCGCTTCGATTCTCGCGCGTCAGCTGCTCGCGTCGTCTCGATTGGAGCCGTTCGACGCATCGCTGGTGGAAACGACGCTGCGCAAACGGTCAGCCGACAAATCCGGCGGAACACCAAAAGGCCCGGGTCTTACCGGCACCATTTTGCTGGTCGAGGACGAAGCAGCGGTGCGTGGTCTCGCGCGCAAGATCCTCACTCAGAAAGGCTATCGCGTCCTCGAAGCTTCCGATGGTGCAATCGCGCTGCGCGTTGCTGCCGGTCACGTCGGCGAAATCGACCTCGTACTCACCGATGTCGCGATGCCCGTGCTCGGCGGGCGCGGACTCGTCGAGGAGTTGCGCGAGCTGAGCCCGGGAATTCGCGTTCTGTTCATGTCGGGGTATCCAAGAGAAGAGGTCTTCACCGACAAGAAGGATCAAACCCCTTACCTCCAGAAACCGTTTACAAGCGAGACCCTCCTCAGCGAGGTGCGCAATACGCTCGGTATTGTCCGCTAGCGGCCGATACGGCCGATCAGGCAGCCGCCAGCTGGCTGGTGCAATGCGAGCAACGCGTCGCACCGGCGTCGATCGACTCCTTGCAGAACGGACAGTTTTTCTTCGGCGCTTCGGCCGCCGGCTTGATGAACAGTTTGGAGATCCTCCAGGCTACCAGGGCGACGATGAGGAAATTGATCACTGCCGCCAGAAAATCACCGACGCCGAACTTCACCGACCCGACTGACCACGTTGCCGTACGCCAATTTCCACTCGGCTGCATGTAGGTGATGATTGGCATGATGAAGTCGTCGACGACTGCTTTGACCAGTGTGTTGAGCGCGGTACCGACGACGACCGCGATGGCCAGGGCCACGACGTTTTGCTTGAGCAGGAACTCCTTGAACTCCTTGATCATCGCCATTGCGACGCTCCTCTCAGCGAGGGTCTCGGGACAGGTGGCTTACCGGCCACCGTGAATGGCTCGAAATAACCCGTAAAAACCCGTAACGCGAGGCCCCGTCGGCGCGTCGAGTATGTGTCAGCCTGACAAACAAAAGCTTAACCTTGACAAACCCGGCTCCGACCACGCCTCCGGCGGCACCTGGCGCGCCCGCAGCCCCAGCGGCGCCCCCAGCTTCCGCGGCCCCTCCGGCCTCGCAACCGCAGCCTGCGGTGGCGACGCTTTCGCGCGAACTGGCGGACTTCCTGGTCGAGCTCTCGATCACGCTCAACAAGCACGCGATCTATCCCCAGAAGCACCCCCTGCTGGACGTCGCGGTCGATGGCGTGGCCAATCGCCTTGGGATGCTGTTCGTTGGCGAGCGGGACTCGCTCTCAATCGGCGTAGCCCGCCGGCAGATGATCATCGAGGGTGTGGCAACCGACCCGTTGAATCCCGTGCTCAAGGAGTTGGCGCAGCGGCTGCACCAGCACCACGTCGGCGCCGTGAAGTTCACGCGTGGCATCACCAGGGACGAACTGGCTGCGGCACTGGCCGGGCTGTCGGTGGATCCGCTAAGAGCGGAAAAGCCGATCGGCCACGATACCGAGCGACTTGGAGACCTCTGGCCGCATGTCCGGTTTTTCCCGCTGACCTACGACCGACTGCAGCTGATCGAGGATGATCCAAACGAGCCGCCGGGAACCGACAAAATGCTCGCCGGTCGCGCTACTCAGCTCTGGATCGGACTCGCTCGCGCTGCACTGGTCTCGGACGCGACGGAGAAGAAAAAAACCGACGATGACGACGACGCCGCGCTGGAGCCCGCTACCGTCGCGCGCGCCATCGATGAGCACCAGCGCGAGGAAGCTTACGACCAGGTAATCGTCGGCTATCTGCTACAAATCGGTGAGGAGCTCAAGACCGCAGAAGGCCCGGAAGCCGCTGGACTGCAGCGGCGCGTTTCCCACCTGGTGGGCTCGCTCAAGCAATCCACCCTCGAGCGATTGCTCGAGATGGGTGGCGATAAAGTGCAGCGTCGCAAGTTTCTGCTCGATGCCTCGCAGGGCATCACCGTGGAAGCAGTGCTCGATCTGGTGAAGGCGGCTTCCGCCGCGGAAGGCCAGACCGTCTCGCACTCGATGCTACGAATGCTGTCGAAGCTTGCGCATCACCCGTCGGCGATAGGTCTGCGCGGAAAAACCGATCCAAGCATCCGTGACATCATGCGTCGCCTGGTCGACGATTGGACGCTCGACGATCCTAATCCCGATGCGTACCGACTGGCGCTGGAGAACATGGCCAGCCTGCGCAATATCACCGACAAAGCGACGAACGGCGCGGCACACCCAACCGATGTCGAGCCGGAGCGCATCATTCAGATCGCGGTCGAGGTCGGTACTACGGGCCCTCAGGTGCATCTCGCGATGGAAGATCTGCAGCGCGCCGGCCGCATCGACACCCTGCTCGATCTGGTGGAGCGAGCGCCGTCGATTGGTGCCGCGGCACCCGTTTGGGATTTCATGATCGAGCAGCGCGTGTTCGAGTCGCTGCTGCAACAGCAGCGACTGGACCTGCCGACCATCACACGTTTCGTGAAACGTCTCGGAGTGGCGGCTGCGCCGGCGTTAGTGTCAGCCACGCTGGTAATCGACGAAGCCAAGACCCGATCGCACTTCTACGACCTTCTGCTCGGCATGGGTGACGCGATCGGGCCGGAGATCGTGCTCCGGTTGCCGGAGGCGAATGACACAGTGCAGCGCGAATTGCTGGCGCTGATCGGCAAGCTCACCGCCATGCCCGCCGGCTTCAGCGCACCAACGTATCTTGCCAGCGAGGACCCGCTCGTTCGCCGCGAAGCGGTGAGATTGCTGCTGCGTAGTCCCGCGGATCGCGACGAAGCAATCATCGCCGCATTGTCTGACCCCGACGACCGCGTCGTCTTTGCCGGCTTGTCGGCCGCGCAGGACAAGTGTCCCTCGGCCGGCATCGACCTGATCCGCCAGCGCGTCGACCGTGGCGAGCTGGATTCGCAGCCCCGCACGATGGGGATCCGCATTATCGCGCAGCGAAAGGGTCCCCACGATCTGGAGTGGCTCTTGAATCACGTGATGACGGAGACCAACTGGGCCCGTCGGCCGAAGTTGCGTCCGTCGTCACCGGAGATGCTTGCCGCGCTGGGAATGATCGCCACCCACTGGCGCAACCACCCCGCCGCGGAGACGGCACTAAAGCTCGCCGAACAAAGCAGGGATCCCGAAGTGCGCGCCAAGCTGACCCGCACTCGCGCCACCGGCACTGTCACGGATACGCGCCATGAGTGATCCGATTCGTTTCCTGGTCTCGTTCGGTCAGGCAGTGTCGACGATGGCGCTGTACAACGACGGGCATCCGGCGCGCGAGAGGGCCGTCGACCGATCCTATCAGTGCCTGCAGGATCTGCAGCGCAACGATCCGGCGCCGCGTTTCTCGTTTCTTGGCGAGGAAACCATCTATCAGGAAACGGCGCTGCGCGAGTTGGGTGATTGGGAATGGGGCGTCCGCCTCGCGCAGGCGGGTGTGCAGCGCATGGAGTTCGATAAGAGCGTCGGGCGCGAGCAATACGAGGAGTTCCTCGAGGAGATGATGGCGCGCATCACGCTGTCGGTGATCGATACCTCCGAGGCTCGGCAGACCCGTCCGAGCGGCATCAAAGTCGGAGCGCTGGGAATCCGCGGTGAAAAGAAGGAGCAGGAACAGGAGCTGATCGCGCCGGCGCCAGTCGCCACAATCGCCTACTCGCTTGGAGAAGAAGCAGAATCGATCCAATCCATGCACCGCAACGTACTCGAGAGGGGCAAGCTGCCACTGGCGGAAGCGGAAGCGGTAGTGCGCTCGCTGTCGATGGCGATGCATGGCGATCAGCAGATGATTCTGCCGCTGCTGCAGCTGCGTGAGTTCGACGAGTACACGACGACGCACTCGCTGAACGTGTCGGTGCTCGTGATGGCGCTCGCGGAATCGCTGAATCTTGCGCAGCAGGATGTGCGCGCGTTTGGCATCGCGGGTCTGCTGCACGATCTCGGCAAGGTCAACATCCCGAAGGACATCCTCAACAAGCCAGGCAAGCTCACCGAAGAAGAAAGACAGGTGATGCAGCATCATCCGGTCGCCGGCGCGAAGATGATCATCGAGAGTGGTCGCAAGCTGGACATGGCGGCAACGGTTGCCCACGAGCACCACATCATGATCAACGGTCAGGGCTATCCGACGCGACACTATCAGCGCCCCTGCCACAAGGCGAGCAATCTCGTGCACGTCTGCGATGTGTACGACGCACTGCGCACCAAGCGTCCTTATCGCGATGCGTGGGATGCAGAGCGAGTGCTCAAGTACATTGAGGAGCGCGCGGGCACTGAGTTCGAGCCCGACATCGCGACCGCGTTCGTGAAGATGATGCGCAAGCTGGAGCCGGGAATTCAGCTATCGCCAGTGAGCGCGAACGGCTCGACCAACGGCGAGAAGAAAGAGCAGAATGTTGCCGTGCCAGCGGCGCCCGCGGCCCCTCAGGGGAAGCCCCCCGAAGGCCAGCCGTAACAAAATCTGCTTACCGTTACCTTACGAAAAATGCGTCGGCGCCGACGCATTTTTCGGTTGCTGCCCCCGCCACAACTCGTCTTCACCATAGAGCTGCGCATAGCAGTCAATCACAGTGGAGGAGTACAACTGATGTCGGGACAAAGGAAGGGTTTTACCCTCATCGAGCTTCTGATCGTCGTGGTCATCATCGGCATTCTTGCCGCGATCGCGATTCCGAAGTTCGCCAATACGAAGGAAAAAGCTTACGTTGCGGCCATGAAGTCGGATCTGCGTAACCTCGCGACTTACGAGGAGCAGTACGCGGCCGACAACCAGGGTGCGTACTTCGGCGGAACGGCTGACAATGCCACGCCGCTGAACGGGTTCAGCCCGTCGCAGAACGTCACCATTACGGTGACTGACGTTGCGGGTCCGCCGCCCGATTGGAGCGCTACAGCCGTCCATTCGCAGACCGCAAAGACCTGCAGCATGGCGACTGGTGTGATCACCTGCACCTGATCAGGTGATAGCGGTTGGAATAAGCGAGGACGCTGCGAGGCGTCCTTTCTTATTTTCGGCGATTGCCGGCGCGCTTTCGCGCCGGTTTCTCGAACAGCATCGCAGAGGGGGTCGCACCGAACCCCGACGCTTCGATCCATTGCTCGAGACCGTTGGCGAGGCCGCGCCGGGCGCTGGGGCGCAAATTGCCGAAACCCTCGATCAGATCATGCTGAATCGCACGCGGAGAGCGTCGCAGCAGATTCGTCCCTTGGCGCGTGAGACGGAGTACGGATCGACGCGCGTCAGCCGGATCAGTGGTTCGGGTTACGAGTCCCTTCGCGAGCAACTGGCTGACGATCTCCGACACCGTGCTGTGTGTCGTCATCGTCACCTGCGCCAAATCCTTGACGGATTGGTCGGGGGAGGCGGCGAGCTCGCTCATCACGAAAAGCTGCGCAGCACTGATTCTTAGATCCCGCTCGATTGACTCGGCGGCGGCGCGCAGGCCGCGCACCATGCGGCGCAGCGCATTGATGGCCCGCGCGACTTCGGTCTGATCGGTTTTGTTGGGCTTCTGCCTTGCCATTAAATGACCCGGGTGGGTCTCGAACCCACGACCTACGGATTAAAAGTTTAGCCGGAGTGACTGTGCCCCTTGTGGCCGTGTGCAGTCCTCTTGATCGGCAAAGAGTTATAGACACGTGCGTCTTCAGTCCAGTGGGAGCCTTTCTCGCCCATTTGATCCTTCAAGTCACATGCGCTGTCAGATGGACCCGGTGTATTTGTTGAAGCAGTAATTAGGACAGCCCGGTCAGAGGATCCGGAAGGCGGTACTCAATGTTCCACTCAGTGGGATACTCTCTTCCCGCAAACGTGCTCGCTTGTGAGAACGCGTGGACCGCGAGCCCTGTAACTGGGTGTCGATACCAAGTTGGTTTATTCGGGTTCCACGATTCGTGTTCCATTCCCAAGTAACGAAGCGGCCTCGCCCATAATCTTTTTCGCGTCGAAAGACGTGGATATGAAGAATAAGTCCGATTTGATCGAGTTCGACGAGACCCACAGGGCGTGTATCCATTTCATCGGATAGTGAAGCATCCCGATGGAGCGCGATGTTCGGAAAGCGCACGCGAATGTAGTTGCGCCTTATATCCCGGGCTTAGAAAGAAGCTGTAGTCCCAGTTGCGCTCCCGGTGCAATAAGCTCAGGATGGATTTCACCCGAGCTGAGCGGGATTCTGTTAACTGCGGCTATTCGCGGGCTTGCATCAGCACAGACAATTGTGGACAGCGATTTACGAAAGTTGCTGCACGGGCACGAGCGTTGTCGCGGAGCAGGCATTTTTCTATCACGATCGCTTTGCGATGTGCCGCGCTGCTGACCGTTCGATACAGAACATGAGAATGTCATTAGCGTGGGATATAGAATTGACACTGCGGTGCTATGAAACCGACATCCTGTCGCTCGACTCCAGTTCTTCCGTCTTGGCGGCAGTCTGACGGACAACTAGTTAACCGACGTGTTCGAGCAGCGGATGCTGCCACGACGCTGCCGCGTTATTAACACGCTCAAGGGAACCACCTAGTTCGTGATAGAAAAGTTGCATCTGCGTGATATAAAAACGGCATTGCGCGAATGACGAACAACGCCATCGCAGATGCGGCATTTTGCCCAAGCACGTCCACCTATTCGCGGAGCAGAAATGCGAAAACGTTCACTGCTCCACGCATCGCTAGTGACTGCACTAGTTCTCGTTGTCGCGGGATGCGACGCGAACCGCTCGGTGCAACCAGACGCTCCCGGCGCTGCGCGTCTAGTTAAGGTGACGACAGGGTCCGGGCTGGAAGGTCTGAACGCATCGATAGCGACTTTCAGCGCGATCGCGGCAGACCCGAACCATTACCACTTCGTTAGTTCGAGCTTGGGACAGAACGCGACTGCGACTGACATGCTGGCCTATCTCGAACGCGTCAAGGCGACGTACACAAATCAGAAATCAGAACCGAACGCAAAGCTGACGATCGTGACGGCCCCTACCAACGCCGCGTTTGACGCGGGAACTGGATGTGCGGGGTATAACACCTATTGCAGTATCTACGGTACATCGTCGATTTGGGATTATGGCTATCCCCCGAATAGCAGAACCGTAGACTTCCACGGTGCCACCACGTGTAGCGGCTATATGGCTTACACTAGTACGAAAGTGGACTCAGACGGTAGGCTGGCTAGCGGATATACCGCCTCCGGCTCGATGACTGGATGGGATGGATATGCGTACGTTGACGTGACCACAAACCTTACCGGTCTCCCACAATCCGGTACGCTAACCTCCAAACACACTTGCCATCCGCCTCTCTACGGCGGTGGGTGGACTGAAGACGTCAGGTATTCATCTGCGCAGGGTAACGTTTGACTGGCTTCACCGTAGCAATCCGGAGAATCCAATTTAGTTCTCCGGATTGCTACGAAACGCTCATGAGGCAAATGCCAACACGCTCGGTAGTGAACGTTTTCTTCCTACTGGGCATCTCGTTCACGAGTGGCAACGCGCAGACAACGGGCGCCTGTCGCTACACCGGATGGAGGCCGCCCGCTTCGATACCAGTTAGCGAACCAACAACAATACGGTTCACGGACGTTGTAGAACGCGGGTCGCGACAGTACATGGTGTCCGTTCCGTTCGCGCTGCCAATATCCAGCGGCAATGTGCACTCCTCGAACGCGGGAGCAACTCCGCTTAATGTGCAGACGCTTTCAGGAACTAAGCTTGCCTCGCCGAGCGGCACATTCGTGTTCTCTTATCCACGCGCAGCTATTGATTCGCGAGGTGATCTTCACGTTGTTTGGGGCGAACCTGACTCCGCGCCGCCCCGGTGGAGTGTCGAGAGTCGCGGTGATATACCCGTCACGTCTTTGTGGCACTCAGTTTGGCGAAACCATGCCTGGAGCGTTCCGCGCCGCATCTACCGCGCGAAACAGATAATCTGGGATCCAATTACGACGTCGCGCCTCCTAGCCGATTCTAAAGGCGGCCTTCGAATCGCTCTTACTGCCAGCGAACCAAAAGGGCAGCAAGAAGCTATTTACCTTGCCTACGACGGTGCTGACTGGCGTTCAACGAGAGTGAAAAACGCCACGCCGGTTGTCTACGCAGACCTCGCGCTTGGCGAGGGCAATAGTGTCGCATTAGCATTTGTTGCAGCTCCCCCGGCACGCGGGTTCGGTGTCTGGAGGGAGAACGGTCTATTCGTAATAACATCGACCGATGGCGGCTCCCACTGGAGCTCGCCAGCTTCGGTGGCTACCGACGAGCGAATGCCGGCGTACGAGCCACACATTTTTTTTGGCGCTCGTCGGACAATCGATATCGTCTGGACGCAGGCCGGCAAACAATCTGGCGCGACTCTTTGGCATACTGCGAGTGACGACGGAGGACGGACGTGGCGGGGTGCAACGGCACTGGTCTCGACACATCCTATTTCCAAGACGCAAGCGATTATTGATTCCTGCGGCTCCATTCACACGGCCGCGCAGGTCATGACAACGCGAGGACCGCATATCGGGTACGCACGCTTCACTGACGGACGGTGGACGCCACTCAATATCCTGTTTTCAGACCAGCTGGGTGCACAGCCGAAGCTGTGGCTATCGGCTATAGGCAGACCAAAACTCTCTTTTTATCAAGCGCCACCGACTGCAAACACGCAACAACTTTTCCGGCTGAAACTCACGGAACTTCTGGCACACTGATCATGCGCGACTGATGCCAGCGTGCTGCTCGAATGAACGGTGTCATTTGTGTTTCTAGGTCCCGAGTGAGTGGCTGATTCTCCCAACCTAACGTCTCAACGGACTCAAGGCCTCGACTCGCATCCGCGAACCTGCCTTTGAAAGAGGCTGCTTTCAGATATTCTCAGATGCGAGGGTCAATAACGCCAGATAGCCCGCCTCACGGCCGGCTATCTTGTTGTGAATCAACAGTGACCCGGGTGGGTCTCGAACCCACGACCTACGGATTAAAAGTCCGTTGCTCTACCAACTGAGCTACCGGGTCCAAAAGCAAACGCAAGATAATTCGTCCGCCCAAGGGTCGCCCGACCGAATGCGCGGGTTCGGCGCGACCCAGGAAAACATCACAAATGTGCGTTAGACCCTTGTCACAACACCTAACGCACCACCCCTGGCACTTCTGGTGGAGCTCAACTGTAAGAAATCGTCAGTATAGTGACCCGAATCGCGAGCGCGATCATGCCTTTCACCTTCTCCAAGGTAAATGCAGTGATGCGCGCTGTCAGAATGTCTCGGCAGCGCGAAGCGGAAGCTGCGCGCGTCGCCGCCCTCGAGCAGAGCAACTCGCTGCTGCAGTCGCAGGCGCGTCAGCTCGAACACCAGACGAACGAAGCGAAAGAGCTGGCGCACGAGCTGGCTCTGACGAACGAGGAATTGCGGGCGGCGATCAGCGAAGCGAAGAAAGCGTGGGCAGCGGCCGACAGCGCAAACCGCTCGAAGGCCGAATTCCTCGCCGTCATGAGTCACGAGCTGCGCACTCCGCTCAACTCGATAGCGGGATACATCGACCTGCTCGAGATGGAGCTGCACGGGCCACTGACCGATTCGCAGCGCAGCGATCTGAGCCGTGTTCGACGCAGCCAGCAACACCTGCTGGCGATCATCAATGACATCCTGAACTTTACGAGGCTCGAGGCAACGGAAGTCAGATTCGATGTCATCGAGGTGCCGCTGCGCGCGCTTGTTGGCGACCTCGATGCAGTTGTGGATTCGCTGGCGCGGGCGAAGTCGCTCGAATACGAATGCAGCTCACCCTCCGGCGGAATCTTCATTCGCACGGACCCGGACAAGCTGCGGCAGATCCTGATCAACCTTCTCTCGAACGCGGTGAAGTTCACGCCCGAAGGCGGGAAGGTGCGCATCTTCACCAGCATCACCGGGAACAATGTCTCGATTCACGTACAGGACACCGGACCGGGAATTCCGATCGACAAGCAGCAGGAGATATTTGAGCCGTTCGTCCAGCTCGATCGCGCACTCACGCGAACGTACGAGGGCACCGGCCTCGGTCTCGCCATCAGTCGTGGTCTCGCGCGCGGGATGGGTGCGGACATCACTGTGCGGAGCCAGGTCGGAGTCGGATCCACTTTTACCTTGACGGTTCCCATTGCGGCGAGACGGCCGACGCCGCCTGCTGTTGCGCGGATTGGCAGCTGACCGCTGCGGACTGCGAACAAAGCCGCACTACCCTGCTATTAGCCGCCAGCAGCTGGCTACCAGCTTCCCGCTGCAGGCAACGGGACGGATCCCGACGGACTGAGAGACGTGCGTCTTTTCGGGCCGTATGCAATAGGATCCGTCTGGTAGTAGGCAGCGGGTAGCTGGAAGCCTGCTGCCGGCAGCTAAAAGCGAGGTAGTTCGCTTTTCAGTCCGCAGCCGCCCGATTGGTCTGATCCTCGCTCCTCCAGCCCTATCCCACTTGCGAGTGATCGATGCCGTCCGCAGTCGCGCCAAGAATCTCGGGCCCTACCCGCTGTCGCAGGAAATTTTTGCGGTTTTTTCCAAAAGGATTTCAGGATCCCAAGTACATCGACTGGGAACGCGGCTACAAATGGGAGGCGCACGAGCGGTGGCGTGAGCTCCTCGGCAGAGAGGTGCACCGCGAACTGATCGCCGATGGCGAATACGCCGAGGTTGCACGCCGCGCCGTCACCATCGAGTCGCGCACCAACCTGCTTTTCTCTTTCGAGAAAATGGCGCTGCGGGACGCGGTGAAAGCCGCAGCCGGAGCAAAAGCCTTCGCCGAAGGTCTGTTCGATTTCTTGTACGCCAGAACCTCTGATCGAGTGCGATTCGAGCGCTGGTGCGACGTAGTCGCTCGCTTACCAAGACGTCAAACCAGGGTTCTAACCTGGCCGCTGCTGACGGTTTTCGGATTCCTGGCGCTCCCGGACCAGCATTTCTTTCTCAAGCCGATGGTCACCCGCACAGCGGCGAGAGAATACGGCTACGATTTCAAGTACCGCTCCCGTCCCAATTGGGAGACGTACTCCGATGTGCTCGCTTTCGCAGCGCGTGTCGGCAGCGATTTGAACGATCTGCGACCGCGCGACATGATCGACATCCAATCGTTTTTGTGGGTGCAGGGGTCGGACGAATACGAGGAGTAGATACCGGCACGCGAGGTGTCCCGGGGCGGCGGTTAGTCGTCCCTTAGTAGCCCTGATTCTGTCATCCATCGCCCTCGGTTCTTGTCCTACGAAACAGTACTAACGAGCCCGGCCAGGCTCGCCGCACTTCACAACTCGGGATTGCTCGGCTCAAACGCGGAGGATCGGCTCGATACCTTCACGCGGCTTGCCGGGCAGCTTCTGAACGTGCCGACTGTCGCCATCTCACTCGTCGATGCCGACCGTCTGTATCTGAAGAGCGTCGCGACTGTCAGCGAATCGTTTACTTCGGGCTGGCATCCCCTCGAGCTGACGTATTGCCGCGATGTGGTGGGAACTGGAAACTCTCTGGTTCTGGCCGACGCCTGGAACGAGCCGGACTTTGCGGGTCGCGGCACCAAGGTGCGCGCGTACGCCGGCATGCCACTGACCACCGATGACGGTTACGTACTCGGCGCGCTTTGCGCGCTTGATGAACGCCCGCGCGATTGGGCACGTCGCGACATCGAGGTCCTGAACGCGCTTGCCGGCGCCGTCAAATCAGAGATTCAACGGCGAATCGCCGAACGCGCCGCCTGCGATACCAGGCTTCGGTTGCACGCCGAGCGTACTCTCGCGCACGCGGTGCAGCAGCAGATGCCCGTCGGCGTCGCAGTCGCGGAGGTGCCGTCAGGGCGCCTGGTCTCCGTGAATGCGCAAATGACCGAGATCTTTCGTGCAGCGTTCAGTCCCGCGCCCGATCTGAACTCGTACACCGAGTGGGTCGGCTTTCACGCCAATGGTACGCGCTATCAGCCGACCGAATGGCCACTCGCGCGCACCGTGTTGACGGGAGAATCGGTGCGCGGCGAAGAGATAAGAATCACGCGTGGTGACGGCAGCGACGGTTTCGTTCGCGTAAGTTCCGCGCCCGTCAGCGATAGCGAAGGGAAAACCGTCGCCGCGGTTGCCATCGTCGTCGACGTTACCAATCAGCGTAGAGCAGAGCGCGCGGTCCGCGCGACGGACGAGCGCTTCAAGTTCGTCGCCAAGGCAACCAACGACGTCATCTGGGACTGGGACATCAGTACCAACGCACTGGTCTGGAACGATTCCGTCGAAACAGTTTTCGGCCACAAGCAAAACCGGATCTTCCCGGAGATTCAGTGGTGGTACGATCACATTCATCCCGATGATCGCGAGCGCGTTGTCACCGGCATTCACGCGGTGATCGACAGCGGTGAGACGGCGTGGAGCGACCACTATCGATATCGGCGAGCTGATGGCAAGTACGCGAACGTGATGGACCGCGGATACATCGCACGCGATATGTCGGGCCACGCGGTCAGAATGATCGGCGCCATGACCGACGTGACCGAGCGTTCGCGCTCCGAGGCTGCCATTCGGTTTCAGGCGCAGCTGCTCAACGCCGTGCAGCAGGCGGTCGTCGCTACCGACCCTGATGGGCTCGTCATCTTCTGGAATTCGTTCGCCGAGACGCTCTACGGCTGGACGGCCGCCGAAGCCGTCGGCAGACCAATCGAGGAGCTGACGCCGTCGCCGTTCCTCCGTGAGCACGCCGAGGCAATCGCCGACCGGGCGGCGGCGGGCGAGAGCTGGACGGGCGAATTTCTGGTGCAGGGTAAAGCGGGCAAAGCCTTCCCCGCTCTTCTCACGACCTCACCGGTGCGCGACGAGAATGGCCGCGTGCTCGGCTTCGTGAGGGTGTCGATCGATCTCACCGAGCGCAGAAATCTTGAAGAGCAGTTCCGCCAGTCGCAGAAGATGGATGCGGTCGGACGACTTGCGGGTGGTATCGCTCATGATTTCAACAATCTCCTTACGGTGATTCGGTTGAATACCGAGATCATCATGGAAGGTTTCGACCCCACCGATCCGCGCAGCGAGGATGTGAAGCAGATTCGCGCCGCCGCCGAGCGGGCGTCGTCGTTGACGCGGCAGCTCCTGGCGTTCAGCCGCAAACAGATTCTGCAGCCGCGCGTGCTCGATTTGAACAGCGTGGTGAACACTCTTGAGCCGATGCTACGTCGACTCATTGGCGAAGACATCACCATCGCGTCCAGCTGCGCGGCGCGCGGTTACATCGTCGCCGACCCCGGCCAGCTCGAACAAATCTTGGTGAACCTTGTCGTCAATGCGCGTGATGCGATGCCACAGGGCGGCACCATCAGCATTGAGACCGGCAACGTCGAGCTGGACGAGACTTATACGAGCGAGCACGCGCCGGTCATTCCAGGACGCTACGTCATGCTCGCAGTGGGCGATAACGGCGTCGGCATGAGTCGCGACATCAGAGAGCACGCCTTTGACCCCTTCTTCACGACCAAAGAGGCCGGCAAGGGCACCGGTCTCGGGCTCGCGACCGTGTACGGGATCGTCAAGCAATCCGGCGGCTATGTCTGGATCTACAGCGAACAGGGACTCGGTACGACACTCAAACTGTACTTCCCTGAGGTCAGCTCTGCGACTGCATTCAAAGCCGAGGAGTACAAGGCAGTGCCGAAGGATGGCGCGCGTGGATCGGAGACCATTCTGTTGGTGGAGGACGAGGAAGCGGTTCGCGGACTGACGTCGCGGATACTCGAGAAGCAGGGCTATCGCGTCATCGCCGCGCAGCACGGAAAAGAAGCGATGGATATCGCGACCAAGGAAGAAGGTCGCATCGATCTCGTGCTGACTGACATCGTGATGCCGGGCATGAATGGCCGCGGACTGGTCGAGCGACTCGCCGGCATTCGTCCGCGCATCAAATCGCTGTACATGTCGGGCTACACCGACGACGACATCGTACGACGGGGTTTCGTAGAGCCGTCAAAGAGCTTCTTACAGAAACCTTTCACATCTGAAGCGCTGCTGCGCACAGTCAGAAAAGTTCTCGACGAGGGTTAAGCTCGCTCGAGGTTGAGACAGCCGCCCCGCTCCACTATATAAAGGGATGCGTTTCCCGTGGCGGTTCGCGATTGCACTTGGCGGATGTTTGATCGCCATACCCGCCGCATTCGCGCAGGACACTGCGGCAACGCGACTGGAGCCGGTTGTCATAGAGGTCAGTCGTGGCGCACGACGTCCAATGCTCACCCTGCCGTTCTCGGTGACGGTGCAGACACCCGATTCGCTGCGTCCGGGTCAGCGACATCTCGCTCTCGATGAAACGCTGCTCCTCATTCCTGGGCTGACGGTATCGAACCGCAACAATCCGTCGCAGGATCCCAGAATATCCATTCGCGGCTTTGGCGCGCGCTCGGCCTTTGGTGTCCGTGGAATCCGCGTGCTTCGCGATGGCATTCCACTGACCCTCCCTGATGGTCAAACTCCGGTAGACTATCTCGATCTGGAATCGGTTGGTCGGGTCGAAGTGATGCGCGGCAGCGCGTCCTCCCTCTACGGTAACGCCGGTGGCGGCGTCATCGACCTGAGAACGAGCGCGCCGCCACCCTTGCCGATCGCAGCGACGGTTCGGAGATGGCAGGGTGCCTTTGACTCTCGTCGTACGGTAGCGAAGGCGGAAGGCGAAACCGGCGGGTTCGGATATCAGGCGAACGCTGCGCGAACCGAGGCTGACGGCTATCGGGATTACTCGCGTCAGCGGATGAACAACGGCTTCGCGCGGCTTTCTTACGACGACGAGCGGAACTCGTACGGAGTGGAGTGGCTCGGAGTGAACACCCCAGTTGCTCAGAATCCTGGTGCGTTGACGCGCGCGCAGTTCGAGACCGATCCAACCATGGCGGATCCGTTTTCCATTGCCAAGAAAGCGAGGAAGGCGGTGACGCAGTCACAGGTCGGGGTCACGGCGCGCCACTACGCGTCTTCCCTCGAGCTCGAAGGCTCCGCGTATGCGGGGACGCGTCATCTCGACAATCCACTGACGTTCGGAATCGTCGACCTCGGCCGTCGCATTTCCGGCGGCAACGTGCGCGCCACGGTTCCCGTCTCGCTGTTCGGCGCTGACAACAGGATCACCATCGGCAGCGAACTGCAGTTGCAGAACGATTTGCGACTCAACTTCACCAACTGCAACAATGTGCCGCCGTTGACGGCGCCCACGGCGACTTGTCCGGACATTAGCGCCGAGCGCGGCAGCGTGACGCTCGACCAGCGCGAGAAAGTCTCGTCTATTGGATCGTACTTACGTGATGAAATCCAGCTGGGCGATGTGTTTGCGTTGATGGCTGGTGCGCGCGCCGACGCAGTCCGCTTCCGCGTCGAGGACATGCTGATCGACGCCAGCAACCCTGACGACTCCGGTGAGCGTTTGCTGCACGCTGTGAGTCCAATGGCCGGCCTGCTGGCGCGCATCTCGGATTCTCACAGCGCGTATTTCAACGTTTCGACTGCGTTCGAGACGCCCACCGCAACCGAGCTGGGAAACCAGCCTAGCGGTGCCGGCGGAATCAACCGCGATCTCAAGCCGCAGCGCTCGCTGACCTACGAACTGGGATTGAAGGGGGTGACCGCAATTGGGCTGCAGTATAGCACGAGCGTCTTTGCCACGAGCGTTCACGACGAGCTCATTCCGTTCGATGTGCCGTCCAGCCCGGGCCGCCGCTTTTATCGGAATGCCGGGCGCACTTCACGTCGCGGCGTCGAGCTTGGTTTGAGCTACGATTTGCGCGCACTCCAGTTTGGCGGCGCGTACACCTACGCCAATTACCGTTTTGTCGATTTTGCAGTAGGCACCGCTCAATACGCGGGGAACCGAATCCCGGGAATTCCAGCGCAGACACTGCAGGCATCAGCGACGCTTCGCACGAGCATCGCATCGCTGGTGACCGAGGGGAGTTTTGCCGACAAGATGTTCGTCGACGATCCCAACTCGGAGAGCGCACCTGGTTATGGAATCGTCAACGCACGTCTCGTCTCCTCGGCGCTGTGGCGTGGCTCGGGCGCCGAGCTGACGGCCGGCGCGCAGAACGTGTTCGATCGTAAGTACGTCTCGTCGGTAAGCGTGAACGCCGCCGGCGGCAAATTTTACGAACCGGGGTCGCGCAGGGCGTTCTTCGTCGGCTTGAGTCTCACCGCGGCAGCTCGACGGTAGCTACCGCCCGCCCGACGCGCTGGGCACACATCTTTCCCTTCGTGTGCGCATGGCGCGCGAGGTGACAGAAGAATCGATCGAGAAGCCGACACCGGAGGGCGAGCCATCTCCAAACCCATTCGGGAAAAAATCGGTTCGCCAGCCTGACACCGGCACCCGGCTAAGCGCTCTCGAGATCCATGAGAACATTCGCGCGCCCGCCGAAGAGGAGCTCGAACGACCCGCGAGCTCGCTGCTGTTTTCGTCACTCGCAGCGGGAATGTTGATTGGCTTCTCGTTCTTGTCTTCCGCGTTCGCGTCCCATTACGCGCCTGAATCGATCAAGCATCCGCTCGCGGCAGCTGCTTACCCGATCGGATTCATCTTCGTGATCATGGGGCGAAACGAGCTGTTCACCGAGAACACTCTCGAACCAGTCATCCCGCTTTTACACAAGCGCGATTCAACTACGTTGCGCCAATTGCTCCGCGTGTGGGGACTGCTGATCGTCGGGAATCTCGTCGGTGCATTGATTCTCGGATGGCTGGCTGGTGAGACGAACATGATCGACGCCTCACTCCAACCGACCATGCAAAAACTGGCGGCCGAATCGACGAGTGGCGGATTCGGCGAAGTGTTCTACAGGGCGATCTTCGGCGGCTGGCTGATTGCTTTACTTACCTGGCTCCTCGCATCGACAATCGATACGATCGCGCAGCTGTTTTTGATCTGGGTGACAACGGCGCCGATTGCCGCATTTCACTTTCGGCACTCGATTGCGGGAAGCGTCGAGGCCTTCTATCGCGCAATCACTGGAACCGCCGGCTGGGGCGAGATGCTCGGCGGTTTCGTCGTACCAGCGTTGCTCGGGAACGCGATTGGCGGCGTGCTCCTGGTGGCGCTATTCAACTACGCGCAGGTCGCCGAGGAACACCACCAGAAATAGAACCGCTAGCGGAGCGTGTACAGGTAGGCCGCAATGTCGCGGGCATCACGCGGGGTGACGCCCATATAAGGCATCGCCGTTTTGGAATCGATCGCCTGCGGGTTCTCGATCCACCGGATCATGTTGTCCGGCTCGTTGGGCAGAACCCCGGCGATGTAGACGCGTTGCGCGATCTGTCCGAGCGGCGGTCCAACCATTCCCACTGCTCCACCAACGCCCGGAATGTTGTGACACGACCCGCAACCGTATTTTCGGATCGCGGTGCGTCCGCGTTCGACATCTGCGTTTGTCAGGTGATAACGATTGTCCCCTGAAGCGCGATCACAAGATGATAGAGTAACGGCGGCAGCGAGCACGGTCAGTGCCCGCACTGCAAACGCCGCGTGCTCTCGACGCAGCGAGCGCGCTTCGGCAGCGGCGAGCCAGCGCGCGAACATGTACAGGCCCGCCAGCACGTATGGAACGCTGCCTGGAATCCACATGATCAGGCCGCCGAGCTGTTGATCCTCGAGCGGCGCCAGTCCCCACGGGCCGGTCGTCGCGGAATACGCGGGATACCAAAGGTGCGGCGCGAAGGTAAGGAGCGCGCCAAGTGCGCCGGTTTGTAGCGCGGTACCGAACAGGAAAAAGACCGCAGCGCCGTATCCGAGCTCGCTGCCTCGACTCTTGAAGACCGTCCACCAGAAGAGAAGCGCGGTCCCCAGAAAGCTCACGTGCTGTAGCGAATGCATCAGCTCGCTTGATAACGTCGCCTGATACGGTCCAGGCAGATGCCACACCCAAAGCGCGATCGCGTGCAGGAAGAATGCAATCGCCGGCAGCGACAGGATGCGCCAGCTTTCACTCACACCGTTCGTGCGAGTCCAGTCTCCCAGCGCCTTGCGCCACGATAGAGGCAATCCCCACAGGAAGGGGATAATTGGCCGACCCAGCACCAGCAGCGGCGCACAGATGGAGATCAGCATCTCATGCTGAGTCATGTGCGCGGAGAACAACACGCCACCCAGCGCGTGGAGCGGCGAAACAAGCGCTACGACCAGGCACAACCACCCGGTCGCGAACGCTGCTGCTTCCCAGCGTTTGATGCCTGTGCCGGCGCCACGCCTCCATAGTCGGAGAATTCCCGTCCCGTAAAGCGCGCCTGAAAGCAGCAGCGCGACCACGACCACCGGTTCAAACGTCCAAGCGCTCCACAGGTCGTCCGGCCGCAGATATTGACCGGTGTGCGCGCTGGCAATTGAAGGAGACAACGCGAGCGTGACTCCGATCAGCGCGCCTCGAATCAGGTTCCGATGCATGAACCGAGGAAGAAAATCGGAATCCACTGGAATACGATTTCGATGATGGCGAGCGACGACGTGAACATGCCAACGAGCGCCATGAACCGCGTGCGGGGCATTATTCCGCCCTCCGTCAGCGGGAAGTCGCCAACGCGCTCATACCAGCGGCGCGAGTCGAGCCACGCCGCGACCCCGATGAGCAGGAACACCGCTGACGCCACGTGCAACCACAGCCGGTTTCCGCTGACGCACGCACGATCCACGAGCGGATAGTTAATCCACACCATCAGCATGCCCGCCATCGGCCCGCCGAAGAAGCCGAACCACAGCCACTGCGAAACCTTCGGTCGCGCCAGTTGGTCGCGCTGGCGTTCCTCGGCAGCAATGCTTTCCGTCATATGAACCTCACCGACACGAACACCACCAGCCACAGGATCACCCACGATCCGACGACGAAGTACCAGTAGGCGGCCATCACCGTCGTGTCGGTATAGTGCTTCCTCTCAACGGGCCCTTTGAACATCACCAGCGCGATCAACAGCGTTTCCAACGAGCCGGCGATCAGGTGCGCGAGATGAGTGATCAGGATCATCCACGTGATCGAGCCGTACGCGTTCGAGTCGTAGCGCGTATGCAAACCGCGAAGCTCGAATGCGCGCAAAACGATCGCGGTGAGCCCGAATGCGACTACGAGCATCAACCAGCGTCCGACTTGCTCGGGAGGCTCGTGCGCGAACGCCAGCTTGGACGCATACCACATCGGCGCCAGACTGATCAACATCAGAACGAGGTTGGCGGTGGAGACACCCATGTCGGGCAGATAGGTGCGCTCCGGCGGCCACGTGTTGAAGTTCCGGCGGATGTAGTAGTACGCGACTACCATCAGCGCGAAGGCCGCGCCCTCGATGAAAATCATCAGCAGGTTGCCCCACCAGATTGGCGCCCTGATGCTGAACGAGTGATCGTCCAGCATTGCGACATCGAGAACCGCGCGGCGCCTCATCGTGGCTCCTTCACTAACAGCGTGTCGTGATCGGGCGAGATGGTCGGCCAGAACCAGCACGCCAGTATGATGAAGGTGAAGATCGCGCCAATAGTGACACCCCACGGCGAGAAGACCGCGATGACGATCGAGCCACCACCGAATACCGCGAGCAGGAGCGGCAGAATCGTTTCTTTCTTGAACTCGTAGCGGTGCTCCGGAATGGCGTCCATGATGCTGGTCACCAGCCCTTCATGCCGGTCCGTGCGCAATCCCGTCACGACTGATAACTCACCCGGCGCGGCATCCCACAGCGGGTCACGTCCTTCGACGACTGGGATGAATAGATGGTTGTAGCTGGGCGGCGGCGAAGTCGTTGCCCACTCCAGGGTTGGTGCGTTCCACGGGTTGTCGCCGGCTGGAGCGCCAACGCTCAAACTCCTGAACACGTTCACGACGAACACCACTCCGCTCGCAACGATGAAAACCGCGCCGAAGCTTGCCAGCGCATTCAGACCACCCCAGCCCATCTCTGGCAAGTACGTGTAGACGCGTCGCGGCATTCCCATCAGTCCCAGGATGTGCATTGGGAAGAAGGTCACGTTCATGCCGATGAAGAAGAGCCAGAAATTCCACTTGCCGAGTCGCTCGCTCAGCATCCGACCCGTCAGCTTGGGGAACCAGAGGTAGAACCCGGCCCACAGCGGAAACACCGCTCCGCCGAGCAGGACATAGTGGAAATGCGCGACGATGAAGAACGTGTCGTGAACCTGCAGATCATAGGGCACCGACGCGATCATCACGCCGCTCAGGCCACCGATGATGAACAGGAAGAAGAAGCCGATCACGAACATGAACGACGTCGAGAATCGCGGCCGTCCCGACCAGATCGTCCCGATCCAGCAGAAGATCTGGACTCCCGACGGGATCGAGATCGCCGCGCTCGCCGCGGTGAAGAAGCTCTGTCCGAGCTGCGGAAGCGGCGTCGCGAACATGTGATGAACCCACAGCCCGAATCCGAGGAAGGCTGTGCTGATCATCGAGAGAACCATCGCCGGATACCCGAAGATCCGTCGCTGCGTGAATGCTTCGACGACAGACGACACCATCCCCAACGCGGGGATGAAGATGATGTAGACCTCCGGGTGTCCGAAGAACCAGAAGAGATGCTGCCACAGCAGCGCGTCACCCCCTTCCGCCGGATTGAAGAAGTGGGTGTCGATCAAACGATCGGTGGCCATCATCGTACTCGCCACCACGATTGCCGGTAGCGCGAAGATGATCATGAACGACATGATCACCTCTGCCCACACGAACAACGGTATCCGATTGAGCGACATTCCCGGCGCCCGCTGCTTGAACACCGTCGTTACGATCTCGACAGCGCCGATCAGCGCAGCAATCTCTGTGAAGGTGATCATCTGCGCCCAGACGTCCATTCGCTTGCCAGGCGAGAACTGTGGGCCCGCCAGCGGCACGTACGCGAACCACCCCGCATCCGGACCGGTGTTCAGGAAAAACGCGGCGTAGAGGAGCAGGCCGCCGCCGAGATACATCCAGTATCCGAGCGCATTCAATCGGGGGAACGCGACGTTGCGGGTGCCGATCATCAGCGGCACCAGGTACAGTCCAACGGCCTCCATCACCGGCACGGCGAATAGGAACATCATGGTGCTGCCGTGCATGGTGAAGATCTGGTTGTACAAATCGGGACCGACGAATCGATTCTCGGGTCGCGACAGCTGCATGCGCATCATGCCGGCTTCGAGGCCGCCGAGCGCGAAGAAAATCAACGCCGTCACCATGTAGCGTTTCGCGATCGACTTGTGATTGGTGGAGGTCAACCAGCCCCAGAGGCCCGACTTCTCCTTCCAGGTCGCCGAAAGTTTGGCGCGAATGTCGTTCTCCACGTCGCCTGTGATCAGCGGTGGCGGCTCCGGCCGGTCTTCACGCATCGGCATCGCCTGTGAATAAGCCATCACTTGAGCGTCCCCAGATAGGCAAGCAGCGCCTGCAGCGACTGCGGATCCATCTGATTCGGCGGCATTTTCACGCCCGGCTTGATGCTCTGTGGATCCAGAATCCAGCCCGCGAGATTGCCGGTGGTGAGTGGCAGTGTTCCGGCCGCAATCGTGCGCCGGCTGGCGAGATGAGTGAGGTCCGGTCCGACGGTGCCCCCCGCCCCGGTGCCGCTAATCGTATGACACATCGCGCACGGGCCACTCAGGAAAACGCGCTCGCCGCTCTGTGTCAGTGAGTCTGTGGGTGTCTTGGCGGACTCGCGCTGCTGACCCAGCCATTTCTCGAATTCCAATCTCGGTTCGGCGACGACGTAGAACGCCATTTTCGCGTGCTCGTGCCCACAGAACTCGGCACACTGTCCGCGATAAACCCCGGCGGTGTCGGCGCGGAACCAGGTCGTCGTCTCGTGGCCGGGAATCAGATCCTTCTTGCCGCTGAGGTTCGGCGCCCAGAAGCTGTGAATGACGTCCGTCGACCTCATTTTGATTAGCACCGGCCGTCCGACCGGAACGTGAATTTCGTTGGCGGTATTCACGTTGTTCTGCGGATCCGGATCAGGGTATTTGACTTCCCACCACCACTGATGCCCTACCACATCGATGCGTAGCGGATCGGTGCCGCCAACCTTGGCCAGGGCGCTCCCGGTCGAAACGCTCGCGACTACGAACGCGAGCATGATGATCACGGTCGCCGCGAGAGCGATGATCACGCCGCGCTTCATCACTGCTGCCTGCTCTGGCGTCTCGTGGTACGCGTGCTCATCGACCACCGGTCGCCGGTGCCACGCACGCCAGAGGGCGAACAGCAGCGCGCTGATGACGATCACATAGACCGCGGTGGCGATGCCGGTCAGCGTCCAGTGAAGTTTGGCCACTGCCCCGGCGCGCGGTCCTTTCGGGTCGAGCGCGGACTGGAATCCCGTGCACGCGCCCACCGTCAGCGCCGCGCAGCAGACGGCCAGGTATCTCGGCGCATTCCGCCACGCGAACCTTGGCGACACCGTCATTGCTTGACTGACGTCGGCGGGACGAAGGTGGGAGATGGATGACCCTGGTCGCGCGCCTGCTCGGATTCCTTGTACATCATGTGGTCGTCGCGCGTCGTACGCACGGCTTTGCCTTGCAACCCGCCGAGCGCGCGCACGTACGCCACCAGCTGCCACACCTGATAGTTGGGGATCTTGCCGCGGAACGACGGCATTCCGTTGGGTCTGCCCTCGACGATCGTCGAGAAAATGTTCTGCGGATCGCTGCCGTAGATCCACTGGTCGTCACTGAGCGGCGGTCCGATTCCACCGCCGCCGTGCGAATGGCATCCGGAGCAGTTCATCTGGTCGAACAGTCGCTTGCCTTCGGATACCGCGAAAGCGTTGTCCTCGTACGGGTTCCTGATTCCCGTTTCTACGACCGCCGGTCCCGGCTGCAGCGTGCTCATTACGATCGCGTTCGATGCCGTCGCGGCCGGGGGCGTCTCCCTGAAGCGTCGCTGTTCGCGTTTGCACGCGACCATGCTGCACGCAGCGACGACGATGCAGAGCGATGCGCGCGTTCTGATCACGTCGAGCTCCCGGGTTGGCCGACGTCCACGCGCGGCACGCCATACTGGTCGAGAATGCGATCGATATCGACACGACGCCGCTCGATAACGGCATTCAGTCTCTCACGCAGTGTGTCATTGCCGCGACGAACGCCCATCGAGATGTCGAAGACGAAGGGGAGAAACGGCAGATCGATCTGCGGCGACACCGGCGTCAAATCCAGTGCGACGGGCTCACGGCGCGCGAAATAGCCGGCGAGCGGGCCCCACACCACTGCAACATCGATTTCGCCGTTGGCAACGGCGTCGACGATCCGCGCTGGAGGATTCGGCTGCCGGTAATCGCCGTACACACTGTAGCCGCGTACGTTCCGGATGATGCCGCGATTGGACAGCGCGTGCGCGGGCGGCGTGTTGATTCCGTCGTCGCCAATGAGCTGAACTCCGATGCGCAGCCGTTTCAGCTGTCGATCGTCGAAGGACGTGATCTTGAGATGCCGATCGCGCCGCGTCACGAACACGTACGTGGACCGATAATACGGTATCGTCGGTCGGGTGCGCTCGAAGCTCGCCGGCACACCGATCAGAACATCGCATTGGTTTTGATTGATCGTGTTGCGGACGAAGCCCCGACGCTGCGCCCACCACACGTAACTCAGCTTCGCCCCGAGGTCGCGCGCGACGAGCTCGGCGATTCGGTTCTCAAATCCCTGCTGCTTGTCGTTCGAGAACGGAAGATTGTTCGGGTCAGCGCAGACCCTCAGCTGTGACAAATCGCTGCCGGCGTGCGCGGGTCTATATGCTGATGCGAGTATCGCAATGACGCAGGCCAGCGACACGGCACTCACGACTTTCGTAGTACGCATTCTACGGAAGCGAGAAGACATACAGGGTGCCGCCCTTGTTGGTTACGCTCGGCAGATCCGCCATCGCGTTGGTGAAGCCGAGCGCCGCCGATGAATCACGCGTGTCGATGCCGCCGGCGACGACAGCGCCCGACCATCCGCCGACGCCGGACAAGATCGCGATGTACTGCTTCCCATCAGCACCGCGATAGGAAACCGGCTGGCCGATGATGCCAGAGCCTGTCTTGAACTTCCAAAGCTCCTGGCCGGTGCGCGCGTCAACCGCTTTGAACCAACCTTCCATCGTACCGTAGAACACGACGTTGCCTGCGGTCGAAAGCGCGCCGCTCCAAACCGGGAAGTTCTCATTAATGCGCCACACCAGTTTACGGGCTACCGGATCCCAGGCGTCGAAGAAGCCGCGGTTTCCGCCGGGGCCCGGATACATTTTCACATTCATGCCGACGAACGGAGTGCCAGCGATGTAGTTCGCTTCTACGGACTCCGCGTCCTGACACAAATTTTGATGCGGGATATAGATGAGACCTGTGGCCGGCGAGAACGAAGAGGGTTGCCAGTCCTTGGCACCCGGTGACGCGGGACACGAATTGCGAACGACTTGACCGATGCGAGGATTCTTTTCGTCGTTCGACTGCAGGCGACCGGTCTTCGGATTTACTCCCGTCGACGTATTGACGTACATGTACGGATCTGCGCCCAACACTTCGCCGTTCGTCCGATCGATCATGTAGATGTAGCCGTTGCGATCAGGATGAATCAGGACCTTCCGCGTCTGACCGTTGACGGGCAGATCGAGCAGGATGTTCTCGTTTACGCCGTCGTAATCGTGAAGGTCGTGCGGCGTCATCTGATACGCCCATACCGCTTCGCCGTTGTCAGGATCGCGCGCGAAGATCGTCGAGCTCCATTTGTTGTCGCCAGGGCGCTGATCCGGATTCCACGGACCGGGGTTGGCGGTGCCGTAGTAAATCAGATTGAGCTGCGGATCGTAGGAGATCCAACCCCAAGCCCCGGCACCGCCGATTTTCCACGTTTCACCGGGCCATGTCTGAACGCCAAGATTCGGTTTTCTGTCTTCGGCGTAAAACGGTTTGAACCGGGAGCCGATCAGAACCGCGGAATCGGGCCCGGTGTGGTACGCGCGCCAGGCGATTTTTCCGGTCGAGAGATCGAGCGCGGTAAGCCAACCGCGAATTCCAAATTCGCCGCCACTATTTCCGATGATGACTTTGTCCTTCACGATGAGCGGCGCCATCGTGAGACTCTCGCCGAGATTTATCTCGCCGACTTTGGTTCGCCACAACTCGGCGCCCGACACGGCGTCGACGGCGACTGTCTGATTGTCCAGCGTGTTGTAGACGATCTTGCCGTCGGCGTACGATGCTCCGCGATTGACGACATCGCAGCATGCAACGCCCTGGGCCGCCGCCATCGTGCGCGGTTTATAAACCCACTTCATCGGCGCGCCCGGTTTGGTCAGATCGAGCGCGTAGAGATAGTTCGGAAACGGCGTCACGATGTACATCGTGTTGTTGACGACGAGCGGGGCCGCTTCCTGTCCTCTCAGAATCCCCGTCTCGAAAGTCCAGGCGAGATGAAGGTTCTTGACGTTGTCGGCCGTGATCTGATTCAGCCCGCTGAAGCGAGTACTCGCGTAATTCTTCGCTGGCCGTACCCATTGGCCGTCTTCCGTCTCTTGCGCGATCGCCCCGCCATTGCTTCGTCCAGCCGGCGGAGTTGGCGCCGGGGGCGCCGGCGCCTGACCTTTTTCGTTAGGCGTCTTTGTTCCGGAGCAGCCAATGCAAACTGCTACCAGCGAAGCAAGCAGAGTTCTCGGCGCTGGAACAGTGGCGAACGCAAAGCCTCGCGACATCGGCCTCCTCGTAGTCCGTCGCTTGTGGCGCACTACACTTGCACACCGGTGGTGATGCGAGCGGTTTCAAAATGACCGAAGCTCGACACCTTGCAGAAACTATTCCGAAGTCGATTCCTTCAATGATGTAGAACGGTCACACGTCACGCATTCATCGAACTTTGCCAAAAAAGTTTTTTTCGTACGCTACGCGACCATGTTCCTTCGCCGTGCTGCAAGGCATGGCGCCGTCATTTTTGTTGGTAGCCTGCCTCTCTGCCCAAACCGCGCCCTCGTTACGGGTTGGGCTGATAACTCGGGGTGACTCTTTAGCCACCCCCACCTCGATCGAACGCGGCGTACGCCTCGGCGCCGCCGAGGCAAAACAAACCGCGGCGCTTTTTGGCGGAGACGTTGTTCTTCGCGAGCAGCCAGCGGACGGCAATGCGGAGCGAGCCGCTGAGAAATTGTTAGCCGCGAGTAAGGTTCAAATCCTGATTGGCGTCGCGGCGCAGGACGCCGATGTGCTTTCGCGATTCGCCGAATCGCACCGCGTGGTTTTTTTCAACGTCGCGTCGCGCGCGCCCGCACTGCGTGCGGCCTGTCGTCGCTACACCTTCCACGTCGAAGCCGGCGACTCTATGTACGCTAACGCACTAATAAATGCGCGCTCACCGACTAACGCCCGCGTGGCTATGTGGTCGCCGTCATTGTCGCGATATGGTGCGAGCCAGATCAACGATCGGTACCGCGTGAAATACAACGCGCCGATGGATGCCGGGGCGTGGGCGGGATGGGTAGCCGTGAAAATCGCATCCGAGGCTGCTCTCCGGACGCAATCATCAAATCCGGCTGCGATCTTATCTTACCTCGAAGCGCCAACGACAACCTTCGACGGGCACAAGGGATGGCCGCTCAGTTTTCGGCGGACCGACCACCAATTGCGACAACCATTATATGTCTTGTCCGGCGGATCGCCCGGGGCACGCGCCAGCGTCCGCGATGTTCCGGAGCTGCGCACAATCGCTGGCGGCAGCAGCGCACCAGCGAACGCAGAGCAGGCTCTCGATGCGTTGATGGCCAAATCCGCCCCGCGCTGCGGATGGCAAAGCCAATGACCAAATCCGCAATCCTTTCGTTGTGTGGGTTGATCGCGGCGAGTGCGATGTTCAGCGGCACAGCGCTCGCTCAGGCAGGTTCGCTGATCGCCGTTAGCAACGAGCTCGGCCACACCGTGACACTGATCGATGCGCGTACGCTCAAAGTCATTCGCAACATCGGCCTGCCACAACGTCCGCGAGGTATCGCCTTCACTCCCGATGGCAGTCGCATTTTTGTCGCACTAAGCGATCCCGATATCAGGAAGCAAGGCAGTGGCGACGGCATCGTTGCCATCGACTTCCGCGCCAACAAGATCACGGCCGTAATTCCGGCGGGGAGCGATCCGGAGCGTTTCGCGATAACGCCCGACGGCAAGCGCATGTACTCCGCCAATGAGGACGGCAATTCCGTCACCGCGACCGACATTCCTACCCGAAAGCAGATCGCGAGTCTCGTCGTCGGTATCGAGCCGGAGGGCGTCGGAATCACACCCGATGGTCGCTGGTGCTACGTGACTGCGGAAACCAGCAATAGCGTTTCGGTCGTCGACATTCGCGCGAATAAAGTCGTGGCAAACTTTCTCGTGGATGTGAGACCGCGCGCGGTCGCCTTTTCGCCCGACGGCAAACGCGCCTACGTCAGCGCCGAAATCGGCGGAACGCTTTCGGTGATCGACACGAAAACGCACTCCGTAATCAACACCATCGCGCTCGAGAATCGACAAGGCAAACCGGTTGGCGTCGCCGTTTCGCCGGATGGCAAATGGATCTACGTCGCCAACGGCAACGCCAACGTGGTTTCGGTGGTGGACGCAACCCGGAATAGCGTGGTCGCCAGAATTCCGGTCGGCCGGCGACCATGGGGAATCGCCATCTCTTCCGACGGCAGCAGGATTTACACTGCCGACGGACTGTCTGACACCATCAGCGTCATCGATGCGGCGAGCCGGCGCGTGGTTGCAACCGTCAAAGTTGGAAGGCAGCCGTGGGGAGTAGCCGTTCTCTCTGCGACTGAGGGCCGATGACCAACACATTGATAATCGCGGACTAACCGAGGATTGCTGACTAAAGCGCGCTTTGGTCAGCAATCAGCAATCAGTCCGCGATCATGGATGCCGTTAGTCGTCGGGCCTCGGTCCAGCTTTTACGTTTGGCTACTGCGAGACCGTCTCAGCCCTAACTACTGCCGGCGGAGCTCGATACTCCCGTTAACGCTGCTCGCGCGAATGTCACGGCCGCCGTTACCGATAGTGCCTGACGCGTGACGCGGCCCCCAGCGACCCGACATCGTCATCGGGAAATCGCTGTCGATACCGCCATGAACGGTGTCGAATCTGAAATTCGCATCGAAGCGAGCAGGGACATAGATCGAGACCGATCCGTTCACGGTCTTGAAGTCCATGTCGTCGTTGCCCTGCAGCGCGTTCATTCGCGCATCGACGTTGCCGTTCACCGTCTCGGCGCTCACCGGTCCAACCGCGGTTGAAACATCGACGCCGCCGTTCACCGTGTGCGCGACGACGGGCCCCGACGTATTACGCACTTTGACACCACCGTTTACAGTCTCGGCGTCCGCTTGTGCACCAACGTCGGTGATCGAGACGCCGCCGTTCACGGAGTGGGCGCCAACTTTGATCGAGCGCGGAACTCGGACCGTAAACTTCACAGAAGTGTGATTGTCGTTGTTGCCGCGATTGCGGAAGCTCTCGACCCCACCGTCCTCGCATCGCGAGTTGTTGTTCCAAATCGCGCAGATCGTGACGTTGCCACCCGTCTGGACGACCTCGAAGTGAATGTCGTCGGGCTCGCGACCGTCGCGGGTTCGCTTTTCCGCGACCAGGTGTACCGAGCCATCCGAACTCGGCAGGAAATCGACCGAGCCGTTGACGTTGAAGACGTGCATCCAGCGCCCCGCTTCCACTCGACCATCCCAGCGCCAGGTGTCGGTATCGCGTCCATACTGCTGCTGCGCGCCGAGTACAGGTGCAGCTGCCAGGAAGGCGACAACCGCCCATAGTCTCGTCCTATTCATCTTCATCTCTCCGGGTGGATGAGTCTCCGTTATTGATCACAATGCGCCCGCTGAAAGTGCTCGCCGTAACCCTTGCCCTGCCGTCACCGATCGTGAATTCCATGTGATTGTTGTCACGCCGACGAGTGCTACGAGGTGGACTCGGTGGAACAGTCACCTGAAAGTCCGTACTGATATCACCGCTGAAGGTGTCGACACTGAAACTGGCACCCGCATTCCGCGGAATGGTCAGCCGCACCGAACCCGAGTGCGACTCGAACCCGTAGCGCCCAGAGGGCTCGATACTTCCGATATATATGATGTCGCCACTGACAGTTTCGGTTCGAACATCGCGCGATTGGATGTTGCTGAGCCGAATGGTCCCGCTCACTGAATTCGCTTCGACGTTGCCCGATACTGTCTCGGCGCGAAGATCACCGCTCACCGTCTCGGCGCGAAGGTTTCCGTTGATGTTGGATGCGTGCGCGGATCCCGACACCGATTCCACGCTTACGTCACGTGAGCCATCTGAGACTTCGACGTCACCGCTGACACTCGTCGCCTCGATCTCACCTTGCGAGCCGCGCGCCGTCACATCGCCGGAGACAGCCTCGAGGATCAGACGTGCGCCGCGCGGAACCTGAACGTCGTACTGAGCCTCGCCGACGTTGCCGTGTCCGTGATGCCGGCCGCCACCCTCGTCATCGACGCCGAGCGTGATGCGTGAGGAGTTGGCGCTCAGCTCGAGGTATCCGCTTTCGATGGATGCTCTGATGTGAACGTCGGGTCGGTCCCAACCGACGACGTTGATTTTGCCCGAGATCAGCGACAGGTCGACGGCGCCGCCGCGGTCAAGACGCAGCGTCGTATCGATCTGCGTCAACTGCCGCTCGTCCTGAGCTCGTGCCGAGCTCGAAGTGGCTGCGCACAGCAACGCTGCGACGAACAACCCGGACAGCTTGCTTGAAGTATTCATTGTCATGTATTGGCCGGCAGCATTGCTGCGCGGCGAAGCAGCTCGATTTTCATGTCGAGCGCACGAGTCAGTTGATCGGTTAGTAGCCTGCTCGCAGGATCTTTGGCCAACGCTGCCTTGCTCTGCTCGATTGCCAGATCGATGATGCGAAGATTTCTCTCGATGATCGCGATCGTGGCCGAATCGAGCTGAGTCTTGCGGTCGTTTACGATGTGCTGCAGGGCTGCGATTTCTTTGCTGTAGACTGCTTCTGATGGAATTTCCTGGCTAACGAGCTGGGCGCTCACCCCGCTGGCAGGCTGCGTCGTGCTGCGATCGACGTTGACCGTTCTCGACGGCGTCGTCGACTGCTGCTGCGACGTTGACTGCTGCCGCGGCGCGGACTGCTGCGCCGCCTGCTCCGCCGACTCGGCACTACCGCTGGCTACGACAGTCTGCGGCGTCGACGAATCACCTGGGTTAGGCTGAGTTGTCGACGACTGCAGTGCGGTCGCGACGGTGGAGCTGGAAGCGCGGAATGAGCGCGCGGTGAGTGTGTAGGTGATACCTGCTGTAGTGACGATGAGAGCGGCCGCGGCAATTCCCATCCACGTCGGCGCGAAACGTCTCGTGCGCTCGGGTCGCGCGGCCAGCGGAATCACCGGCGCCGCGATGCGAGCTTCGATTCCCTGCCACAGGTCTCGCGACGGCACCAGATCGGGAAGCTTGCCCGCTTCCGACTCGATGTTTCGTAGATCCCGCACCAGGCCGGCGCAACGCACACACTCTCTCAGGTGCCCTTCGACAGCTGAACGAAGCGATCCGTCCAGCGTTCCCTCGAGATAATCGGGGAGCGCCGCGTCGAATGCTTCGCAGGTCATGATGGAGTTTGTCATCGTTGCAATGCCCCTCTCAGAAGAAGTCTCGCGCGATGCAGCTGCGCCTTACTTCCACCCGAAGTGATTCCCATCATCTCGGCAATCTCTTCGTGCTTGTAGCCTTCGACATCGTGGAGCACGAAGACTTTTCGCGCTCCCTCCGGCAGCTTCGAAATTGCTTCTGCCAGATCCATCCTTTCAATGTGCAGCGGAGCACGCGCCATCTCGTCTCTCCGCTCGTCTTCAACGTCACTTTGCTCGGTGCGCGAGGCGTGTTTGCCTTCGATCTTCCTCGCGTTCAAAACCACATTTACTGCCAACCGGTGCAGCCAGGTGGAGAAAGCGCTTTCTCCACGAAACTGCGGGAGCTTTTCCCATGTCCGGACGAAGACGTCCTGAGTCAGCTCCTCACCCCGAACCCTGCTGCCCGACATCCGCGCGCAGAGCGTGAACACTCTGTTTGCATGTGCCCGGTACAGCCGCTCGAAGGCCTGACGGTCTCCAGCCGCGGCCAGGGCCACGTCAGCGGTATCACCCATTGGCGCGCGTACCACGTTTGATCTCGCTGCCGCCCCCGTAACAGCCATCAACTCGTCTTCCGGCCTTGGTTGTGTGATTGGATAGTCCGGCTGGCTCAAAGGTTTGAATCGATGACAATGGGGAATTTCTGGTCGCTGCCGTTCTGACAGCGCCAGCGCTGATTTGGGTTTGAACCTGTTTCGGTCAAGCTTCGGCGGCCATGGATGACCCAAACGCTAAAAACTGCGTTTTCAGCTATCCTCCGGCGGTAAGCCGAGCGCCCGAGCGACATCTGCCGCCCCCCGCTCCAGCCTCGCCGAGGTCTGGGCCACCAGCGTCACGTGGCCCACCTTCCGCTTTTCCGTTGGTGCCTTGCCATAGAGATGCAGATGGGCACCTTCGATCGCCACTACGCGCTCACGCGCCGGAATGTGTCCGAGCAGATTGTACATCACCGACCGGCCCCTGAGCGTGGTCACGCCCAGCGGCAGGCCGAGGATGGCCCGCAGATGGTTCTCGAACTGGCTGGTCTCGGCGCCCTCGATCGTCCAGTGACCCGAGTTATGAACGCGCGGAGCGATTTCGTTCGCTAGCACTTTTCCCTGAACTGCAAATAACTCCAGCGCCATCACCCCGACGTATTCCAGCCGGTCCATGATGCGCCGGCAATAGTCGATCGCCGTCGCCGCCAACTCCGGTGTGATGTTCGGCGCCGGGGCTTCCGAGCGCCGGAGGACGCCCTCGCGATGCCGGTTCTCGACGGGTGGGTAAAACACTTCGCTGCCGGCAGTATTGCGTACACCTAGCACAGACAGCTCGTGCTCGAACGGGATGAACTGCTCCAGAATGAGCGGTGACTTCCCGAGCACGTTCCACGATGCATCCAGGTCTGCCGCGCTCCGCAGCACGAACTGGCCTTTGCCGTCGTAGCCCATGCGTCTGGTCTTGAGAACCGAGGGCAACCCGATGTCATCGATGGAGCAGCGAAGATCTTCAAGGCTACCGATCGCCGCAAATTTCGGCGTCGGGATGTCCAGCGATTGAAAGAGCTGCTTCTCGAATAACCGGTCCTGCGCCGTTTGCAGCGCTTTCACCGGGGGAAAAACTTTTACCCGTTCGGAGACGAATTGCACCGTCTCGACGGGAATGCTCTCGAACTCGTACGTAACGACGTCGACATCATCGAGAAATCGTTCGAGAGCGGCTCGATCATCGTAGTTGGCGGCGATCAGCTCGCCGATCTGCCCGACCGGCGCGCCGGAGTTCGGATCGAAAAACCGGAACTCGATTCCAAGCTGGTACCCGGCAAGCGCGAGCATCCTGCCCAGCTGCCCGCCGCCGAGGATTCCGATCCTCACTCTGCTTTCGCCGGATCGGGATGAGAGAGTACGGCCTCGGTCTGATCGCTCCGAAATGCCTTGAGCCTCTCGCGGATCTCGGGCTTGTCGAGGGCGATGACGGAAGCAGCAAGCAAAGCCGCGTTGATTGCGCCCGCTTTGCCAATTGCCAGCGTGCCCACCGGCACGCCAGCCGGCATTTGCACGATCGAGAGCAGCGAGTCGATCCCCTGCAGCGCCTTCGTTTCGACGGGAACGCCGAACACGGGCAATGTCGTTTTTGCGGCGGTCATTCCCGGTAGGTGCGCCGAGCCCCCTGCTCCGGCGATGATGACGCGAATGCCGCGCTTCTCAGCCGATTCCGCGTACTCGAACAAGAGGTCCGGCGTGCGATGCGCCGACACGACTTTCGTCTCGTGGCCGATGCCGAGCGAGTCGAGCATTTGTGCGGCGTGCTGCATGGTGTCCCAATCAGACTTGGATCCCATGATGATTCCAACCAGCGTATCAGCCACGTTCAGTCCTCGCGGTCACGCGGCTAAGATCGCTGTTCCAGGGGCTGATCGGAATCGTCGTCCGGATCCAGCGGCGCATCGTCAGCGAGCTCGATGTCGTCGAATATTTCGTCATCGAGATCATCCTCGTCCGGAATTCCAACGTCAGCGAGCACCTGTTGCTGCTCGCGCTCCTCCATCTCTTCCTGGTGCTGGAGCTCGAGCAACAAGTCGCTAATGCGGCAAAAGCTTCTCCGATGATGCGGCGTTATGCCGTGTGCCGTGAGACCCACGACGTGTTGGCGCGTGGTGTAGCCCGCGTTGTGATCCCACGTGTATTGCGGATATCGCTGCGCCAGTCGCGTCATCAGCAGATCGCGCGTCACTTTGGCGATGATCGATGCGCAGGCGATGCTGAAGCAGCGCCGATCGCCTTTGACCACAGCCGTGTGCGGGATGGGCAGCGTGCGCATGGCGCGCCCGTCGATCACGACGTGGTCGGGCTTCACGCGCAGACGATTGAGGGCGCGCTGCATCGCCAGCACGCTCGCCTGATAGATGTTGATGGTGTCGATCTCACGAACGGAGGCAGCCCCCAAAGCGAATGAGACGGCGCGCTCGCGAATCTTCACCGCCAGCCGAACGCGCTGATCGTGGGTCAGTCGCTTTGAGTCGTCGACCCCCGCGATCGCGCGTGTGTCGGGCGGCATGATTACGGCACAGGCGACGACGGGCCCGGCGATCGGACCGCGACCTACTTCATCGACACCAGCGAGAAGAGGACCTTTTTGCAGGCGGAGATCACGTTCGATCGTCGTCCAGCGTTTGCGGCGACGCAGACGGCGCCGAGGCGTTTTCTCTGCGTCGGCGACAGGGGCTGTATCCGCTGGTGTTAAATCGGCGTTGGGCGCCGGAGATTCAGAGGAAGCTCTTTCCGGGGTCGATTTGGGAGAGCCCGATTCGACCTCGTCCTGCACGCTGCTACGCCCGCCAGGTGAGAGGCGTTAGGCCTCGACCCCGGTTCCCGCTTCCGCCTGCTCGGCGGCGGCTGCCTGCTCGATAGTCTCTGAACCAGGCACCAGGACTTTCGCTTTACGCTCTCTGATGCGGGTCGCTTTGCCGGTGAGATGGCGCAGATAATAGAGCTTGGCTCTACGCACCCGACCGCGGCGGACCACGGAGATCTCGGCGATCATCGGGCTGTGCAGCGGGAAAATGCGCTCGACTCCGACACCGTTCGAGATTTTGCGGACGGTGAAAGTGGCGCTGACGCCACTGCCGCGTTTGGCAATGCAAACGCCTTCGAATGCCTGGAGTCTTTCCTTGTCGCCTTCGCGGACGCGCACGTTGACGCGCAGTGTATCACCGGCCCTGAATGCGGGGACGTTGTTACGGAGCCACTCTTTCTGGGTTTCGATGAAGGGGTGCATATGACGCTCGCGGCTGGGGTTACAGCCTGTGGAAAGACTTGTTTAATGATTTTGCGGACAGCCAGTAAAACTAAACCGCAAAAGGGCTTAATGCCAGCGTTCAGCTTCCCTTCTTCGACCGTTCGCCGGCTCGGGCGTCGGTAAGGCGCTCGGACTGCTCGATCCGCCATCGCTCGATCCGCGCGTGATCGCCCGAGAGCAGAACGTCGGGCACCTTGTGACCGCGAAATTCGGGTGGTCTGGTATAGCTCGGCGCGCTCAGGCCGCGGCCGAAAAACGAATCGCCGCGCGCACTATCGAGATCAGACATCGCCCCCGGTAACAGGCGGACCGTCGCGTCGATGATCGCCAGCGCCGCCGCTTCGCCGCCGCTCAAGACGAAATCGCCGATCGAGATTTCCTCTGTTGCCAGGTGATCGGCAACCCGCTGGTCGATGTCCTTGTAGTGCCCACAAAGAAGCGTGAGCTCGGCACCGGCCGCAAATCGTTCCGCATCGGCGTGTGCAAAGACTTTTCCGCGAGGCGACAACAGCACGATCGGCGGTTTTGCGCCGAGCGATTCCACGGCTTCGAAGAAGGGTCCGGGCTTCATCACCATCCCCGCTCCGCCACCGTAGGGGTAGTCGTCGACCGTTCGGTGCTTATCCTGCGTGAAATCGCGGAGATCGACAATGTTGTAGCTGACGCTGCCTGCCGCGGCCGCGCGCGACGGGATGCTCAATGACAGCGGACCGGCAAAGAACTCCGGAAAGATCGTGACGACGTTGATTTTGAGCGCCACGGTCAGACCGGCTCGCCCGAACTGCTGTCCGTAAAGCCGAGCGCGTCGTTGATGACGATGGTACGGGCGGCGACATCAGTGCGTAGGATTGCTTCGGGACGATAGGGAACGAGAATGCTCCCTTTCGGGGTTTGCAGATCGAGTACGACGCCCTGCGGCAGCTCGTAAAAGGTCTTCACGGTTCCAATCGGCTCACCCGTTGACGACTCTGCTTTCATGCCGATCAAATCGTGTAGATAGACCTCGTCTTCCTCGGGCGGTGGAAGTTCGCTGAAGCGAGCCAGCAGGTAACGCCCCCGCCAAAGTTCAGCGCTGCCGCGATCGGCAAGCTCTTCGAACTTCACCATCAATCCCTTCTTGTATGGCTTGGAGCTGGCGATGGTGAGGGTCGGGATCTCCTCTGCGCCCTTCACATCGTAGGCGATCGCCGGCTCGCCGTCGGCGGTACCCGCAAAAACGCGACTGCCGGACGCGAAGACCACGTCCGGCTTATCGGTGAGAGGCTCGACGATCACCTCTCCACGTATTCCCTGTGCTTTCCGAATCAGGCCGACAATGGCGTATTCGGACATACGCGGGAAGCGGGAAGCGGGAAGAGTGAAGCAGCTGCGGAAATCAGCGCCGTTCCTCTTGCGGAAAGCGCTTCTCGCTTCCCGCTTCGCTCTTCCCGCTCAGACCGCCGTGCTTTCCTCGCTAACCGGAACCGCAGCGCCCGCGCGCTGCATGCCGATACGCTGCTCGTGCCGGCGCTTGAGGATGCCGGCGCGCCGAAGCAGCGAACGGACGGTGTCACTGGGCTGCGCGCCCTGATTGAGCCAGTGATTGGCGCGCGCTTCGTCGATCTGGAGCGATCCCTCACTCTTCCGGGGAGCGTACTGCCCGATGACTTCGATGAACTTGCCGTCGCGCGGCATCTGGGAATCGGCGACGAGAATGCGATAGAACGGCGCGTTTTTCCGCCCGACGCGGCGGAGGCGAATCTTTACCATTTCGTAGTACTCCCTGGAGGGTGAAAAATGAGGCGCTTCTCGCGCCTCGAATCCGGGCTCCTCGCGGGGCCGGAAATTCCGGTCCGCACCCGGTGATGCTTAGGCTCCGAATCTAATAGGACGGAGTACTCCGGACCAACGGCATTGACGAGTTCGGACTGATTGAGGGCCGGGGACGCCGACCCACCGAGGATGGCGGACGGAGAGAGCGTGCGTTTCTCGATCCTGCTGTTGTCCGCCTCCGAAATCCTCAATCAGTCCGAACTCGTCGATGCACTTAGTCCGGAGTACTCGTCCTCTACCGCATACCTCCGAACATTCCGGGCATATTCGGGAGTCCCATCCGCCCTCCTCCCGCCATCTTCTTCATCATCTTTTGCATTTCCCGGAACTGATCCAACAGCCGATTGACATCGCTGATCGGTCGGCCGGATCCCTTGGCAATCCGCGCGCGCCGGGAGCCGTTGATGATCGACGGATTCTTGCGCTCCGCGGGGGTCATCGACAGCACGATCGCTTCGACGTGCTTGATGCGCTTCGGGTCCGCTTTCATCTGCTTCAGCGCCTTCGTGTTCACGCCGGGAAGCATTTTCAGGATTCCCTCCAGCGGCCCCATTTTCTGGATCTGCTTCATGCTGTTGAGGAAATCGTTCAGGTCCATTCCGTCTTTGCGGACCTTCTTCTCGAGCCGCTTTGCCTCCGCCTCGTCGAACGCCGTCTGCGCTTTCTCGACCAGCGACACGATGTCGCCCATTTGCAGAATGCGGCCGGCCATGCGCTCGGGATGGAATTCTTCGAGCGCGTCGGCTTTCTCGCCTACACCGATGTACTTGATCGGCTTCTTGGTGACGCCGTAGATCGATAGCGCGGCACCGCCACGGGCGTCGCCGTCCATCTTGGTGAGAATGACGCCGGTGATGTGAAGCGCCTGATCAAACCCCTGCGCGATTTTCACCGCATCCTGACCGGTCATGCCGTCGGCGACGAGCAGAATCTCGGAGGGTCTTAACTCCTCCTTCAGATGCTTCAGCTCGTTCATCATCTCCTCGTCGATCTGCAGCCGGCCGGCGGTATCCACGATCGCGACCCGGTCGCGCTCGTGCAGGGCCGCCGCTACTCCGGCGCGCGCGATTTTCACGACGTCGTGCGTGCTGCGATCTGCGTAGACGGGGATGGACAACTCGCGACCCAGCGTCTCCAGCTGATCAATTGCAGCCGGCCGGTACACGTCGGCCGCGATGAGCCGGGTAGATCGGCCCTCGCCCTTGAGCTTGCGCGCGAGTTTGGCGGCAGTCGTCGTCTTACCGGACCCCTGGAGCCCGACCATCATGATCACCGACGGCGGGACAGTGCCGAGCTTCAGCCCTTCCCGGCGTTCGCCGAGCATAGCAGACAGCTCTTCGTGTACGATCTTGACCAACTGCTGGCCGGGTGAGACTGTACTCAGCGCATTGGCGCCAGTGGCCTTTTTCTCGACACGTTCGAGGAACTCACGCGTCAATTGGAAGTTGACGTCCGCCTCCAATAAAACTCGGCGGACTTCGCGCAGCCCTTCCTTGATGTCGGCTTCGGTCAGGACACCGCGGCCACGCAGGCGGGCGAACGTGGCTTCGAGCTTTTCGCTCAGGTCTTCGAACATAGCCTTTAAACTTATGCGCCGTTAAGTTCACAAACAACTTAGAGTTACGACGCAGAGAGGAACCCAACTGAATGCCGCCCGCCCAGCGCAAAGACGACATCCTGCAGGCTGACATCCCCGCAACGCTGCCCCTGATGGCGCTGCGCTCTACCATTGTTTACCCACTCGGCACCATCGCCGTGCAAATGGGTGCACCGGAAAACCTGGCGCTGCTCAAAGCCAACGAGCAGTCTGGTTTGATCGTCGGGCTGGTCGTCGCCAGCGGTGATCACGATGACGTGCTGGATCCGGAACGCTTCGTCGGTCGCGTGGGCGTCGCCGCGCGTGTGCACGAGCGGATCAATCTGCCGGGCGAAACTGTTCAGATCACACTGCAGGGGTTGCGGCGAATTGTCGTCGAGGGCGTTACCCAGACCGATCCGTTCCCGATCGTTCGCATCAAGCCCGCGAAAGAGATTCCACCCGATCCGAACGAAGTCGATGATCTCATCTCGCGCATCGTCACTGGTGCGGAAACCCTCGCCGAGCTGATCGAGCGCATTCCCGACGAAGTGCCGGCGATCCTGAAGATGAATATTTCGGATCCGGGCCGGTTCGCTGATCTCGCTGCCACAAACCTCAACTTCAAGGTCTCCGACAAAGACGAGATCCTGCAACGGCTGAACATCGGCCAGAGACTGAAGTTCCTGCTCGGTCGAGTCGAGCGCGAAGTCGGTCGTGCGCGGGTGGCTGAGGACGTCAAACGTCAAACTGAAATCAAGATCGAGCAGCACCAGCGGGAGTTTTATCTCCGGCAGCAGTTGCGCGCGATCCAGTCGGAGCTCGGTGAAGGGGATCCGGGCGAAAAAGAAGCAATCGAGACGCTCAAGAAACTCGAGGAAGCGAATCTTCCCGAGAAAGCAGCACAGGAAGGACGCCGCGAGATCGAGCGCATGCGCAACCTGTCGCCCGCATCCAGCGAGTATCAGGTCATTCGGACCTATCTCGACTGGATGTTGGCACTGCCGTGGAACAAGAAGTCGACGTCTGACGACGTAATCGAGCTCAAGAAAGTCGAAGAGCTGCTCGATAGCAGACACTACGGCCTCAAGGAAGCGAAAGAGCGAATCGTCGAGTATCTCGCTGTGAGAAAGCTGCGCGGCGGCGATCCTCACGGCCCGATTCTCTGCTTCGTTGGACCGCCGGGCACCGGTAAGACTTCGCTCGGCGAAGCGATAGCCAGCTCGATCTCCCGCGCGTTTTATCGCATCTCGGTCGGCGGCGTGCGCGACGAAGCGGAAATTCGCGGTCACCGTCGCACTTACGTTGGTGCGATGCCGGGTCTGATTCTGCAGGCGCTCCGTCGCGTACAAGTGCGCGATGCGGTGCTCATGATCGACGAGATCGACAAGATGACATCAGGAGGACCGTCAGGTGATCCGACGGCAGCGATGCTCGAGGTCCTCGACCCGTCGCAAAACTCGAACTTCGTCGATCATTACCTGAATCTTCCGTTCGATCTCTCCAGCATTCTCTTCATCTGCACGGCGAACAATCTCTACGACATTCCGGCGCCGCTGCGTGATCGTATGGAAGTCATTCGGGTGCTCGGCTACACGGTCGAAGAAAAAGTCGAGATCGCCTGGCGCTACATGCTGCCGAGGCTGCTCGAGGAGCACGGCATCACTGACAAAGACATTCAGTTCACCGACGAAGTGCTCGGCTTTATCTCGAACCGTTATTCCCGCGAAGCTGGCCTGCGCAACTTCGAGCGCAACATCGCGGCACTGATGCGCAAGCGTGCGCGCAAGAAAGCGGAGGGTGAGGAAGGTGCCTGGATAGTCGACAATCAGATGGTGATCGACATCCTCGGCAATCCGACGTACACGCTCGAGGACGCGGAGCAGGAGCCGGAGATTGGCGCTGTTACCGGCATGGCGTGGACAGCCACTGGTGGCGATCTGATGGTGATCGAAGCCCTCAGGATGCCGGGATCTGGCAGACTCACCGTCACCGGCCAGCTCGGCGACGTGATGCGCGAGTCAGTGGACGCTGCGTATTCCTACGTTCGCTCGCGCGCGCATACGCTCGGCATCGACGACGTCGAGTTCAAGGAAGTCGATTTGCACGTGCACTTCCCCGCTGGGGCGATTCCAAAGGATGGACCGAGCGCGGGCGCTGCGGTGACGCTAGCCATCGCCAGCGTGCTCAGCCGCCGCCCGGTGCGTCGCGACATCGCCCTCACCGGCGAGATGACCTTGCGCGGCAAGGTACTGGAGATCGGCGGCGTCAAGGAAAAAGTGATGGCTGCCTATCGAGCCGGCCTTCGTCAGGTGATCCTGCCCAAGGCGAACGAGAAGGATCTGCGCGGCATTCCGGAGGAGATCGTGAAGAGCATGTCGTTCACTTTCGTCTCTACGATGGACGAGATCATCCATCTCGCGCTGTTGCCGAAGCCGCCCGGAACTCTCGCCGACGCCCTCGAGCCGCACGGCGATGTGCCGGCGAAGAACGCCGTCCAGGATTCGCCCACTGCATCGATCAATCGCACGGAGCCGGCGGTCGCTACCAAAGTAGGGTGAATCTCGAGAACGTCTGGGTTCAATTCGCCATCCATGTTTTCGTCGGCACGATGGCCGGAGGCCTCTCCGACACCGTAGCCGTTTGGATGCTGTTCAATCCAAAGAAGAAGCACTGGGTCTTCCACGGCGCGATCCCGAAAAACCAGGCGCGGTTAGCCAAGAGCCTCGGACGCACCGTCGGCGAACGCTTGCTCACTCCGGGCGATTTACAAAAAGAGCTGGCACGCCCTGAGCTGTTGGCCGCGTTTCAGTCGCGGCTCGAGGACGTTATTGCAAACATCCTCACGTCGCGCGAGCCCCTGATCGACAAAGTGCCCCCTGCGGTCGTCAACGCGCTCGAGGGCGCGATGACTTCGTATCTGCCGGTCGCGATGACCAAGCTGGGCGCGTTTCTCGGCCAACCGACGACGCGCGTGAAGCTGCGCGACGCTCTGCACGCGATGTTCAATCGCTTCGTCGATGACATGCGCTTTCACGAGCGCATCTTCGCGAAGCTGATGATGACAGAGTCAAAGTTCGAAGCCGTACTCGATGCAATCGAGACCGATGGTGTCGAGCAGGTCGTGACCTTGCTCGAAGAACCCGAGATTCGCGAAGAAATCTCAAAGGCAATCCACGACGCGATTCTTACCTATCTGCAGAAACCGATATCCGACATCCTTGGCGATGTCGAAGCGAAGAAGGATCCCGAAGCACCAAAGCGCCTTGCCGCGCAGGCCGCGCCGGTGATCTGGGAATGGGTGCACGATCAGCTCCCCGAGCTGATCAAAAAACTCGACGTACAGGCAATGGTCGAGCGCAAGGTGATGTCGTTCAGCATCGATCGCGTCGAGGAAATTCTCCGCAACGTGATTCAGAACGAGCTGAACATGATCATCACTACCGGCTATGTGCTGGGCGGGTTGATTGGAGTGTGCACTTTTGGGCTGCAGAAACTGCTGGGGCTTTAACTACAAAATGAAGACTACCAGCATGGAGCCCTGAGCCCACGGGCCCGCGGCCCCGAGCTGTTTCCGAATGCAAATAATCACGGCTCGTGGCCGCAGGCTGCAAAGGCCCAGGGCTGCAAGCTGGTAGTCTTCTTTTTGTAGTTAAGAGCTATTGAGTCAACCTGACCTGGCTCGGATTGACGATATTCGGATTCGCCCCCGCCGGCACATCCACATAGATGACAGTCGGGCGCCCGCCAATTTCCTGCGTCTCCACCTGAATCGTCCGACCCCCGCCCGAGTACTTCTTCACTAACTGCGTAGAGCCAGCTGCGGCTTTGGTCGAGAATCTCTTCTCGACGCCTTCGTTCACCATGTGGAAGAATTCGCCGGCCTCGACCTGCGAATCCCACACCGTCAGCCACACGATCCCCTGCCCCTGCGGTGTATTCACGACTGCATAGCGATCGCCGTCCCACCCGGTCGCGCCGCGTACGGCTTCGTTCTGATCATTGAGGTGCTGGAACAGAAAGAGCCGCGTCTCGAATTCTCCGAGATCGTTCTCGTAGACCTTCGTTGCGTTGCTGAGCGTGCCGAACTGAATCTTCGTTGGATTGTCCTTCGTCACGAAGAATGCTGCCGGATGGATGATCTGCTCCGTCGACACCGGCATGTCGTTGTAAATGATCGAGCCCGGCTTGCGCTCCTTGTAATTGCGATAAAACTCGGCGCCGCTCAGATACGGGAAGATCAACGTCTCCTGAATCACCTTGGGCGCGGCCGCGAAAATGGGCATCGAGGACTGGTTCTCCCGGATCATGTCGCGGATTCTGTCCCAGCCACCGGGAAGATTGATGGCGATGTTGGATCCGCCGAGCATGATCGAGATCTGCTCGTACACGGCTTGCCCTTCGAAGACTGACTGAGCGGCCTCGAGGCGATCGTTGTCGTCGCGGATCTTCTGGACTGAATCGAGGCTGATGTACTGGTCCTGGAGCGCGTGCACCAATTCGTGGGTGATCGTCATCCCCACCATGTCTTTCGGCGCGCCATTGACGACATAGAGCACCTTGGTGTGGGGGTCGTAGTAGCCTACGATCTGCTCCTCGAGCAGGCTCGTCAGGAACGGCTGCAGCTGGAGGGTGTCGGGAATCATTCCCAGGCGCTTGTAAGCGGCTTCCTGGCCGGCGATGTCGTGCAACGCCAGCGAATCGGTGAACTGTCGCGTGACGAATTCGCGAACCTGTTCCTTCGAGCGCGTTTCGACTTTCGGCGGCGTCTTGAACTTGAGTCCGACGGCGCGCTCGATCATCGGTATCGCTTCACGAACTTCGGCGGCGTACGGTCCTTCGTAGGCTGGCTTTTGCCTCTCGCAAGCGGAGACCAGAGCAACGAGCAGAACTGCCGCGAGAGATCCCGCGCGCTTCAGTTCAACGATCATTTGTGGCGAAGAAAAGTTTTTCGATCAGAGTCCGGAGATACGAAGATACCACTGAATCAGCGCATCTCCATGCAGCAGCGCGATGAGAGCCGCGGGGGCAAGAAAGACGCCGAATGGCAGCTCGCGTCGGCGCCATCCGCCGTCGCCTTCGAGCGCCAGCTCCGTTTGACCCTTGTCGTCAGCCAGGCCGCGCGCCGACAGCGGATAAACCACACCCAACAGAACGATTGGGGCTAGCACCGACGCAATGAAAATCGTGAGCAGTGCCCGCACCGGACCGACGGCCGCCCCGACTACCGCCATCAGCGTCACATCGCCGAATCCCATCGCCGGCCGTTTGAGCCAGACTTCGCCCAGCCATCCAACGATCGAAATCGCCCCTGCCCCAACGCACATGCCGAGGATCGCGTCCCACGGGCGAGCGAACGGCTCTGCCTCGCCAACGTACAGCGCGAGCAGCGCGGTGAGAATCACGAACAGCAGTCCGAAAACAGTGAAGCCATCAGGAATGAGGAAGTGCTTGGCGTCGGTGACGGCGATTCCCAGCAGCACGGTGGCTAGCACTGCCACACGCAGCGCGGTGACCGTCAGCCCGAAATACAAATAGGCTACCAGCCACATTACTCCCACCAGCAGCTCCACTATCGGATATTGAATCGAGATGCGCTCGCGGCAGCCGCTGCACCGCCCGCGAAGAAGCAGCCAGCTCAAAATCGGAATGTTCTCGAGTGCCGTGATCTGGTGACCACACTTCGGGCAACGCGAACGCGGTTTGACCACGCTCAAACCATCCGGCCATCTGCCGATGCAGACGTTAAGAAAGGAGCCGATCGCAGCTCCTACCAGAAAAACGAACAATCCTTCGATGATTTCCATTTATAGACGTAGCTCGTAGAGAAGAATTCCCGCTGCCACCGCGACGTTGAGAGACTCCACGTTTCCGGAGATCGGCAGCGAGACCGTCTCCTGCGCTTTCTCCCTTATAGAAGACGATATTCCCGCCCCTTCGTTGCCGAGGGCGATGGCCAACCGCTGGGGGGCCGACTGCCGGCCGAGGGCTTTTCCGCTGGTATCGGTCGCCCAGAGGTCGATGGAACGGTCTTTAAGGAAGTCCAGCGTCTGCTCGAGGCTGGCGTGCAGCGCGGCGTGGTGAAACTGGGCACCCATCGAGCTGCGAATTACTTTCGGGTTCCAGATATCCACCGTTCCCGGCAATGCGACGGTAGCGGCAGCTCCCAACGCCGCGGCGGTCCGCAGAATCGTCCCGACGTTACCCGGATCCTGCACGGCATCGAGCAGCAAGACGCGGCACACTGCCGGGATTTGCAGTGTATCAAGACTGCGTCGCGGAACTTCGGCAATCGCGAGGATTCCCTGCGGCGATTCTGTCTCGGCTGCCGATCGAAAATCTTTTTCACTCACTTCGACAGTCTCGATTTTCGACCGTTCGAGTTGTGCCCGCAGCGCCGCTCCGCGCGGCGCATCGGCGAGCTGCGGCGCGACCAAAGCGCCACGAACGGCGAGCCCGGATCGAAGCAGTTCCTCGACTGATCGCACACCTTCCGCGACGAACATCGAGTGTTTTTCGCGGGCTTTGCGGCGGGTCAAATCGCGCGCGAGTGTCAATAATTTCACGTCGTGCAAACCGGCATGGCTGGAATAGGAATTGCCCCGCGTCTAAATAGAAATCTCACCGCTGGAGTAGGAATGAAACGAGTCCTCATAGGTCTCGCGCTTAGCTGCTCGGTCATCGGCTGCGGAATTTCGCAGCAGCAGGAAGTGCAGATGGGACAGGAATATGCGCAGCAGATCAACGCGCAACTACCAATCATTCAGGATCCCGAGCTAAATCGCTACATCAACGTGCTCGGCGATTCCATCGCCGGACTCACCAGTCGTCGCGACCTGGATTGGCATTTCTTCATCGTCGATGCGCAGGAGGTCAACGCGTTCGCGGTGCCAGGCGGGTATGTCTACGTGAATCGTGGACTCATCCAGCGCGCCGATCAGATGGACGAGCTCGCCGGTGTGCTTGGGCACGAGATCGGGCACGTGGTGAGGCGTCACACCGTCAAGCAAATGGAGAAAGCGCAGGGCGCCAACATCGGAGTAACGCTCGCGTGCGTCCTTACCAGCATCTGCAACAGCCAGGTTGCCGGCGCGGCAATCAACATCGCTGGTGGTGCGGTATTCGCGCGTTTCAGCCGGGAGGATGAAGCCGAGGCTGATGCGGAAGGAGTCAAGAATGTGGTTCGCGCCGGCATCAGCCCGGTCGGTATGGTGACGATGTTCCAGAAGCTGCTCGAGGAGCGCAAGAGTCGCCCCGGCGCCGTCGAATCGTGGTTCCTCACTCACCCTCTCGAGGAAGATCGCATCAACGCGGTCCAGGCGTTGATCAATCAGATTCCGCCCCCCGAGTTGTCACGCCTGGGCACTGACACCCGCAACTTTCACGCGTTCAAGGCGCGTATTCAATCGCTGCCGCCGTCTCCCCCGCCCCGGCAAGTGCAATAGCAAGCGGGAGGCGAAGTAACTGAATCGATGCGCCGCGGTCGTCCGCGGCGCATCTTTTTGTCCATGCGCATCGCTCTCACGATCGCCGGCTCAGACTCGGGCGGCGGGGCCGGAATCCAGGCAGATCTCAAAACCTTCCAGCGATTCGGCGTGTTCGGTACGTCGGCGATCACCGCCATCACCGCCCAGAACACCCGTGGAGTGACAAGGTGGGAGCCGGTTTCGCCGGAGCTGGTTCGCGCGCAGATCGATGCGGTCGCCAATGACCTAATGCCTGCCGCGTTCAAGACCGGCATGATCGCCAACGGCGCTGTCGCACTGTCCGTTGCTGCCGCGATCCGCGATCACTCGCTGCGCAACTACGTTCTGGATCCGGTAATGGTCGCTACATCTGGCGACAAGCTGTTTCAGGACGATGCTATCGACGTGATTCGCACGCAGCTTCTTCCGCTGGCGTCGCTCATCACGCCCAATCTTCACGAAGCGGAGATTCTGGTCGGGGAAAAACTGGACGATGAAGATGCGATCGCTCACGCCGCCGAGACTATCGTCAACGACATGGGCGCCGCGGCCGTGTTGATCAAGGGCGGCCATTTCGCATCCGGCGATCGTGTCGTCGACGTGCTGTTCGACGGCGATCTGCGCGCGTTTCGAGCGCAAAGACTGCAAACGACGAACACCCATGGCACAGGCTGCACATTGTCCGCCGCGATCACGGCCCTGCTCGCGAAGGGCGAATCACTTCACGCGGCGGTGCGGCGCTCGATCGAGTACGTCCAGAAAGCGATTGCGACGGCGCCGGGACTCGGTTCCGGCAGCGGTCCGCTAAATCACCTCGCTGAAGAGAACTGACGCGCGCCGGTCTTCTCCAGGAAGTCGGTCACCAGCGCCTCGAACGCTCCGCGCACTCGGTTGGTTGTCTCCAGCACCTCGGCGTGGCTGAGCGCAGCGCCCGTCACTCCAGCAGCTGCATTGGTGATGCAGCTCACGCCTGCGACGCGCATGCCGAGTCCTCTCGCCACGATCACTTCCGGCACCGTCGACATTCCCACCGCGTCCGCGCCGAGCATGCGCAGCATCTTCACCTCGGCGGGCGTCTCATACGATGGGCCTAGAACGCACGCGTACACACCCTCACGCAACGTAATCCCCAGCTCCTCAGCGCTGTCGCGAAGGATTCTCCTCAGACCGGGATCATACGCATCAGTCATGTCGGTAAAGCGCGTATCGGTGTCCTGAAGTTCTCCCGCCAGCGGATTCGTTCCCATCAGGTTGATGTGATCTGTGATCATCATCAATTCGCCGATGGCAAGCTTCGGCGAGATTCCCCCCGCCGCGTTGGACACGAACATCTCGCGCGCGCCGAGGGCGTGGAACACGCGCACCGGAAACGCTGCCAGAGCCGCCGCATGCCCTTCGTAAACGTGGAATCGGCCACTGAGCGCGACTACCTCGCGTCCACCGAGTGTGCCGAGGAGCATCGTTCCCTCGTGCCCGACGACTGTCGCTTCCGGAAACCCGGGAATGTCGCCGAACGGAATGCGCACCGCGTCGCCCATCTTGTTCGACAAACCGCCGAGTCCCGAGCCAAGTATTATGCCGATGGTGGGCTGCCGGCCATCAGCCCGGGCACGGATTGCGTTGGCGGCTTTAACCGCGTCCTGCGCCGAGTACTGCATCACGCCGCTCCTCCACCGCCATCAGGCGGCCCAAGCAAGTCGTCGATTTCGTCGGATACTTCCTCGATCAAAACGAGGCGATCCTCCCATGGAAGAAATGCGCTCTCGAAGCCGTTCAGCGCAATACCTGCCAGCTCCTCGACGCTGAAGCCGACGTGTTCAGCGGCGAAAACGTACTCGTCGGTAAGCGTCGTCGCGCTCATCAGGCGGTTGTCGGTATTGAGCGTGACGTTTAGCCCGCGATCGAAGTACTCGCGGATCGGATGGGTCGCATAAGAATCCGCCACCCGGGTCTGGACGTTGCTGGTCAGGCAGACTTCCAGCGCAATGCGACGGTCGTTGACGTACTGCGTCAGCTCCGGATCCTCGATCAGTCGCGTGCCGTGGCCGATGCGATTCGCGCCGCAAATGTGCACCGCCTCCCGAATCGATTCGGGTCCGTCGCCTTCACCGGCGTGGACCGTCACCGCCAGATTGTGCTCGCGCGCGTACCTGAACGCCTCGGCGTGCGCAGAGGCCGGGTTTCCCTTCTCACCGCCGGCGAGATCGAACGCGACGACGCCTTCATCCCGGAATTCAACCGCCAGCTTGGCGAGATCGAGAGAAGTCTCGGGAGGCAGCTGGCGCAGACCGGCGATGATGAACCGCGCCGTAATTCCGAAATCGTTCTCCGCGCGGCGCAACCCGCGCAGTGGTGCTTCGATCGCCTCGACAAGGGTCAGGCCTCTCACCACGTTGAGTATCGGCGCGTTGCGAACCTCGATGTAGCGAACACCATCTTCGTGAGCGTCCTCAACGAGCTCGTAGGCGGCACGCTCGAGCGCTTCCTCGGTTTGCAGCACCGAGATCGTGATGTCGAACCGACGGAGATAGTCCTCGAGGTTCTGTGCGTCGTCCACCCTCATGAACTCAGCCAGCTCCTCTGGAGTCTGGCGTGGCAGCGTCACTCTTTGATCGCGCGCCAGCTCGAATAACGTCCCCGGTCGGAGCGATCCGTCGAGATGGCAATGGAGCTCGGCCTTCGGCAGCTGCCGAAGTTTGTTTGAGAAAATCGAGAGGGGCATTAAAGCGGGTTGTCTTCCAGCTCGTCAGAAACCTGTCGTGCGCGAACGATGCGGAAAATCGCGCCATTGTGCACGGGAGCGTCGGCAGTCGTGGGAATGCCTCGACTATCCGTGATCATGCGCTCGCCGGTGCGAATCGCCGCCGCCTGCGTCGAGTCCCATTGTTCGACAGCTTCGATGGCAGTTGCCGAGGCGGCGACGTCGACCGCCTTGGCGTTGATGTAGATGCGAACCGTATCACTCATTGTGAAATGGGGACGATTCGCACTTCAGTCGGCGCGGTAATCGGCGATGGCAACGACCTCAGATAATCAATCAGCGCGTCGAGATCCCCGATGTTGGTCGACCTCATCGATGTCGCGCGTTTGCCGGCGTTGTAGCCCTCGCCACCCGTCGCCAGAAAATCATTGACGATGACGTTATACGTCTTCGCGTCAGAAAGCGGAGTGCCGTCCGACATGGTGACGGAAACGAGTCGAGATCCGGCAGGCTTGCTCGGATCATATCTGATGGTCATTCCGCTCACGTGATCATCGACGGACGACTTGCCCAGCATCGCTTCCAGCAATCCACGCAGCTGGGCGCCTGTCATCGTCAGCGAATAGAGGATGTTGCCAAAGGGCTGGATCTCGAAAAGTGAGCCGTAGGTCGCTTCGCCCGCACGTAGCTCGGTGCGAATGCCACCGTTGTTCATGATGGCGACGTCGCCTTTCGCCGCCCAGCGTTGAGCGTCGGCGATCAGATTGCCAAGCGGATATTGATTTCCCTGCCGCGCGAGCGTGGTTGGAATCGTCGCCACTCGCTTGTTGACGAGCGGCGCAACGCGGGCCACTGCTTGCTGCACAATCGCTGCAACCGCGGGGTCGGGCTTGAGTGTGTCGCTCGCGATCTCGCGCACTTCGTGGCGAGTTGGAAGGTTTCCGTACCGCTCGAGCGGCAGGTCGATGACATCTATGGCGCGTCCGCTCGACCGCGCCTGCACGATCGGTTTTCCATTGACGTCCGCGTTCACCAGGCTGTGGGTATGGCCCGAGACGATCGCGTCGATCTTCGTTGTCAGTTGTCGCGCAAAGTCGATTATCTCGCCGTTGCAGCTCGTCGCACCAGTGCGGTCGCAGAAGGCACCGGCGTGCGCAACGACAATCACGAAATCCGCGCCACGTTTGCGCAGCGCCGTGGCAAGGCTGTCGACGATCGGCGCCGGCGGGTCGAAGCGGAGGCCGGCGACATTTGCCGCGCGGGTCGTGGTTGGAGTAGCCAGCGTCGACCAGCCAATGATTCCGATCCGCGTTCTGCCCCGCGTGACAATCGTATCGTTGGGGATCCACTCGACATCACGGCCGTCACTGTAACGAACGTTGGCGCCAAAGATGCCGAACTTCGCCTGCCGCATCCGCGCGCGCAGCGTGTCGGTTCCCCAATCGAATTCATGATTGCCGAGTGCTGCCGCAGCGTAGCCCATTCTATTGTAGTAGTCGACGACCGGCCGGCCGTAGGAGAGATTCGATGCCGGCGTTCCTTGAAAGAGATCGCCGCCGTCGAGCAGCAGCACTTCGCAGCGCGGAACGCACTCGCCGCGCGCCCGCTCGATCGCCGCCGCGACATACGCAGCGCCGCCGCGTCTCACTCCATTTGCGTCCGGCCGCGGCTCCAGTGCGCCATGAAAATCGTTCGTCGCGATGATGCGGAGAAAGCGCGTGCCGGTGGGAAAGTTTGGCCGCGAGGTGGTTACGGCCGGCGGCACGAGGGGATTTATCGCGCCGGTTATCTGCGGCGCGCTTCCCCGAGCGAGCGACCAGTTCTGAGAGAAATAATCCGACTGGCGTAGCGTGCCTTTCGCCCGTACTTCGTCGATCAGCAGTTGTCTGATTTCCTGCTGTCGGTCGTATACCACCGGCGCCCCGCTCAACATCGCATAACCTCCGCCGCCAGTTTGGCGATAGTTGTTGAGCGCCATCGTGAAACTGTCGCTGTCGGTGACCGCTCGGCCCTTGTAATCGAGTCGGGTGATGCGTGACCCGATCGGACGCGACACATCGATCACGTAATCGACTCCGGACACAATGTCAAAATTGTAGCCCGGGATCTGCGGATCGGTCTCGAGGGGCGCGGTCGAAGAGCCTGGAGTCCGATAAAACCGTGCGCTGTACTCGAGATAATCGCGGAGCTGCTTCCCGGTGATGCGCACTGCGCGCAGAGTGTTGTCGTACGGATAAAGCTGCGCCACCTGCGCGATTGTGATCGGCCCCGGATTGAGCAATACATCGGTCGAAAACGCGGCAGTGGATGCGAGATCGGACCCCGCCGCCTTGCGTTCCGTTTCCAGAATGAAGTCGATCAGCGGAGTGTCTCTTAGCCGCGCGGAGTCCGCGCTCCACTTTTCCGTGGTCGTCCCGATCGGCGTCGTGACGTAGGCAACGGTTTCGCGGTGTGCCGCGTCTGCTGCGGCGAGTACCGCCGGATTCTCAGCGTGATTCGCCGCCTGCACCAAATCACTGCGTTTGTCGGTCACCGTCCAGCGGCCGGCATCACGCACCAGTGTTAGATGAGCGACGTCGACACTCGTCGCCCAATTCTTTGGCTGAATCAACAGTGTCCGACCGATGGTCATTCCCCGCACTTCCTTGTGCGAGTGACCGTAGAGAATCAGGTCGATGCCGGGAATTTCGCGCGCGATTCGGGCAGCGACGTTCTCGCTCGGCACGCCCGTGGTCACCGTGTCGTAGCTCGAGGGTTCGTTGAGGCTGGAGTGGACGGTGACGACGACAATATCTGCCCCCGCCTTCCGAGCCTGATCGACTGCCTCTCCGACAGCGGGGATGATGTCGCCGAATCGCAGTCGGCCGGCGATGTTTTGCGCGTCCCAGACGGTGACGCCCGGCGTCGTGGCGCCGACGATTCCGACTTTGACTCCTGCGCGCTCCACGATCGTCCACGCGTCGTAGGCATGAATCCCTGCTGGATTCAGGCGATAGGTATTTGCTGACAGGAACGGAAACCTTGCCTGACGAATCGCCGAATCGAGATACGGAACGCCGTAGTTGTACTCGTGGTTGCCGATTGCCGCAGCGTCATACTGCATCACGTTCATCGCGGCGATGATTGGATTCGTCCGGTCGCGAGAAACGCGAGCCGCCACGTAGGCGAATGGATTTCCCTGGAGGAGATCGCCCGCGTCAAGCAGAATCACTCTGCCCGGATTGGCCGCGCGGACCGAATCGACGATCGTGGCGGCTCGGCTCAGTCCGCGGACACCCTCGGGGTGGTCGGCGTAATAGTCCCAGGCGCGCACCCGGCCGTGTACGTCGGTCGTCGTCGCGAACACCAGATCGACCGTTTGTGGCGTGCGGGACAGTTGGCTCGGCGCGCACGCGAGCGTGAGCGCGAGGAAGATTCCCTCGTGGAAGCCCCGTTTTGTCAGACGTTTTTTCACGTGACCAGCAAAGGTAGTCGCAGACACTGAACGGAGGGAGTCCAACGGTGCAAGCCTCAGCCAACGCACGGACTCGCCGCGCAGTGACGCATTCGTGACAGACGGTGAGTTGACGCAGCCTCGACGGCTCAGCCAACTTCAACCTGTGACTGAACCGGGCGCCAACGAGCGCGTTCTCGTCGTCGACGACGAGCCTGACATCGTTGCACTCGTTGCCTACCATCTCGCGAAGTCAGGCTATTCTGTTTCGACGGCGGCCAACGGAAACGAAGCGCTCTCCGCGGCTCGTCGCGAGAAGCCATCAATAGTCGTTCTCGACCTGATGTTGCCCGGACTGTCGGGCCTCCAGGTGATGGAAGAATTGCGCGCGGATCCATCCACGTCGCACATCGCGGTTCTGATGCTGACGGCACGGCGCGAGGAGAGCGACCGCATCAAAGGTCTTGCACTCGGTGCAGATGACTATCTGACCAAGCCGTTCAGTCCACAGGAACTTGTCCTGCGCGTTGCCGCGATTCTGCGACGCCTGAAGGCCGGTCGTCAGGAGTCCGAGGATATCAAACAAGTGGGTCCGCTGCGTATTGATAGCACTGCGCACCGCGTCACGGTCGACGGCGAGGAGGTGGAACTCACCCCCACCGAATTCAGGCTCCTCGATCTCCTCGCCGAACGAAAAGGCAGAGTCCAACCACGCAATCTGCTGCTGGAGACGATCTGGGAGGCTGCCCCGGACATCCAGACACGAACGGTTGACATGCACGTTCAACGTCTGCGCGCCAAGCTTGGCCCCGCCGGCGATCTCATCGAGACGGTGCGCGGCTTTGGCTACAGAATCAGGAACGTAAGCGAACGATCGTGAAGCTCGCGCATCGGCTGCTCCTCCAGTCGCTCGCGATCGTCGCTGTGATGGTGATCTCTGTCGTATTGATCATCGACAACCAGCTCTACAAGCGGATCGCCGGCCAAACGGTGCATGACCTTGCTGGTGAGGCGCGGCTGGTCGCTTTGGAGTGGACATCGACCGCCAATGCGGACTCCCTTGCTGACAATGCCGGCGCGGCGACCGGCCACCGCATTACGCTGATCGATAGTACCGGCCACGTTGTCGGCGATTCCGATTTCGACGGACCCGCTTTGCAGGCCCTGGAGAATCACAGTGCCCGTCCCGAGGTGGTGGCGGCACGCAACAGCGGCATGGGATCGAGTCGCCGAATGAGTCCATCCACTGGAGAAGAGCAACTCTACGTAGCAGTCAAAGCGCGTCCAGGCTTCGCCCGCGTTTCAGTGACGACGAAAACAGTTCAGGAGCTTTTCGCGCGCGCGCGAAGCGGCGTCATCGCCGCCGGCTTGATCGCGTTTCTCCTGGCTGCGATACTCGCCGGACTGTTCGCCAGGTCGGTGTCCCGGCCAATTACGGAGTTGCGTGATGTCGCGCAGTCGATCGCCGCCGGAGAGCGTCGACGCCATCCGGCACTCGCCGCGCCTGGTGAAGTGGGTGATCTCGCCGACGCAATCCATCGCCTCGCCGAGCAGCTCGAAGCCAGACTGACTGCCCTCGATATCGAGCAGGCACGGCTTTCCGCGCTGGTCGAAACGCTGAACGAAGGCGTAATGGCAATCACTCCCGAGCAGGAAATCGTCCGCATCAACGCGACGTGTCGGCGTTTGTTGTCGATCAACGTGAATGTTCCGTTCAGCATGGACCTGCTGCCGCGCGAACCGACCTTACGCGACGCAATTCTCCTTGCACTCCATGGGACTGCCACGGAGCCGGAGGAGATCAACATTGGCGACCGAACGCTGTCGCTCATTGCAAGGCCGCTCGCCAACGGCGGCGCGGTCGTCGCTCTATTCGATCTCACGCCAATCCGAAAGCTCGAAGCAGTGCGTCGCGATTTCGTCGCCAACGTATCTCACGAGCTTCGCACGCCGCTGACGATTGTCGGCGGTTTTGCCGAGACGCTGCAGGATCCCGACATCCCGGCGGCGCGGAGAGTTGAATTCGCACGGACGATCTACAGCAATACGCACCGCATGCAGCGAATCGTCGATGAACTGCTCGATCTTTCGCGCATCGAATCCGGTCATTGGCAGCCTCGGCCGCAACCGATCCGTGTCGGCGACGTCGCCGCCGAGATCTTTGGCCGCCTCGGTCAAATCGCGCGCGACAAGGGAGTCAGCCTTGAGACCCACATCGGCAGGGACGCGTCAACGATAGAGGCGGATCGGACCGCGCTTGAGCAGATCGCTTTCAATCTCGTCGAGAATGCGATTCGTCACACACCAGCCGGTGGCACTGTTGCGATCGAGACGATACGCGAAGGTGGCTTCGTCGCATTGGTTGTCCGGGACACCGGCTCCGGCATTTCCGCCGAACATCTGCCAAGAATCTTCGAACGCTTCTACCGTGTCGATGCCGGCCGTTCTCGCGAGGCGGGAGGCACCGGTCTCGGACTCGCCATCGTCAAGCACCTGGCTGAAGCCCACGGCGGTAGCGTCGAAGCCGACAGCACCGAAGGACGCGGCACCACCATCAAGGTTCTTTTTCCGACGCCGGCCGTCACGGCGCAATCGTGACAAAGCCTTTACATACCATGTGATCGACCGTGACGTGAGCGGGAGAGTTTAACACCGACAATAAACCTCCCTCGATGAAGCTAACCCGCGCAGTTTTTTTCTTCTTTGCTCCCGCTCTCCTGCGGGCACAACAGCCGGCCACTGACACCACCAAACCCACATCTCCGCCTCCGGCACAGACACCGGCGCCCGTCTCCGTCCCGGTCGATTTCTCCGGGATCATATACGCGAACTTCCAGTACCGCGGGGATGCCGGGGCGTCGAAGTCATTCAATAAGTTCGATCTCGAGCGCGCGTACCTGACTTTCAGAATGCCCGCTGGGGATCGCGCCAGCATTCGCATCACCGCGGATGTGTTTCAGCAGCAGACAGCACCCAACGATGCCTTCTATAGAGGTTGGGTCATTCGTGCCAAGTACGCGTATCTCCAGTACGACCTGATCAAGAGCCCACGTTGGAGCGCGAACATTCGCGGCGGTTTGTTGCACAACGTCGTGATCGATCACGTGGAGCAGTTTTGGCCACGCTGGCTCTCGCAGACGCCAGTTGAGCGCAATGGCTGGTTTGCTTCTTCGGATGCGGGCGTTGCAACGACATTGAGCTTTCCCAACAAGCTCGGAGAGTTCTATGCGACGGTCGTCAACGGTCCCGGATATACCTCGCGGGAGACGGACCGCTTCAAGGACTACGCGGCGAGACTGACCTTCACGCCACTGGCCAATTGGGATAACAAAATCCTGAGGACCTTTGCGCTCACGGGCTACACCTACATCGGCGCAGTCGCCAGTTCGTTTGCCGCTGGTGGCACAGGGCAAATCGGTCCGGTCGGATCCTCACTGCCGCGCACACGTGCGGGCCTGTTTGCAGGTGTGCGTGATCCGCGCTTCACCGCTGGCGCGGAGTGGGACACACGTAAGGATGCACGCGAAACTGGCGCCAACACCGTTGCGTCACCGCGCGTCGAAGTCGACTCGACGGGCCGGCTGATCGCCGGGTTCGCCCTCATCAAGCCGTTCCAGCTTATCAGCGACAAGTCGGCGTTGCCGCTCGGAATAGTTGCACGGTGGGATCGATTCAAGCCCGATACCGATCTCGATGGCTACATCAACGTCATCATCGGCGGATTGACCTGGGACCTGAACAAGAAGGCCGCGATTGCGCTCGACTACCAGGAACAAACTCCCCACAACGGAGCGGTGATCGCGGCCAGCAAGACGTATTTCCTCCACATGGTCGCCAACTTTTAGCCAAGGATTCCTTGTGAAAGTCATGAAGCTCGCCGCCCTCACGTTGTTGGCCGTCGCCTGCGCCAAGGATGGCGGAAACAATTCCGGTACCGCGTCATCGACTGCTTCACGCGCTGGATCGGTTGATCTGACTGGAGCCGGCGCCACGTTTCCATATCCGCTCTACTCAAAGTGGTTTTCCGATTACGCGAGCCAGACCGGCGTGAAGATCAACTACCAGTCGATCGGCTCCGGCGGTGGAATTCGTCAGCTCTCAGAGCAGACAGTCGACTTCGGGGCATCGGACAGCCCGATGAGCGACGACGAAATGTCGAAGGCGAAAGGTGGTCCGGTGCTTCACATTCCAACCGTTCTTGGCGCGGTCGTCGTCACGTACAACGTGCCAGGTCTGCGCGCGCCAATCAATCTCACCGCCAGCGCGATCGCCGACATTTTCTCCGGCAGGATTACGAAGTGGAGCGATACACGAATCACATCTCTGAATCGCGGGCTCAGTCTGCCATCGGCAGATATTCTGGTTGTTCATCGCTCGGATGGCAGCGGTACGACTTACATCTTCACGGACTACCTGAGCAAAGCAGTCCCCACCTGGAACGCGAGCGTCGGCAAAGGCAAAGAGGTAAAGTGGCCAGTCGGTCTCGGCGCCAAAGGTAATGAAGGTGTCGCGGGCCAGGTCAAGCAAACGCCGGGAGCAATCGGATACGTCGAGCTGGCGTACGCGAAGCAAAACAAACTTCCATTCGCGGCGATCATCAACAAGGCCGGCAAACCAATTGTTGCGTCGGTGGAAGCGGTAACTGCAGCCGCCGCCGGAGTCGCCAGCACACTGCCGGCAAATACCGATTACCGCATTTCAGTCGTCGACGCACCGGGCCCTGAGTCGTACCCGATTTCCTCGTTCACATGGATACTTGTCTACCAGCGACCGAACGACGGCGCTAAAGCCAAGAAGCTGGTCGACTTTCTGAATTGGGCTCTCACCTCTGGAGAGAGCGAGGCGTCGGCGCTCGACTACGCTCCATTGCCATCGGAGATGGCGACCAAAGTCCGCGATCGACTCAAAACCATCGATCTGTCGCAAGCAAAGTGACCGCAGTTCCAGCTGGGTGGCTCGAACAGGATCGACGCCGTCTACGTGTCGAGCAGTCGGCCATCGGTGACAGGATTTATTCGATCGTAACAGCGGCGTGCGCGCTCGTGGTTCCGGCGATGGTTGTGGCTATCGCCGTCGCAATCTTCGCCGCCGCCTGGCCGGCATTTGCCAAGGTGGGGCCTTCCATCATCACGTCGAGTGATTGGGACGTGGCGGGTGGCCACTTCGGCGCCGCGCCGGCGGTGTTCGGTACTCTCGTCTCTTCCGCGGTGGCGCTGGTCATTGCAACCCCACTCGCAGTCGGCGTTGCAATCTTTCTGTCCGAGTTCTCGCCGGCATGGCTGCGCGCCCCAGTCGCCTTTCTGGTCGACCTGCTCGCGGCAATTCCAAGCGTCGTCTACGGACTGTGGGGCATCTTCGTGCTTATTCCGATCATGCGCGAACATGTGATGCCTTTTCTGCGCGACACGCTTCACCTCGGCGCCACGCCTCTGTTTTCCGGCCCGGCATACGGACCGAGCATGCTGACCGCCGGCGTCATTCTAGCGGTGATGTGTCTGCCGAGTATCTCTGCGGTTTCGCGTGAGGTTCTGCTTGCTGTCCCTCGTTCGCAGCGAGAGGCAGCACTCGCGCTCGGGGCGACTCGATGGGAGATGATACGCGACGCGGTGATTCCATTCGCGCGCTCCGGCATCGTCGGCGGGATCATTCTCGGATTGGGTCGTGCGCTCGGTGAAACGATGGCTGTGACCATGGTAATCGGAAATCGACCCGAGATCTCGGCATCGCTATTCGCCCCCGGCTACACCATGGCGTCGCTCATCGCAAACGAGTTCAGCGAGGCGACCAACGACCTTCACCTCTCGGCGTTGATGGCGGTCGGCGCGATTCTCTTTGTCATCACGCTGATGGTGAACGGCATCGCCCGCTGGCTCGTCTGGGGCGTATCGCGCGAGAAGGGCAAATGAAGACCGCGCGGAGCCGCCATATGGTGAGCGGCACGATGATCGGACTGACTTATATCGCGGCTGCTCTCGCAACCCTGCCCCTGCTGCTCATTTTGCTGCATCTGATCGAGAAAGGCGCGTCGTCGCTGTCATTCGATTTCTTTACTCACATGCCAAAGCCCGTTGGTGAAGCGGGGGGAGGAATGGCAAACGCCATAGTCGGCACCCTGGTGCTGATTGCAATCGCAGGAGTTGTCGGCCTTCCGATCGGTATCGGAGCCGGACTCTATCTGGCGGAAAAGCGCACCACGCTGCTCGCTCAATCCGTTCGATTTCTTTCCGACGTGTTGAACGGATTGCCGTCGATCGTAGTTGGCATCTTTGCCTGGGAATTCCTGGTAAAACCGATCGGACATTTCTCGGCCGTGGCGGGCGGAATTGCACTGGGTACAATGATGATTCCGCTGGTTACACGCACAACCGAGGAAATGCTCAAAGTCGTCCCGAACTCGCTGCGCGAGGCAGCGCTTGCGCTCGGCTATCAGCGATGGCGGACTTCCCTCTCCGTGGTGCTTCGCACAGCGCTCGCTGGAATTGCGACGGGCGCTCTGGTCGCGGTTGCGCGAGTCGCCGGCGAGACGGCTCCGCTGCTCTTCACCGCCTTTGGAAATCAGTTCTGGTCGACGTCACTCCGCGAGCCGATCGCGGCCCTGCCGCTGCAGATCTTCACTTATGCAGTGAGCCCGTACGACGAGTGGCACCGACTGGCATGGGCAGGTGCGCTCGTTTTGATCGCGATGGTTCTCGTCATCAGCATCGTTGCACGGCTCGTTACGAGGTCACGGTTTGGTGCTCCCGTCGACTGAAGTGCTGCCCGAGAAGCCGGTGCGACTGCCGACACCAGCGGTGCAGCTGCGCGCGATCGAGCCTGCGCCCGTGGTCGAGCACGTCAAACCGTGTATCGTCACCGAGGGCTTGAGCGCATTCTTCGGACAAGTCGCCGCCGTCAAGGACGTCACGATGACGGTGCCGCAACGCGCGGTGACTGCCATCGTCGGACCTTCGGGTTGCGGCAAGTCCACGCTCCTCCGCTGCTTCAACCGCATGCATGAAACAGTTCCTGGCGCTCGCGTTGAGGGTCGCGTAGAGATTCTGGGCACGGCGATTTATGGCGAAGGAACCAGTCCGATTGCGGTGCGCAGACACGTGGGAATGGTATTTCAGCGACCGACGCCGTTCCCGACGATGTCGATCCGCAACAATGTCGCGGCCGGCTTGCGCGTTGATTCGCGTCAACACGAATCGCGCGCCGCGGTCAGCGCCATTGTCGAAGAAGCCCTTCAACGCGCCGGCCTTTGGGCCGAGGTGAAGGACCGCTTGAACGAAAGTGCAATGGCCCTCTCCGGTGGCCAGCAGCAACGGCTATGCATTGCCCGCGCTCTGGCGACACGTCCTCGCGTGATCCTCCTCGACGAGCCAACGGCGTCTCTCGATCCCCTCAGCACACAGAAAGTCGAAGAGCTTGTCTACCATCTCCGCAGCACGGTCAGCGTAGTGATCGTGACCCACAACATGCAACAGGCCGCGCGCGTTTCCGATACGACTGCTTTTCTGCTCGCAGGGGAGCTCATCGAGCTTGCGTCGACACGGCAGCTTTTCACTGCGCCGCGCGATCCCCGCACCGAAGCCTACATCACCGGCCGGTTCGGATGACGGCACTTGCACCACCGCCGGCGAGGTCGGCGAACGACACGATCGGTAGAATCGAGGCGCGAAACTTCTCGTTCTGGTACGGTAAGAAGCAGGCTCTCCACGACATTTCGCTGGCGGTGCCTCCGCGTTCCGTCACCGCGCTCATCGGACCATCGGGCTGCGGCAAATCGACGTTTCTGCGATCGATCAATCGGCTGAACGATTTGATTCCCGGAATCAGGCATGAGGGCGATCTCTGCCTGGATGGCCGGAGCGTCTACGATAAATCGCTCGATATCGTAGCGTTGCGGCAACGGGTGGGAATGGTTTTCCAGCGCTGGAATCCGTTTCCCAAATCGATTTATGAGAACGTCGCCTACGGTCCGCGTATCAATGGAATTGCGGATGGCGAATCGCTCGACGGTGTCGTCGAGCGTTCGCTGCGCCGAGCGGCGATCTGGGACGAGGTCAAGGACAGATTGCGCAGCAGCGCGCTAGGCTTGTCCGGCGGTCAGCAACAAAGGGTCTGCATCGCCCGCGCCCTCGCCAATCAGCCGGAAGTGCTTTTGCTCGACGAGCCGGCTAGCGCGCTCGATCCGAGCTCAACGCAACGAATCGAAGAGCTGCTGTACGAGCTCAAACGGGAGTTGACCATCATCATCGTGACGCACAATCTGCAACAGGCGGCGAGGGCGTCCGACTATACTGCGTTCTTTTTCACGGGCCAGCTGGTGGAATTCGGACAGACCGAACAGCTGTTCACGAGTCCCCGCGAGGAGCGCACCGACGCATATATCACCGGGAGGTTTGGATGACAGCTGACTCGAGCGCGGCCGGGTTCCGGCACTTTCACGATCAGCTCTCCTCGCTGAAGGAAAAACTGTTGCGCATGTCATCGACCGCGGAAGAGAGAACCGACCTCGCCGTCGAGGCGCTGCTAAACCGCGATCGCGAGAAAGCGAACCTCGTGATCGAAGGCGACGCCGATCTCAATCGCGCTGAAATGGAAGTCGAACAGGCTGCAGTCGAATTACTCGCCCTGCAACAGCCGATGGCGCGCGATCTCCGTTTCATCATCGGCGCAATCAAGGTCTCGAACGATTTGGAGCGAGTTGGCGATCACGCCGTCAACATCGCTGAGTCGGCGATCAGGCTCGCAGAGAAGCCGAAGGTCAACATCCGGGTTCCGGAAATCGAGGTCATGGCACGTCGCGCCCGCAAAATGCTCGGTGATTCGCTCGACGCTTTCATCCGCGCTGATGGCGCGCTCGGACGCCAGGTGTGCAAGGATGACGACGTCGTCGATTCGCTGCACGATTCGGTCTTCCGCGTTTTGCTGACACACATGATGGCCGACGCAAAAACAATCTCCCCGTCGCTGGAGCTGTTACTTGTCGGTCGAAACCTCGAGCGACTCGCCGACCTCGCCACCAACATCGGCGAGGATGCCGTTTACCTGGCGGAGGGGAAGCAGATCAAGCACCACCACGAGGACGAGCACGTCAACGCAGCCCGGCTGCAGACAATACCCAGTAACTGACCGCCGCGACCAGCGCCGCGGCTGGAATGGTGATGACCCACGCCCAGACGATGCGGCGCGCGATTCCCCAACGCACGGCAGAGAAACGGTAAGTGGCGCCCGCTCCCATTATCGAGCCCGCAATCGTATGCGTGGTACTGACCGGAATGCCGTAATGCGTGGCGAGACTGATTGCCAACGCGCCGCCTGTCTCAGCGGCAAATCCGCTCACGGGGCGCAGGCGCGTTATGCGCGATCCCATGGTATGAACGATTCGCCAGCCGCCAAAGAATGTGCCGAGCGAAATCGCGGTGTATGCACCGAGCTTAACCCACAGCGGAATCCCCTCGTCGGCCACATAGAGGTGGTGGAAAAAGCCGGTCTCCGTCGCCATCAGCGACTTCACGGACACCAGCAGACCAACGATGATGCCCATGGTCTTCTGCGCGTCGTTGCCGCCGTGGGCATGCGACAACAGTGCGGAGCTAAGCAGCTGCGCGCCCCGAAAAAACCGATCCACGCGGGCCGGCGCCATTTTCTGGAATAACCAGTACACGGCAACCATCAACACGAAGCCGGCAAGCATTCCGACCAGCGGGGAAAGAGCAATGAACGACAAAGTCTGAATCCACTTTTCCCCCCACGTGATCGCGCTCCATCCGGCTTTGGCGACGCCGGCTCCCGCGTAGCCACCGATCAACGCGTGGGAAGAGCTCGATGGTATTCCATAAAACCACGTGATCAGATTCCAGACGATCGCACCAAACAGTCCGGCGAGGATGAGATTCGGAGTGACGATATCCGTGCGAATGATTCCTTTCTGAATCGCCTTCGCCACCAGCTCGCCGGAAGTGAACGCGGCGGTAAAGTTGAAGAAGCCTGCCCACAACACCGCGGCAAAAGGGCTGAGAACGCGAGTGCCGACGATGGTGGCGATGGAATTCGCCGAATCGTGGAAGCCGTTGATGAAATCGAATATGAACGCGACCAGGACGATCGCCGCGACGTAGTAGACCACTACGCGTTCTTCAGGGCTATGCTCTGCAACACGTTGCCGACATCCTCACACTTGTCCAGCGCGTCCTCGAGTTTGTCGTATAGGTCCTTCCATTTGATCACTTCGAGCGCTTCGCTGCCCTCGGCGAAAAGCTTCCCCATCGCCTCGTGATAAACCGCATCGCCTTCTTCCTCGAGAGTCTTGAGCTTCTCGCTGACCGCATAGACGTGCTTGGCATCCTTCATGTTCCGCACGCCATCTTCGACGACACACGCCGCGCGCGAGAGAACCTCCGCCAGTCTCCCGGCTGCCGGACGCGTTTTTTGGATGCGAAAGATCTGCGCGCGTCTCGCCGTCCCATCGATTAGATCAATGACTTCATCGAGCTCCGACGCCAGCGCGTGAATGTCTTCACGGTCGAACGGCGTGACGAAAGTGCGGTCGATGCGATCGATGATGTCGTGGGTCAGGTTGTCGGCCTCGTGTTCCAGACCCTTGATCGAAGTCACTTTGCCGTCAAGCTGACTGGGCGTCTGAAACAACTCCTGAAGCAGGTTCGCCGAGCCCGTTAGACGCTTCGACAGTTCGGTGAAGAGGTCGTAGAACTTTTCGTCGCGAGGGATGATCCGCAAAGTATGGCTCCGTGGAAGTGCGGAGAATTTAACTACAAAAGAAGAACTACCGGCCAGCAGGGTTTCTCTTGTAGCTCATGCTATCCGCGTTCGCCGTACCACGAGATGACGGTTCTCGAAAAACTTCACCAGCACGACGCCAGTCAAAAACCCGCCAACGTGTGCCCAGACCGCCACGCCGCCGGTGAGGTCGGCGCCGCCGGTCAACTCGGGCAATGCCGCCACCAGTTGCCAGAAGAACCACCAGATCAAAACCAGCCAGGCGCGGATCGGTACGATGAAGAAAATAAAAAGCATTCTGACGCGAACTCGCGGGTACAGCACCAGATATGCGCCCAGAACGCCGGAAATCGCTCCCGACGCGCCCACCGTAGGCAACGGTGACGTCGGCTGCGAAATGATGTGGGCGGCAGCTGCCGCCAGCCCGCAAACGAGATAGAAGACTAGGAAACGGAAGCTGCCGAGGCTGTCTTCGATGTTGTTGCCAAAGACCCAGAAAAAGAGGCAGTTGCCCAGCAAATGTCCCCATCCGCCGTGCAAGAACATCGAGATAAGAGGCGTCAGGATGTTGATTCGATCGTTGTCCACGACGCAGGCCATTCCGCCGCCAAGCGGAACGGCGGTGTTTAGCGGCGCCATGTGCGTCAGCTCGCCAGGGACCATACCGAGGTTGCAGACACTGGCGGCAAGCGCCTGCTGATCGAAGCCGGCGCCCTGCACAAACACCCAGACGACGAGCATTGCGGCGAGAAGCGCGTACGTCATCCAGGGCGTGCGTACTGTTGGTAGCTCGTCGCTGAGCGGGATCATTCAAAATTTGGGTAGTGAAGCGGTCCGACCCTGCCGCTGCGAAACTTAGCTAGCTGTCTCTCAACCGCTTACTTGACCGTGAAGCTCGTAAGCATTCCGAAGATCAAATGTCCCGGAGCACGATGACGCGATTGGGCGCCGCGCGTTGATGGAGGAGAACGAAATGACTAGTGCGAGACTCCCCATCGCTCTCCGCATGAATTCCTCGCCGGCGGTTCATCGACGCGCCAAGATGGCAATCGCCTCCTCACTCGGCAAGTTGACACGCCTCAGCCGCTCGCCAAAGACACAAACTCGGCCTTTATGGCAGACATTTGCGGCCCCGTGCTTGCCTGTCAGCCTATGCAGAATGGAAATACCCGAAATGGAGGCAGGTCAGCCTCCGGGAGAAATGAAGCATGGCTGACAAGGTAATTGGCATCGATCTGGGCACCACGAACTCCGTCGTGGCAGTGATGGAGGGCGGCGATCCAGTCGTCATCCCCAACGCCGAAGGCGGACGCACGACCCCATCGGTCGTCGGTTTCACCAAAGACGGCGAGCGACTGGTCGGCCAGATCGCAAAAAGGCAGGCAGTAACCAATCCGCAGAACACCGTTTTCTCGATCAAGCGGTTCATGGGCCGCAAGGTCTCGGAGGTTCCCGACGAGATCAAGCGCGTCCCCTACAAAGTCGTCGGCGGCGCAAATGATCTGGCGATGGTCGAAGTGCAGGGCAAGCGCTACTCGCCACCCGAGATCTCGGCGATGATTCTGCAGAAGATGAAACAGACCGCCGAGGATTATCTCGGTTACAAGGTCGAGAAGGCGGTGATCACGGTCCCCGCGTACTTCAATGACTCGCAGCGCCAGGCAACTAAAGACGCCGGCAAGATCGCGGGTCTCGACGTGCTGCGCATCATCAATGAGCCGACGGCGGCAGCGCTCGCGTACGGACTCGACAAGAAGAAAGATGAGAAGGTCGCGGTCTTCGATCTTGGTGGAGGAACCTACGACATCTCGGTGCTGGAGCTCTACGACGTCGAAGGCTCCCGTCAGTTCGAGGTGAAGTCGACCAATGGTGACACCCACCTTGGTGGTGACGACTTCGATCAGCGCGTCATCGATTGGCTCGTCAGCGAGTTCAAGCGCGACCAGGGGATCGATCTCTCGAAGGATCCGATGGCGCTTCAGCGTCTCAAGGAAGCCGGCGAGAAGGCGAAGATGGAATTGTCGACGACGCAGTCGACCGACATCAATTTGCCGTTCATCACCGCCGATCAAAGCGGACCGAAGCATCTCAATTACGCGCTCACCAGAGCGAAGTTTGAGCAGCTGGTCGACGACCTTATTCAGCGCACCATCCCGCCGATGGAGCAGGCGCTCAAGGATGCGGGAATCAAGCCGAACGAGATCGACGAGGTTCTGCTGGTCGGTGGATCGACTCGTATCCCGAAGATCCAGGAGATTGTCCGCAAGTTCTTCGGCAAGGAGCCGAACAAGGGAGTCAATCCTGACGAAGTAGTCGCGATTGGCGCAGCGGTTCAAGGTGCGGTTCTCACCGGTGAGCAGAAGGACGTGCTACTGCTCGACGTCACGCCGCTGTCGCTCGGTATCGAGACCCTCGGCGGAGTTACCACGGTACTCATTCCGCGCAACACGACGATTCCGACCAAGAAGAGCGAGACCTTCTCGACGGCTGATGACAATCAGACCACGGTGGAGATCCACGTTCTGCAGGGCGAGCGCGAGTTGGCGACCTACAACAAGACCATCGGCAAATTCCAGCTCACCGGAATTCCGCCCGCACCACGCGGCATGCCGCAGGTCGAGGTGACGTTCGACATCGACGCCAACGGCATCCTGCACGTCACGGCAAAGGACAAGGCAACGGGCAAGGAGCAGAAGATCCGCATTGAAGCTTCGAGCGGTCTGTCCGACGCCGAGATCGACCGCATGGTCAAGGACGCGGAGAGAAACGCGGCCGAAGACAAGAAGCAGCGCGAGGCAATCGATGCTCGCAACCGTCTGGACTCGATGACCTACGAAGTCGAGAAGAACGTCAAGGAGTGGGGCGACAAAGTCTCACCCGACACGAAGACGAAGATCGACTCCGCGATCGAGCGTGCTCGCAAGGCGCTCCGTGGGGACGACATGAACGAGATCCGCTCGGCGCAGGAAGAGCTGACCAAAGTGTTCAGCGAGGCTGGGCAAGCGTTCTATCAGCAGCAGGCGCAGGCAGGAGCGCAGCCTGAGGCTGGTGCAACTGCGGGTTCAACGGGCGGTCCGGAAGCCAGTGGCGATAAGCAGGACGATGTCGTCGAGGCGGATTATGAGATCGTCGACGACAAGAAGTAAGCGCGTCGTAGAATAAAAACTCCCCACCGGATTTCGGTGGGGAGTTTTTTTTGTTCAAGATCAGTTGGCTGAGCTAGTTGCCCGCACTGTCGGACGGGGCGTCGCTGCTGACGGAATCAGGTACTGCCGGCGTGCTGTCCGGAGAGGTGGATGACCCCTCGGCTTTGGGCGCCGGTGCACCATCGTCGTCGCAGCTCTCGACGCATGTCCACACGCCCGAGATCAGGATATACCGACCAAAAGATGCGTTAATCGGCGCACTAAGCGACGTCCGTTTCTCGAGAGGCGTGGTTGGGCTGGTAGCGTCACTACAGGCAAGACTGGCCGTACCAACCAGAAGCGCGATGTACGGAAGCCATCGGCGACCTGACATCAAAAGACCCCTCGACGAGAAAGGTGGACTGGGTAGAAGACCTGATATGTTGCAGGCGCCGGTGAGCATACGACGTGCCCCCAAGCAAGTCGTTCAAGCGTTGACACTTAGTTTTTGAGGGAACGCGGCGATGCGTAGTGCCTGCAACAGTCTGACGCGTTTCCGATGCAGACACGCGTCAGGCGTCGTCAGCCGCTCAAACGTTTGCGGCGAACTTACGTGCCGACGCTCCAATCAGCAAGATCGGCCCACCATGCGTCCGGCCTGATTCCAACCGGATGTATTCGCTTGGATGCGCCCTGAACGTTTCGCAACTCATAGATCCACATCGCGGGCGCGTCTTCCGTGAGAATTCGGTAGGCGCGTCGATACAACTCGGTGCTCCGAGTCGCATCCATTTCCTTGACCGCACTATCAATCGCCGCGTCGAACGCCGGATTGCTATACGAGGTTGCGTTGTAGCCGCCCTTCTTGATTTCCGAAGTCGCCCACTCCTCCCGCACGGAAGAGGGCGTCGGGTCGATGTGCCAGGCGTTCAGCAGCGACTCGAATTTGCGGTTCTCCATGTTCGCACCAAACGTGTTCAGCTCGAGCTCGTCGATGCGAACATCTGCTCCCGCCTTCCGCCACTGCTCCTGCAGCAAAACCGCAATCCGTTTGCGGATGGTGCTCGAGCTCGGCACACTCAGACTGAAAGCGAGCGGTGTCCCGGCGCGCGTGCGCATACCGTTCGCGCCCCGCTTCCATCCCAACGAATCGAGCGTGCGGCTCGCACCATCTGGATCGTACCGTAATCCGATCGTGGTGTCGCTCGTCGCCATGATCCGTGTCGCCGGCCCATATGACACCAGGCCCAGCGTGTCGAACACGTTGCGCACGATCGCGGCTCGGTCAACCGCTCTCACCAGAGCACGACGGGTCTCCCGGTCGCCGAACACTGGATGGGGTCCGGTGTTGCGAGCGTTGCGCAGGTTGAACGCGACGTAGCCGTAGTCGAGACTGCCCGGCGACACAATCACGTCTTTGCCTTTGCCCTTTGCTTCCGCGACCCGTTCCGGTTTGACGACATCGAGGAAGTCCGCTGTTCCATCTAGGAATCGCAATTCCGCCGCGGGGTAGTCTGCCGCAACGAGCCAGATCACTCGGTCAGCTTTGGGTCGACCGCGGTAGTTGGCGGTGTCCGCCTGCAGAACGATCCGCGAGCCACGGTCCCAACTCCCGAATTTGAAGCGACCGCTGCCGACCGGTGCGCGCGCAAAAGTACTCTCGCCGATTTTGGCCGGTTCGGTTTTCTCCAATAGATGCGCTGGCAGAATCGGAACAGGCGCGGCGGCCTTGAAAAATTCGTCAGGAGTGCGCTGATGGAACCACACCACCGCCGTCAACGAGTCGGGAACCGTCACCGAATCGACATTGTCGAGATTCGACGACAATGGTGACGCCAGCGATGTGTCCTTGACGAGCGAGAAGGTGTAGCGCACATCGTACGCGCTCACAGGAACGCCATCGTGCCACCGCGCATTCGGGTTGATGTGGAATGCGACCCAGCTCGAGTCGGGGCTCCAGCGCCAGCGGTCCGCGAGCCGCGGAGTAAATCCACCGTCTCCGACAGTATTTAGCGTTGGTCCGACGTCGGCGAGGTTGTCGAAAATCTGATCGACGACCTGCTTCCCCTGCGCTGACAAGATCAGTGGTGGGAAAAGAATGTCCGCGTCAGCAGCCGTGGAAATGACGATCGTTCCGCCCACACGATTTTCTTTCGAGCACGCTCCCAGGAGAGTCACTGTGGCAAGCGTGATCGAGAAAACGCGATTGATTTGTCTCAACTAATGCTTCCTATGGAGAATGCAGCGACGTTTTGCGGTGTCTGGCGGTCGGGGATGTTGGCGCTCGACGCCCAGCCCAGAAACGCCTCGAGGAGGACCGGATCGAACTGTCCATTGGACGATCGCATCACTTCCGCGGCACGCGCGTGGGACAAGCTATCGCGGTAGGAGCGCGCTGTGGTGAGCGCGTCATAGACGTCGGCCACACAAAGCACCCGCGCTGCAAACGGAATCTCTTCACCCTTGAGACCGTCTGGATAACCGGTCCCGTCCCACCGTTCGTGATGGTTGCGGATGATCGAACGCACATCGCCAGGAAAATCGATGTCGGCAACGAGCTCGAGCCCGGCTTCCGGATGCCGCTTCATGATTGCCCATTCTTCGTCGGTGAGATTGCCGGCTTTATTCAGTACTTCTGTGGGAACGATGATTTTACCGATGTCGTGCAGCAGCGCGCCCAGTCGGAACCAGAAAAGCGACTTTGCATCCATGCCCATGCTGTCTGCCAGCACGCACGCAAAAAACGCCACGCGCTGGCAGTGGCCCTGGGTGTATTGATCCTTGCTTTCGATCGAATCGCCCCAGTGATGCGCCATCTCGAGGAAGCGCGCCTCGAGCGCTGCATTGCGACGCTCGACTTGCGCCAGCCGATGCTGCGCTTTAAGCCGCGAATACAGCGCGTGCGATTCGTTCAGATTCGCCAGCATGTCGCGGTGACGCTTCTGCGTCCAATACAACTCTGCCAGTTGTTCCTTGACGTCCGCCTTGAGCAGCAGATCCTCGGCTTCCTCGGCGCATTCTGACGCGCGACCAAGATACTCGGCGGCTTTCATGTAGTCGCCTCGTTCGCGCGCAATCACGCCAACGTGCCGGAACACTTCTCCCCGCCACGATTGAGCGATCTCCCCTGACAGGTCGAGCAACGGCGCGGCACGTTCCTGGGCTTCCTCGAAGCGGCCGGTGGCGATGCAGAGCTGCACCTGATTGAGAACGACGTTGAGCTTGTTGGCCTGATCGTGCTCCTCGCCGAACGTGCGCTCCGCTTCGGCGTAGGCTTCGGCCGCGCGATCGAGCTGACCGAGATCGCTGTAGGTGAGCCCGATGTTATTCAGAACCTGCGCCGTCTGTTCTCGACGACCCAGTTTGCGATAGCCGTCGAGACTGAGCTTGAATGCCGCCAGCGCGCGCTTGAGGTCTCCACGAATGCTGGCAACCGTGCCGAGGTTCTGGTCGATCATCGCCAGCGCCTCGGCGTCGCCAATCGATTGCGCGGTGAGCCGAGCCTCGGTATAACGTGCCTCGGCGAGATCCAAATCACCGCCGGTTTGATGGACGATCGCAACGACGTTGAGCGCCTGTGCGAGTGCCGATGGTGAGCCTGCCTGCGACGCGGCGGCCACTGCCGCCTCGAGTACATCCATCGCTGCGCCACGATTTCCCAACTCCAGGTACGCGCGACCGAGCCAACGCAACGCCGAGAGGCGTGTGGTGTCATCGGCGAACGGGTTCCGTACCAGTCGCTCGTAGCGCTGGGACGCATCGCTCCAACGACCCTCGCGCTCCGCGAGTTTCGCCTCGTCAACGATTTGTTGGATTGCTTCCGTTTCCACCTCGCTCTCGCGAGACGTGGAACGCGCGGTCATGACGAAGCTAAAATTGTGCGACGCTGCGAGCCTTCATCGCGCAATTTGCGCGTCAAAGTCGGGCGGGAGATGCCAAGAATGCGAGCGGCTGCGCTCAGGTTACCGCCCGTCAAACCGATAGTGGTGTGGATCGCTTCGTCGACGATTGCCTGAAGCGATTTCCCTTCGGGCGGAATGCGGATAACCCCGCCCGTCGGCGTCTCCACCAACGGAATGTATGACCGGCGCTGCAGTGACAGGTGATGCGGCTGAATGACGTCACCGGTGCAGACGACGACCGCGCGCTCGATGACGTTCTTCAGCTCGCGGATATTGCCCGGCCAGCGGTGCCTTTCAAGCGCAGCGATCGAGTCCTGACCCAGACGCAAATTCTCCCGACCCTCACTTTCGGCGTGGCGGCGGACGAAGTAACTGGCGAGGATGGGTATGTCCCCCTCCCGCTCACGCAACGCCGGAAGCTCGAGCCTTGCAACGTTGAGGCGATAGAAGAGATCGGCGCGAAAGCGGTTCTCCGCGACCGCGGTCTCCAGGGACGAGTTTGTGCCCGCAACGATGCGTGCGTCAAGAGCGCGTTCTTCCGAACCGCCGAGGCGACGGAAACGACGGTCCTCGACGACCCTTAACAGCTTCGATTGGAGCTTAAGTGGGAGTTCAGCCACTTCATCGAGGAAAACGGTTCCTGACCCAGCCACCTCGAACAGTCCCCGTTTTAGCGCGCGGGCATCGGTGAACGCGCCCGGCTCATGTCCAAAAAGCTCGCTTTCGAGGAGAGTTTCCGGGATTGCCGCGCAGTTAATCGCTACGAAAGGCTCGGCGGCGCGGGCGCTGGCAGCGTGAATGCCGCGAGCGAAAAGCTCTTTACCGGTGCCGGTCTCACCGACGAGCAAGACCGTAACACTACGGCTGGCCGCGACTTGAGTCGCCAAGGCAATGACTTCGCGGATGGCGGGACTTTGTCCAATTACGTGCGCATCCCACCGCTCCTGCGCGGTTTGCTGCGATCGGGCTGTAATAGTTACACCGTTCCCTTATCGCATGGGCATCATACCCATGCGCGGAATTGTGATCGAGCGAACTGGCCCCCGACGAGCAGGGGTTTGGGCTTACCTAGGAGACGAGGAACGGTGCAGGCAAGTCACCAAATCACCTACACTTACAGCTCGGCTGTTGGAGGCTCCGGAGTGTCGGCACCCGGGCGCATGTACTTCGGCCGGAGGTGGGTGGTTTTCTCTCGTGAGCTGCCGGGCGAAACCAGCGAAGCGAGAAGCGCTTTCGTCTCGGCAGCTTCTCCACGCGCACCAACGTGCTCGAAGGATTCAGCCGCCTCGCGCCAGGCAAGCTCCGCGTCAGCTGAATTGCCCAATGCTTGCGAAGTCTGACCGAGCTCCCGCAGCATCTCGGCCTGCAGCAGTCGGTCTTCCAGACCCTCTGCCTCGAAAATGCCAATGCGGAGAGTGGCAAGGCTGGCAGTGAGAGCACCGCGCTCACGCTCGATCCGCGCCCGGCACTTGAGCGCTTCCGCCATCGTGAGATGGTCGCCGCGCACGCGAGCACTTCCATAGGCTTCGGCGCAGGCACGCTCGGCCTCTTCGAGCTTACCGACGGCAACCCACACCCAGGCAAGATTGAGAACGATGACGCTCTCGACGAGGCTGTCGCCGCGGGCTCGCGCGATGCGCAAACCGCGATCGAAGCTTTCGATTGCCCGCTGATAGTGACCGAGCTTCGTGTAGAGCATGCCGAGGTTGTTGAGCACCCACGACATCGCTTCGCTGTCGTTGGTCTGCTCGAACGCGCCAAGGCTGTTGTAATAGCGCGCTTCGCCAGCGACGAATCGGCCGCGCATGCTTAGAAGCACGCCCCGATTCTGCTCGATCATCCCAAGTAGTCGGACATCGCCGGCGCGGGCGGCGTACTCAGCAGCCTGCTGATAGAGCCGCTCGCTCTCGACGAGATTCCCTCGACGCTGCGCGATGATCGCGAGGCAATTAAAGCCATGCGCCTTGCAGCTGATGGAGCCGGATTGCTCCGCCTGATGGAGACTCTCGCTGTAGCAGCGATAGGCTGCTTCGGTATCACCCTGTTCTCGATGCAGGGTGCCTTTCCAGCGAAGTGCATCGGCCAGCGCGGGTAGATCCTGCTCGCGCTCCAACGCCTCAATGGCGTCGTCATAAAGCCCGAATGCTTTTGCTGTATCACCCCGCCGCTCGGCGTCGCGTGCCTGCTCGATTAGGCTCCGCGCTCCTCCAGATTCAGTCTGCTTCATAGGAGCGAGACTGCCCTTCTGCCCATGCTAGCCCTCTCCGAGCGGTGAGGTGAACAGTCTACTTCAAAGAATCAGTTCGGGAAAGAAGATTTTTTGCTTCGACTCCACAACCCTCGACGCAAACCTGCGCGCCGGAGATGAGGATCCATCGCGAAAATGTTGCACTGACCGGTGAGGTCGAGTTGACTGCTTTCTTCGGGGTCGGACTTGTGAGTGCTGTGTAGTCTCCGCAGGCAAGACCAGCGACGGCGCTCACGAGAGCAAGGTACCGAAACAAACGGCGACCTGACATGTGAACCACCTCGGTAAGAGACCTAGTCGTTCCGAGCTGAACCGTGGCATGGGCTGTGCCCTTTGCTAAGTCATTATCCTATAGGCACTTAGCGAATGAGGGACGATCCCCGCATCCATTTTGTTCTAACGGCTTTTTACGTGATTAAACGTTTTTTTCGCGGAGTTTCTTCGGCCTACGCGGCGTAGCTCGACGCGAAAATCGCCTGTCGTTGTGGTGTCGTACGACCGGGAATGTCGGCGGTTTCGGCCCAGGCGAGGAACGTCTCCAACAGCTCCGGGTCGAACTGTCCGGTTGATGAGCGCATGATTTCCGCGGCGCGTGCGTGGGTTAGCCCAGGCCGGTAGGAACGGGTCGTGGTCAGCGCGTCGTAGACGTCGGCGACGCAGAGGATGCGCGCCGCGAATGGGATCTGATCCCCCTTCAACCTATCCGGATAACCAGTGCCGTCCCACCGCTCGTGGTGGTTGCGTATGATCGCGCGTATGTCGCCGGGGAAATCGATGTCGGCGACAAGCTCCAGTCCGGCTTCAGGGTGTCGCTTCATGATCGCCCACTCTTCCTCGGTGAGCTTCCCGGGTTTGTTCAGTACCTCGGTCGGCACGATGATCTTGCCGATGTCGTGCAGCAGTGCGCCGATCCGGAACCAGAATAATGAACGCGAGTTGAATCCCGCGCTGTCAGCGAGCACACACGCGAAGAACGCGACGCGCTCGCAGTGGCCCTGCGTATAACGGTCTTTGCTTTCGATCGAGTTACCCCACTGCTTCGCCATCTCGAGAAAGCGTGACTCGAGAGCGTTGTTGCGCTTGTCGACCTGCGCGACCCGATGTTGTGCCTTGAGCTGCGAATAAAGTGAGTGCGCCTCGTTCAGACTGTGCAGCATGTCACGATGGCGCTTCTGGGTCCAGTATACTTCAGCGAGCTGCTCCGCGACGTCGGCACGCAGGAGCAGGTCGCCACTCTCCAACGCGTGATCCTCGGCCCGAAGCAAACTCTCCGTCGCCTTCGCATAGTCGCCCCGCTCGCGTGCGATTACGCCGATATGCCGATGGACTTCGCCACGCCACGGTGCCGGTTCATCGGCCGCGACCTTTAGCAGCTGCTCGCATTGAGCCAATGCCTCGTCAAAGCGGCGGCCGGCGATATAGAGCTGGACTCGGTTGACTGCGAGGTCGAGTTGGCGCGCCTGATCGCCTTCTTCCTCGAACGCCCGCGCGGCCTCGTTGTAGGCCGTTTCCGCATCGGATAACTCGCCGAGCTCCATGTACGCGAGCGCGATGTTATTCAGGATCTGCGCCTCGTGGTTGCGCATTCCGAGCGTCTGGTAGCCGAGATGACTGAGGCGGAATGCCTCGAGAGCGCCACGAAGATCGCCACGAATCATCGCCACGGTGCCGACGTTCTGGTCGATCATCGCGATCACCTCGGCGTCGCCGGCGTCTTCAGCTTTTGCGCGGGCAGCGGCGTACACGGCAGCGGCCTGATCCAAATCACCGCCAACCTGGTAGACGATGGCGACGACGTTGAGCGCCCGCGCAACGGCGAGTGGTGAGCCAAGGATATCGGCCGATGTTACGGCAGCCTCTAGCACGTCGAGTGCGGCAGCGCGATTACCAGCTTCGAGATAGGCGCGGCCTAACCAGCGCAGCGCGGCGAGGCGCGTGTGTGCCTGAGCGGCAGGATCGCGAACGAGCTGCTCGTAAATGGCGCAGGCGTCGGCCCAACGTCCCTCGTGTTCTGCCAGCTTGGCGAGGTCGATGTGTTCGCGGACAGTGGAAGATTCCACTGCTTTCAATTCAACTGTGGGCCTGTTGGTCATTGTGCGCGGCTACGCTCCACGAGGAGACGAGCGGCGCCGCCGCCCTGCAACCAGCCAGCTATTGCAGCAGATCGAGCTGGTTCTTGGCTTCCGCCAGTTCCATTGACGCCCCGATTCGCTCGAAGGAATCGACAGCTTCCCGTAAGGCGGACCGTGCCGCACCTGCGTTGCCAACTGCTCGAGAGATTTCGCCGAGCTCCCTCAGCATCTCGGCATGGAGCAGGCGGTCCTCGGCGCCTTCTGCCTCATAAATGGCGATGCGGAGGGTGGCGATGCTCTTGTCTAATGCCCCGCGATGCCGCTCGATGGCGGCGCGGATCCTCAGCGCGCCGGCTGCGCTGAGGTGGTCACCGCGCCGCTGTGCCTGACCGAGCGCGTCGATGCTCCAGTCATCAGCTTTGTCCACCCTGCCATAGCCCAACCACGCTTCCGCAATGTTCAGGCTGAGCACGTTCTTCACGACGCTATCGTCCCGGGCGATCGCGATCGCCAAACCGCGTTGGAGATAGTCGAGCGCCTGGCCGTAGTTGCGAAGTTTGGTGTGGAGAATTCCGAGGTTGTTCAGAACCCACGACATCGGTTCGTGGTCGCCCGATGTCTCGAATGCGCCGAGGCTGTTCGTGTAAAACACTTCGGCATGTCCATAATCGCCGCGCATGCTTGCGAGCACTCCGCGATTTTGCTCGATCATGCCGAGGAGCCGCGCATCGCCGGCTTTTACCGCCAGTTCCGACGCCTCCGCGTAAAGACGCTCGGTTTCCTTGTGGTCGCAACGACGTTGGGCGATGGTGCCCAGGCAGTTGAGTGCGCTCGCCTGGCACGCCTCTGAGCCGCACGCACGCGCCTTCTCCAGGCTCGCCGTATAACAGCGAAACGCTGCCTCGGTCTCGCCCCGCTCCCGAAGCAGCGTTCCTTTCCACCTCAACGCGTCCGCGGCGAGGGGAACGCAGTCTTCCCCGAGAATGGCCAAGGCGTCGTCGTACAGCCCGAGTGCCTTGTCGTTCTCTTCCCGCTTTTCAGCGGTTCGCGCCATTTCAACCAGCTTTCGAGCCCGCTCTACACTCTCTGAATTGTTCATGTAGACCTGCCCGTTTGAGTTCATCCGACCGACAGTTCGCGGTGCGGTGTTGGCTCAGTTGGACGCCAACATATATCGCGAAAAGTGATTGAGCACCCACGTCTCGACTTCCGCCTGACCGGTCCGCGGATTTGCGAAAATCGTGGTGGTTTCGATTTCCAATGCACGCAGAATGCCCGACAGATCCAATAAATCGTGGGCGAAGTACGCGCCGAAGGAATTCAGCGCCTTCGATGTCCCGTATACCGCGGTGTTGTTCAGACGCTGGGTGACAATGACAGGCTTGCGGAATGTCAGGCCATGGGGCTGCATGTCGTAGGTGACGTATCCCGACCCGTCCGAAGTGATCGTGATATTGGTCGAGGATGTCAGCGCTCCATATGGGAACGTGATCGTAAAATCAGATCCCGGGATGGCGAGCGTCCCACCGTTGTATCCGATCGTCGCCGAAACGGTCCGCACCTGGTTGGTGTGCGAAGGCGCCCACTGCACCGCATTGACCGGAATGCCGTCCGGATCCGTCTGGAATCCGATGACGCGGATCACCTGGCCGAGCAGGTTGACGACACCACCGATAAGTCCGGAAAGGAGTCCGTTTTCGGCCGTCGCCGGTGCGGGCAGAGGCGACGTCGGTATGGCGTCAGTGCAGGAGATCACTCCGACTGCAGTGACTAAGAGCGCGAGTGAGCGAAAGAAGCGAGTGCGGATCATGGGCGAGCCTGACAAGGGGTTAGGGAGGTCCTGTGATCAGTTGGAAGCGAGCATGTAGCGTGAGAAGTGTCTGATGACCCACACCTGCGCTTCGGGGAGAAGGGCATTGAGCGGCGAGAAGATGGTCGTGGAAGGCTCGATCTCGAGAACCGGGACTTTGCCACTCAACTTCAGATTGTCATCAGCGATGTATGCGGCGTAGAGCTGGGTTCTAAGCGGTGATCCAGCGACGGTGGTGCTGCGCAGCGCCTGGGTGACGGTGACGTCCTTTTCGAACTGCGTTCCCGTCGGCTCCATCCTGTAGGCCACGTATTTGTCGTCGGCTGTGACCGTGATCGTGAGCGGCGCTGAAAGCGCACCGGCCGGAATGTCCATCGTGAAGCCAGTCTCAGGAATCGAGATCTGTCCGCCGGATTGGTCGACGCGCTGTGAGACTTTAACCTGAGTCTTGTGCTTCTTGCTCCACCACAACGCGTGCAGATCGAGATCAGCCGCATTCGTTAGCGTGTTGGTGACAGAGCCGGAGCCGTGGCCGCGCGAAGCGGCAGCGTCAACCGGCGCGGTGAGACTCGGGAGGGCAGGATCGGCGCACGACGCGATAAGGAGCGCGCCAACAAGCGAGCCAAAAGTTCTGAAGAGCCTAAGGCGTAGCATCTGGGTAGCGTTGGGGGTCGCGGGAACGGCCCGTCCTAAGGCAACGGCTGTGCCCAGTGCTAAGTCTTTTTAAATCAAGCGCTTAACTTTTATCGTCTAGCAACCTCATCAAGAACGGTGCAAAATTTTTTTACACCCGAAATTTTTCTTTACATCTGTCAGATTTCGACGTCAAACAAATCGGCTGCCCGGATCCGCGCCAAAATCTCAGTGCTCTGCCGGAGCATGTGTCGCGCTGACCGCGTAGTAATCATGTGGGCCGCCATGAAACTCGCATCCCGAAAAGTTTTTCGAGGACTGGCGTGAAACCTGTAGGTCCACCAACGTGTCTTATAGTTACACCTTTAGCCACATCAGCCGTATATGTCGATGGGAACCAACAGAGCGCGGCTCGTCGTAGCCGCAATTACCGCTTTTGTAGGCGGATTGATCATCGCATCCGGGTTCAACTGGACAAAGCTCGGATTCGCGCAAACTCGTCCCGCCGCGGCAGTAGTCCAGCCGATTGCCGAGGCCAGCAACGCATTCGTCGCGATCGCCAACAACGTGACGCCGGCGGTCGTTTCGATCGAGGTCGTCAGTAATCCAAAGACGACGAGCTCGACACGCGGCCGCGTTCAGGTGCCGCAGGGCGTTCCGCCCGACATGCAGGACTTCTTCCGTCAGTTCGATATTCCGCAGACCCCGCGCCCGATGCGCGGTCAGGGCTCCGGCTTCATCGTAACGTCGAACGGATACATCCTCACCAACAACCACGTCGTAACCAATCAGGATCGCGAGACGGTCGCTGATCGCGTCACCGTGAGATTGCTGGATCATCGCGTTTTCACTGCCAAAGTCATCGGACACGACCGCACGACCGACGTCGCCGTCATCAAGATCGATGGCAACAACCTCCCCACCCTTCCGCTGGGCAACGACATGACGTCGCGGATTGGTGAATGGGTGCTCGCGATCGGCAACCCGCTCGGTCTCGAGAACACTGTCACCGCCGGCATCATCAGCGCCAAAGGTCGCAGTCTCGCCGAGCTGATGAATCCGAACGGAACGAATCAATACGCGATCAGCGATTTGATTCAGACTGACGCCGCGATCAACCCGGGCAACTCTGGTGGCCCGCTCGTCAACTCTCGTGGCGAAGTGATCGGCATCAACAGCGCAATCGCCAGCCCAACGGGTTACAACGCCGGTTACGGCTTCGCGATCCCAATCACGCTCGCCAAGCGCGTGATGGATCAGATCATCGCCAATGGCCGTGTCCGCGTTCCCGCGCTCGGCATCGGTATCGATGATGTGAGCCCTGAAGACGCTGCGGTCGCCGGCGTCAAGGACATTCGTGGCGTACTGGTTCGCAACTTCCCGAGCGATGATACGCCGGCTAAGAAGGCGGGACTCCAGCCTGGCGACGTGATCATCACGGCCGACGGACAGCCAGTCGATCGCGTCAGCACTCTCCAGAGAATCGTGCGCAATCACAACCCTGGCGAGACGATCGAGATCGAAGCGATGCGGTACGGTCAACGTAAGACTTTCCGCGTCACCTTGATGGAAGCGCCGACGGACAACGAAGTTGCTGCGAGCAGCTCCGCGCCATCGAGCAGCAATGGAACGATTCATCCGGCGCTGGGAATTTCCGTAGCGCCGGTGAGCCCGGAGATGGCAGCGCAGGCAAGAATTCCGACTCCGGTTCGTGGCGTGATGGTTTCGGATGTCACGCCCGGCGGTCCGGCCGACGAAAAGCTGACGACCAACGACGTCATCACTGAAGTCCTGTATCCATTGCCACGTCGCGCGATCAACTCGCCGGCAGATTTGCAGAACGTCTTGAAAGGACTGAAGAACGGGGATTACATCAGCCTAAGCGTTTTCAACCTGGCTGATCGAACGCACGCCCCGCGGATCGTGAACATTCAGCTCGGCAGATAGCTCGACTTCTCTTTTGAGAAAAACCCGCGGAGAGAATCTCCGCGGGTTTTTTGTTGGCTCGAGTTTGCGATAACTGCGGCGGCAATTGCTATTTTTGTTGGCGCGCGGAAGTGGCGGAATTGGTAGACGCGCTGGACTTAGGATCCAGTGGAGCAATCCGTGGGGGTTCGAGTCCCCCCTTTCGCATGGACCTCATGAAGGAGAACCATGAAATGAAACGGAAGCCGGTTATCCCCGACTTTTCAAAAAAGCAAAAGGGTGTCCCGCAGCACGGAGTTCCCGACGACCCTTCCAAAGGCCAGCACCAACACCTGCCGAATCCACAAGTGCGTCCGAAGCCGACGTCGACATCGATTAAGTCCGGCAGGCGCGGAGCGTAACACTCCGCGCACCTCTCTCTAAGTAGTTCTCCGGAGGGACGTCGCAACTCCATAACGAGCGTTGCGCGATCGCGGAGCGGCCCTTAGCATTTGCGCTCCGCTAGCACCATAATCGTCGCCGCTCGGCGACTACTCCAACAATCAAAAACGTTCTCGGCGCATCGGCTCATTGCCCATGCGAAGGAGAACTCTTGCGAGAGGCTACATGAACCGGGCTCCAAGAACCAATCGTTCGCGCAATCTTAGACTGACAGGATTTCTGGCGGCAGCCGTTGCCGTTCTCGGCGTCGCGTGCGCGAAGGACGCTCTGCTGACGTCACCGCTCAAGGTGCCGACCAGTAAAGCCATGGATGCCAGTAGCTCAACGCCGGGCGTCGTCGTAATCAGCCAGGTCTACGGCGGGGGTGGAAACTCCGGTGCAACTCTCCGCAACGATTTCATCGAGCTGCACAACGTCGGGCCGGGCGACGCGGTTCTCGATGGTTGGTCGGTGCAATATGCAAGCTCCGGCGGCACATCGTGGCAGGTCACAACGATTAGTGGAACGCTGGCACCCGGCCAGTTCTATCTGGTGCAGGAAGCAAAAGGAAGCGGCGGTACTCAGGACCTGCCAAACGCCGACGCGACGGGAACGATCGCGATGTCGGCGACGTCGGGAAAAGTTGCGTTGGTCAAATCGGCAACTGCGCTAACGTGCGGAACGAGCGCAATTCCCTGCAACAACGCCGCGTTGATCGCGGACTTCGTCGGTTTTGGAAGCAGCGCGAGCTATTTCGAGGGCACTGGTCCAACGGGCACGCTCAGCAACACGACGGCTGCCTTGAGAAATGGCACGGGCTGCACCGACACCGACAATAACGGCAGCGATTTCACGGTTGGCGCACCGACTCCACGCAACACTGGTGTCTTCTCGCCCTGCGGCGAGGTCGCCCCGCGCGTGTCCGGAACGAGCCCAGCCGTCGGCGGAGAACTGGGCGACGACGGGACAATCAGCGTCACCTTCAGCGAGCCCGTCGCACTCACCAGTGATTGGATTTCTTTGACCTGCACCGCTACGGGATCACACACCGGCACCACTGCAGGCGGCGCGACGACTTTCACAGTTACCGGCCTCGGCGACTTTGCCGCAGGTGAGAGCTGCACCGCCGCGATTTCCGCGGCTGCTGTCAGCGACCTCGATTCCGATGACCCACCCGATACGATGGCCTCCGATTTTAGCTGGACCTTCAAGATCGGTGGTCTACCGGTGGTGCTGCCGGAAACGCGTTTCTCCGAGATCCACTACGACAACTCCGGCGACGACGTCAACGAGCAAATCGAAATCGAAGGACCGGCGAATACTGATTTGTCGGGCTGGAGCATCGCGCTCTACAACGGTGGATCAGGCGATGTCTATGATCAGAAATCGCTGAGCGGAATCATCCCGGCGAGCTGCGGTGCTCGCGGTGTTGTCGTCGTACCGTTCGCGACGATTCAGAATGGAAGCCCGGACGGCTTCGCGCTCGTTCACGACGGAGCCGTCGTACAGTTCCTCTCTTACGAAGGCTCATTCACTGCTGTGGGCGGACCCGCAGCGGGTCTGACTTCGACCGACATTAAAGTCGAGGAACCATCGAGCTCGTCGGCGATCTCGTCGCTGCAGCTGAATGCGACGACGGGCAAGTGGTTTGGTCCGTCGCGACGGACCTTCGGGCGCTGCAACAAGGACGGTCCGCCGCCTTTCGATATCACCTTCAGCGGACGCCTGCCAATCACCGATCCGCCGCTTCCGATTGGGTTCGAGGATCAGCTCTTCGCAACGCTGGTCGATGTCTCGGGCGCAACCGTTCCAACGACGTTCAGCTGGACGTCGGAAACGCCAGCGCTGGTGAGCATCGATCAGAACGGCGTGGCGCACGCACTCGACGCGGGGCAGGCAATTTTCAGGGCGACTTCTGCAAACGGAACGAGCGCGACCTACTCGTTGCCGACCGCGGTCGCGACTTTGGGTGGCACCGCCGACTATCGCGGCAACGCTGAGTTCGGCGTACCGACCGACGGCGACGCCAGTGATGATTTCATCATCAGTCGTGAGCAATACACGCTCTCGTACAATCGCAATCGCAACACACCCAACTGGGTGAGCTACGAGTTCGACGCCTCGCACTTTGGCGCCAGCGTCGATCGCTGCGATTGCTTCACGCACGATCCCGCGCTGCCGTCGTCGTTCACCCATCTCACGACTGCAGACTACACGGGCGCAGGCGCCTTTGCGGGTTACGGAATCGATCGCGGTCACATGGCGCGCTCGTTCGACTTCACTTCGGGGACGCTCGACAATGCCCGGTCCTACTATCTGTCCAACATCATTCCGCAGGCAGCGGCCGTTAATCAGGGTCCGTGGAAACTGCTCGAAGACTCACTCGGCAATCTGGCCCGGTTCCACGACAAGGAGGTGTATGTCATCGCGGGTGTCGCGGGCAACAAAGGCACTGTGAAGGGCGAAGGGAAGATCGTGATGCCGGCGTCAGTGTGGAAAGTCGCGCTGATTCTGCCGCGTGACCACGGACTCGCCGATGTTCAGAGCTTCCGTGATATCGAGGATGTAATCGCGGTGGTGATGCCCAACGATCCGACGGTGGATTCGCACTGGGAGACTTACAAGACTACGGTCGATGAAGTCGAGCGCGTGAGCGGTTACGATTTGCTCGCGCTGCTGCCCGACAAACTCGAGCGCGCAGTCGAGAACAACGACATTCTCGCTGCGCAGCAGCTCGATGGCGCGGCGTCAATCGTGCGCGGCCTCGCAGCTGCGGGCCTCAATGACGGCGAGATCAATTCTCTGGTCTCCAAGATCAGCGCCGCGCAGAGTCAGCTCGCCAACGGAAACTCGACCCCTGCGGCGAACCAACTCGTCAGTCTGCTCAACGAGCTGAATGCGCTGGCGCGTACGGGACGAATCACCGACGCTGATGCAGCCGCGCTCCGCTCGATGGTTCAGGGAATAATTAATTCGCTTGGCTAAAGGCGATTAAATGAAAAGCCCCGGCGCACATGCGCCGGGGCTTTTTATCGTGCGCCGCTCGAGCGTGGCGCGGCTTTCCCGCATTCCAGCATCCCGCTTAGACTTCGGCCTCGACGTTGATGCCCGATTCCGCGAGCTGGGTGAGGAGATGATCAGTCTTTCCTTCCTCGTCGAGCGTCTGCTGGAGAAGGTCAGCGTGGTTCTCGAATCCGAGCTGACGCGCGTAGGTGCGCACGGTACCGTAGCCGGCGATCTCGTAATGCTCCACATGCTGCGCTTTGGAAATGAGACCCGCGTCGAGTACGTCCGGCTCGGGATCTTCCTGAATCAGTTCGTTGCCTTCCTCGATCAGTCCTTCCATGCCAACGCATTTCTTGCCGCGCGGGCTGACGCCAAGATCACGGCAGATCTGCTCGAGCCGCTCGGCGTGCTGGCGCGTTTGCTGGAGGTGTGTGCGGAACGCTTCGGCCAGCTGGGGATCGTTGGCGGCTTTCGCCATTTTCGGCAGCGCCTTTACCAGCTGCTTCTCTGCGCTGTAAAGGTCTTTGAGTTCTTCAACGTAGAGATCCTTGAGGGTGTCGAGATTCATTGCTATTTCCTCCGCGAGAAACCGGTGCGCTGTTTGATTTTTGGATGCGGATATCAAAGGCAATAGCAATGCCGCCCGCGCCTTTTCGCACTGTTATATTCCGTACATGAAGATCGAGTTTACGCCACGCGCGTCGGAAGGCGTCGAGCGGCACATTCAGGTCTCGGTGCCTGCCGAAGCGGTCAAGGATGCGGAGGACAAAGCCGCCAGGCGGTACGCATCAACGGTACGACTGCCGGGTTTCCGACCAGGCAAGGCGCCAGCGACGGTCGTGCGCAAAAAATTCGGCGAGGCAATCCGACAGGAGGCGCTGGAATCACTGGTTCGCGACGCCTACCAGGAGTTCGTAGAAAAGGAGAGTATCAAGGTCGCCAGTCAGCCGCACGTTCACGACCTGAAGTTCGAGGAAGGTCAGCCGCTGACGTTCGAGCTCCATCTCGAGCTACGCCCGACGATCAACCTCGCGCGGACCAACGGTTTTCGAATTCAGCGTCCGAAAGCGCGCGTAACCGACGAGCAGGTCAATGAGCAGCTGGAGCAGATCCGCGACGAAAAAGCGACCTGGACCCCCGTCTCAGAAAAGCCGAAACCGGGCGACATGGTGAATGTCCAGATCGCCACTGCCGGTGCCAGCGCCGAGCTCAACGAAGGCAAGAGCTATCCACTGGTGCTCGGAGCGGGACAGGCGATTCCCGGCATTGAAGAACTGATCATGGAGGCGGCGCCGGGAGAAACAGTCGAGCGGCCGGTGAAGTGGCCCGACGATTTTCCCGACGAATCACAGCGTGGTCAGACGAAAACCGTACGCCTCACCTTGAACGAAGTGAAGCGCAAATCCGCGCCTCCACTGGATGATGCTCTGGCGCGCGAGGTTGGGGACTTTGAATCGCTGGATGCGCTTCGAAGCACGGTACGCGGCGACCTGGAACGTCACGCCGAGCACGAGATCGAGGCCAATGTCAGGCAGCAGCTGATCGATCAGATTATTTCTGCCAACTCATTCGACATTCCGAAAAGTTGGATTCAGCAGTTCGTCCAGAACTATGCGGAGGCGTACCAAGTTCCTGAGGATCAGCGCGAAAAGTTCGCGGGCGAGTTCCGCGCACTGGCCGAGCGTCAGATCCGGCGTGACCTGGTGATCGAGACGATCGCTGAGCAGGAGGGGCTCGCCGCGACCGAGAAGGATCTCGACGACAGAATCGCGGAGCAGGCTGAGAAACGCGGCGCGAACCCCGGCCAGATTTACGCGCAGTTGGAGAAAAGCGGCCGGTTGAAGGAAATGGAGCGCAGCATTACCGAAGACAAGGTCTTCAGGTGGCTGTTGGACCGAAACGATGTATCGACTAATGCCTAAACGGCGCGAGGAAGAGGACGAAGAACCAATGCCGACGATTTATACGCCGTACGTAATCGAGCGCTCCAGCCGTGGAGAGCGCACCTATGATGTTTTCTCCCGGCTGCTGATGGACCGCATCATTTTCCTTGGCACGCCGATCAACGACGACGTCGCCAACATTGTGATCGCCCAGCTGTTGTTCCTGGAGTCGGACAACCCTGAGCGCGACATTCACATCTACATTAACTCGCCAGGTGGCAGCGTTTCGGCCGGCCTCGCGATCTACGACACGATGCAGTTCCTCAAGTCACCCGTGAACACGAACTGCATGGGGCTCGCTGCCAGCATGGGAGCGTTTCTACTGTCGGCCGGTAGACCGGGCAAGAGATCGGCTCTGCCGCACTCCCGCATCATGATCCACCAGCCGTCCCAGGGCGGTGGTGGTGGGACTGCCTCCGATATCGAGATTCAGGCGAAGGAGATCCTGCACCTCCGGTCACAGATCAACAAGCTGATGGCGAAGCACACAGGCCAGCCGGTGGAGCGCATCGAGCGTGATACCGATCGCGACCGCTTCATGTCCGCCGAGGAGGCCAAAGAGTACGGTTTGATCGACAACGTGATTTCGTACCGCGGAGAGATGGAGGAAGCGCTTAAGCAAGCCTGAGCAGTGTTACTTGTGAAATTCTTCACGAGTCCTGCACTCGTATTTTGCTTGACCGCTTCCAGACCCGCTGTTAGGTATCTTTAGTTCAGTAGCCCTCTAGTCGCCGCAACCGGTATTTCGCCGAATGTCCCAAGAGAAACACCTTCGCTGCTCCTTCTGCGGAAAATCGAAAGACTCTGTCCGGAAGTTCATTTCCGGACCATCCGTGTACATCTGCAACGAGTGCATTGCGCTCTGCAATGAAATTCTGGCAGAGGATGAGGAGCGCGAAGTTGCAGAAGCGATAACCCAGGTACCATCTCCACAGGAGATCAAGGACGTCCTCGACCAGTACGTGATTGGTCAGGAGCAGGCGAAAAAGGCGCTGGCGGTCTCGGTCTACAATCACTACAAGCGAATTAACTCCACGTCGTTGAAGGATGATGACGTCGAGCTCGACAAGTCGAACATCCTGCTGATTGGGCCAACGGGCGTAGGTAAGACGCTGTTGGCACGAACCCTTGCCCGGATCCTCGACGTTCCGTTCACCATTGCCGACGCGACGACCCTTACCGAAGCAGGTTACGTCGGCGAAGACGTCGAGAACATTCTGGTCAGGCTTCTGCAGGCGGGCGACTTCAACGTCGCTGAATGCGAGCGCGGCATCGTCTATATCGACGAAATCGACAAGATCGCCCGCAAGTCGGAGAACCCGAGCATCACGCGCGATGTCTCCGGCGAAGGTGTTCAGCAGGCCCTGCTCAAAATCATCGAAGGCACCGTCGCTTCGGTTCCGCCGCAAGGCGGCCGCAAGCACCCACAGCAGGAATACATTCAGCTCAACACGAAGGACATCCTGTTCATCTGCGGTGGTGCGTTCGACGGCCTCGAGAAGATCATCGAGGCGCGCACGGGCCGCCGGCAGATTGGCTTCAACGGCGCCGCCGCCCGCGACAAGAAGCTGCAACAGACCAAGATTTTTGCGGAAGTCGAGCCGGATGATCTGCTCCGCTACGGTTTGATTCCGGAGCTCGTGGGGCGTCTGCCGGTCACGGTGGCACTCGAGGGTCTCGACGAAGACGCGCTCGTCCGCATCCTCAAGGAACCGAAGAATGCGCTCACCAAGCAGTATGCGAAGCTGTTCGGGCTCGAGGACGTGAAGATCACGTTCGACGAGGCCGCATTGGGCGCGATCGCCAACAAGGCGCTGAAGCGCGGCACCGGCGCCCGCGGCCTGCGGGCGATTCTGGAAGAGGTGCTGATGGAGGTCATGTTCGACCTTCCGAGCCGAGAGGACGTGGTCGAGGTGAAAGTGACCGAGTCCTGCATCACCAATGGGACACAGCCGCTGCTCGAGATCTCGCCGGTGCGCAGGAAGAAAGAGGCGTAACTACAAAAGGAAGACTACCAGCCGGCAGCCTCCGGCCTGGGGCCTGCACCCGCGAGCCAGTTCCCGAACGTTATCTGGCTCGAGGCAGCAGGCCCTTGGGCTAAAAAGCTGCCGGCTGGTAGTCTTCCTTTTGTAGTTTATCCTTTAAACCGCCGATGACTCAGACCTTCCAGCGCGATAACGAGAGCATCCCGACCTCGGACCGGATTCCAGTCCTGCCGCTTCGGGACGTTGTCATTTTCCCCTATGTAGTCATTCCGCTCCTCGTCGGTCGTCCAGCTTCGTTGGCGGCGATCGAGGCGGCGTTGGCAGAGGACAAGATTCTGCTGCTCGTCGCACAACGCGACGGGGAGAAGCAGGAGCCGGCAGCGGCGGACCTTCATCGCACCGGGGTAATTGGCCGCGTCGTCCAGGTCTCACGCCTTCCCACTGGTACGACCCGCGTGCTCGTCGAGGGCATCGCGCGGGCTCGCATCACTCGCTACATCCCGTCGGGCAACATGCTTCGCGCGGCGGTGACGCCGGCGCCTTTCGAAGGACCGGCGCCCAAGGACGCGGCTGAAACCGAAGCGCTCAGCCGGCGCGTGCTCAATTCATTCGAAGAATACGTCGGTCTGCATCGGCGGATTCCGCCGGAGATCGTCTCGATCATTCAGAGCACCGATTCCGCGGAGCGGCAGGCATTCGGCGTCGCTGCGCACGTCGCGGTGCGGTTCGAGCTGCGGCAATCGCTGCTGGAAGCGGAGACTCTGCGCGCACTGCTGGAGATGCTGGCCGAGCTCCTGAGTGGCGAAATCGAATTGCTCCGACTCGAGCGCAAGATCGACGACGATGTGCGCGGCGCGATGTTCCAGAACCAGCGCGAATTTTATCTGCAGGAACAACTGCGGGTAATTCACCGCGAGCTGGGCGAGGACGACAGCGACGATTTCGCCGATCTCGAGGCACAGATCAGAAAGAAATCACTGCCCAAGCACGTCGAAGAGCGGACACTGCGCGAGCTGCGCAAGCTGCGGCGGATGCCCCCGATGTCGCCCGAGTTTACTGTCGCGCGCAATTTCGTCGACTGGATCGTTTCGATTCCGTGGACGGAGCGAACCGATGAAGTGCTCGATGTCGCGCGGGCGCGCGCAATTCTCGACACCGATCACTACGGGCTCGACGAGGTAAAGGATCGAATCCTCGACTTCATCGCCGTGATGTCGCTGGTAGGGCGACTCGACGGGCAGATACTGTGTCTGGTCGGGCCACCGGGTGTCGGCAAGACGTCCCTCGGCCGGTCGATCGCGCGTGCGCTTGGGCGCAAGTTCGTGCGCATGGCGCTCGGTGGCGTGCGAGACGAGGCGGAGATTCGCGGGCATCGTCGCACTTACATCGGGTCGATGCCCGGGCGAATCATCCAGGCAATGCGACGCGCTGAAGTCATCAATCCGGTGATCCTGCTCGACGAAGTCGACAAGCTCGGTCAGGACTTCCGCGGCGATCCGGCGGCGGCGCTGCTGGAGGTGCTCGATCCGGAGCAAAACACCACCTTCAACGACAACTACCTCGAAGTCGATTACGACCTGTCGCAGGTGCTGTTCATCACGACGGCGAATTCACTGGCTGGAATTCCCGAACCGCTCCGCGATCGAATGGAGATACTCCGCATCGCCGGCTATCTCGATCACGAGAAAATGGCGATCGCGCGTCAATATCTGCTGCCGCGGCAAATCGAAGCCAACGGTCTCAAGAAGGAAGAAGTCGTCGTAGAACCGGACGTGCTGATGGCGATCATGCGTGGCTATACGCGTGAGGCCGGAGTGCGTGAGCTTGAGCGGCGGATTGCACGGGTGGCGCGCAAGCTGGCACGCAAGCGCGCCGAGGCAACGCCGGAAACTACCGACGCTACGAAACCGGCAACGGTTGCTACCGTGCGCGTGGCGGATCTGACGGAGCTGCTCGGTCAACCGCCGTTCGATCCGGACGACACTTCGCTCGATGACAAGGTCGGCGTGGCATCGGGACTCGCTTACACATCGGCAGGCGGAGAAGTGCTCGAGATCGAAGTCAGCGTCGTCAAAGGTCGCGGCAAGGTGCAGCTGACCGGCACGCTGGGCGACGTCATGAAAGAGTCGGCGAGCGCTGCGCTGTCCTATGCGCGAGGAAAGGCACGAGCACTAGGCATCGATCCGGAGTTCTATCGCACCCGCGACATTCACATCCATATGCCCGCCGGCGCCACGCCGAAAGACGGGCCGTCGGCAGGCATCGGCATCGCTACGGCAGTGATCAGCGCGCTCACCGGCGCCCCGGTGCGAGGCGACATTGCAATGACCGGTGAGATCACGCTGCGCGGCCGGGTGCTGCCAATCGGCGGGCTGAAGGAAAAGTCGGTCGCGGCGCACCGCAACAAGGTGAGCGAAGTCATCGTCCCGCACGGGAACGCGCGCGACATCGAAGAGTTGCCTGAAGAAGTGCGCGCTTCAGTCCGTTTCCATCCCGTGAAGACGATGGATGAAGTGCTGGCGATCGCCCTGCGGCGGCAGCCATCGGCGTCGACGGGCGAAGCGCTTTACGACACCGTAACGCACTAGGATGTCGTCGCCGGGTGAGCCGCCGGACAATGCGGCTCTAATCGTCCGGAACGTAGAATTTCTGGGCGGAATGGCGGAAAAAGGCGGCTGGCGTCCGCCGTCCGATCTGCCGGAAATCGCGTTTGCCGGCAGATCCAACGTTGGCAAGTCATCGCTGCTCAACACGCTCGTGCGAAGGCGTTCGTTCGCGCGCGTGAGCCGAACACCCGGCCGAACGAGAGAGATCAACTTCTTTCGCGTCAACAACGGCTTCGTACTAGTGGATCTCCCCGGTTACGGGTATGCCCGTATATCGAAAGAGAAAAAGGCGGAATGGCGACCGCTCATCGAAGCATATCTGAAGCGAACGACCCAGCTGCGGGGTATAGTGTTGTTGCTGGACATTCGTCGCGAGCCGAGCGATGATGATCGGGCAATGCTGGATTTTCTGGCGGAAGTGGAGGTGCCCACGATCGTGGCGCTGACGAAAATGGACAAGTTGAGCAAAACCGCGGCGCGCGAGCGCAGCGCGGACATTTCGCGCGCCCTGCAGCTCGATCCGGATCAGGTGATTCTTTTCAGCTCGCAAACCGGTGAGGGCCGAGTGGAGCTGCTCGACGCAATTGTTGGCCTCGTAGCAGACCCGGGAGAATCTGCAAGTTGACCGCTGCGTGGCGCCGTGTCTCCGTGATTTCGGTCTCGCTCGTATTGGGCGCGTGCACCGGTGCCAATCACACGGCCGTTGGCCAGGAACCGGTTCTTACGCCGATCAGCGACGACACGACCGGCAGAGCGAGCGTGCCCGTTGGCTTCGGAACCCTGCGACAGGACGATATCGCAATCCGAATGGAGCTCCCAGGATTGATCGTGCGCGCAATTCCGCTCGAGGAGAATCTGATTCGGCTGCTGACACCCGATTCTTATCGTGCTCTGCGCGAGCTCCAGGAAAGCAACAAGCAGTCAATCGCCGCGGTGACGCGGCGCACCGGCGGTCGCGCGCCGGATCTCTGGTATGTGTCGTTCTACGGCGTGCAGCAGGACGTGCATTTCAGTCCAATGGAGCTGGTGATTACCAGCAGCGGCCGCGATTTCCGACCACTGGAGATCATTCCACTGAGCACGGGCTTTGGCGAGCAACGGCTCAAGCAGCGTGAAGCGCAGAGCGCGATTTATCTATTCGATGAGGCGATCGATCTCGACCAGCCGCTCAGCGTGTCGTTCCAGAATGTGCGCGATGACAGCTGGGAACAGGTGCTGACACGGATCGAACGTGAGCGAGCGCTAGTGCGGGCGCGCGCATCACATCCCAGTCAATAGCTGGTTTTTAGCGGCGGCGCCCCGCAACTTTCGGTCATGGCGATCTACCCGCTGCGCAAACTTCCGGCGCTTCCCTGCGCCGGGCTGGCCAATGATTGGCTCGAGAAAATCGACGCCGAGCTGAAGTCAGGAGCAGACCGGGCGCTGCTGTGCAGACGCACGTTGTGCGAGATCTCCTACCCTGAGTTCGCGAGCAACTGGGACACGGCTGTCGAGGACAGAAAGCTGCCGGTTGCGACGCGCCTGGCGCTGACCGCGCTCGATCCGCGCAACATCACGCTGGAACCGGAATACTACGCCGAAACCGACGACGCGAAGTTCCAAAAGGTGAAGCCGCTGCTCTGGCTCTGGTATTCGTTCGATCGCACGGTGCTGGGCGGACAGAACGTGGAGCTGGGCGTACGACTGAGACGCATTCTCGCGCCACACATCTTCAAGCGGTGCGGCGAAAATTTCAAAGCGTTCCAGTTCGTCGAATTCTCGTTCGGCTACAACATGGAAGTCGGTGACAACGTCGTCGTTCATCGCTATGTGTTGCTCGACGACCGCGGCGGAATCAGACTGGGCAACAACGTCTCGATCAGCGACTTTGCCAACGTCTACAGCCACACCCACAGCATCGTCGATCAGCGCGATGTGACCGATGCGCAGACGTTAATCGACGATGGCGTGCGCATCACCTATCACGCGACGGTGCTCGCCGGCGTACACGTGAACGAGCAGGCGATGGTTGGCGCGATGGCGGTGGCGACCAAGGATGTGAGACCGTACCACGTTTATGTTGGGATTCCGGCGAAGAGCGTGAGGGTGAAGCCGAATGCCCCAGCTGGGCTGGATGCGGTTACGAGCGTGAAGCCTCGATAACTGCAAAGAAGAACTGCCAGCAGGCGGGTGGCAGTTTTTCTCCGTGCTTGGACTACTTGATTCTCAGGACATCCTCTACCGGCCCGGCATTCCCCTTCCGCAGCAAATGATGCGCGTCGCGCAGCGCGTGCGCTTCGCGGGGCCAGGTGAAGCGATCGCAGGCACCGTCGAGCGTCAGCCACTCGAACTTCTGGTGCTCCTCGCTTAGCTCGACAACGCAGTCGTCGGCAACGAACGCAGCGAAGGTAATGCACATCTGGATGGTACGGCTCTCGTGCAGGTAGAAGCTGCTCACCGTCACGTTGTAGAGAGACTGCGGCTCGAGCCCGGTTTCTTCGCCGAGCTCGCGAATGGCGGCCTTCTCCGGCTTCTCGCGTGCGTCGATTTTTCCGTACACGGTCTCCCAGGAATTCGGTCGCTTGGCATCGGCCGCACGCTGTAGAACGAGGACGCGCCAGTCGCCGCCGTTGTGCTTGACCACGAATAGCTCGATGACGCCGGGATTGATTTTCGTCATTCCATCCTCGTGCATTCTCTCGTAAACGATGCCGCCTGACGAATTATATGAAGGCGTCGGTTGCGGGACGGCAGTGCGCGAAGTTTCGGGCTCGATCACCCGCACCAGCTCTTCGGCGCTGGTGTTGCCGGCGAGCAGCTGCGCGCAGCCGCAGGCCCACAGAGATCGCGTTCCGGAAGCGCGCGCGGCCGCGAGTAGACGCTCGGGTGAATCGTTGGTCGCAATCGCCCGCTCGATCTCAGGCGTCGTCACCAGCACCTCCGTCACCGCGACGCGGCCCGCGTAGCCCGTCATCGAGCAATCCGGGCACCCTGCCGGCACAAATATCATCGAGCTCTCGGGGATCGCTCCGATGAGGCGTCGCGGCACCCCAGCGTTCGCGACGAGCTTGCATGACCGGCAGAGGCGCCGAATGAGCCGTTGCGCGACGACGCCCTTGAGCGCGCCGGCGAGCTTGACCGAATCCACACCGAGGTCGGTGAGGCGAATGATCGAGCTCGAGGCATCGTTGGTGTGGAGCGTAGCGAAGACGAGGTGGCCGGTGAGTGAGGCCTGAATGGCGATCGCCGCGGTCTCTCGATCGCGGATCTCGCCGATCAAAACGACATCGGGATCCTGTCTGAGCACTGATCGCAGCGCCGATGCGAAGGTCAAGCCGGCCTTCTCATGGATCTGGACCTGCACGATTCCGGGAATTCTGTACTCGACCGGGTCTTCGACGGTGATGATGTTGACGCCGCGATGCTGCAGCAGTCTCAACGCCGCGTAAAGCGTGGTCGTTTTGCCAGAGCCGGTCGGGCCCGTCACCAGAATCAGGCCTTCGCGAACGTCAAGCAGCTTTTGTATGCGCGGACCATCAACTGGATCGAGGCCCAGCGATTCCACCGACCTTACTGCGGCACGGGAATCGAGGATTCGGATCACGACCTTCTCGCCGTGCGATGCCGGCAGTGTCGAAACGCGCAGATCGACTCGCGCGCCGTTGATCGAAACGCGCGCCCGTCCGCCCTGCGGGCGCAGCCGATCGGCGATGTCCATTCCCGACATGATTTTGATGCGCGAGACGAGCGGAATCCCGACCGCCTTCGGCAGCACCATCGCTTCCTTGAGCACGCCATCGATGCGATAGCGAACGGCAATCCCGTTTTCACCCGCCTCGAGATGGATGTCGCTCGCGCCTGCTGCGATGCCTTCAGCGACGATGTGGTCGACGAGCTTGATTACGGGGCGCTCGACTTGTTTTTCATCGAGCTGGAGATCGGTGGCGTCGGGCTTCTCGGCAATCGGCGTCTGTGCGTCGGTAGCGGCTTTGTCGACGAGTTTGCTGACGCGATCCATCGGTGCGTAGACTTCCTCGATCCGCTCATTGATACGATCAGGGGGCGCCAGCAGCATGCGGATCCTTCTGCCCGTCGCAAAGCCCAGCGTCTTTTCGCAATCCAGATCGATCGGATTGGCGGTGGCGATGTCCAGAACGGACTCGGAGATGGCGAGCGGCAAAATCCCAAATCGCCGCACGAACTTCTCCGGTACGCTGTCGCGCGCCTCTGCGCTCACGACGAGGCTGTGCGCGATCGGCGTCCCCGTCTGGAGCGAGAGCGCATCCAGAGCTTTCTCCTCTGACATCGCGTCACTCGTCGTCGCTGCATCCCGAAGCATCGTGCTGAAGCTACGCTTGCCCACCCCGAAGGCGTGTTCGAACGATTACACGGGTCATCGCCTGCACGCGACGACACGACGTCCCACGACTTCATCTACATGCGCCACTGCACCGTGAGCCTCCGAGGTCGAAGCTCTGCACTTGGCGACTGTGGCAATAGATCCTGTTCGAGATTGCGCGTTCGATGTCGTTCACCGCCTCGAAAGCGTCCTCCACCGGGGCGCGTAAATAAGTCAAGGGATTATTTGATAAACTCCCGGGGCGTGGTCTCCGGTTTGCCGCCGAGGCCGTGATCCATTCTCGCCGTCGAGGGTTTCGTCATGTCCGCCTCTCGTGCCCACAGACTGACCAGTCGAGTTACACTCGTTGGTCTCGCTCTCATTGCTGTCCTGGTTGCACTCGTCGTCTCTTGCAATGACGAAGGTCCCGGCGCGCCTTCGCCCGCTGACATCGCCGCGGGAAAAGACATTTTCCGCTTCAACACTTTCGGCGACGAGAAATTCTGGACCGACACACTGCACATGAACACTGTGATTCAGAGTGCAGTTGATCCTACCACCGCCTTGTCAGTCGGACTGAAGGTCGACGCCGATACTTTGCCGCCCGAGGTGCTGCAGGCGATTCAGGCAGGCCAGGTCGACATGCATAGCCCCGCAACGACGGTGACGCTCCTCAAACTCGGCGCCGTCGTCGGCGTGAAAGCAACCGTCGATGCCAACAACAACATCACGCGATTTGGAATCACCTGCGCACTATGCCATTCGACGGTCGATGATCGAATCGCGCCCGGTATCGGATCGAGGCTGGACGGCTGGCCCAATCGACAACTCAACCCGGGCGCGATCATCGCTTTGTCGCCAGCACTCTCGGCGGCGCAGAAAGCCGTGTACAACTCGTGGGGGCCGGGAAAATACGATCCGCGGTACAACTTCGATGGCAATAACGATCCAACCGTGATTCCGCCGGCTTACGGCCTCGCCGGAATCCACTCCGAGACGTTCACGGGTGACGGACCAGACTTGAAGTATTGGAATCGCTATGTCGCAGTGACTCAGATGCACGGCCAGGGAAATTTTTCCGAGCCGCGCCTTGGAATTGACGTGAAGCAGTCGCCTGATCTCGTTGCCCCGTTGCTCGATCGCCTGCAAGCCTACGAATTGAGTCTGCAGGCGCCGAAGCCGCCTGCGGGTTCGTTCGACGCGGCTGCGGCGGCACGCGGCGATGAGGTATTCGACGGTCCCGGACAATGTGCGAGTTGCCACGTTGGTGAGCTGCACACCGATGCCAATACTCGTCTGCATTCGCCGAGCGAGTTTTTCACTGACGCGACGTACGCACTGCGATCGGCGACGAAGCAGTGGCGCACCAGTCCTCTGGCTGGCGTGTGGCAGCATCCGCCGTACTTCCACGACGGCAGCTCGCCGACGTTAGCTGATGTTGTCGAGCGCTACGACACTCAGTTTCATCTAAACCTGTCCGCTCAGCAAAAAGCGGATCTGGTTCAGTATCTGTTGTCGCTCTGAGTCAGAAGTCTAGAAGCCCAGTCGCGCACGCAGCGCAAAGGTATACCAGTGATACTCGCTGCTCGTGGTCTGCGCCGGGCCGGCGACGTTCGCGTAAATCCCTGAGGCGCTGATCTCGCGCGCGGGATCGAAGCGATACCCCAATGACAGCGCGCCACGCTCGGTGGCGCGCGAGTTGGCGCTGGATCCAAAGAATTCGACGCGCTGCCGGCCAACCCCAACCTCGGCATCCGAGTACCAGCCGAGATTCGAGCCAAGGTGTCCGCGGGAGGTCACCTCGCCGAGCGCATAACGCCGCGGCGAGAAGTAGCCGTCGGTCGACGTTGTGTCGTAGCCGAATTGACGACCGCCAACGGCGATGCTCCAGTTGCGGCTCTGATTCCAGCGCAGAGTCGCGTTGTACGCATTGCGCGCGTTCTCGCGAGTTCCGCCAGTAAACTTGGAGTGCGAAGCGCCACCGGCGAGAACGAGACGCGCCGGAAGTGAAACTGCGGCATCGCCCGAAATGTCGGAGCTGACTACGCCGTTGGCGATCAGCAGCGCGGTTTCGTCGAAAGGCGTGCGCGCGGCACTGACCCCGACGCTGAGTGCGCGACCAATCTTGCCCGACGCGCCAAGCCCGAAGCTGGCGATGCTTTTCTTTGCATCAGTTGGCGAAACGAAAGTCGTGGAATGCCTCGCCACGCCGGCTTCACCACGCAGTTGCCACGTGCTCGCCAGCGGCTGCCACTTGCCGTAGAGACTGAACATGTCGGCGCGAGAATCGATGGCAGCAAAATTGGCGGCGCGACCGTTGTACTTCGCACCGACCATTCCGCTCCACCACGCGCGCGCGGCGTAGTCAGCCGACCAGGCAGTCGAGCGATTGTTGTCGCTGTCGTTGATTCCTGTTCCCGTAACGGTGACGCTCGGTCGCAGATCGGCCTGCACCCAGCGCATCAGCGCGCGCGCATCGCCGTAGGACGGATTGGCGCGCAGTGCCTGTTCGAGTGCCGACTCGGCGTCCGTTTGCCGTCCCTCCCAACTCAGCACCTGCGCCAGTCCGGTTAAAGCTTCCGGATCGTTGGGGTCGGTTTCGAGCACGCGACGCCAGGTCTGCTCGCTGCGCTCGAGATCGCCACGCCAGCCGATGACGCGGGCCAACCCCTTCGTGGCCGCGGCGTTGCCGGTTTTGGCCAATTCAGTGTAGCGCGCCTCCGCCTCGTCGAGCTGACCGTTCCAGGCGAGCGTGCGCGCATAGGCAATTGCTGCATCGCGATCCGTCGGGTTGTCTTTGAGCCAGGCGCGGTAGGCATCGAGAGACTCCCTCGTCCGCCCAGCCCAGGCCAGAGTCTGCGCGCGATCGACGCTTGCGTCACGAACGCGCTTCCGCGCGGCGATCAAAGAGTCATAAATCGCGATCGCAGAATCGTAATGAGCGCCCCACGCCAGAGTGCGGGCCAGCGCAATCGGGCCCTCGGCGTCGGTCGGCTGCTGTTGGATGTAGCGGCGGTACAATGCGACTGCTTCTTCGAACTTGTTGTCCCACGAACGCAGCGTCGCCAGTCGGAAAACGGCAAGCGAGGCCGGTGGATTGTCGTGAGTGACAACCCATTCGTAGAGATCTGCTGCGAGCGTATAAGAACCAGCCTTGTAGGCGCTGTCGGCGCGATAGAGCGCGTTTCGCCCTTGCTCCAATTCGCTCGCGCGCGTCGATAGATCCGAGTTGACGGATGTGTGGTTCGCGGTTGCACAGGCGGCCTGCACGACCAGGCTGAGCGCCAGAGCGGCGCGGGTGAAAAAGAGATTTGGACGCATGACTGCGGGGGCTGTTGTCGGTGGGATCGAAAGCCTGGAACCGCCAGGGATTCTCCCTATGAAAGGACGAAACAGCCGCGCTTCAATAACGAGTGGATTGGACGCTCGTTCGAGGGCGGCGAGCCGGCTAGAGGACGCTCCAGAAGTCGCGCCCGACGTCGACCGAGAAGGTCCAACGGCCGTTCCGGAGACCGCGGGCGACGTCGACGCGCAGGACGTCGAAGACCGTCAGCGCGCCAAGACCAAGGGCGGGGTACAAACCCTGGCGCGGGGCTTTAAAATCGGCGGAGCGGTCGATCCACACCGCTGTGGCGAAAGGGGCGAGGGTGATCGTCCCTGGGGCGCGGCCAAATCGACCGAGCGGGATCGCAAAAAAAGGCGCCAGAAAACGGTACTCGAGGCGCGTGCTGAGCCCGCCGCGACCAACGAATTCGTGGAAGTCGTAACCCGGTCCGGACGTCGGCCCGCCCAGATATACGAGGTGCTGCGCGGGAATCGAGTCGCCGCCAAACGTCGCTGCGATGACTGTATGGGCGACCAGCCTGGCCGATCCGAATGGTTTCTCGAGGTCCATCATCAAAGAGGGCCGCAGGAAGTCCCGTCGCGTGGGATCGGCAATGTTTTGCGATCTGATCGCGCTCAGTGAGAGGCGCGAGCCAAGCTCGAATCCGCCCCAGCTCAACGCGGTCGGGTGATCGAACGTGACGGTCGCTCTGCCCTCGTGCAGGCGCTGCGCGGGAATGGTCGGCTCGAACGTGCCGTTCGCCGGGCGCGCCTGAACCTCGAGTGGGTCGTGTTGCTCATAGGCGAGCTCAATCGAGGGACGCCAGGTGAAGCCAGCGAGCGTGCCGCTCAATGAAACAGTGCGCGCGTCGTACAGGTCCGTGTAGTCACTGCCGAATTCCTGGGCCGACAGACTGTTCATGACCAGCGAAGTCTCCTGCTCTTCGCTGACATCTCTATACTGGCGCGCGGCGGCGAGTACGAGAGATGAGCCCGCACCGGTGCGGAACTCCAGCGCTCCTCTTCCCTTCAATTCCTCGTCGCTAAAGCCGTATCGACCGGAGGCTGTTACGGCGAAACCGGCGCCGAGGCGCTGCAGAATCCCAGTGCCGACGGCGAGACCTTCAACGCGGTTGAACCGAACGAGATCAGACAAATGTCGCGCCGATAGAGCAAAACTCCGAGTCCGCTGCAGTGCCTGCTCGCGCACGAGTGCTCTCGCTTCCTCCTGGACCTTTTTGACGTCGGCGTCGGTGACAGCGCGCACATCGGGCGGCAGCGAATCGAGAACCTGTCCGGTGAACGGGAAAGGTTTCTGTGCGCGCTCCGCCGGCGGCGCCATCACGATTTCAGGCCCGCCGAAATAACTTGCCGGAATCCCCTGGTTAATCTCGTAGCAACAAATCTCCCAGCGGCCGCGAATGATTCCGCGGGCGGGATAGTCCATCCAGGATCCGGTGCGGCGTATTTCGATTTCCTGACGGCGGGGCAGCCAGTAACGGCCTTCGATCAATGCGTTCTCGAGCACGACCGAGACATCCTCGAGCTCTTTGTCGATGAGCGCAGCGCGTGTGAAGCTGAAGGTCATGCGAACGACGTCGCTCGATTCGCGATCGATGTACACGGAGCCGACGGTGCGGGGCTGTCGATCATCTTTTGGTCGCACGCGGACTTCGTAAACATCGAGCACGCGGTCGCCGAGGCGAATTTGCAGTGAATCGCGAATGGCGAAGTCGTAAACCTGCAATCCAGTGGGTGACAACGGATGTGGTACATCGCGCACCTCATCGCCTTCGCCAATGCGGATGATGTTGCGAAAATTGTTCTGGACGATGCCGAGATGATCGCGGTGATAGTTGATATCGGTCGGCAACAGCAGCGTATCGCGACGGCCCATAATGCGCTGCTTGCTCAGATCAGGCGCGCGCCAGTAGACTTCCAAGCCCAATTCGTCCGCCTTTACGATCTTTGGTGGCTCCGGAAAACCCTCTCCAAATTGCGCCAGGAAAGTGACGTACCCGTGCGCCGTCGCCTTGTAGTCGACGAGCGTGGTATCAGCGATCTGACTCGCTCTCCGCTCGGTCGCGCGTGTGACGAGAGCGAGCGTGCGCGGATCGTTCCACGTCTGCTGCGCGGAGAGAATCGGCGCGGAAACGCTGGAAATCGCAATGAGAGCGCAAACGGCGAACACCTTCATCAGAGAAAGTTAGTCGCAGGGGATTCGAGCGTGCGTGGAACCACAGGGCGGCCAGCATGAGCTTCGAGGATTTCAAGGCGCGCGCGCAAAGCGCGACACTGGTGCCGGTGTGGAAGGATTGTCTGCTCGACACCGACACGCCGGTGACTGCGTTCGCCAAAATCAAGAAGGACCCGTTCTCCTTCCTCCTCGAGTCCGCGCCCGCCGGAGGCGAAACGTGGTCGCGTTACACCTTCCTTGGCACGGAGCCACATCGCGCGTGGAGACTCCGGAATGGTGTCGTCGAGGACTGGACGCCAAGAAAGGGTTGGCACAACGGCCGTCGTCCCACTGATCCGCTCCTAGACCTCTCGAAGTTGATCAACGACGTGCGTCCGGCCGACGTGCCGGCGCTGGGCCAATTCTGGGGCGGAGCGATCGGGTATTTCAGCTACGATGCCGTGCGGTTGATCGAGAAACTTCCGAATCGTCCGCCAAATGGACTCGCAGTGCCCGACGCGATGTTCATCTTCACGCGCTCGCTTGTAATTCTGGACAATCTTCGCGGCAGCGCGCGACTGGTTGTGTCTGTTCCCGTATCGCAGGGCGAGAGCGATCGCGACCTGCGCAAGCGTTACGACGAGGCAGCGGAAGAGCTCGACGATTTGATGGAGCGACTGCGCCGACCCTCGGCGCTCAAGCCGATCGCGCCCGATTTTTCGGCGAAACCGGCCGAAGGAACGTCGAGCATCAGCCGGCCTGACTACCTGGCAGCCGTCGAACGCATCAAGGAATACATCCGCGCCGGCGATTGTTTTCAGGCGCTGCTCGCGCGACGGATCGATGTGCTCGCTGATTTCACGCCGCTCGATCTCTATCGTGCGCTGCGAGCGATCAATCCGTCGCCATACATGTACCACCTCGTGCTCGACGGAATGGAAATTGTCGGCAGCTCGCCCGAGCTCCTGGTTCGCGTATCGGATGGAAAAATCACGCTGCGGCCGATCGCCGGCACTCGTCCGCGGGGTGCGACGACGGAGGATGACCAGAGGTTGTCGACAGAACTGCTCGCCGACGAGAAGGAGCGTGCCGAGCACGTGATGCTGGTTGATTTGGGTAGGAACGACGTCGGCCGCGTTGCGAAGTATGGAACGGTGAAGGTGACCGAGCTCATGAAAGTGGAGAAGTATTCGCACGTGCTGCACATCGTGAGTCAGGTCGAAGGCGAGCTCAACGACGGCATGTCAGCACTCGATGTATTCCGCGCAACTTTCCCGGCGGGAACCATGACTGGCGCGCCGAAGATTCGCGCCATGGAAATCATCGACGAGCTGGAGCCGGTCGGCCGCGGTCCATATGCGGGCGCGCTCGGATACATCGCGGCCGGCGGATCGAGAATGGATCTCGCCATCACCATTCGCACGTGCATCGTCAACGACGGCGTCGCATCGGTGCAGGCAGGCGGCGGCATCGTCGCCGATTCCGTCCCCGAGCGCGAGTGGGACGAGACGGTGAGCAAAGCGCGTGCGTTGCTGAGCGCGATCGCTGCGGTTCGCGGAAGATCGTAGATGATCGTGACGCTGACGATTCCATCCTACGAGCGCTTCGAGGTCAACGGTGCCCGCGTCGTCGCCACGAAGAGCTGTTCCTCGAGCATTCGCGAGGTTTTAGAGCGCGAGGCGCTGTACGACTTCGCAGCCCGTCAAGCAGATGCAGTCCCATTGGTGGGTCGAGGTCCCGTTTTCGCCGTGACGTTGCCCGGCGCTTGTGGACGCGCTGTCGTGCGTCACAACATGCGCGGCGGGTGGATGGCCAAGATATCGAAAGATCTGTTCTTCATGCCCACGCGCGGATTTCGCGAGCTCATCGCGTCGCTCAGACTGCGGGCGAGTGGAGTGAGCACGCCGGAAGTGCTTGCCTACATCTCCTATCCGAAGAACATCGTGTTGCGACGCGCCGATGTCGCCACGAGGGAGATCCCCAACGGGCACGACCTGTCGGTGGCGTTGGCCAAGATCACCGATCACGCGCACCGAGTGATGGTGCTCGACGCGGTCGTCGGCCTGCTCCGGGCGCTGGCCCACGCCGGCGCGCACCATCAGGATCTCAACCTCAAGAACATCCTTCTCACGGCGGGTGACGGCCCCGGTCTGGATGCGCACGTACTCGACGTCGATCGGGTGCGCTTCAGCGCCCCGGGCTCGCCCCTCGTCGCGCAAGCGAACCTGGATCGGTTGATTCGATCGCTGCGCAAGTGGCGCGATCTGCACGAGCTGCCGTTCTCCGCCCAGGACGAAGAATATCTGCGCCTGCGGAGCGTGGAGTGACGGCATTGGCTGCCGCGGTGGTGCCGGACAACATCTGCATCGTAATGATGAGCGCCGTCGGAGACGCCGTGCACGTGCTGCCGGTGATCAACGCCCTCAAGCGGGTCAATCCAGGGACGCGAATCACGTGGATTCTTCAGCCAGGTCCGGCGACTCTCGTGCGCGGACACCGATCGGTGGACGAAATCATCACCTTCGATAGAGCGCGTGGATTGCGCGCGTTCGCCGATATCGCACGCCAGCTGTCGCGACGTCGGTTCGACCTGGTGATAAATCTGCAGGTCTACTTCAAGGCGGGAATCGTCACCGGATTCACCAACGCGCCCGACAAACTGGGCTTCGATCGCGCACGCGCGCGCGACATGAACTGGCTCTTCACGAATCGAAAGATCCCGCGACGCGCGGTGCAGCACGTGCAGGATCAGTACTTCGAATTCCTCGGCGCGCTCGGCGTGTCGCCGGAGCCGGTTGAGTGGGACCTCGGCCCGTGGCCCGACGAGCGACCGTGGCAACAGAGTTTCACCGAGTCAATCGACCGGCCAATCGCATCGATCGTCGCTGCCACGAGCAAGGCCGAAAAAGACTGGCCGCCGGATCGTTGGGCGGAGGTGGCTGATGCGCTGTACGAGGATTTCGGAATGCAGGTGGTGTTGGTCGGCGGGCAGTCGCAGCGCGAGCTCGAGGCGGAGCGCGTGATACTGCGCCAGACGACACACAAACCGCGCTCGGAGCTGGGAAGCGGACTGCGCAAGCTGGTGTCGATTCTCGACGCATCATCGCTCGTCCTGTCGCCCGATACGGGTCCGCTGCACATCAGCGTCGCACTCGATCGGCCGGTGATCAGTTTGATCGGGTACACGAACCCGAAGCGCACCGGACCGTATCGACGCTTTCATGATCTGATGATCGACGCCTACGGCGAGCCGGGCGAGGACTACCCGATTTCGATGGAGAATCGGCCGGGTCGGATGGGGCGCATTCGCACGCATGACGTTCTCGAAAAGGTCGAGCTCTGGCGCGATCGCTACGCGACTGTGCACGAATGACCTCGCGAAAAGGCGACTCGAATCCGAGAAAGGCGCCGGCGATCAAAATACCGATTCGCGATCAGACATCGGCCGGCGGCGTGGTCTACCGCAGGAGAGGCGATCATGTCGACGTCGTGATCGTCGCGGTTGGTCCGAACAATCGGTGGCAGTTACCGAAGGGACTCGTCGACAAAAACGAGAAGCCCGAGGTGACCGCAGTGCGCGAAGCGCGCGAGGAAGGCGGCGTGAACAGCGAAGTGATCGAGCACATCGAGACCGTCGAGTACTGGTACGCCGGCCTCGAGAATGGAATCAGGGTGCGCTTTCACAAGCGCGTTCACTTCTACCTGCTGCGATACGTGTCAGGCGACACGAAGGATCACGACTGGGAAGTGAACGAGGCACGCTGGGTGCCTATCGAAGATGCTGAGGCGCAGCTCGCATTCGACAACGAGAAACGAGTCATGCGGCGCGCCGCCGAATTGATCGGCGAGGAGCAGGCGAAGACTTCCGCATAGAGTTTGTCGATGGCAGCAAAGCCGGGCCGCGCTTTCATTGGCATCAGCGGCTACGAGTACAAGCGCTGGCGCAATCGCTTCTATCCGTCAGGCTTACCCGCCCGCAGCTGGTTGAGCTACGCCAGTCGGTGCTTCAACTCGATCGAGATCAACGGCACCTTCTACAGCCTGAAATCGCCGGCTGTCTTTGAGCGGTGGCATGATGCAGCGCCAAAGCGCGATTTCACATTTGCTCTCAAAGGCGGGCAGTTCATCACCCACAATCTCAAGCTGCGCCGCTCGGAAGCGGCGCTGGGGAATTTTTTCGCCAGTGGGGTGTTGGCACTCGGGAAGCTCACTGGGCCCATACTGTGGCAGCTTCCTGCAACGTACGGCTTCGACGCGGAGCGGATGGACGCCTTCATGAAGCTGTTGCCGCGAAATTCGCCAGAAGCCGAGGAAGTCGCCGGTTGGCACGATCATCGACTGAAGCGCGGAGCCCTGATTGAGGCTCGTGCGCCAGTGAAATTTCGCCACGCTTTCGAAGTACGGCATCCGTCGTACTTCAACGATGAGTTCTACGACATCCTTCGCCGCCACAAATGCGCGTTCGTTATCGCTGACACCGCCGGTCGTTTCCCCTTCGCCGAGGAAGTGACCGCTGATTTCGTCTACGTCAGGCTGCACGGCTCACAACAGCTCTATGTGAGCGGGTATACGGACGAAGAGCTCGCAGACTGGGCAGAGCGCATTCACGTCTGGACGTCCGGCGACCATGACGGCAAACGACGCGACGTCTACGTTTACTTCGACAACGACGCTAAAGTCCACGCTCCCCACGACGCGTTGCGGCTGACCGAGCTGGTAATCGGAAGCGGAGTCAACGTTCCGGGTAAGTCAGCGACCCCGCGCTAATTCCAGTTGGCCAAAGTGATATCGAACGCCGAGGTCGCGCAGCAACATCACCAGTCGCGCGAGCGGTAAGCCCATTACCGAGAAATAATCTCCGTTAACGCACTCGACGATCGTCGCGCCAAAACCCTGGATTCCGTATGCACCCGCCTTGTCCATCGGTTCGCCAGTCGCGATATAGGCATCGATATCCTCCTCGCGCAGGCGTCTGAATTTCACCTTCACTTCTTCGACTGCAGATCGAATTTTCCGGCCGCGCGCGACGGCCACTGCGGTAATCACGGTATGCTCGCGTCCGCTCAGCATCGACAGCATTCGCCGCGCGTCGTCGGCATCGCGAGGTTTACCGAGGACTTTGCGATTGATCACGACGATGGTGTCGGCGGCGATCGTAATTCTCTCCGGCTCGCGCGTGGCAATCGTCGCCGCCTTCTCACGGGCCAGACGCTCGGCGTGGCGCCGTGGCGTCTCTCGCGGCCGTAGCGTCTCGTCGATGTTGGATGGTGAAACATCGTGCTCGATTCCAATCAGCTCCAGCAACTGGCGACGGCGTGGCGAGCCCGAGGCAAGGATGACTTTGACGCTCATCGCTCCAGCCACAGAGTAACCGGCCCGTCGTTGACGAGCTCGACGTCCATCATCGCGCCGAACTCGCCGCTCTCCACCTTCAGCCCCTTCGCCACCAGCGCAGTCTTGAAGCGCTCGTAGAGCGGGATTGCTTCTTCCGGTCTCGCCGCATCAATGAAGCTGGGACGCTTTCCCTTCTCGGCGTTGCCGTAAAGGGTGAATTGAGAGACTACGAGCACGGCACCGCCGACATCCGTGAGGGCCAGATTCATTTTGCCTTCACCGTCGCCGAAGAGGCGGAGACCTGAACACTTCTCCGCCATCCAGTCGACTTTTTCCGTGGTATCGCCGTGAGTGAAGCCGACGAGGAGCAGAAATCCTCGCTCGATCTTGCCGGCAGTGCGATTACCGATGCGGACTTCCGCCCGCGAGACCCGCTGCAGCAGGACTCTCAGTACTTACTCCACCGTCACTGACTTGGCGAGATTCCGCGGCTGATCGACATTGGTGCCGCGCTTGACCGCGATGTAATACGCGAGCAACTGCAGAGGAATCGATGCCAGCACCGGCGAGAGCATGTCCTTCGTTTCCGGAATGCGGAACTCGTAATCGAGCTTGCCCTCGAGCGCCTCTTCGTCGCGTGTGGTGATCGCAATCACCCGCCCGCCGCGCGCCTTCACTTCCTGCACGTTGGAGACGACCTTGTCGAACACCGAATCGTGCGGCGTGATGAACACCACTGGCATCTTCTCGTCGATGAGTGCAATCGGCCCGTGCTTCATCTCGGCCGCCGGATACCCCTCGGCGTGGATGTAGCTGATCTCTTTCAGCTTCAGCGCCCCTTCGAGAGCGGTCGGGAAGCTGTAGCCGCGACCGAGGTAGAGGAAGTTCTGCGCGTTCTTGAATTCCTCGGCGATTTTTTCGACTTCGTCGGCACGATCGAGAATTTCCTTGATCTTGCCCGGCAGCGCCTGCATCTCCTCGATGATCTGCTTGCCATCGACCATCGACAGCGCGCGCAGCCTCGCCAGCTTCAGCGTAAACAGCATCAGGGCGATGATCTGGCTGGTGAACGCCTTCGTCGACGCCACTCCGATCTCAGGGCCGGCGTGGACGTAAATACCGCCGTCACTCTCGCGCGCGATGGTCGAGCCGACGACGTTGACGATTCCGTACGTCCGCGCGCCTCGCGCTTTCGCCTCTCGCATTGCCGCGAGAGTGTCAGCAGTCTCACCTGACTGTGAGATCACGATGCACAAGGTCTTGTCGGTGACGATCGGATTTCTGTAGCGCAGCTCGGAGGCGTACTCCACTTCGACCGGAATTCGCGCCAGACTCTCCAGCATGTGCTCGCCAATCAACGCCGAGTGCCAGCTCGTTCCGCAGGCGGTGATCAGAATGTTGTCGAAGCGGAGCAGCTCTTCATCGGTCATGTTGAGGCCGCCGAGCTTCGACGTTCCCTGCTCCGGCAGCAGTCGACCGCGCATGCAATTCTCGACCGTTGCCGGTTGCTCGAAGATCTCCTTGAGCATGAAGTGGTCGAAGCCGCCACGCTCGATCTGGTCGAGATCCCAGTCAATCTTGCTGACGCGGCGCTCGAGCTCCTGCGCGCGCTGGTTCAGCACTGTATAGCCTTCGCGCGTCAGAACGGCGACGTCGCCGTCGTCGAGATAAACGACCTCACGCGTGTGCGCGAGAATCGCGGAAACATCGCTGGCCACATAGTACTCGCCGTTGCCGAGCCCAATCAGCAGCGGACTGCCCTTGCGCGCCGCGACGATCTTTTCGGGGTCGAGACTCGACACGACGGCGATACCGTAGGTGCCCTCGATCTGCCATAGGGCCTCGATCACTGCATCCTCGAGACTGCCGTCAAAGGCTTCTTCGATGAGATGTGCGATGACTTCGGTGTCCGTCTCGGAAGCGAATTTGTGTCCGCGTGCTTCGAGTCCCTGCTTCAGCGTTCCCGAATTCTCGATGATGCCGTTGTGGACGACCGCGATGCGCCCCTTGCAGTCGGTGTGCGGGTGGGCGTTGCACTCATTCGGAACGCCGTGCGTTGCCCAGCGTGTATGGCCGATGCCGGTCTCGCCGTGCAGCGGGCTCGACGCCAACGCGCGCTCCAGTTGCGAGATCTTGCCCGCCGCCTTGCGGGTCTCGACGCCGTTGCCGTTCATGACGGCGACGCCGGCGGAATCGTAGCCGCGATATTCCATTCGCTTCAGCCCCTCGACGAGGAGTCCGGGTGCCGAGCGATTGCCGATGTAGCCGATGATTCCACACATAAAAGCTTGGGTTTGACTGTCTATTTACCGAGCGCTTCGACCGGTTTTCGGCTGTCGCGGACCAGTTCTTCCGCGGCGTCGGCGGTCGGCGCTTCCGCTATTACTCGCACAATCGGTTCCGTTCCGGAGGGCCGGATATGCACCCAGCGATCCGGCCACGTCAGGCGCAATCCGTCCTGCGTGTCGACCTCGGCGCCGGGAAAGTGCCCCTTTAAGGCGTCGTACACCGCGTCGAGAGGGGCGTTCGGACGGTCCAGCTTGTCCTTAACAATAATGTAGCGCGGATACTGCGCGACAATTTTTGACAGCGGCTTTGACTCGTCCACCAGCAGCTGTAGCATCAGTGCCGCACCGACCGGAGCGTCGCGGCCGAGGTGCAGCTCGGACAGAATGACTCCGCCATTGCCCTCTCCGCCGATCGGCGCACCCTCGGCGCGCATCCTGGTCGCAACGTTGACCTCGCCCACTGGCGCGCGAATCACGCGCGTTCCGGCCTCGGCCGCGATGTCGTCGACGATCCGGCTGGTGGAAAGGTTGGTCACGACAACACCCTTGCGATGCTTTAGGACTTCCTTCGCGGCGAGAGCGAGGGTGTAGTCCTCGCCGATGGCGACGCCTTCGTCGGAGACGAGCGCCAGTCGATCGACGTCGGGGTCGACTGCCATACCAATCTCGCAATGCGAATCCTGCACGAGCTTCTGCAGCTCGCCAAGATTCTCGGCGACCGGTTCGGGCGCGCGCGGAAAGCGTCCGTCCGGCTCCATGTTGATCGTCGCCAGCTTGCAGCCGAGCAGCTCCAGCAGAATCGGCATGAAAGTGCCTCCGGCGCCGCGCACGCAGTCGAGGGCGACACGAAATTCGCGTTTGCGGATCGCCTCAACGTCAAGGAATGGCAGTGCGAGAATCCTGTCGATGTGCTCGCGGGCAGCGTCTTTGTCCTGGCTGATGGTGCCGAGTTTGTCCCAGGTCGCGCGCGGGAAGTTTGACTCGACCATCGCCCGCATCTCCTTGCCTTCGGCACCGTCGAGGAACAACCCGGATGGCCCGATGAACTTGAGGGCGTTCCACTCGATCGGGTTGTGACTGGCCGTAATCGCGAGACCTCCGGCTGCGTGATGGTGCTCGACCGCCAGCTGCACCGTCGGCGTCGGAACCATGCCGACGTCGATGACATCGCAGCCAACCGATTGCAGCGCGGAATGCACGACCGGCTGAAACATGGGGCCTGATACTCTGCTATCGCGGCCGACGACTATCCGTGCTTTGCCCTGAGCCCGCGACATTGCCCAGGCTCCGAAGCCAGCGGCGAATTTTGCAATGATCTCGGGAGTCAGCGCTTCGCCGACGCGGCCACGCACGCCGGAGACGCTGACCATCAAGCCTTCATAAGCCATTCGCGACGGATCCTCTGTTTCCTATTGGGTGCAGTTGGAAGCCGATAATTTACTCGTGGTTAAGTTCGGGTATGACAATTCCATCAGCTGAACGCATATGACCCGCATCTTCGACGAAGATCTCAATTCTGCATTTGCGACGCGCGCGATCCACGCTGGACAGCGACCCGATCTGCTGTCTGGTGCAATCATGACGCCGATCTACACGACCTCGACTTATGTCCAGGAAGCGCTGGGCAAGAACAAGGGCTATGAGTACGCGCGCGGTCGCAATCCCACTCGCGAGGCACTGGAGCGAAACGTCGCCGCGCTCGAGGGTGGCAAGCACGGCTTTGCGTTCAGCAGCGGGATGGGGGCGACGACGTCGATCATGATGCTGTTCAAATCGGGCGACCACGTCGTTGCCAGCGAAAGCAGCTACGGTGGAACGTTTCGCCTGTTTGACAAAGTGCTGCGCAATTACGGCCTCTGTTTTACCTACGTCGACACGCGCGACCCTGAAAACATCGAGAACGCGTGCAACGAGCATACGGTCGCGATCATGACCGAGACGCCCACCAATCCGCTGATGCGCATCACGGACCTGGCGGCCGCCGGTGAAATCGCCAAACGCAAAGGTGCGCTATTCATCGTCGACAACACGTTCGCGTCGCCGTATTTCCAGCGTCCGTTCGACTTCGGCGCGGACATCGTTTATCACTCGTCGACCAAATACCTGAACGGCCATAGCGACATGGTCGGCGGGATCGCGATCGTACGCGACGACGCGCTCGCCGAGCGATTGCAGTTCGTTCTGAACACGGCCGGCGCGGTTCCGGGGCCATTCGATGCATGGCTGGTGCTGCGCGGCACCAAGACCTTGCACTTACGGATGCCGCGGCACGACGAGAACGGACGCCAGATCGCCGCGTGGCTCGCCAGAAAGATCGGTGATGAGAACGTGATTTATCCGGGCCTCCCATCGCATCCGCAGCACGAGCTGGCGAAGCGACAGATGAAGGGATTTGGCGGAATGATCTCGATTCTCACTGGCAGCAAGGAGAAGGCGGCGAAAATACTCGGCAAGGTAAGAGTGTTCTCGCTCGCCGAATCACTTGGCGGCGTGGAAAGTCTGATCAGTCACCCGGCAACGATGACCCATGCATCGGTGCCGGCCGAAGTTCGTGCGCGACTTGGTATTCGCGACGACCTGCTGCGTCTGTCTTGTGGCGTCGAGGATGTTGGAGACCTGATCGCCGATCTCGAGCAAGCGTTTGCATGAAAGTTCTGATCGTGGGTGGCGGAGGCCGCGAACACGCTCTGGCGTGGAAACTCTGTCGCGACGATGCCTCGCTGGATTTGATCGCAGCGCCGGGCAATCCCGGCATTTCACAGCTGGGCCGCTGCGTCCCGATCGGAGTCGACAAGCTCAAGGAGCTGGCGAATCTCGCTGAAGAGGAGTACGTCGATCTAACGATAATCGGACCGGAAGCACCCCTCGAAGCCGGCATTGTAAATCTGTTTCAGAGCCGCGGCCTGCCGGTGTTTGGTCCCACCCGCGAAGCCGCGCGTATCGAGACGTCGAAGCGATTCGCCAAGGACTTGATGGTGCGTGCCGGAATTCCAACCGCACGCGCCAGTCAGCACAGCGATGCTAAAGAGGCGAAGGCCGCGCTCGCTGACTTTGGCACGCCGGTCGTGATCAAGGCATCGGGCCTCGCTGCCGGCAAAGGAGTCATCGTCGCGCAGAGCGCCGCCGAAGCTGAACGCGCCATCGATGCGATGCTCGGCGATCGAATCTTCGGCGCAGCCGGTCGGGAAATCCTCGTCGAAGAGTTTATGGAAGGCGAAGAGTTGTCGCTCTTCGTTATCACAGACGGTCAACAGGCATTGCCGCTGCTACCGGCACAGGATCACAAGCGACTGCTCGAGGGTGACCTGGGTCCGAACACCGGCGGCATGGGTGCCTTCGCACCGGCATCCGTCGCCACGCCGGAGCTCGTGACCCGGGTGATGAACGAGATCATCCGTCCGACGCTGGCGGCGCTGCGCGATGCCGCCTCGCCATTCAGGGGATTGCTCTACGCGGGCCTCATGATCACCGCGGAAGGTCCAAAGGTTGTCGAGTTCAATTGTCGGTTTGGCGATCCGGAGACGGAAACGATTTTGCCGCTGATGGATTCCTCGCTGCTGGAATTGATTGCCGCGGTTGCAGGTGGAGCATCGCTGAGTCGAGCGCGGTATCCGGATTGGAAGGCGCTCACGGCAGTGACGACAGTCGTTGCCGCGGCCGGTTACCCCGACAACGTCCGCAAAGGCGAGCCGATTCAGTTGCCGCCCCGAGAGACCGGCGTTGAAGTTTTCCATTCTGGTACTGGCAAAGATCCATTGGGTCAGCTCGTAACGGCCGGTGGTCGGGTGCTCGCCGTAACCGGCGTCGCCGAGAGCTTGTTGGAAGCGGCGGAGCTGTCGCGAAGCTACGCCGAGCGCGTTTCGCTGAGCGGAAAACATCTCCGTCGCGACATCGGCTGGCGCGAGCTGTCACGAAGTGCCCGAGCTACCTGAGACCGAGACGATCGCCCGCGATCTCAACGGCGCGATCCGCGATCGGCAAATAACGAAAGTCTCGATCAAAAAAGCGGACGTGCTGCGAGAGGTGTCGCCGCGCGT
>DATFHK010000012.1:0-107438 GCA_035248505.1 Gemmatimonadaceae bacterium | reverse complement strand
GCAATGCTATGTTAGTCCGGAACCCTCAATCCGCAACTAATCCCACCAACCGTGGAGATACCACTCTCCGTTCGTCGCGTCGCGGAAGAGCCAGACCATCATTCCGTCATCAGTGACGCACCTGAAATACTCGCGCGCGTAAGGCGCAGTCCATTGTCCGCCCGACACGCGATCGGGGCCGGCGGCGGAGACGAGAGTCATCCACTCCTTGTCGCGATACTGGGTGGGCATGTCGTGATCGCGACGACGTTTCGTCGTTACTGCCACCCGTTTCGGCTCCGGTAGCAACTGTAGAGTGAGGCGCGGCGCTGCCGTCGCTTTCACTACGCGTTCGCGCAATTGAATGCGCGCGGATGCCTGCGACGGCTCCTGACTCACCCATTCTGTGCGCAAATCGATCAACGGATGCTGAGTATTGCGCGGAGTGACGACAACTGCTCCCTGATCATCGAGCAGCTGCGCGATCGTTTCTTCGGCGGCGCGCGCGGTGGCAAATCCGCGATCGAAGACGTCGCCCTGTCTTTCGACTTCGCCGGTCACGGACTCGACGCGAATCGTAATGCCGACGACGCCATCGGGAAGAGCAAGTCTCTCCAGATGCGTGCGCATCAATCGCATCCACGCCTTGTGGCTCGCCGTCGATCGCGCGGGGCGAACCAGGTGCTCGAGGGTCTCCCGGTTCGCCAGTGAGAAAATCATCATCATCTCGCGCGCACACTGTCCGCGCGACTTGAGATCGTTGGTGATGTTGCCGACGAGCGCGTTGATGATGAAGACGAGACGTTCCGCGTCTTTCAGAGTGTAGTCGAGCCAATCGAGCGAAGCGGACGGCAGCGCGCGCGGCACCGTCGTGAAGATGCGGCGCGAATCATCTGCTCTCGACAATCGCCACAGTCGCGCGCCTTCCAGGCCGAGTCGCACTTCGATCGACTCGAGATCGAGTCTCGCCAGATCGGCGCAGGTCTCGACGCCAATGCCATCGAGCAGCACCGCCAGCGATGGCGATGGATCGAGCACGCCGATCGGAAATGGAGCGAGGAATTCGCGCTCGCTACCGAGCGGGATGGTGATGAGCCCACCATTCGCATGCAGTGCGGCGACTTCAGCAGCAATCGGCACCAGCGAGATCGCCGCTCTGATTTTTTCGACGTTGTTGTCGCGAAAGACGGCGATCAGATCCCTGGCGAGCAGCTCGGCGTTCAGTCCGCGTGCGTCGGCCCAGACGACTCCCCTGGCTCCAATCGTGACGCGGGGCGCGACGTTGAGAAGCTGCGGCGCTAAATCACCAGCGGGAAGCGGAAAGCGGGAAGCGGGAAGCGGAGTCCAGAGGCAGATAAACATTGAAACGCGAGCGGGGGAACAACTATATACCGAATATAACCCGAAAACAAGACACCCTACTAGATTGAAGCCCGTGCACCCCAGACTCGCCGAAACCATGGATTTTGTCGAAGAGAAACGCCGCGAGCTTCTCAAGAGCTTCGACGGCGTTTCCGGTGAAAGACTTTGCCGGCGAGCGAATCCGAGCGGCTGGTCGGTCGCGGAAATTCTCGAACACCTCCGCATCGTCGAGTCGGGCGTCGCGCGGATCATCACCAAGCGCGTCGCCAAAGCGCGCGCGGAAGGACTCGGCGAGGAGAAATCGACGGCGTCAGTGATGCCGTCGTTCGCGCCATTCGCGGTAAGGCTTGACGCAGGAACTCTGCAAGCGCCGGAGGTTATTCAGCCCAGGGCCGACGTCGACATCAACGAGGCGCTCGAGGGGCTGGAGAGCTCGCGTGAAGCGTTGCGTGCGGCCGTCGACTCTGCGGATGGATTGGCGATCGGTGACATCAAGCACACCCACATGGTCCTTGGTGAGCTGGATCTCTACCAATGGCTGATTTTCATCGGGCACCACGAAGCTCGGCATCGCAAGCAAATCGAACGTACCCTTCAATCATTGCCCCAATGACAAACCGCTCGTTCAGATTTTTTTCCCTCGCCGTCTGTGCAGCTGCCCTCGCCGTCGCCACCGCGGCCGCTCCGACACTCACGTCGCCGGCCAAGCCGACGATCACCGTCTACAAGGATCCGAACTGCGGTTGCTGCCGGAACTGGATCGAGCATCTCAGGAAGCACGGCTACACCGTCGATGCCAAAGACACGCCCGACATGGCGCAGATCAAGAACACCCTCGGCGTGCCCAGTGATCTGAAGGCGTGCCACACAGCAGTCGTCGCCGGCTATCTGATCGAGGGACACGTGCCTGCTGCCGACATCGATCGGCTGCTCGCTACCAAACCGCAGGTGAAGGGGCTCGCGGTGCCTGGAATGCCAATGGGCTCGCCGGGGATGGAAGGCGGCATGACGCAGCACTATCAGGTTCTGGCGTTCGACAAGGCGGGCAAGAGCCGGGTATTCGCCAGCTACTGAACGGAACCTTGCGTCACGGTGAGTGTTTAGATATACATTCACCGTGCATAAAATCCCAGCAGCTGCCGTGCCCCTCCGGGGGCTTTCCAATCGACGGAGCTCGACCCGTCAGGTCGTGCGCCGGGCGACGAGAGCTGACGCAAGTCAGATCCTCGAGCTCGTGTCGCCGTACGCGGCCCAGGGTCTGATGCTGCCGCGCACGCTGGACCAGATCGCATCGCGCATCGACAACTACGTCGTCGCCACCGACGCATCGGGACGCGTGCTCGCCTGCGCGGCACTCGAGGAATATTCGCCGTCGCTGGCAGAAGTTTCGTCGGTTGCCGTCGCGCCGGCGCAGCACGGCAAGGGATTGGGCACGCAAGTGGTGCTCGGGGTCGAGCGCCTCGCCCGCGCGCGCGACATCGAGGAAGTCTTTGCGCTTAGCCTCACCGACAACTTCTTCCTCTCGCTCGGCTACAAGCCTTGCACCGTCGCGCGCTACCCGGAGAAGCTGGCGCGCTACGACTCGCTATCCAAGGCGGGAGTGGAGATCATCCCGAAGCGCTGCTTCCAGAAAGTTCTCGACAAGACGTGGAGTGCTCCGCGCCTCGTCGAGACCAGCGAGTCGTCTACGAGACGCCGCCGGATCGCCGGTTAACGCTCGACAATATCCGCCAGCGCCTGTCTGATCGCCGGATCTGAATTTCGCGACAGGGCGCTGATCGCGCGCCGCTTCAACTGCCCGTTCTGCTCGTTGCGCGCAATCCACACCAGCTTGTCGGTGGCCGACTTGTCAGCTGCGCGCGAGTAGATGCTGATCAACTCGCTCCGCAGCTGAGTGTCGGTGATCGGATCGTAAAGCGCGACCAACGAAGATGTCGGAGCGCCGGCGCGCGCCAAATATTGCAGCGCGCGGCGACGGGCCTCCGGCATTTGCTGCTCGTTGCGCACGATTCCCATTAGCCACTGGACATTGTCGGCGCCGCCGAGGTCGGCGATCGATGCGAGAACCGCATCGCGCGAGCGTTGGCCGCTGACCTTGGGGTAAAGTGAACGCAGCAGGTTTGCATCCTGGCCGGTGACGTAGTTGCGGCCAAGACCACGGATCGCGGTTGCCAATACCTCGTCCGGCAGATCGGTACGCTGTGCAGTCGCACGCAGAAAATCTCTGGCGCGTGGATCGCCCGACGAGGCGAGCACCCGCATGCTCTCGCGTCCAATCCACGAAGTTGCGTTGGTGGTCGCGAGACGAATCAACGGGTCGACCCCCGCGCCGTGATCGAGTCGCGACAGCACTGCCAGCGCCTGCGTCCGCACACCCTGAACGTCGCTCTCATTGGTCGCGATCTGCACCAGCGCCGCTCCGATTGCATCGAGTTGCCGCGGCTCGCTGCGCGCCAGTCCGCCGAGAGCGGCACGCCGCGTCTCCAGTGGACGATTCGCGTCACGACCGATCGCAAGCAGTCGCGAGCTGACATCGATGCTGTCGCCGAGCAGCGCGGCAAAGATCGCATCTCTGCCAACGCGTCCATCGGCGCGACTTGCGACGCCGAGCAGGAAGTCGGCTGCATCAACCGGACTCACGTTGCCGAGATTGGTGACGCCAGCATCAACCCCGGTCGCGGGTACGCCTACATATGTGCGTAGTGCCACCACGTTTCGATCAGCCAGATCAGCGACCACGCGCACGGGCCCGGGCTGGCACTGATCGTTTCTGTCGCTGGAGTAGAATCCGTAGAAATTGCCCGGACCGGTCGAGATATAGGTGCGTCCGTCGCCGCAGACGCCGGGTCGAGCCTTGAACGTGAACTGAATCGATCGATCCGACGCCGAGGCTACCCGATTGGCGAGCGATTGTGCGGACGCGCTGCTGGCGACGATCGCGCCGGTGAGCGCGATCGTGATGAGACGTGAAGCCGTCATTTGTCGATGATCTCCAGTAAGAGCTTCTTGGTGCGCGGATCGTTCTTGCGAGACAGTGCGGCGATTGCGTAGCGGCGCATGTCGGGGTCGGTACCGTTGCGCGCGATCTCGAGCAGCTTATCCGTTGCTTCGGATTCGTCGCGCCGCATGTAGAGGCTGATCAACTGCTCGCGCAGTCTGCGGTCGCCGGCAACGTCGTACATCTTCGTCAGGTCGGCGATCGGAATCGTCGAGCGCGCGAGCGAGCGCAGGGCGCTCACGCGAACGTCGGACGGCTCGTTTTGATTCCGCACGATCGAGAGCAGGAACTGATCGTTGTCACTGCCGCCGATACGGGCGATCGAACGAATCGCCGCCGCTTTCAGTCTTGGCGTATCGAGACGGGGATAGATCGACCGGATGTAGGCCCCGTTGTCGCTGACATGATCGGCGTCGACGCTGGACAGTGCCGTTACGCGCAGATTCTCGGCGAGGTCGGTGCGCTCGATGATGTTGCGCAGGCTCTGTCGTGCGCGCGGCGCATCGCTGCGACCGAGTGCGGCAATCGCGGCCCGTTGCAGCTCCTCGTTGCCGGGCGTGCGCGCCATTTCCTCGATCGTGGCAATCGGCTGATCACCGGGCATGGCCGCCAGGAAGCGCAGCGCTTCGGCGCGAACTCTTATATCAGGGTCGTTGCGCGCGGCCGACATCACGAGATCGCGCGCCTCATCATCCGTCCGTCTGCCGAGCAGATACAGTGCGGCACGCCGTAGACTCGCGGAGCAATCGTCGCGACGCGCGAGAACGCGGCGGAGAATCGGGGTAGTCGATTGCGGGTCGGTCTGACCGAGTGAATTCAGCGCCTCGACGCGGACGGCGAGATCCTCTCGATCGCAGGCGCCGGGCTGCGCCGCCTGCTCTCTGAGATCGCGCTGCGCGCCGGCATCGCCATCGCGCGCAAGCGCACCGCGGATTCGCGCGGCAAGAACGGGCGCATCCGTCTGCAATGACGCCTGGCGGAAACCGCGACCACTGTCCTGCAACGCGACCAGTGCGTTCCGCAGGTCGTCGGGGGTGCCGAGACGATAGAGAGCGAAGGCTCGCCAGTAGCGGGCGTCGGCTGCGTAGACGGAGCTCGGATATTTCTGGCTGATGTTGCCGAACAACTCGGCGGCGCGGCGGTACTCGCCGCGATTCAGAGCTTCACGGGCGAGACGGTACAGGGAATCCGCGGGATCGGACTGGGCGAATGATTCCGGGGGATTGGATGTAATGCCGCTGAACTGGCGCTCGAACGGAGATCTCCAGCCGACATTAGGCATCGCGATGACACCGCGCAGCGGAGCGGCAGCCGCGAGTGGTACGATAATCGGCGCGACATCGGCGACGGGCGGCAGCGGCGGCATCGGCGTGATGGGCTCGATTGCCAGCGGCGCGATGTCCGGAACCGTGGGCACGTCGGGGACCGCCGGCATTTCGGGGATCTCCGGCATGACTGGCATGTCTGGCATGTCTGGCATGTCTGGCATGACTGGCATGTCCGGCATGTCCGGCATGTCCGGCATGTCCGGCATGTCCGGCATGTCAGGAATAAGCGGCAACTCGAACTGAAGGTCGTGCAACGCGTCGGTGGTGTGCTCCAATTGCGGAGCAATTGCCGGCCCGACGAGATCGAAATCCATGTCAGCAGGCGGCGCTACATCCCACGCGACGTCAGGTAGCTCGGGAATGTCGGGCAGCTCGAACTCCCAGTCGCGATCGCGCAACGCACTGAGACGATCGCTGAGATCGTCGAGTGCGCCGGGAGCGAGCAACGGAATGCGCTGCACGCGGGGCGGACGCGGCGTTTTCGCGCGCGGCGCCGGGGCGACTTTGCCCGACGGTGGTGCTGGTGGCGGCGCCGGCGTCGGCTCCTGCGCGGCGAGCGGCAATCCAGAACAGAGGAAAACAGCAGCGGTGAAAATGGCTCTGGTCATCCTTATCTCACTCGGAGGATTGAGTCGTAGCGACAGCGGAATTGAGGCGGGAGAGTACATCTGACTGCTCGACTGCCTGGTGGATCAGATCGAGATCTCTGCGCGACGAGCGCTCGTCGCGGAGGCGGGCAATTTGAACGAGCACCAGCTCGAGATCCTCGAGCAGTGAGCGGAGCTTCGGATCCTGCGACGCCGCGGGCGAATCGATCAGCAGTCGCGTCGTGACGAGGAGATCGGCGGCTTTGTTGGAGAAGGTCGAATCAGCTTTCTCGCTGGCGTCTTTGGCAGGCAAAGAGATCAGCAGCGCCGCCGCCTGGCCGAGATACTGGTGTGTTTGATCGCGATAAGCGTCGGCGACGGCGGAGGTGTCGCGTGGCGTAGAAGTCTGCGCAACCGACGATTGTGTTGCGGATGAATTTTTGACTAGCGGGATCAAGGTCCCGAGACCGATGCCGATCAGCAACGTGGCAGCAGCCAGCCACGGACTATTGAAGAACGAGCGCGCAGGTGTGCTCGCGCGCGGAGAATTGAAGTGCGCATCCTCGATCACACTCCACATCTCGTCGAGCGGGGCCGCGGGCGCAGCATTGAAGCTAGCCGGCAGATCGCGGATCACTTCGTCGAAACGATCGTCGTCCATCATTTACTCCTTGAACGCAGCCAGCGCTTCTCGCAGCTGCGCTCTTGCCACGGACAACCGACTCTTGCAGGTGCCCTCGGGGACACCGAGCATGACTGCGATTTCCGCGTGGGTATATCCCTCAATGTCGTGCAGTATCAGCGTGGTGCGATAAGCTTCGGAAAGACTGTTGACTGCCCGCGCGATCGATTCCTTGAGATCGGGCTCTGCTTCCACCGAGCCTGATTCGATCGAGTGAGCTTCGTCGAGCGCGACTTCACGTCCAAATCGTACCTCGTTGCGTCTTGCGTTCGACACGACCGTGACGACGATGCGGTGCAGCCACGTTGAGAATGCGGCCTCTCCGCGGAACTGCGACAGTCTCGAGAACGCGCGAATGAATGCGTCCTGCGTGAACTCCCGCGCCTTCTCCGCGTCACCACTCAGTCGATACGCGAGCGAGAAAACCCGGGGTGCGTGCATGTCGTACAGCGCACGTCCGGCCAACCGATCTCCCGCTATTACCCGGGCGATGAGCTGCGATTCGTTCACTCGCTGATCGTCACGATCATGCTTACCTACTTCGACACGCAGTCCCATTAAACCGTTCGGTAGGGGTATTTCGGAGTCGGTTTGCAGTGAGAGAACCGTGGACCGAGGCCTCGGACCAACGGCATCGACAGTTGCGGACTGATTGAGGACTCGGACGGTGAACAAGCAGGATCCCGGACGCAGTCCTTTTTTGTCCTCGGTCCTTTTTGGGTCCGTGTCCTACTCCTCAATCAGTCCGAACTTGTCGATGCCGTTGGTCCGGAGTACGCGATCCTCTGACGACGCCGCGCCTGTCGACCAACCCTGCTTCGAGAGAGTCGCGCACATCATATGGTATGACCCGTACGGGGAAGTCCGCGCTCTTGTTCCAGCCGAGGGAGAAGGCGCGCACGCGCAGCATCACTTCCTGCGCTTCGGCGGGATCGCCGAATGGAGTTTTTCTCCAGCGGTAGGTTTCGCGCAGGATCTTCGATGTCATTCGCAGACTGGCCATCGATGCGTGCGAAGTGAGAGTGACGAGCGCGCCACCGCCTTCGCGCGCTGCGCGTGAGAGCCGCACTGTCTCGGTTCCTTCGGGCTCGATGCCGGCGATGACGACGAGCGCGAATCCACCGCAGCGCAAAAGTTCTTCAGCGCCGCGCAATCCATGCTTGCGCGTTTTCGGTCGCACCAGAATCGGACCTTCTTCCCAGAATGGTCCGGCCACCGTGCCGAGTCCATCGATCCAGACTGCACGCTCACCCTGCGCGACGGTGGTGTGACACGCCGCTCTCAGAACCGCTGTCGCTCCGCCCTGTGGCATCCAGACGGTTAGTCGTCCGCGTGGAAGGCCGTGTCCTGGTAGAATTCCGTCGAGCGCGCTGATTCCTGTCGCAACTGGCTCCGCGGTCCGGTGTGTGACCGGCGTTGCATCAGGAAATCGATGCTCGATGAGTGCGCGGAGGGCGGCGTTGCGATCGGACATAGCTCTGCTATAGTATACCGAAGACAGACCGAAGGCAATAATTAGACCCTGAACTACAAAAGGAAGACTACCAGCCGGCGGCCATGAGCTTTGCGGCCTGCGGCCGCGAGCTGTTTTGTCTCGCAATTAGAAGTGGCTCGGGGCTCCCGGCCCGCGGGCTCATGGCTGCGGGCTGGTAGTCTTCTTTTTGTAGTTCAGTAGTTGGGGCGTGATTGTTGTATTGGTGTAAAACAGATATTCACCATTCAAATCTCAAAAATCTCATCAGTGAAATGAGTTACATGTCGTCATATAGATATTCTTCGCTCACGATGCTTTCCGTCTCACTCGCGTTGATCGCCGCGCTGGGGTGCGCCGCTTCGAACGACGCGCATCCTTCGCCGACGGGCGACGCGATTCCGCCGCAGGGGCCGCCGCCCCTGGGGGCGCAGCCAGGTCCAACGGTCGCCAGCTCGACCCCGGCAACACTGGCATCAGCGACGCTGACAGGAACGGCAGCGGGGACAACCGCGTCCAGCACTACCTCGGGGGCGAAGAAAGATTCGGCGGCGAAAGATCCACCGATCACCGTTCCGACAATCAAGGGCCGCACCAAAAAAGACAGCCTCGCGCTCGTCGCCGCCGTCAAAGCAGGATTGGCGAACAAGGATTGGCCGGTGAAGACCGCGCCGCGGCCGCTGCCGGGAGCAATCCTCCCGCAAAAGCGAATCGTCGCCTACTACGGCAATCCGCTCTCGAAGAGAATGGGAATCCTCGGCGAGCTGCCACCCGATCAAATGCTGGCGCGCTTCGACAAGGAGATCGCGGCGTGGAACAAGGCAGATCCCTCGCATCCAGTGCAGCCGGCGCTGCATCTGATCGCGGTTGTTGCACAAGGATCACCGGGCAGAGACGGCAAGTATCGTCTGCGCATGACCGACAGCCTGATCAACATGGTCTACGGCTGGGCGCAGAAGAAAAACGCGATCATGTTCCTCGATGTCCAGGTCGGACAGAGCACGGTGCAGGAAGAATTGCCGCGTCTCGTTCCCTTCCTGCAACGGCCGAACGTGATGCTGGCGATCGATCCCGAATTTTCGATGAAGGATGGGAGCAAGCCCGGGACGAAAATCGGCACCATGAACAGCTCCGATGTGAACTACGCGATCAAGCTGCTCGCGGATCTGGTGACGCAGTATCATCTGCCGCCCAAGATTCTGATCGTGCACCGTTTCACGCGGCGCATGCTGCAGGACTCGAAAGGAATCAAGCTCGATCCGCGCGTCCAGGTGGTGATCAACATGGACGGCTGGGGACAGCCGTGGCTCAAGTACGATTCGTATCGCGCGTATGTCGAAGCGGAGCCGGTCGAGTACACGGGGTTCAAGCTCTTTTATCACAACGACACCAAAAAGGGCGATCCGCTGCTGACACCAGCAGAAGTCCTGATGCTTAACCCGAAGCCGCTCTACATCCAGTATCAGTAACTCGCAGCGTCCGGGCGGCGCATATTATTGAAGACGGTCATCAATCGATGACCGTTTTTCTTTGTCGGTACACGACACTGGACGAAATCGATCTGTTCGCTGATAAAGTGCGGAAGCAGCGCGGGAAGGAATCCCATCGTAGAGCAATCGGCTTGACAATCTCGCTTTGACAATCTCGCTGTTGGCGCTGCTGCTGGGCGTCGGATCCTTCTTCGCTGGACTACTCGGCGCGCTCACCGGACTCGGCGGGGGCCTGGTGATCGTGCCGATGATGACGCTGCTCTTTCACATCGACCTTCGATACGCGATCGGCGCATCGCTCGTTTCGGTGATCGCGACGTCATCCGGCGCGGCAGCGGCCTACGTACGCGAAGGTTACACCAACGTCCGCGTGGGAATCTTTCTCGAGGTCGCCACTACGACCGGCGCGCTCGTCGGTGCTGCACTGGCGGGATTCATCCCTACGAGTGCGCTGGCAGTGTTGTTCGGGCTCGTTCTGCTCTATACCGCATTTCGTTCGTTCCGGGCGCCGGACGACCATCCGACAGATTTACCTCCTGACCCGCTGGCGGTGCGACTGCGAATGAATTCGACCTTTCCGACTGCCGGCGGAATGCGCTCGTACTCGGTGCAAGGAGTGAAAGGCGGCTTCTCGCTGATGTTCATCGCCGGAATTCTGTCGGCGCTGCTCGGAATCGGATCGGGGATCGTCAAAGTATTGGCGATGGATCGCAGAATGAAGCTGCCGTTCAAAGTGTCGACGACGACCAGCAATTTCATGATCGGGGTGACGGCTGCAGCGAGCGCGGGCGTCTATCTGCACCGCGGATACATCGAGCCTGCCCTCACCTTCCCGGTGATGCTCGGCGTGCTCACTGGTGCACTGCTCGGCGCGCGCATCCTCGCCGGCGCGCGCACGCTCTGGCTGCGAAGACTGTTCACTGCCGTCGTGGTCATCCTCGCGTTCGAGATGCTGTACAAGGGTCTCCGAGGTGGAGTATGAGCGCACTTCAATCGAGGCCAGCTGACAGCGCCAGACAGGATTACAGAGTGGAGCAGATAATCGGGCGCCTGCTTCAGCTCGGAGTGCTCCTCGCCGCGATCGTGGTATTGATTGGCGGCGTGATGCTGCTCGTCCAGTATGGAAGTCACATCGCGGCGTTCCAGATATTTCGCGGTGAGAGCGCGACGTTGAGCAACGTCAGGGGGATTGTCGGCAGCGCGTTGCACGGTGACAGTCGCGGCATCGTTCAGCTCGGCCTGCTGCTTCTCATTGCCACGCCAGTTGCTCGCGTGGCGCTGACGTTGGGAGCGTTCGCGATACAACGCGATCGACTTTACATCGTGACGACGACGATCGTCCTCGCACTGCTGCTGTACGGCCTCATCTGGGGACGAGCGTAGCCTCGCAACCTTAACCGTCACCACAAATGGTTCTATTCAGGACAGCAACGCTGCTGATAATCTCGAACGTCTTCATGACTTTCGCGTGGTACGGCCATTTGCGCTGGCTGCACGATCGCAAGTGGTATGTCGCAGTGGTTCTGAGCTGGGGCATCGCTTTCTTCGAGTACATGTTCATGATTCCCGCCAACCGAATCGGCGCGACGGAGCTGTCGCTGCCTCAGCTCAAGATTCTACAGGAAGCAGTCACGCTGACCGTGTTCGTGCCGTTTGCGGTGGTGGTGATGAGGCAGCAGCCGAGGTGGGATTTCCTGTGGGCGGGGTTGTGCCTTGTTGCCGCCGTATTTTTCGTGTTCCGCTCTCATGTCCCCGGTTGAGGTCGCGGAGGTCGCTGGCATCTACAATACCAAAGCCGGAGCTCGCATCTCCCGCACTTCTCCCGCCCGGCATCTAGACGGAACGTATCTCCGGGTATCTCCAGAACGCCCACACCGCATACGCGAGCATCACCACTCCTCCGCTGAAGATCGCCCACTCCACCCCGATACGCTCGGCAAGGAGGCCGGCCAGGAATGATCCAATTGGCGGGAAGCCGACGTAGACGAAGATGTAGGTGGCGATCACGCGCCCGCGCAGCGCGTCGGGCACCACCGACTGAATGATTCCGTTCGACAGCGCGCCGTTGATCAGCATCGCCAGACCGAGGAACAAGAGTGAGAGCGCCGCCAGGTGCACGGAGCGCATCAGCGCGAAGAGCATGATCAATCCGGCATAGGCGTACGCGGTCGAGTTGTACAAGCGACCGCGCTTGATGCGAACGCCGAGTCCCGCGAGCGAGAGCGCGCCGGTAAGAGCGCCGATGCCGACAAAGGTGAGAAGCAGTCCGTATCCCCCGGCGCCGGTGTGCAGCACGTCGCGCGCGACAACCGGCATCATGGACAAATATTGAAACCCGAAAATCGAGTAGACTGCGACGACGCCCATCAGGCCTGACACCGCGCGCGAGCCGCGGATGTAACGAAAGCCTTCCTTCAGCTGCTCGAATGGTGAGACGAGGTTCGCGACGGGCGACCAGCGCGGCAACCTGATCATCGACAGACTCGCCAGCACCGCGAGATAACTCACCGCGTTGATGCCGAAACACGCCGCGACTCCCCACTTGGCGAGCACGATCGCGGCGATCGACGGTCCGACGATGCGCGCGAGATTGAATCCACCCGAGTTGAGCGCGATCGCATCGACGAGATCTTCGCGCGAAACGAGCTCGACGATCATCGCCTGTCGCGCCGGAATCTCGAACGCGGATATCACGCCGTTCAACGTCGTCAGCACCAGCAGTGACTCAAACCCGATGTGTCCAGTCCATGTGTACCACCACAACGCACCCGCCTGGGCAAGCAGCAGTGCCTGGCAGATGATGACGATGCGCAGCTTGTTGTAGCGGTCGGCGACCACGCCGCCATAGAGGGAAAGCACGAGCACGGGAAAGCTTCCCGCCGCGCTTACGACGCCGACAAGGAACGCGCTGTTGGTGAGCTCGAGGGCGAGCCAGCCCTGCCCCACCGTCTGCATCCAGGTCCCGATCAGCGAGACGGTCTGGCCGCTCCAGAACAGCCGGAAATTCCGGTGAAGCTGGAGAGTCCGGAACGGATTCATCGTTCCGGGGCGTGGCCGCGCCGGTGTCGGGCGTGCGGTTGCGCGCGTCGGGGCCGCGGGTGCGTCAGCCATTCAGAACAGGATTATACACGTCCCCGGTCCGGGCTGTATGTTAGAGCTATGCGCTTCCACACCTACTCGAAGTTCAGCCCGGAAGCCGCTGACGCTGTCGATCTGCAGGCGCTGCTGGACAAGCTCGCCGATTTTCTGCTGCAATCGGGATTCGCGGGCGGACAGAGCTTCAATCCGTACTTCGACGACTTCGATTCAGAGCCCGATCGCTCGCTCGAGGCGCTGCGGCAGGCGATACTCGACGCGTTGATCGAGAGCGGACAATTCACGCCCGATCTGCTGGAAGCGCTGCGCGGCGATGGCACCAAGGAATCGCAACAGAAGCTGAGCGAGCTGCTGGACCAATTGATTCAGCGACTGGCGCAGGAAGGCTATCTGAACCTGCAGGCGCCGCCGCAAATGCCGGCCAGCCACCAACCAGTGACTGGGAAAGGAAGTCTCGCTCAGGCGGCGTCGAAGAGCGTGCAGTTCAATCTGACCGACAAAGGCATCGATTTCCTCGGCTACAAGAGCCTGCGCCACATCCTCAGCTCACTCGGCAAGTCGAGCTTCGGCTCGCACGACACGCCTCACCTCGCGACGGGCATTGAGGCCGACGGCTACAGCAAGGCGTACGAGTTCGGTGACGTGCTCAACATGGACGTCAATGAGACACTCAAGAACTCGCTGTTGCGCACCGGAACGATCGATGTGCCAATGGACATCGACTACGGCGATCTGATGGTGCGGCAGGCTGAGTACCGTTCCTCGTGTGCGACGGTGCTGATGCTCGACACTTCGCACTCGATGATTTTGTACGGCGAGGATCGATTCACGCCGGCGAAGAAAGTCGCGCTCGCGCTCACGCATCTCATTCGCACCCAGTTCCCGGGCGACACGCTGCAGGTAGTGCTGTTCCACGATTCCGCCGAGGAAATTCCACTTGCCACGCTGCCCCAGGCGCAGGTCGGCCCGTATCACACCAACACCGCCGAGGGATTGAAGCTCGCACGACGGTTGCTGATGGCGCAGAAGAAAGACATGCGGCAGATCGTGATGATCACCGACGGCAAGCCGAGCGCGATGACGATGCCCAACGGGCAGATCTACAAGAATTCGATGGGACTCGACAGCACGGTGATCGCGACGACGCTGCGCGAGGTTGCCAACTGCAGACGCGCGGGAATTCTCATCAATACTTTCATGCTGGCGCGTGATCGGGCGCTGGTGGAGTTTGTGAAGCGGGTTTCCGAGATCAGCAGGGGAAAGGCCTACTTCACGAATACGATGACGCTGGGGCAGTTTATTCTGATGGATTTTCTGAGAAAGAAGACGCAGAAGATTTCTTAACTACATAAAGAAGACTACCAGCCGGCAGCCGTGAGCCCTGGCAGCCGGCAGCCCCGAGCCCAGCCCAAAAAAAACATCACTATGAGAATCTCCGGATTTCTCCGCGTTCTCGCGATTTCGTTGGCTCTTGCTTGCGCATCAGTGCCGCGAGGACCGGCGTCCGCTGCGTACGATGTGCTGATCACCAACGCGCGCGTTGTCGACGGGACGGGGAATCCGTGGTACCGCGGAGCGGTAGCGACGCGCGGTGATCGTATCGCTTACGTGGGGCCCGCTGTACCGGGAATGACGGCTGCGCGCGTTATCGACGCGCACGACCAGGTTGTGGCGCCGGGGTTCATCGACATGCTCGGCCATTCGGAATTCGCCCTGCTGCGCGGTCCGCATGCGGTGTCCAAGATCACCCAGGGCATCACCAGCGAGATAACCGGCGAAGTCTCGTCGGCGTGGCCGAACGTGGCGCTCGGACATCAGCCAAATCCACGGTACCCGTGGCGGTCGCTTGGCGAGTACTTCGCCTTCCTCGAGAAGAGCGGGACCGCGATCAACCTCGGCACATATGTCGGCACCAGCTCGGTGCGCGAAGCAGTGATGGGCGACGCGACCCGGCATCCGACCGACGCCGAGATGCGTCAGATGGGAGCGCTCATCGACTCGGCAATGAGGGACGGCGCGTTCGGTGTCGGCACTGGCTTGATCTATCTGCCCAGCACGTTCTTCACCACCGACGAGCTGATCGCGCTGACGAAGTACGCAACGCCCTACAAAGGCGGCTACGCGGCGCACATCAGAAGTGAAGGCGCGGGTTTGCTGGACGCGATCAGAGAGACCATTCGCATCGCTGCCGGCGCGAATACATGGGCCGAGATTCGACATCTCAAGTCACGATCAGCGGAACAGATGCGGCAGGCGGTGGCGCTGATCGATTCCGCGCGAGCAGCGGGAATCGACATCACCGCCGATCAGTATCCATACATCGCCAGCGGAACGAGTCTGCAGGCGATGCTGAATACGTGGGTGCAGGAAGGTGGCGACGATTCGCTGATCGTGCGTCTCAGGAATCCGGCTGTGCGCGCGCGCCTGAAACAGGAATTGGCAGCCGACAGCGCGCAGGGAATTCGCACCGCGGCGCACACCATGGTCAACGAGGTAGGGGCGGATTCGCTCAAGAAGTATCAGGGCAAGCGGCTGACCGAGATCGGGCAAATGCGCAACGAGGATGCGTACGACGCCGCGTTCGACATCCTGATCGCGGACAGCGCGCGAACCAGCGCGATTTACTTCTCATTCAACGAGGACGCGCTGCGTCTGGCGATGCAGCAGCCATGGGTGTCGGTTGGGCAGGATGCCGGCGCCGTCAGCCCGGATTCGACCGGAAAGTGGCGCGACCGCGGTCATCCAAGAGGATTCGGAACGTTTCCACGCATTCTCGGACGCTACGTGCGTCAGGATTCGGTGATCACTCTCGAATTCGCGATTCGGAAGATGACGTCGCTCGCCGCGCAGCGTGTCGGCATCAACGATCGCGGGCTGCTCAAGCCGGGCATGTACGCCGACATTACGGTGTTCGATCCCAACACGATCATCGACAACTCGACTTATGAGAATCCGTCGCAGGTGGCGACCGGAGTGAACTACGTGTTCGTGAATGGCGTCGCAGTTGTGGACGGCGGCAGGGTGACCAGTGCACTTCCGGGTCGCGCGCTGAGAGGACCCGGCTACCGGCACTAGCTCTGTCCACAGTCAACGTCCACAAGTTCGGCGGCGCAGCACTGGCCGACGCGGACGCCATTCGTCGCGTCATTGCAATCATCGCCGGCGACGACGCGCAAAAAGTGATTGTCGCCTCGGCAATGCTCGGTGTCACGGACGAACTTCTGGCGATCGCCCATACACCGACTGCGCGTGAATTCTCCGATACCGCGCTCGACGGTTTGCGACAGAAGCACGCCCAGGTTGCATTAGCGCTCGGCCTGGACAGCGATGTTTTTCAAGGTGAGCTGGCGAAAAGTTTCGACGACCTCAAACAGCTCCATTCGACGATCGCCGCCGAGGGCGAGGTCACACCCGCCACGAGCGATTCGTTCATATCGTACGGCGATCGGCTCGCTGCGCGGATACTATCCGCAGCACTGAGCATCACCGGTACGCCCGCGCAGTTCGTAGATGCAACCGATGTCGTGCGCGCGGACGGACCGCACGGGAACGCCAGCCCCGACATCGAGGAAACGACGGCGGCTGCCGCGAGCACGTTGCGCCCGCTGATCGAGCGAGACGTGGTGCCTGTCGTTCCTGGCTTCGTCGGGCGCTCTCCGCGAGGAGAAGTCGTCACGCTGGGGCGCGGCGGCTCCGATCTCACAGCGACTGTGCTTGGCCGAGCGCTCGGTGCACGCGATGTGATTCTGTGGAAAGACGTGCCCGGTCTACTCACCGCCGATCCGCGTGTCGTACCGGATGCACGGCTGATTTCGGTGCTGCATGTTCGGGAAGCATCGGAGCTCGCGTATTACGGAGCGAAAGTGCTGCACCCACGGTCATTGATCGCATTGCAGCCGGGCATGCGACTGATCATTCGGCCGTTCGCCGATCCAGCGGCGGAGGGCACCGAGATCGTTATCGACCGCGAACGCAAGAGCGGTGCGCAGCGCACACGGCGTCCGGTGAAAGCGCTGACGGCAATTTCCGGTCAGACACTCGTCACGATTGCAGGCAACGGCATGGTGGGTGTGCCGGGTGTTGCAGCGCGCGCCTTCGGCGCATTGGAACGTATGGGAGTGTCGGTGTCGCTGATCTCGCAGGCCTCCTCCGAACACTCGATCTGCATGGGAATTCCGAGCACTGCAGCTGATGCGGCGGAAGTTGCTTTGCGCGAAGCGTTCGCGGCGGAGCTGGCGCGACACGAGATCGATGCCATCGAAGTGCGGCCTGATCTGGCGACGATCGCGGTAGTCGGACTCGGGATGGCGGGGACGCCGGGCGTCGCTGCGCGATTGTTCTCGGCGCTGGCGGATGAGGAAGTGAACATCATCGCCATCGCGCAGGGCGCGAGCGAGCTCAACATCTCCGTCGTCGTCGACGGCAACGATGCGGCGAAGGCGCAGCGCGCGATTCACCACGCGTTCAGACTGGGCAAGATCGGTGGCGGAGCCGCCGTTCATCCCGAGCATGCCGACGTCGTAATACTCGGCTTCGGCCAGATCGGTCGGGAGCTGGCGATGCAGATGGCGACTCGATCCGGGCACGCCGCGGATGGACAGGCGCGAGTGGTGGCAGTCGTGGATCGCAGCGGCTACGTGTTCGATGCGCGTGGATTGTCCGCGAAAAAGCTGGAAGCGCTGGCGACAGCGAAGTCGGCGCGCACGCCGTTATCGGGTGTGCGTCGAGGGCAGCGCGCGACGACCGAGGAAGCGATTTCGGCGATCGCGGCCCACGCGTTGTCGCGTCCGATCCTCGTTGATGTCACTGCTGCCGACACGGTGGAAGTGCTAAAGCAGGCGATGCAACACGGAATGGACATCGTGCTCGCCAACAAGCGGCCACTAGCCGGTTCCGAAAAGGACGCGCGCGATCTCACCAGCACTGCGACGGCGAACGAACGCAGGCTACTGCACGAGGCAACCGTCGGCGCCGGACTGCCGATCATCGATACGATCCAGAAGCTGGCCGAGTCGGGCGATCAGATATTGCGGGTCGAAGGGAGTCCGTCTGGAACTCTCGGCTATTTACTCAGCGAGATGGGCCGCGGAACTCCGTTCTCCCTCGCGCTCAAGACGGCGATGAAGTTGGGATACACAGAGCCGGATCCCCGCGACGATCTGTCAGGGATGGACGTCGCGCGCAAAGCGCTCATACTCGGTCGGCTGATTGGATTCTCGGGAGAGCTGGCGGACGTCGAAGTCGAATCATTGGTGCCCGACGCTTTGCGGGAGGTTCCTTTGAATGTCTTTCTGGAGCGACTCAGCGCGGAGGACGAGAGCTGGGAACAGCGTATTCGAGACGCCCGCGAGCGAGGAACTGTACTTCGCTATCGTGCATCGGTGACAAAACGTGAGGCGCGCGTCGGAATCGTCGCTGTCGATGCGAAGAGCTCGCTCGCCTCGCTCGCGGGAACAGACAACCACTTTTCGTTCACAACGCGGCGTTACCGCGCGAATCCACTCGTCATCACCGGTCCGGGCGCGGGCGCGGCCGTAACCGCAGCGGGTGTTCTGAACGACGTGCTGAAGTTGGCAGGCTCGCGCTGAGATGGCGCTGACTCGATTGCGTTGCGAATCGTGCGGCGCGGAACTGAGCGAACACAACAGAGCGACGACCTGCCCAACGTGCGGCGGCCTCCTGTCACTGGAGAATGATCTGCCGGCAGCGACCGCCGAGGCGCTGCGCGAGCTGTTCGCAGACAGACTCTCGTCGAGCCGGGCAGCCGCGTCGAGCGAGATCCATCGCTCCGGAGTTTGGCGTTTCCGGGAGCTGGTATTGCCGGCGATGCCCGACGCTGATGTGGTTACGCAATGGGAAGGAAATACTCCGCTGTTAAAGCGCGAGGGTGTCTCCGAGTGGACCGGCGTGTCGGAGCTACACCTCAAACATGAAGGCCACAATCCGACCGGATCGTTCAAGGATCGCGGGATGACGGTGGCGGTCAGCAACGCGCGCCGCATCGGTGCGACCGCGGTGTCCTGCGCGTCGACTGGCAATACGTCAGCATCACTGGCGGCATACGCAGCTCTCGCCGGCATTCCAGCGATCGTATTCGTCCCTGCCGGCCAGATCGCGCTCGGCAAACTGGCCCAGACGCTTGCCTACGGCGCGCGCACGCTGATGGTGCGTGGTGATTTCGACGACTGCCTGCGATTGGCGAAGGAGGCGTCGGAGAAGCTCGGCGTCTATCTCGTCAACTCCATCAATCCGTTCCGCATCGCGGGGCAGACGACCATCGTGCTCGACCTGCTGCAACAGCTGGCCTGGAATGCTCCTGACTGGATCGTAGTACCGGCCGGTAATCTGGGAAACACTGCCGCGTTTGGAGCGGCGATTCGTGTGGCGCGCGCGACTGGATTGATCGATTCTGCGCCGAGGCTGGCCGCGGTGCAGGCGCAAGGCGCTGCGCCGTTCGCGAAGAGTTTCCGTGAAGGATTCACGAAGCGCGAGACCGTTCGCGCGGAGACCGTGGCGACGGCGATCAAAATCGGCGATCCGGCATCGTACGATCGTGGTGTGCGCGCGATTCGCGAGACGAATGGCGTCGTGCTGGACGTGAGTGATGCTGAAATCCTCGACGCGAAAGCAATAATCGACGCTAGCGGCGTTGGTTGTGAGCCGGCGAGTGCGGCGAGCGTTGCCGGCGTGCGACGATTGGTCAGCGACGGCGTGATTCGGAAAAAAGATCGCGTGGTCGCGATTCTTACCGGTCACATTCTCAAGGATCCAGGAATTCTGATCGATTACCACAGGGATGCGAGCCACGCTCAGGCGAATCCTCCGATCGAAATCGACGCCAGACTCGATGCCGTCGAGGGCGTGATGAAGTCGAGCGGGAATCAGCAGCGATGAAGAAGGGCGCAACGAAGAAAGCGCGTGTGCGTGTGCCGGGCAGCACGTCGAACCTCGGCGCCGGCTTCGATTGTGTTGGAGTAGCAGTCGATCGTTGGCTCACAGCCTCGGTTGTCGTCGGCAATGGAGGGTCTGGGGTGACGATGAAGCGCTCGGGGGCGAACGAGGGCATCGCGCTGAAGCCCGAGGACGATCTCGTGCACACAGGCTTTCGTCTCGCCTGTGACGCGTGCGCTGCGCCTGTACCAGACGCGCTCGATTACGACGTCAGCTCCACGATTCCAGTCGCGCGCGGACTCGGCGCGTCGGCAGCAGCGATCGTCGCAGGAGCGTTTCTCGCGCGTGGAGCCCTGGGTCTCGATCTTGGCTCTGATGCAATCGCAACACTGTGCGCGCGCGAGGAGGGACATCCCGATAACGCCGGCCCCTCGGTATTTGGTGGCGCGGTGCTGGGAATTCCGACGCAGAACGCCGCGAGTGCGTGGGCGTTTTCGGAATTGAGGATTCATCACGGCATCACGCTGGTGTTTGCCGTACCCGAGTTGGAAGTGCTGACATCGGAGGCACGAGCGGTGCTGCCCAAGTCAGTTCCACACCTCACGGCAGTGCGAGCAGCCGCGAAGGCGGCGGCGCTGATCGAAGGCCTTTCCAGCGGCGACGGCGCTTTGCTGGCCTTTGCACTCGACGACGTGCTACACGTTCCGTTCAGACGACAGCTCATTCCCGGCTACGATGAAGTGGTGGCCGCAGCGACCGGGGCCGGCGCGTTCGGCGCAACGCTGAGCGGTTCCGGATCGACGTTGGTCGCAATCGCTCCTCGCGCCGCGGCAGCGTATGTGGGCAGCGCGATGCAGGCGGCGTGGAAATCGCACGATCAAACTGCCGAAGTCATTGTCAGCGACAGAATGGTTGAAGGAGCGGCATTGGAGTGAGTACGAGCCGCGGCGTCGCACGCAAGATCGTTGGTTTTCATCAGGACGACGAGCGGCATTGGGTAGCGGACCTCGAGTGCGGTCACACGCAACATGTGCGACACGATCCGCCGTGGCAGGTGCGGCCGTGGGTGATCACGGAAGAAGGACGGCGGAAATTCCTCGGTCAGACGTTGATGTGCGTCAAGTGCGACGTCGCCGCCAACGGTTAAGACCGTGACGGCGACAATGCGTGCGATGCTACTGAGCGAGCCGGCGCCGCTGGCGGAGAATCCAACGCCGTTAAAACTCACCGAGCTCGCCAAGCCAGCACCGGCCGATGACGACCTCCTGATTCGGGTTTCGGTCTGCGCGGTGTGCCGCACTGATCTGGACGTTGCGGAAGGCCGCGTTGTCGCCCCGCAGTACCCGGTTGTTCCAGGACATCAGATCGTCGGTCGAGTGGAAGGAGTTGGGAAGAACCCTCGGTTCCGCGAAGGCGATCGCGTTGGAGTCGCGTGGATCAATTGGACGGATGGAGAATGCCAATGGTGCCGGACCGATCGCGAGAATCTCTGTCCGCGTTTTCGCTCGACCGGTTGCGATGTGAATGGCGGCTACGCCGAATACGTCGTCGCTCCCGCGGCATTCGTATATCCGATGCCAGACGCGTTGAGCGATGTGGAAGCAGCACCGCTGCTTTGTGCGGGCGCGATTGGCTGGCGATCGTTGCGGCTCACACAGCTTACGGACGGCCAGCGCCTCGGTCTCACCGGCTTCGGCGCTTCCGCGCATCTCGTCCTCCAGATCGCGAGGCGACGATTTCCATCTTCACCGATATCTGTTTTCGCACGGAGTCCAGAGGAGCGGCAGTTCGCGCTCGAGCTCGGCGCAAACTGGGCGGGAGACACTGCCGATGATCCACCGGCGCCGCTCGACGCGATCATCGACACGACACCGGCGTGGAAGCCAGTGGTCGAGGGGCTACGCAATCTCGCGCCCGGCGGCCGTCTCGTAATCAACGCGATCAGCAAATCATCACGCGATCAGAACGAACTACTGCGACTGGACTACACCACGCATCTCTGGAAAGAGCGGGAAATCAAAAGCGTCGCCAACGTGACGCGTGCCGACGTGCGAGAGATGCTGGAGCTCGCCGCCGCAACAGGTTTGCGGGCGACGACGGAAACAATGCCGCTCGAGGAAGCCAACCACGCGCTCAACCGGCTGAGCGAAGGTGCTCGACTACGCGGGTCGATGGTGCTGCAGGTCTAATCCATAAGCGCGCGGCAACATTTGTTCGCACGAATTCTGGCCAAATCCTTGCCGCCCCAGTGCAGAGCTGTCGCAACTACGCGACCCAACAGCTGAGGGCAAACATGAAAACAACACGCTGGATTGCAACGATAGTCTTGCCACTCGCGCTAATCGCCACTGCCAACAGCGCCGATGCGCAGGGCAAAGGAAAAGGCAGCGGCAATGGTGGCGCGAAAGTCGGCCAGAGCAAGTCACATGGCCCCGAAAAATCCGCAAAAGGACAAGCCGCGAAGCCGGCCAATGCATCGCCTCCGCCCGGACAATCGCGCGTAGAAGCGGTCAGTCGCGGGCGGGGAAATTCAAACACGCACCCAAATAAAGTCGCGAAGACGCTGCCGGCTTCCGCAAATGCATCTCCGCGCGCGATTGTCGCGACCGGAAATAATCGCGGGCGTGGCGTCGGCCATTTGGCGCGCGATCTCCGCGTCAGCGAAGTACAACCAGTGGTGCGCACGTATGTCGTGAGCAACAAACCCGCACAGTATGTAACCGGCGGCGCTCTGGCTTATGCGCTGGCTCGCGGCATTCCGCAGAATTCAATACTCGTGGCGCCGATGAGAAACGAGGTCGTGTTGCGCAACCGGAAAGGACAGCAGCTCGTCGCGCTCGATGACGATCGCGCCAGAAATCTGGGTGCGTGGCAAGTGGCGCCGCTCAGCGATCGCGTCAACGGCGGTGCGCCGAGCTTCTGCCGATCGGGAGCCGGTCATCCGGTGTGGGGTCGGCAGTGGTGCCTCGATAAGGGCTTTGGCCTGGGCACAGACCAGAACATCCGCTGGGGAACCACGCGCAGCGTCAGCGACATCATCTTCGGACAGCGAGTGAACTCTGGAGTCGTACCCAACAACATCCTTCTCAACATCCTCGGCCCCGTCGCCTACGATCGCCTCGCGCTGCACGCCGTCACACTCGGCTACGCGGATCCGCTCACTGGTGTGTGGCACAATGAAGCAACTGGCCCGGATGTGTTGTTCGTGAACTCTGGTACCTACCCAGTCGCCGAGCTCGTCGATACGAATCGAGACCAGCATCCGGAATTGATGCTGGTGGCGTTGCGGCCCTGGTAATTCTTTAAATCACGCCTGGTGGTGAACGGCGCTGCAAAGCGCCGTCATCACTTCGGCTTGGCGCAGGTTGCCTGGGAATCGGCGGAATCAGCCGGGATGTAAATCGCCAGCGCATGTCCCCTTCTGGCAGGGCTGAGGGCGACGGCGTAGCCGGTCAGAACGTTGGTGGCTTCCGCGGCGACTTTTGTTGCCTCTTTCGGCTCGTCGATTCCGCTCAGAATGATTGCATTCGCGCCGATCTTGGCTGCCTTCTCCCGCATCGACTCAATCATCTCTTCTACGCTGGTATCGCGGGTGCGTCCCGTAGAGTTGAGCAGCGCAACTTCGCGGTAGTCCGTCTTAACACGATCGGCCGTCAGATAAAGCTTGACCGCGTCGGGGCAGGTTCTGGTGAGATGCAGACTGGGATCCATCAGGCTTGCAGCGGTTGACACGTGATAACAACCGACGCTGATGAGAGTGATCGCGAAAATAGAACTCTTCCTCATGGCAGGCTCCCGCGTATTCCGCAAAAAGAATGGGCGAAGCCGCATTTGGCATCGCCCATTCCACAGCTTGACTCTTTCAATTCAGAGTCAACGAAGCGCAGTGTCACCTGCACATGACGAGACTTGTCCCGCGCGGTGCACAGTGGTTACCCCGGGAGCTCCTTTTTAGATAAACGACTAGCGTACGGCCGCTCGGTCTGCCCAATGTAGATCTGTCGCGGCCGCGAGATCTTCTGCTCCTTGTCGAGCAGCATCTCTTCCCACTGCGCGAGCCAGCCCGACATGCGGGCGATCGCGAACAGCACGGTGAAGAAATCGGTCGGGAATCCCATCGACCGATAGATCAGTCCGGTGTAGAAGTCGACGTTCGGATAGAGCTTGCGCGAGACGAAGTAGTCGTCCGACAGCGCGATCCGCTCGAGCTCGAGCGCGATCTCCAGATCCTTGTCGACGCCGACGACCTTGAATATGTCGTCAGCGAGCTTCTTCACGATCTTGGCGCGCGGGTCGTAGCTCTTGTAGACGCGGTGGCCGAATCCCATCAGTCGCCCGCCCTGTCCACTCTTCACGCCCTCGATGAACTTCGGCACGTTCTTGACGTTGCCGATCTCGGTGATCATTCGCAGCACCTGCTCGTTGGCGCCGCCGTGGAGCGGACCAAAGAGCGCGGCAACTCCCGCCGACATCGCCGAAAACGGGTCGACGTGCGAGGAGCCGACGCCGCGGACAGCGCTGGTCGAGCAATTCTGCTCGTGATCGGCGTGCAGAATGAACAGGATCTCGAGCGCGCGCACGAAGGTTGGATTTGCCTCGTACTTCGACTCGCTCATGCGATTGATCATCGAGAGGAAGTTCTCGACGTAGGAGAGTCGATTGTCGGGATAGACGAACGGCATCCCTTTGACGTGCCGATATGAGAACGCAGCGATGGTCGGCGTCTTGGCGAGCAGGCGAACCATCGATATGTCGCGCTCGCGCTCATCGAAGATGTTGCGCGACGTTGGATAGAACGAGGCGAGTGCGGCGATGCCGCTGTTCAGTATCGCCATCGGGTGCGCGTCATAGCGGAAGCCTTCAAGGAATTTGCGGAAGTTCTCGTGGACATAGGTGTGCCACGTCACGTCGTGGACGAACTGATCGTACTCCTGCTGCGTCGGCAGCTCGCCGCGCCGCAGCAGCCAAGCTACCTCGAGGAAGCTCGCTTTTTCCGCTAGTTGTTCGATCGGGTACCCGCGATAGCGAAGGATTCCGCGGTCGCCGTCGATGTAAGTGATCGCGCTGCGACACGAGGCAGTATTGAGGAAGGCTGGATCGTAACTCAGCAGACCGGAATCGCTTGGATCGTCGGTTTTGATTTTCTTGAGCTCAGTCGCCCGTATCGCGCACTCGGCGATCTGAACCGTGTAGGTCTGATTGGTGCGGCCGTCTTTTATTTCGAGCGCGTCGCCATTGGAGGCGCCTGTCGCTGGCTTGGCGGGTTTCGCCGCGGCGGTCGGGCCTCGACTGCCGTCGGTTGAGGTTTTCTTCTTGTTCGTGGAAGGTGCTGCGGTCGTACCGGGCTTGGGCATGCTATTCTCCGTGCAGTTACCTCAAATCTAGCGAAACGAGCGGCTCAAAGCGGAGCGCCGCGCGCACAGCGTCCATCAATTGTGTACCGTTGAAGGGCCGCTTGAGCAAATGGTCTATCCCGATGTCGAATCCGCGAGTCAGCAACTCCCTATCTGTGCGCGCGGAGCTGAAGACCACGTCAAGCTCGGGGTGGAAAAGGCGGATTGCCGTAACCAGCGTTCGCGCGCGTATTTGAGCAACGTCGACGTCGCAAATCAGTAAATCGATGGTGGCTTCTGTCGCGGCGGTCTCGCACGCCTGCGAACCGTCGGCTGCTTCCAGCACGTGGTAGGCTTGGCCCGCAAGCACCCTACACGCCAGACTGCGCAGGCCGCCCTCGTGCTCGAGAACAAGGATTGTTGCCTGAGCAAATACTGTCATTTCAGGGCAGAAACGGGGGTCGTGCCGTCCAACACAGAGCGAACTTTGCCGGCGAGGGCCTCACCGCTGAACGGTTTTTGGAGGTAGGCTACCTTCGCGGTCAGAATTCCATGCCGCACCACTGCGTCGTCGGTGTAGCCCGACATGAAGATGACCTTGCAGTCCGGACGGAGCTTGCTGAACTCCTCCGCGAGCTCGCGACCGCTCATTTCAGGCATCACGACATCAGTGAGGAGCAGGTCGATCGCCGGTTGCCTTTTGGTGGCGATCGCCAGAGCCGCCTTGCCCGTCGCAGCCTCGATCACGTTGTATCCATAGCGCTGAAGAATCGCGCGAGCCGCGGTGCGTACCGCCGGCGAATCTTCCACCAGCAGAATGCTCTCAGTGCCGCGCAGATTCGCCGTCGAACCTGCGGTCGCTGGCGCGGGGGCCGCAGCGGAGGCGATAGGGAAGTACAGCTTGAACGTCGATCCCGCGCCCACCTCGCTATAAACCCAGATAAAGCCGTTGTTCTGCTTGACGATCCCGTACACTGTCGCGAGGCCGAGTCCAGTGCCCTTGCCTGCCTCCTTGGTTGTGAAAAAGGGCTCGAAGATTCGCGCGCGCGTTTCGGGTGTCATGCCGATGCCGGTATCGGTCACAGCAAGCATGGCAAACCGGCCGGCAACGGCCGGGAAATGCGAGTGTGCGTAGGTGTCGTCGAGATCAACGACAAGGGTTTCAAGCGTGAGCTTGCCGCCGGTGGGCATCGCGTCGCGTGCATTTACCGCGAGATTCATGATGACCTGTTCCAATTGACCGGCGTCGATGAGAGTCGAGCAATCGGCGGAACACAGCCTACTCGCCAACTCAATATCTTCGCCGATGAGGCGGCGCAGCATCTTGTCTGCGTTTGCAACCACCTCGTTGAGGGAAACGACGCGAGGCTCGATTACCTGTTGTCGACTAAACGCCAGTAGCTGGCGCGTTAAAGATGCGGCGGCCTTCGACGCTTTCTGGATTTCCTCGATATCCTCACGGCGTTCGTCCGTGACGTCCAGACTTTCAGCGAGCATCTCGGAATAGGTGAGGATGACACTGAGCAGATTGTTGAAATCGTGCGCCACGCCGCCCGCAAGCCGCCCCACCGCCTCCATCTTCTGCGCCTGACGGAACTGGTTCTCAAGATTTCTTTTCTCCGTAATGTCGCGCAGCGCCGTAATGCGGCCCGGCCGACCGTCGATGACGTGCGATTTCGCCGCCGCTTCGAAGAGGATTTTCCGTCCGCTGCGGTGCAAACCAACAAACTCGTATACACCGTCGATTCCCTGCGCGATTCGCCCGCGAACGAGCTGCTTCGACTCGTCGGCGGCAATATCGATTGCCTGACTACCGATAAGTTCTTCCACGGTGTAGCCCGTGATATCGGCCAGGCCTTGATTCGCTTCCTTTATCACACCGTTTGCGACAATGACTATCCCGTCGAAAGAGGCCTCCGTAAGAAGGCGAAATCGCTCTTCGCTTTCCTTGAGCGCTATTTCAGCGTTTCGCCGATCGGTGACATCTATCACCGAGCCACTCATTCGATAAACGACGCCGCTCGCATCCTTGATCGCCACGGCGTTGTTAAGCACCCACCGCACGGAGCCGTCGGGTCGAACGACTTCGTACTCGATCGGCGGTACCGCCTCGCCTCTCTGTAGACGTGACACGTAGGCGAACACGGCATCGCGGTGCCGTAGCGGAATCGCATCGATGAATGATTGCGGGTTCGCATAAAGACTCTCGCAGCTGCGCCCCCATATCTGTTCATAGGCCGGGCTTATGTAGAGCATTTCCCGCAAGGACGCGCTGGCGACGAAGAAGACCTCTTGCGTATTCTCGGCGAGCTGGCGAAAACGGTGTTCGCTCTCGCGTATTTGCTGCTCGGCGTTTTTGCGAGCGGTGATGTCTTCCTGACAGCCAAGGAAATGCGTGACCGTACCGTTGTTGTCACGAATCGGCGAAATACTTACCGAGTCCCAGTACACATCACCGTTCTTGCGCCTGTTGCGCAGCTCGCCGCGCCATACCTGGCCGTCGCGAATCGTTCGCCACAACGATGCATACATCTCGCGCGAGTTTTGCCCGGAGTTGAGCATCCGCGGCGTGCGACCAACCGCTTCGTCGAAGGTGTAGCCCGTGACCTCGGTGAACCGCTGATTCACGTACTCAATCGTGCCGGCTGTGTTAGTGAAGATCACCGAGGCCGGGCTCTGATCGACCGCAAGTGTAAGCTTGCGAATCAGCTGGTCCGCGTCCTCCCGCTCCAGACGCGCCCGTCTTTCCGCAATCCCGCGCCGTACAGCGACTGTAAGGCGACTCAGGTTCTGCCAACTGACGTAATCAGTTGCGCCGCTTCTAACACATTCGATTACACGCGGGTCGCCAATCGGTGCCACAACGATGACAGGAGTGTCATTGCCCAATTCCCGCAATAGCACCAACACATCGAGAGCGGTCCATTGGCCGAGATCGAAGTCGGCTACGATGACATCATAAACGCGGCCGCGAAGGCGTACGGCCAGCTCACTTCGCGTGACGGCGAGATCCACTCGCACCTTGAACCCGGCGCCGCGTAGCTGATCGCCGATTGCATCGGCGTCGTGTACATCAGTCGTCACCGCCAGAACCCGCAGCGCAGACTCCGATTGCGCTGGCTGCGTGTAGTCAATGCTCGCCGCGCGAGCCGATTTAAGGAGCTCGCTTACCTTTCGCCCGCCAAGTCGCAATGCGTCGACTCCGGCCTGACGGTTGTGCCTGCTGTAAGCGCTACTCACTGCGCTCCCCAGCGCAAGATGGTGCTCCATGCTAACGGGCAAATACTGGTAGCAGTCGGTTTCGTTGCCATCGGAATCCCTTTCAGTAGTGGATACCGAGGATACGATTCGGAACTGTTGAGCTCAGTACAGGGTTAGTGGATTTTTTGTCAGCACTACGGCCCCGCTTTGTAGGGGAACGGGGAAGCAACGGACGAATCCCTGCGGGAAACCCCTACCGTAATTCAGTAACACGCCCTCTCTGCCGGCTAACGCCCTGATCGTCACCTTTGATCAGCGGTACGACCGGCTAAAAAGAGAGGCTTACCCATTGGGTGATTCAATTGGATTCCGCTTTCTCGGACCGAAGGCCGAGAACGCGACACTGCTGGAGGAGCTGATTAGCACCGCCATCGACGATCACGTCCGATGGCGTCGGCGGTACCATCCTCAAGATCCTTCACCAACGATGGATTCGACTTCGGGCCGTCCGTCTCATGCCGCCGAATCGATCAAGAGCAGCTTTCTCCAGCTCCTCAATCGCCTGCACGCGAGTGTCCCGTTTTTCAGTGGACGGTACAACGCTCACATGCTTTCTGATCAGACGATCGCGTCACAGGCTGCGTACTTCGCCGCCATGCTCTACAACCCGAACAACATCTCGTCCGAAGTAGCGCCGGTAACGACGCTGCTCGAATTGGAAGTCGTCAAACACCTGGCAGAGATGATCGGATATGATGCGCAGCGATCGTGGGGACATCTGACATCGGGCGGGACCATCGCGAACTTCGAGGCGCTGTGGATCGCCCGAAACGTCCTTTATCATCCCGTTGCGGCGGCGGGAGCCGCTGATGAACTCGGAGTCGAACTGAGCGTGTCGCTTCCGGATGGATCCCGCGCGCGGCTGCGCGACCTCGCACTATGGGACCTGCTGAATCTTAGGCCCGCCGCCTCGCTCGATCTTTGGGATAGTCTGTGGGCAACTGCGCCGCGCCACGTGGTTGAAAAGGCGTTGGCGTCGCGCTCGCTGGCGACGCTCGGATATCAGGACTACACTCGCAGACTGGCGGCGGACTTCGGCGATCCGCTTCCGCCGGGTGTCGTGCTCGCAACCGCCACGGGCCATTACTCCTGGGAAAAGATCGTTCGCGCACTCGGCATTGGCGCGAAGCAATTGGTGCAACTTCCCGTAGACGAGTCATGCCGGATGGACACGGCGGCGCTGTGGGAGACCATCGTGCGGCTCACTGAGCGCCGCGTCCCAATCATGGCTTGCGTCGCAGTGTGCGGTTCAACCGAGGAAAGCGCGATCGATCGGATCGATGAGATCATGGCCGTTCGTGCGATCGCCGAGCGAAAACTCCGAGTAACTTTTCACATTCACGTTGACGCCTGTTATGGGGGCTATGCCGCCGCAATTACCCGCGGCAAGGATAATTCAAGACAGAACGCAGTTGAGATCCGCGCGGCGCTGGGCACCGAGTGGCCGAGCGACACGTGGGTTCGCTCAATATCAGCTCTGGAAAAAGCAGATTCACTGAGCATTGACCCTCACAAGCTCGGATACGTTCCTTATCCAGCGGGCGCATTCCTGCTCCGCGATCGACGAGCACGTGAGCTGGTAGCGACCGACCCGCCGTACCTCGCGCCATCATCGGCTCAGGCAAGCGACGTCCCATTCCTCGGACGGTTCATATTCGAAGGATCGAAGCCGGGGGCTTCGGCGGCTGCCGTTTGGCTGAATCATCAAACGCTTCCTCTCGACAACACGGCACACGGCCGGCTCATAGCTTCGACCATCTCTGCCGCGCACCGATTGCATCGCGAGCTAGGCGCATCGACACTCGAGCCTTTTGACGCGATAACGCTGCCTGCACCCGATCTCAACATCGTTTGCTTCCTGATCGCTCATCCTTCGCTTGGCTCTGTCGAGGAACTGAATGCGCTCAACGAGCTGATTTTTGGTGAATTGAGTCCCGCGGATGGTAAGCGGCCGGAGTACGTGATCAGTCGCACTCGCCTTACCTCGCCGGCCTACGACGGTGCCGTGCGACCACTGCTGAAGCAGATTGGCGTCGGTGCGAGCCAGTATTGGGATGTGGATGGCGCGAAAGGAATCGTGATATTGCGCGCGACGGTGATGAATCCATTCGCGACGAGCCAGCACCCTGACTACATCGCGGGACTGGTGCGTTCGCTGCGTACGACTGCCGAAAGATGCTTGCACAAGGTGATCGCCAATCGCGACAGATCACTTGCGTGCGCGTGATCGCCACCGCAAATACGATAGGAGTCAGACCGGAGCACAATGCGTTCAGGAACACACCAACCGCGGATGCTTTCACAGGCGGATGCATTGTTGGCCATGACGCCGATGCCAAGTCGCGGCGTATTCGCGCGGAAACTCCTGCGCAGCTTCAGCATCGCTACGTCGGTCATCGGGGGCGGCCTGCTCGTCGGCATGGTTGGCTACCACCGATTCGGCCACGTCAATTGGAGCGAGTCGTTTTACTATGCGTCGATGATTCTCGCCGGTGAGGGGCCGCCGGCAGACCCGATCGCCTTGAGTGCTGCGCAGGTTGGTCGCTTGCACCTCTTCGCTGGGTTCTACGCTCTGTTCAGCGGCGTGACTTTCATCACGATGGTCGGCGTGCTGCTAGCTCCAGTATTGCATCGGTTCCTGCATCGGTTCCATCTCGAACTCGCATCGCAGGACGATTCAACCTAGACGCACTTGACCGCAATCAGCACGGAACCCTTGGCCGAAACCGGCGCTCTCCCTGCGGACGAGCTGGCCCGCATCGACGCTTATTGGCGCGCGGCGAATTACCTCTCGGTTGGCCAGATCTACCTGCTCGACAATCCGTTGCTTCGTCGCCCGCTCGAGAGCGACGACATCAAGCCGCGACTGCTTGGCCACTGGGGAACGACACCCGGACTGAATTTCATCTACGCCCACATGAATCGGGTAATCAAGCGTGACGATCTCGATTGCATATTCATTTGCGGACCAGGGCACGGCGGGCCCGCCGTAGTTGCCAACACTTATCTCGAAGGCACCTACAGCGAGATCTATCCGGAGATAACCCAGAACGCCGAGGGGATGAGAAAGCTGTTCAAACAGTTTTCATTTCCGGGCGGCATTCCCAGTCACGCCTCTCCAGAGACGCCTGGCTCCATCCACGAAGGAGGCGAGCTCGGATACGCACTACTGCACGCATACGGAGCGGCGTTCGACAATCCAGACCTCCTCGTCTGTTGCGTGATCGGCGATGGCGAAGCCGAGACCGGCGCGCTCGCAACCAGCTGGCACTCCAACAAATTCCTGAATCCCGTTTACGACGGCGCGGTGCTGCCGATTCTGCACCTGAACGGCTACAAGATCGCCGGGCCGACGGTACTTGCGCGCATCCCCCGCACCGAGCTGATCGAGCTGCTTTCCGGGTACGGCTACCGACCGTACTTCGTCGAAGGAGACGAGCCGGCGGCGGTGCATCAGCAGATGGCGGCGACGCTCGATCAGATTCTCGCCGAGATACGCGGGATTCAGAACGATGCACGCAGCAACGGGTTTGACGGCCGTCCAAGGTGGCCGGTGCTGGTGCTGAACACACCGAAAGGGTGGACGGGTCCCCGCGAGGTGGATGGCAAGAAGGTCGAGGGAAGCTTCCGTTCGCATCAGGTGCCGATCGCCGATGTGCGTGGCAACCCGAATCATCTTGAGTTGCTCGAATCGTGGATGCGCAGCTACCGTCCCGAGGAGTTGTTCGACGAGCAGGGGCGCCTGGTGCCCGAGCTGGCGAGTTTGGCACCCACCGGTACGAGACGGATGGGCGCCAACCCGCATGCAAACGGCGGCCTGCTACTCAAGTCTCTCGAGCTCCCTGACTTCCGGGACTACGCGATCGATGTGCGCTCTCCCGGCGAGACAATTGGCGAAGCCACTCGTGTACTTGGACGATATCTGCGCGACGTGATGAAGCTGAACGCCGACGCGCGGAACTTCCGCATCGTCGGACCCGATGAAACGAGCTCGAACCGTCTCGACGCCTTGTTCGAGGTGACATCGCGAATGTCGACGGAAGAAATCCTGCCGACGGACGAACACGTTTCACACGATGGCCGAGTAATGGAAATCCTCAGCGAGCACGCCTGTCAGGGATGGCTCGAAGGATATCTGCTCACCGGGCGTCACGGTTTGTTTTCCTGCTATGAGGCGTTCATTCACATTGTCGACTCGATGCTCAATCAGCACGCCAAATGGCTGAAGGTGACGCGCGCACTGCCTTGGCGTAAACCACTGGCGTCCCTGAACTACCTGCTGACATCTCACGTCTGGCGGCAGGACCACAACGGATTCAGCCATCAGGATCCGGGTTTTATCGATCACGTCGTCAACAAGAAAGCGGACGTGATTCGCGTCTATCTGCCACCCGATGCAAATACGTTGTTGTCGGTAGCGGATCACTGCTTGCGCAGCAGGAACTACATCAACGTCATTGTCGCCGGAAAACAGCCGGCTCCCCAATGGCTGGACATCGAGTCGGCAATTCGGCATTGCGAGGCAGGCGTTGGCGTGTGGCATTGGGCGAGCAGCGATGCCGGCGGCGAGCCCGACATTGTGATGGCCTGTGCGGGCGACGTGCCGACGATGGAGACGCTCGCCGCAGTGGATCTTCTGCGAACCAGCGTACCCAAGCTGCGCATTCGCGTGGTGAACGTCGTCGATCTGATGGCGCTACAGCCGGCCTCGGAGCATCCCCACGGCCTGCCCGACTCTGACTTCGACGCGATTTTTACCCGAGACAAACCAATCGTGTTTGCGTTTCACGGCTACCCGCTCCTCATTCACCGACTGACTTACCGCCGCACAAATCACGCGAATCTGCATGTCAGGGGCTACAAGGAAGAAGGTACGACGACAACGCCCTTCGACATGACCGTGCTGAATGATCTCGATCGCTATCACCTGGCCATGGACGCGGTGAAGCGTTGCGATCTGGGCGAGAAGGGTCGTGAAGCCATAAAACTCTGGCAACAGAAGCTCGCCGAGCATTCGGCGTATATCAGAGAGCATGGCGAGGACACGCCGGAGGTGCTCAACTGGCGCTGGACCAGCGGTTGATCCTTGTCTTCAACGTCGGTTCGTCGACGCTGAAGTATGCGCTCTTCAGCGCAGACGACGACACGCAGATCTCCCGCGCGACAATTGATGTCAGAGACGATGCAGACTGCGATGGGGCAGCCAACAAGGTGCTCGACGAAGTCGACAAAGCATTCGGACTCGCCAATGTCCGCGCGATCGGTCATCGTCTGGTTCACGGTGGAAGGCGGTTTCGTAGAGCAGTGGTCATCGACTCGACGGTCCGCCAGTCCCTCGGCGAGCTGATCTCGCTTGCCCCCAACCATCTGCCGCTGGAATTGCGCGCGGTCGACACCATCGCCAGGCGGTCGCCGCATCTGACCCAGGTTGCGACGTTCGATACTGCCTTTCACTCGGGAATGCCCGTGCGCGCACGGCTATTTGGTCTACCGCGCAAAGTTGCCGACGCTGGAGTGGTACGCTACGGATTTCACGGTCTGTCGTACGAGTACATCGTAACCACGTTGCAAAAGGCCGGAGATTTGCCAAAGCGAACCATCATCGCGCATCTCGGCAACGGCGCCAGCCTCGCCGCGGTGCTTGACGGAAAGTCGGTCGATACATCGATGGGAATGACGCCGATGGGCGGTGTCGTGATGAGCAAGCGAGCGGGGGACCTCGATCCAGGCGCAGTGCTCTTCATGTTGCGCGCTCTTGGATTTTCAGGGGATGACCTCGAGCGCGCGGTGGGCAAGGGCGGCGGACTCCTCGGGCTCTCGGAGCTCGACTCGGATGTGCGAACTCTGTTGCACGCGCAAAAAACCAACAGCAGGGCCGCTGATGCGCTCGAGGTCTTTGTCTATCAGATCAGGAAATTCGTCGGCGCGTATGCAGCCGCGCTGGGCGGGCTCGACTTGCTGGTGTTCACAGGCGGTGTTGGCGAGCACTCTGCCGAAATTCGCGGTCGCATCTGCGACAACCTCGGTTTTCTCGGTATCGCCGTCGACGACACGCGGAATCGCGGCAACGCCGAGACCATCTCCAGCGAGGTCAGCAAAGTCAGAGTTGCCGTGATACCGACCAACGAAGAATCGATGATTGCACACCACGTGCGTCAAACGCTCTCGGCGGCGGGCATGGCTCGATAAGGCTTTCCCCTACGGTAGAGCGGAAGATCGCCGCTGAGAATGGCTGCTCACCCTGACTGATGGAAAGCGACACATCGCGCATCTTGGCGTATGCGCAAGCAGCTACAGACTGCCGGGAACCCGAGCACCTACCGAACCGATGCGTTGGCAGCGCCGTCATTACCGCTGCTCGCTGCCGTGATTTGTCTGCTCGCGCTGGGCGTGTGCGCCGCGCGCGGGCCGGACGATGCGTCACCGAAATTGCCGTTCTTCATCGGTGAAAAGCTCACTTACGACGTGTCGCTGGCAAGCGGCGCCCGCATCGGCCAGAGCACAATGTGGGTCGAAGGACCCGCGCCGGTTCGTGGAACCAATACCTACGTGCTGCGCTTCGATTCGCGCGTGCGCCTCGCGCTGTTCACTGGCGAGAGCAAAAGCGAATCCTGGTTCGATCCGGTCCGGCAAAGGTCACTTCGCTATCTGAGGCGCGAGCGAAGCATCGTCACCCGCGACGACATCCTCGTCGACATGTTTCCCGAGCAGAAACGGTGGCAAGCGAAGGATGGGACCAGTGGCAGCAGTCCGACCGATTCTTCTCTCGACGAGCTGTCGTTCATTTTCTTTCTTCGTACACTGCCGCTGACGCCGGGCGCGAATTACCAGTTCGATCGGCATTTCGACCAGGCGCGCAATCCCATTCGCGTGCAGGTCGTGCGTCGCGAAGTCACCGCTACATCGCTTGGTGAGCTGCACACCGTGCTCGTCGAGATGCGTGTGCGTGACTCCAAGCACTACGACGGTGAGGGCCTGATCCGGCTCAACTTCACCGAGGACGACTGCAGGCTGCCGGCGCGTATAGAGAGCACGATGCCCGTCGTTGGTAAAGCAATCATGAGCCTGCGAGCGGAAAACGCAGCAGAGGCCTGCGCGAAGCACTGAGTCACAGTGCTTCCCCAGCCAGCAGGGTTTTATTCGGAGAGGAGCCCGATCTTCAGGGCGAAGTCGACGTAGTCTGACCGGTGGGACAGCCCGAGTTTTTCGTTTATCCTTTGCTTGTAGGTGTCGACAGTCTTCGGGCTGATGAACAGTTTCTCCCCAATCTCGGGCGCGCTATAGCCGCGCGCGACATAGCGAAGCACGTTCTGTTCGCGCTCCGTGAGCTTCTCGAACTTGGTGCGCTCATCGGCGTGCTCCGCCTTCCGCTGAATGCGCTGAGCGAGAGCGCGCGCTGCCGAGGGCTGCATATACACATCGCCATGCGCCACCGCACGCACGGCATCGATCAGCTCACGATCGGCGGCACTCTTTACGAGGTAGCCGCTTACTCCAGCCTCGAGCAGCGGGACGAGGTAGGTATCCTCCGCGTGCATCGTAAGAATGAGGATCTTGCTGCGAGTGTCCTTTGCCTTGAGCTCCCTGGTCGCCTCGGCGCCGTCCATTTCTCCCATAGAGAGATCCATGACGATTACATCCGGATCGAGACGCTTGGCAAGCGAAATGGCATCGTTGCCATTGGATCCCTCGCCAATGACTTTGATGTCCTTGGCGGTGCTGAGGACCGCTTTGAGCCCAGCGCGCACCACCGCATGATCGTCGACAAGTACTACTGTTATGACGCCATCGTTGCTCAAGCTGCTTCGTCCTCCCCGTGGACTTTGACTGCTTCGGCGTTCACATCCAATCTCGCCCGTGCGACGACGCGAGTACCACAATCTGGCGTACTATGAATATGCAGATCTCCGCCCGCGAGTGAGAGGCGCTGACGCATTCTGGCGAGGATTGGGCTGGCCTTCACTTTTTCGTGCGCGCCATCGAGGCCGCACCCATCGTCGCTGACCTCCAACTCGATCACCCCCGGACGTGTGGTCAGCAAAATGCGCGCGTTACCGGCATCAGCGTGGAGCTCGATGTTTCGCATCGCCTCCTGCGCGACGCGATACAGTGTGCTCGACAATGCTGACGGAATCGGAGCTCCGTTGAGTCTGGTTTGCAGCTTCACGTCGATAAGAGAGCGCTGACGCGTCACGTCGGCGAGGCCCTGCAGCGCAGTCGGCAAGCCGAGGTCGTCGGCGACCCGCGGGTGCAGCGCTCGCGAGACGTTGCGAATGTCATCGAGTGAATTGCGCAACAGCTCACGCGCCGGCCCCAGCTGCGTTCTGACGTCGTCGAGAGTGTCCTGATTGGCTGCGGCAGCAATTTGAAAGCTCGCCGCCGCGAGGGTCTGGCCAATGGAATCATGCAGATCGCGCGCGACCTGCGCGCGCTCCTTTTCCTGAGCGTAGACGACGTCGGCCGCAAGCTTCGCCATCCGCTTCCTGCCTGTGGCGAGGTTGTCGAGCATCTCGTTCATGGTAGCCGCCAAAAGCGCGAGATCGGGATCGGCAACGAGCGACGGCGGCACGCGTTCGCTGACGCGACCGAGCGAAACCTTGCGCGCGATCTGCTCCAGCTCTTTTACAGGTCTGAGCGCGATGCGTATCAAACCGTAGCTCGCTATTGCGCCGACACTCAGAGCTGCGAACAACACTAACATGTCCGTCCAGCGAATATGGCCGCCGTTTAGCGGGGACAAAAGCAGACCTAACGCGATGGCGAGCACGACGAAATTCGCGCCGAGCACCTTTTGCTCGAGCGGCACACCCAGGATTGCGCGCAGCCAGCGGGGAACGGGCCTGGGAGTACACGTCCCGCGCGCCGGCGTGCGAACCAGATTCGGGTGGGCCTGATTCATTATTTCACCACCAGTGCTGTGACCATGCCAAACATCCCATGGTCGGATTCTGCGTGCGGGAGGATGTGGCAGTGGAACGCCCACGTGCCCGGGTTGTTGCAGTTTACGATCACGTCCCACCGCTCGCCGGGCGACACGTTGAGCGTGTCGCACTTCCAGGGTGCGGGAAGGTTCCAGCCATCCTTTGCAATCACGGTCATGTGCATCCCGTGGAGGTGCATCGGGTGAATCATCATGCCTTCGTTCATGAAACGGATGCGAACTTTCTGACCGAGCTTCCCAAGGAGCGGTTCGGTCGCCGGAAAGCTTTTGCCGTTGAAGGTGTAGCCGTGCGCGCCGTCGTTCAGAACCATCACATAATCGACATCCGCCTTCTCCATCGGCTCAGGATTCTTCGGCTCAATGATGAACGCGCCGAGCAACCCTAGTCCAACCTGGGTCGCAGAGTTGTGGTGGGAGTGGTACATGTGCGATCCTGGATTGGGCGCGGTGAACTCGTAGGTGTACGACTGGCCCGGTTTGATCGGCGGCTGAGTGATGAAAGGCACGCCGTCCTGGTCGTTCGGCAGCTCGACGCCGTGGAAGTGCACAGCTGTCGATTCGCTGAGTTCGTTCTTGATGTTAATTCGAACGCGATCGCCTTCGCGGACGCGGATCTGTGGACCGGGCACCTGCTCGTTGTAAGCCCATGCTTCGACAAACTGGCCCGGCGAAGTCTCCCACCGAATCTTCTTCGCAGTGATGTCGAAGACTTTTACGCCTTTTTCGATGCGCGGCTTGAGAAGCTGATTGCCCTTGCCGGCAGTCTTAGCCGGGAATGCCTTGATGCCAGCTTCGTGCATCTTATCCATCGCCTCGGCGGCGGCAGCCGGCGAAAGTGGTGCCGGATTGGGCGCCATCGAACCCCCGCTGTGATCAGCGTCGTGCACGCTTGTCTGCTGGGCGCCCGATTCATCTACCTTGCAAGCTGCAGCAGTACCGCCGATTAATGCCGTCAAGGCGGTTTTGCGCAGAAAATCGCGGCGCGAGCCTGGTTGTCCAAGCAATCCACCGCGCTTTGTGTTCCTGATTTGCTCGCTCACGAAGACCTCGAGTGGTTGTCGTCCCGTACGACTGAAAGTACGATTGAGAGCCCGGTGGCTCTGTCGTGAGTTAGAGGATTGTTCACGGCGAAAACTCCACACCAGCGTAAGGGAACTCCCTACAGCAAAATGCCAGACCGTATAACAGAGGACATACTTGCGCAGATCGTCGGCATCGCCGCTGACGCAGTGATTTGCATCGATGATTTTCAGCGCATCACGTTCTTCAACAAAGGCGCTGAAACCATCTTCGGGTGGACCGCGGACGAAATCATCGGTCAGCGTGTCGAAGTGCTGATGCCCGAGCGCTACCGTGCGAACCACGGGCGCCAGGTCGCCGAGTTCGGTCGTTCGGGCGTCACCGCGCGCCGGATGGGAGAGCGGCGCGAGATCGCCGGCATCCGCAAAAGTGGCGAAGAGTTTCCAGCGGAGGCGGCAATCTCGCAGGTGCAGCAGGGTGACAACATTGTGTATGCCGTAGTGCTGCGCGATATCACCGTTCGCAAGAAATTCGAGAAGCGGCAGGAATTTCTCGCCGCCGCGGGTGAGAAGCTGGCTTCCGCATTTGGCTCCGGTGAAGTCCTCCAGAACGTCGTGGCGCTGGCGGTTCCCGCTCTGGCGGACGGGTGCATTCTGGAGAATCGGATTGAAGACGGCTTCCGCAGCGGCGCTGCCTGCCATGCAGACGCGGACATCAACTCCGTGCTACAGGCGGTCACTCAGACGGGGGTGCGCAAGCCGGCGAGCCAGCATCCACTCGCCGAAGTTCTGCGCAACCGCAGCCCGGTACTCTTGCGCACGGACACCGCCGCGAGGATCGCGAATTCGAGCACCAACGCTGCGTACATCGACGCCATCAAAGCGATGAATCCGCACTCCGCGCTGTACCTGCCGCTTGTAGCGCGGGGTCAGCTCATCGGCGTGCTCAGCCTTTTTCGATCCAATCGGGGGTTCGATATGGACGACCTGCGTTTCGCTGAGGACCTGGGCAGACTTGCAGCACTGGCGCTCGACAACTCGCAGCTGCTCGCCACCGTTCGCAGCAGTCTGCGAGCACGAGATGAAATCGTGGGCGTCGTCTCGCACGATCTTCGGAATCCCGTCGCCGCAGTGAGAATGTTGAGCCGCGCTGTTCTAAACGACGCTGACCGGGACACCGAAGGCACCAACGAAAATCTCTCTCTGATTGCGGAGGCCGCCGAGCAGATGGATTCGCTGATTCGCGACCTTCTCGACGTCACACGCATCGATGTCGGACAACTCCAGCTCGCGCTGGAGCCGGTCGATCCAGCGGCACTAATCGATGATGTATTGAGAACGCTGCGGCCGTTGGTGAGTGCCCGTGACCTCAACCTCGAGGTGGAAGTTGAAAAGGGTCTGCCCAACATTCGAGCCGATGTGGAGCGTGTGCAGCAGGTGATGTCGAACCTGGTGGGAAATGCAATCAAGTTCACGCCCGCCGGCGGCACGATATCGATCGGTGCGCGCCGGAACGGTGCCGATGTGATCTTCTCGGTAGCTGATACTGGTCGTGGCATCTCTGCCGGCCAGTTGCCAAAGGTGTTTGACAGATACTGGCAGTCGACGCGCACTGACCGTCAGGGCGCGGGGCTGGGTTTGGCGATCGCCAAGGGCATAGTGGAGGAACACGGCGGCGCGATCTCGATTTCCAGTGAACCTGGCGTCGGTACGCGGGTCGAGTTCAGCCTGCCGGCTTAGATTCGTCTTCCTGGTAGCAACGGCTAGGACAGACCTTTGCGCTGAGCCGCTCGCCCTCGAACGTCGCTGATCGCAATGCGAAACAGTATTTGTCTGAACGCGACCGGGTCATGTTCGGTGAGCGCGCCAGGAACGAGTTTCGAGACCAGGTCGGCGGCCTTTGCCCAGACGTCCTCGGCGTGCGGACTGCCGAGAGGGTGAATGCGCCAGAAGCTTCCGTGAATGACGACGCTGCGCCAATCAAACGCATCCTTGATCTCGTCGATCTCGAATGCGACCCACTGATTGTGTTTCATCGTGGCAATCTTCTCGCCTTCCGAAGTGCGGCCATACAACCAGCCACGTTCGTACACATAGGAAATCGGCTGGATGTCGACGCGGTCGTGGAACGCAAAGGCAATGCGTCCAACGTGGTTGCGCGAGATGATTTCCTCGATCTCGGCGCGCGGTAGATCGCGAAACACAACTTCACCGTGCCGCGCGGCTAGCATCGCATCGGTCGTTGTTGCTTTTCTTGGTTCGGATGAGGAATCGGCCGCGTCACGCATCTCAGCCTCCTGAACTCTCAGCGTTACGCCGGAAGAAGTGTCTCTTCTCCGGCGGTCGGCGCCATGATGACTCTAAACATCGTTCCTTCTTTGCTCGACATAATCGTTGCCTCGCCAGCTCGCGCGGAGTGCGTTCAGGATCACGGCGACGTCGATCGCCTCTTGCAGCAGCGCGCCGGCAGTGGGTGGGATGTATCCGAATGCAGCAAACATCATTGCGGTCGCACTGACAGTCAGGCCTGCGACTATGCTCTGCCGCGCAATTCGCATCGTCCGGCGGCTGATCGAGAGCGCGTCGCCAACCTTGCTTAGGTCGTCAATGAGGATCACGACATCAGCGGCTTCCGAAGTGACACCACCGCCATGACCGGCGAGCGCAATGCCGACGTCGGCCGCCGTAAGTGCGGGCGCGTCGTTTGTACCATCGCCGACCATCAGTACCACGTCACCGCCCGCGCGATAGCGAGACACGATCGCGGCTTTGTCAGCGGGCAGCAGATCGCCGTAAATCGCATCCATTCCAGCTGCCTCACCCACGGCACGAGCGTTCGCGGTGCGATCACCAGAGAGCAGCACGCGCCGCTGCAGCCCGAATTGCTGCAACCTCGCCATTAATCGCGGAAGCTCGGCACGCAGTGAATCCGCGTATTCGATGATGCCCGCCGGCCTGCCATTGAGAAGCACGTACGCCCGCAAACCGGCTTCCGAGGTTTCGTAGACGGAGAACTGATCCAGCGACGCCGTCGCTCTGGTCGACACGAAGGCACGGCTTCCTACGACGACATCCGTCTCATTGACCAGGCCCACTACACCCTGCCCCGGTGATTCGCGATGCTGAGTTGCATTGGGGAGACTTGCGAAACGATGAATTGCTTCATCGACCAGAACGCGGGCGAGAAGGTGACTCGATCCAGCCTCCACTGCGCCGGCGTAGGTCAGAACTTCTTGCTCCGAGAATCCAGGAAGTGCGACTACCTCTTTAACACTCGGTTTTCCGATCGTGAGGGTTCCAGTCTTGTCAAATACGGCGATCGATGCTGCACTGAGATACTCGAGCGCGCCACCGTGACGCATGATGATCTTGCGGCGCGCAGCCCGATTGATCCCGCCAATGATCGCGACAGGAGTCGCAAGGATGAGCGGGCATGGAGTGGCCACTACCAGAACCGCTAACACAATCAGCCACGACCCACTCCACGCATATGCAAGGGCGCAGACGAAGAGCGTGAGTGGAGTAAACCACACCGCGTACCGGTCAGCGACTCGTTGCAGGGGTGCCTTGGACGCCTGGGCCGAGCGAACAAGCTCGACGATGCGGGAGTACTGGCTTTCGGCAGCTCTGGCTGTGGCTCTGATACTCAACACGCCGTGTGCATTGAGGGAGCCACTCATTACCGCCGCGCCGGCGACGGCGGGAACCGGAATCGCTTCGCCGGTGAGCTGTGAAACATCGATCTCGGAGATCCCGTTCAGCACAGTTCCATCGCAGGGAATCATTTCACCCGGCCGGACGAGAAACGTATCGCCTGGCTGGATTCGGTCGACTGGTACGTCGATGAGCCCACGATCGGTGGTCAGCAGATGTGCGATTCGCGGCGCCTTTTTCTCCAGCTCGCTTACCGCCGCTGATGCGCGACGCTCTGCAAACTTCTCGAGGGCTTCGCCGCCCGTCTGCATGAGCACGATCACTAGCCCGGCGAACGGCTGGTAGATGACTGCAGCCGTAACGATGGAGAGGCTCGCGACCACATCAGCGGCGAATTCTCCGCGAACCATCCCGCGAACAGTTCGAAGCACCACCGGCAGCCCGGAGCCAATCAAGCCGAGCTCCCAGATCACTTTCGCGTAAGACCATTCGCCTGCGAAATATCCTTCGACGGCGCCCACGATCAGCATCGCAATCGCAATGACCGGTGCCGCGACGTTCAACTCCCGCGACTCCCGCCGTATCCGAAGGGTCGCGCTAACAATCGGTGGCTTTCGCGAACCCGTCGTCGCGACGCGGGCAAGCGCCGAGTTGCTCATCTCGCCTCTACCGGCAAGACAGTTTCAGGGACGTCGAAGATGAGCAACGTCTGACCACCTTCGTGGCCAATCGCCAGCGCGACGTCAGCGCCCGTTTTCCTGCTCGAAAGAAGCTCGATCGACTTGATTTGCGTGATGCCGCGCTCGAGATGTGGCCCGCGACTGTTGCCGGTGCCGAACATCAACGTCACACGATTTGAGTTCGGCTCGTACGAAGCGCCCTGAAACCGATACCCCGACATCTCGGTCTGCGCGCCTAGAGCTGCGTCATCGATTTCGAGCCGTGCACGACGACCGACATTATTGCGTGAGAACTCGGCCAGTACGCCCGACCAGTCCGTTCCGCCTACAGTAGCAGCAGTTTCGGGGAGCCCATCCGAGAACTTGAACGCTGCTGCTGCAGGCAGAACAAGGACCGAGCATCGTGCGCCGCGAATCAGCTTCGCGACTGTCTGGCCAGCGAGCACACGACCGAGTACCGACCGGCCGTGGGTGCCTGTGACAATGAGATCGGCGCCGATTTCTTGAGCGTACGACAGGAGCGTCGACCCAACCCTGCCATACAGTATTCGGTGGCTGATACGATGCTTCCTGTCCGCATCGAGCCAGCGGGCAACGCGGGTGAGTTCGGCCGCAATCGCAGCTTCGTGTGAGCGGAACCATTTCTCGGGCACATATTCGTTGCGGCTCCACGGAACACAATGGGCGAGCACCATCGTCGCTCGCCTGTCGGCGAACTCGAGCGCGAGGCGAGCCGCTTCGATGCTGGCCTCGCTGAAGTCCATCGCGACGAGAATGCGTCGCGGCTCTGCCGACGCATCTGGTGCAACCGCGAGCACGGGAGTGCGGCTGATACGAATCAAGCGCAATGCCGTCTCGCTGCCGAACAATCGATCGGTGATACCGTGGCCACCCAGGCCGAGGATTATCATCCACGCGTCCGATTTTGCCGCTACTGAGCTGATGCGTTCCGCTGGATTTCCGTTTTCCAGATCGATTGGCCAATCCTGATCGCCGCCGAGAGTTATCTGGTGCGCGACTGCGGAGAGAGCGTCGCGCTTCAGAGAATCCTCGATCTCGGACATCAAATTGAGATCGACTGCGCCAACAGGAATGGCCAAATGATCGACAACAGTCACCACTCTTACTTCAATCGATCGCCTCTTCTGAAGAGCGAGCGCGAACGCAATCGCAGGATCAGATTGCGAGGTTCCGTCAGTGGCAAGGGTGATGACGGGTACGGGGACAGAGAGTGATGGCGCCTGTGCGCGAGTTGTTACTTCTGCTTGGATTGCTGGCATTTGTCCTCCTCACGTCGCGGAGCGGCCGACGTGACTACGATCGATGATTCCGCGCGCGCCCTTGATCGTTCGAATGCGACGAAGTGCATCGTCGCGGTCGCGCGATGACATGGCAGTGCCTTCCAGTCGCAGCCATCCGTGTTCGACTACGACCTTGAGGTCTTCACTGCCGACATCCTTGTTGGAACGCAACTGTCTGATCGCATCGCGGGCGAGCTCGGTTGGCAGCGGCTCCTGCTTGACCGGTGACGCCGTTTCGATTTCCTGAACCACTGCGAAAGCTCCTGGTATCTCGAGAACTTCAGCTTCGATGGCGTGACGGTCACGAGCCGTCTCGACGGTCCCGCTGAGCGACACCACACCATCGAAGACTTCGATGTGGAGGTCCGCGTTTTCGGGAATGCCGAGGGCAGCTATCGCGGATTCGACCTGCTCGCGCAGTCTGCAGTCGGCGACGGCTTCCGCAGTTTCCGAAATGGTTCCACCATTCTCGGGAAACAGTCTGTCTGCGCCGCTTGGTTGCGCCGAGCGGCCCGAGATTTCGACAGCACGAATGCGAAAGAGCTGATCCCGAAACGGCACTGGATCAGCGTCGGAAAGCGTTTCTGGGACGAGCTTGCGAAGTACCGAGACGGCCGTGCGATAGACGCTTCGGGAGAGCTGCGTGGTATCGGCCTCAACGACGTAGAGCGGTCCGTGAACGACGACGCTCTTCCAATCGAAGATCCCCGTGTGCTCGTCGACCTCGAATGCGATGCGCCTGTTCCGCAGTATCTGGCGAAGCTTGCCTGCGGATGTCGTCCGTCCGTAGATCCAGCCGTTCACGAACGCGTAGTGGATTGGGACGATGCTCACGCGATCGTGAACGGTGTATGCGATTCTCCCGACGTTGTTACGAAGCAAGACACTCTCGCATTCGTGACGCGAGAGTGTCTTGAACAGCGGTGCTGCTGCGGGTGCGCTCTGAAGAAGCATTGCGCCTTTCCTCAGAAGGCGACCACGCCTTCGACCATGAAGCCCTTGAACTGGCCACCATTGCGGATATCGGTGGTCGGGAAATCCAGGTACTTCTGGGTTACGTACTCCGCCTTGGTGAGGATATTCGGCGTCATGAACCAGCCACCGCCAAACTGCCAGCGATTCACCGTGACATCGGGCGCGCCGACTGTGAGCTGACCTTTCACCGTGTTGTACCGACCGGCGACGTACACTCTCTGGTCGGGCAGGAAGCGGTAGACAACTTCACCGACATTCTGCTTCCAGGTGCGGTTGTCGGTCTCACCCTGAGCGCGTCCCTTCGCTCTCTCGACGTTGCCGAAGAGCTCGAGACCTCTGAACTGCAGGAACGGGTTCACAACCACTGAGTGAATGCTGTTCTTGAGACCGGGTTGCATTGCGCCCGACCAGGCCTGCGCTGTCTCAGTGGAGCTGGTGTTCTCGAGCACGTCGTAGTAGCGCGAACCTGCTCTGTCTCCGCTGAACAGGGTGTTGCTGACCGAGCTCGCCGTCGCATACTCGGAACCCGTGAGACGGAACCTGACTCCATCACTGAAGGTCTTGTCGAAACCCGCCTTAATCAGATAGCTCGGCGCGCGACGGTCGGGTGCCGTGATCATGCCGCGGCTCTCGCCACCAGTGATGCCGCCCATAAAGAGGAACGGGCCCGGGCGGACGTAGACTTCGCCGCCTACTTCGGTCGTGAACGCGTCCATGATATAGTTGCCGACGAGCGGGTTACGGATCGCGTTGCCGTTATCACTGCGGCGGAAGTGCGCATCACCATAGTTGATCTCGAAGTGGCCGGCCTTGATCGTCACGTACTTCATGATGTCGTTGAGCGGCTTCCAGTCGATCGGTGAAGCATCGACCAGCAGGTAGCCATCCTTGACCCACGTTTCCTGGTGATGGCGCGCTGACGAGTAGATGGTCGTCGCAACCCGAATTCCCTTCGCGAGCTGGCCGTTCAGATACAGATTGGCGGTCGCGTTGTTGGGACCGTGTCCGATGCGAATCAGTTGATTCGCATCTGTCGTCACACCGTTTGTCGTGACCGGCTTCGGCGCGGCGCTGTTGCTGTGATCAAGTCCCTGGAACTGCTGGGTGAACGCGCCACCCCACTGCAGCTTGAACCCGGTGTAGGGAACCGATTCGTCCTTCGGCGCCTCGAAGACATTTACGCCACGCTTGTCTTCGGGGCGATAGTTCTGCATCTCGACCGCGGGTGCCATCGAGAGGAACGTACTGATCTTCTTGATGCCGGCGATTTTTTTCAGCGTGTCTGCCGGAGTCGAATCAGGCAGCGTGATCGTTTCACCGAGCAGGGCGATCGTGTCGACACTCGGGGGTACCGGCGTTTGTGTTGCCTGCTGCGCCACCAGGCGCGGCGCGACTGCAAACGTCGCGACGGCGGCGGCGAGGGCGAATGTGTAGCGTTTCATATGAGGCTCCTTTTGTATTAAAAACGTTGGTCTGGTCAGTGGTCGTCGTTACTCGCCGTTGATTGCAGTCTTGAGCTGTGCAATCAGTTCTGGCCCCGCCTTCAGGTTGAACTTCACCTTGATCTCGTTACCGACTTTGAGGCGACCGAACATGAAGCTCGGTGGCTCGATGCCGAAGTCAGTCAGCTTGATCGTCTCTTCGCCTTCAGCAGTCGCCTTCCCTTCAGCGAGACGCGACGCGTTGATCTTGAAGTCGATGGCCTTGTCCTGACCGGCGATCTGCAGCGTTCCCTTGGTGTTCGCCGAAAACGAACTCGTTGTCGCATCGAGCAGGTCGTAGCCCGACATCGTGTATTTGATCAACTGGAACTCATCGGTCTTCAGCGTCTTGTACATGTTGTTGTCGATCGTGCCGCCGCCGCAGGTCAGAGTTCTGGCGACGATGTTCACCTTCACGCTCACAAGCGGCTTCGCGACTTTTGTCAGATCCTTGGTGTAGGAGGGATCGACGTCGACGTAAGCGAGGATCTTGTCGGTCTTGCAGTGGAAGTCGTGGAGAGTCGAGGTTCCCTGAATGGTGATCTCGCTTCCCGGCTCGAGGCGCAGGCGAATCGCGGACGGGCCTTGGGCCACCAATCCAGTTGCGCCGAGTTCGATCGCCGCTGTCGCCATTAAAAGGGCCTTTCTCATGTTCGTCTCCATGTCGGTTCGTTGGGTATTTCAGTACGCACCCAGGATACGAGTGGCAGGAGACGCCTACTGTCGGACTTCGCCTCAATTTTTCGGGAGAACTTGCTGAACTTCCTGGGAGAAGTACCGAGGCCCGGGAAAGGGAATCCCCTACACTCTCCACGTCCTGTTGGCGGCCAGACGCTGTTAAGTACAAAACAAAAAGTGCCAGCCGGCTGCCGGCGGCTTTCAGTCGGCAGGCCCGAACCCAAACCAAAAAAACAAGGATTCTCCTACACACAATCAGCATTGTGCTGATGGGTCGTGCTCCTCGCCCTTCGTATTCTGATCGCACGACTGAGGTGGAAGACGCCTCGCAGAAACGATGGAGGATTCATGTATACGACTATTATGGTTCCGACTGACTGCTCGGGCTTCGATCGCGAGGCGATCCGAGTTGCCCTGAGATTGGCAGAAAAAACCAACGCGAAAGTCCACCTGGTGCGCGTGTCAGCCAGCGCGTCATTCTTGGGTATGGCAGGTGGCGACGGGCTCGTCCTGTCGGCCGAAGCGATCCAGCAGGAACTGGATACGGAGCTCGCCGAGCTCCACGCACTTGCCACTGAATGCCGAACCATTGCTGCCGCCGACGTCACCACCTCGCTCGAGCAGGGCTCGGTTCCGGACGCCCTGGCTGGTTACGCGAATCGGCACCATGTCGATCTGATCGTCATCAGCACCCATGGCCGGCGCGGTTTCGCCCGGCTTTCGCTGGGCAGCGTAACCGACTCTCTGATTCGCTTGACGACGATCCCGGTACTGGTAGTGAAGCCACCGCGCAGCTATCTCAATCCGCAGGTCGCTGGCTCCTTCAGGCGAATCGTCGTCCCTCTCGACGGGTCGGCACTGGCGGAGCAGATCCTGCCGCGGATTGCCGGACTCGCCGATCTCGAGGACGCCGAGCTGACGCTACTATATGTATTGAAGCCGCAGACGTACTCGCAGCAGCAGATTCAGGATCCGCTGCTTCCCTGGTGGGAAAAGGACATCGCGTCGGCCGAAGCGTATCTCTTTCCGATGGCTGCCAAGCTGCGCCGTCGTGGTTTGACGGTCGCGAGCGACATCGTCATCGGTGAGAACGTCGCCGAGAAGATCGCGGAATTCGCGCGCTGCGAGAAAGCAGATCTCATCGCGATTGCAACCCACGGCCGCGGCGGACTGTCTCGTCTCATCCACGGCAGCGTCACCGATGCGCTGACCAAGTCCGCGCGCGCCTCGGTGTTCGTTTTCCACCCTGCCGTCAAGGAAGTGGCAAGCGACGCCAAACCGCTGGCGGAGCGCAAAGTGGCAGCCTTCGCCTAAAGCCGCCAAAGGAGTGCTTATGTACAAAACCATCGTCGTCCCCACCGATTGCTCCGGCTTCGACCGGGAAGCGATCCGCGTCGCGCTGCGTATCGCCGAGAAAAGCGATGCGAAACTCCGGTTGGTGCGAGTGCTGACCACCGGTGCGTACTTTGGTGCCGGCGCCAGCGCAGACGAACTTCGCGCGGCGGCGACGAACGTGAAGCGCGATCGCGATGCAGCCCTCACCGAGCTCTACGCGCTGGCGGCAGAGTGTCGCCGCGCTGCAAATGTGGATGTCACGGTTGCCCTCGAGACGGGTCCGGTTGCTGACGCAGTCGAAGGTTATGTCAAACGCAACAATGCGGACCTGATCGTCATCAGTTCTCACGGTCGCGGAGGATTCTCCCGTTTAACGCTCGGTAGTGTCACGGACTCACTGATACGGCACACGGCAGTCCCGGTGCTAGTGGTGAAGCCGTCTGCGAGTTATCTCAACCCGCAGGTGCGTGGCGCGTTCAAGCGGATCGTTGTTCCGCTCGACGGCTCTCCCCTCGCGGAACAGGTGCTCGAATCGGTGCGGATGCTGGCGGTGCTCGAAGATTCGGAGGTCGTGCTCTTAACCGTTGTCGATCGTGCCGCTGCGCCTGGCGACGACGCACCTCCCAAGGCGCCGTGGTGGGAGAGAGACGTCGCTGAGGCGAAAGCCTACCTGGCGCGCGTGTCGCAAGCGATGCGAGCCACCCAGCTCAGTGTTCTGACAGATGTGGTGATTGGCGATGACGTTGGCGATGAAATTGCGGCCTACGCTGGCCGCGAAAACGCGGACCTGATTGCCATCGCCACCCATGGACGTGGCGGACTGACCCGCGTCTTGCGCGGAAGCGTGGCCGACTCGCTCACTCGTACCGCACGCAATTGCGTTCTGGTTTTTCATCCAACGGGAGTTGGCGCAAAGGCGGTGCGAGCGGGAGAGCTCGCGCTCGAAGAGAAGGTCTCTTAGGCCACAAATTCCCGCTGCTACTGAAGACCCGGACTCGATCTGTCGAGGTCCACTTGCCAATCACGCCGCACGTTGAAAAACATTTTACCGCCGGCAATGCTGTCCGCGACATAGTCATCGGGATGTCGGACGGCCTGACGGTGCCGTTTGCGCTGGCGGCGGGACTAACCGGAGCGATCACTGAATCACGCCTGATCATCACCGCCGGCTTCGCCGAAATTGCGGCTGGTTCGATTGCGATGGGGCTGGGCGGATATCTAGCCGCGCGTAGCGATGCGGAACACTACGCGAGCGAGCGCCGGCGAGAAGAGGACGAAATCGTGCGGATACCGGAAGCGGAAGAGAACGAAGTGCGCGAGATCTTTCAGACGTACGGCCTCACAGCCGACGAAAGCGCAACGGTCATCCAATCGCTGCGGCAGCGCCCGAAAAATTGGGTTGATTTCATGATGCGTTTCGAGCTCGGACTCGAAGCGCCCGTTCCGAGTCGCGCCTGGAAAAGCGCCCTCACGATCGCACTCGCTTACGTCCTCGGCGGCCTGATCCCGCTCAGCGCCTATCTGTTCGTGAGCGAAGCACGAGCGGCATTACGAGCTTCGATTGTCGTCACGCTGCTCGCGCTCGCTGCGTTCGGCGGGATCAAGGGTCGCTTTACGGGCGTCCCAGTACTCCGCAGCGCTGTTCAGACGACCCTTGTCGGTGGGTTGGCGGCGGCGACTGCCTTCGCGATAGCTCGCACCATCGCGTAAAAGCTTCCGGCGCAACTAGAGCCGCTTGACACGGTTCACTTTCCAGTAGCCCTGGCTGTGCATCACGATCTGATCACTGCCATGCGTGCTGAAGGTGCCCTCGATCGTACCACCATTCTTGAATTCGCCGCGGAAGGTCGTGACGACGCGGCACCTGCATTCAGGGTCCTGATAGGGATCGAGCATGCCGACCACAGTGTTGCCTTCCTTGCGCACGAAATGAATCGTCAGCAGCTCGCGCACACTGCCGAGCGCGGGCATGCCGACGATTTCATTGTGTAGGGGTACGGTCGAGCGCGTTGGAGTTTTTGGGATCATCGTAACGTCGCCGTAAGCAGACGCCTCGCCCGGCTGCAGCGTGAAGGTTATGTCGCCGCTCCTTCCAGTTTCCTCGCTGTGATATTCGCCCGCCCATCTTCCAACCAGTGACGACACATCGAAGTCTGCCGCTGACACTTCCACCGTCGCATACCTGCGCGTGGCGCAGGACAAAGCCGTTAAAGCGACAGCCGTTGCCAGAACACTTTTCATCCCTAGCATTGCCCTACCCTCCCGAACGTGCAAACGCGTTCAGCCAAACACGTAGGTGTTGGTGCGCAGCCGATGATCCGCGACTGCCTTGGCTACATCGGTCGTCGTGACAATTCCGACCAGCTTCTGCCCCTCCATCACCAGCACCCGGTGAATCTGGTTTTTCCGCATGAAATCAGCGGCCTGCTCGACCGAGCAATTCGGCGGCAGCGTTTTGACCTCACGTGTCATGAGCTCGGAGACTGTGATCTCCTCGAGTGTGGTGCGGCGGCGGCGCAGCGAATCAGACGGCGGGCCTGCGTTCAGATCGGTTATGTACGACAGCAGGTCGGCGGCGGAAAATACACCGACGACTTTCCCGTGTCTCAGCACCGGTACGCCGCCGACATGATTGTCGGCAAGAATGGATATCGCTTCGCGCAACGACGTTTCAGGCGCGGCGATAACAACGTCAGTTGTCATGATGTCCGCCAGCCTCAGCATCCTTCCTCCTTGACGCTCGAAGCCTCGGCGATCATCGACCTCTCCTTGTTTCTGGCCGGTCCGCCCAGCGCACAAGGGCAAACCGTCGGGGAGTGTGGGCTGATTGCCTCAATGCTGCAGGTCTGTCTTCGGCTTGCCTCAGGACACCGCAGAATTCTCCGCGAAGCGCCGCCAGGATCTCATCCTCTGCGAGCTCGGCCGGCGACCGATGGCTGTGGCGCGGAGGGCCATTCATGTAGTAACCCATATGCAGTAACCTGCGTTGAGAGATGCAATAAATCCGTAATCGATCCGCTGTTCTTTTGTGCGACTTTCCCTGAAAACCGCGCTCGTCCAGCCTGGAACCAGGAAAGGACGGCCCATTCCAGTAGAGTCGACAACGCGGGTAGCCTGACCCTTACTGCTCTGAATCGTGCTCGCTGGCCGTCGTCGTAGGCAGTGCCGTGCTGCGAATCTCGCTGTGACGAATTTGCCCGCCAAGGTTGGCGGTCCAAGCCATGGCGGCCGACAAAAACAGCATGCCGGCGAGTCCAGCCGCTCCAACCCAGCGCGGGATCTGCCGACGCCGGAAGACAAGCAGGGCGACAAGAGCGAGCGCTCCCAGCGACCCGGCGATGATGGTCGCTAGTTCCGCAGCTTCTTCGTGCCGCTCGATGTCACGCTCCGCAATGCGGACGACTCTCTCGACGGTGTCAGCAGCTGGTTCGCCGGTCAAATACACTGCGAGCGCAACGGCGCCGAGCCCCACCGCAAACCACAGAGCAAAACGCGTGGAGACTGCGTTCCGATAAAAAGTCGCGGCGAACAACAGCAGCGCGACCAGACTGCCCACGACTGGCAGATGATTCAAGAGCAAATGCAGGTGGACGATATTCATTGAATCCTCGAGTAGACGGGGTCGCTTTCCAGAAGTGATCTCTCAGCGCGGCGCTTGATGCCAAGCAGCATCCCGCGCTCCATGATCAGGTGAGCCGGCTCGTAAACCAGCAGTCGAAACGGGGCTGAGAGCACGCCGGCGAAACTCGGCGTCACGTGCATGCGCGTCCTGACCATCATCCGCGTTTTGTTGTCGGTTGTTGGCAGCACGACGAAGGCGCCCCAGCCGTCCAGCACCAGCGCCTGACCGGGAATTATCTGCAGTACCTTGCAACCGAGCCTCGAGCCGAAGATTCCGCCCAGGTAGTTCTCGGGAACAGTCGGCACCAGCTCCCCAACCCCTCGCTGCTGCCACTCGGAGACGATTCGATCGGTGTTGGTGATGCGGGCGCCAACTGCGTTCTCGAGGCGCGTGTAGCTGTAGAAGCCGCCGCGATCCTGACCGATCTGAATCAACCATGGCCAGACCGCCTCGGGCGGAGCGTCGATCGTAATCGCGTGATCGATACGGTACTGTGCAACTGGAACAAACTCGTCACCCGGCAGAGCACTCGCACGCTCGGCAGCAGTCGTTCCCCATTCGACATTCCACGGACGCAGCGCCAGCACGATCGCGACATACAATAGAAAAGCCCAGCTCAGAACGATGCCGGACAACCTCCAGGCGCGATGCCTGACCACGTGAGGCCTTGAATCCGCGCTTTCCGAGTAGGCGATCACGCTCAGCGCCAGGAAATCGACGGTCAAGCCGGGCACCAGCACCGTGCCGGGCATCAAAATCAACTCTAGCAACGACACGACGCTTGCGATTACGGTCAGTGGTCGCCAGAAATTTTTCAGTCCGGCGACGCCAATCGCGCCAAAACCGGCGGCGAGGAAGCCGACCATCGCCAACTCCCACAGGGACATCGGCAGCCACCAGCGACCGATTTCGCCCGCCCAGATTCCAAGTCCGGCATGGGCGAGTCCGTGAAAGAGCAGAAAAACGCCAAATAACTTCTGCTGTCTTGCTGAGAGGGTAAACGTTGCGCGTTGACGCAGCGAGCGCCGCGAAATTACAATCGGAGGGGCAGTCATTAATCACCCGCACGAAATCGGACGCTGCCAAGTTCACCGAGCGTGACGCGCTGAAGTATCGGGAAAGTTCCGCGTCCGACGTCGGCGGAAAGCTTACATTTGCTCCTTCACCGATGGAGCCAAGGCGTGCACTCGCTCGTTCGGCGCTACATAAAAACCGCGATCCTGTTTCTGGGCATCGGCCTGGTGATCGGCGTCAAGATGATCTTCGAACGCGATGTAATGCGCCGTGTTCCCGATGTTTACGAAACGAGCGCTCACACCCACGCGCTGCTCGTCGGTTTCGTGATGATGATGATCCTCGGCGTTGCACTGTGGCTGTTCCCGCGCGGCGGCAGCGAGGGGCGACGTTATGATCCGCAGCTCGCGTTGGTTGCATACTGGCTACTGACAGCAGGTACGGCGTTGCGCGTCGGCGGAGAGCTGATCGAATCGTCGCGCAGCGTGGCCTGGCTGGGCTGGACCGTCGTCGTCGCGAGTTTGGCGCAAGCGGCTGGCATCGCGATGTTCTTCTTCACGATGTGGCCGCGCATCCGTTCGGCCGGAAGTCACGTGCGCGAGGCAAAGGGAGAGCGGTTTTAGTTGCTACCAGCAATTGCGAGGCGTTCACGATGATGGATTGGTTCGTTCGGCGGTTTATCAAAGCCGCGCTGGTATGGTTCGGTCTTGGTGTGACGCTCGGCGTGGCGATGGCCGTTCACCCACTCTGAATCATCTATCGACCGGCGCACGTTCACATGAACCTGCTCGGCTTCGTGACGATGATGATCTACGGAGTTGGATATCACGTCGTGCCGAGGTTCTTCGGACATCCGCTGCACAGCACGAAGCTGGGCGCGGTTCACTGGTGGCTGTCGAATGTCGGCCTCGCCGGAATGGTGGCCGGCTTCTTCATGGCGCCGCACTTCGGACAGAGGAGCATGCCGGTGCTGGCAACCGGCGGCGTGTTGAGTGCGCTCGGCGCGTTTGCGTTCATCTACAATGTCTGGCGGACCATCGATGGGCAGGCGAGTCTGCGCCGGACCGAGCAAGCTCCCGCGGCGCGGCGGCCACAGGTGATGTAGGCCGTGATTATGCCTCGCGACTCAGCTTCGCTGCGCTGTCATTAGCCGCTTCACGGGCGACCGTCGGCGTTGCGCGCGCCGGTCGCGCGAGGCGGCTCAGCCCCAGGTAATCGCGCGCGCGGTTCAACGCATCGTCGATGTTGCCAAAGATGTTGTCTTCGCCGATTTCGTCGAGCATGTCGGAGCGAACCAAAGCAAACATTGGCTGAGCGTGCACATCGGATAGAACGAGCAGGCTGCCATCCCTGCGCGAGCGTTTGGCAAGATCCTGGAGCGCGTGCAGCCCGGTTGCATCGATGGCAGGAACGTCACGCATTCGGATGATGAGCACGCGCGGCCTGCCAGCCACCGCGCCGATAGCGTTCTTGAACTCCTCGGCGGCGCCGAAGAAGAATGGACCGCTGATCTCGAACACCTCGACGCCGTCGGGCACGCTGCGATCACGAATGGCATTAGGATCGTCGGTGTCGTCCCAGCCTTCGTCGGCGATCTCGCGCGTCACCATGCTGACATTGGTGACCTCCGCCATTCGATACATGAACAGAAACGCGGCGAGCACCATTCCGACTTCGATCGCCACGGTCAAATCCACCAGTACTGTCAGAGAAAACGTCACGAGCAGGACCAGAATGTCGCTCTTCGGCGCTGTCAGCTCGCTCCGGAACGTGCGCCACTCGCTCATGTGATACGAGACAACGACCAGAATCGCCGCCAGAGTCGCCATCGGAATGAGCGCCGCAAAACGGCCGAAGGCGATGGTGATGAGCAGCAGAGTCAGCGCGTGGATCATTCCCGCGACAGGGGTGCGTCCGCCGTTCTTGACGTTGGTGGCCGTGCGTGCAATCGCACCGGTCGCCGGAATTCCTCCGAACAGAGGTGTCACGACGTTGGCGACGCCTTGCGCGATGAGCTCCATGTTCGAGCGATGCCGACCGCCGATCATTCCGTCCGCGACGACCGCTGACAACAACGACTCCACCGCCCCGAGCAGCGCGATGGTGAACGCCGGCATCACCAGCAGCGTCAGTCGATCGAGGGTAATGTGTGGAACGACCGGATGGGGCAGCGATGCGCTAATCGCGCCGAAGCGGGTGCCGATGGTGTCGACCGGAATGTGAAAGATGAGGACGAGTAGGGTCGTCGCAATCAGGGCGACGAAAGGTCCCGGAATCCGGCGACTGACCCGCGGCCACAGCAGCATTATCAAAAGGGACGACGCGGCGACTCCTACCGTGGCGATGTCGAGCGAGCCCAGGTGCGCGAAAATCTCCCGCCACTTCGGGATGAACTCGGCGGGCAGGTTCGCGACTCGCAAGCCAAGCAGATCCTTGACCTGGCTCGAGAAAATGATCACCGCAATGCCGCTCGTGAAACCGACGATCACGGGATGCGGGATGAACTTGATTGCCGCGCCAAGCCTGGCCAGGCCGAACGCAATCAGTATCACGCCCGCCATCATCGTCGCCACGATCAGGCCATCGACGCCATACCGCTGAACGATGCCGTAGACGATGACGACGAATGCCCCGGTTGGGCCGCCGATCTGCACGCGCGAACCACCAAGCGCCGAGATCAGAAAGCCTGCTACTATCGCAGTGTAAAGTCCGCGATCAGGGGTGACGCCACTCGCAATGGCAAACGCAATCGCCAGAGGTAGCGCAACGATGCCGACGATTACGCCAGCGACCAGATCGGACGCGAACTGAGACCGATTATAGGTCTTGAGGGTGGTGAGGGATTTCGGGATCAGTACCGGCACAAGCCAATTAACCGAGATCGGAAAGTCGACAATCAAAGCAATGACGGACTCGCTCCGTCGCCGTCACGCCTGGTATGTCGCCTTGAACATTGGTACAGCGTAAGGGTTCGCCGGCGCTTGAACTGCGGGAGCAGGCTGCCGACCGCGTCGCCCCCCAAACATCCAGCTCCCCTACAGTTTTTTCGTGCGCGTCACCTTCCACGTGCCGCTGACAATGTCGCTTCCGGGGAGGGAGCGCACGGTGGTGTACGTCCCTTCGATGGTCGCGGCGTTGGTGAATGCACCCTGGAACAGAGTCGTCACCGTACAGTTGCAATCCGGATCGCGATATGGGTCGAGACCGCCGCTGATCGTTCCGCCCTGTTTCCGCACAAAATGGATTTTCAGCACGCTGCGATCTGGAACGTTCGCTGCCATCTCGCGTTCCTCGGGTGTGAGCAGCGAGTCCGGTTTCGCAAACATCACCACGTTGCCGGTTGCAGCTGATTCACCAGCGTTGAGATTGAAGGCGATGGTGCCGGTGCGTCCGGTTTGCGAGCTGCTGAAACTGCCGCGCCACTGACCAACGAGTGGATTCAGATCGAAGTCGCTGGACGCCAGCTGGATGCCCGGCGTGCGGCGGGCACACGCCAGCGTCGAAGTCGTCAGTGCCACCAGCATCAGCGCAATCGCGCGATTCATTTTTGCTCCAGTCGAAACCATCGACCAGAGATTGGCAGCATTTCACATGTGTTTCAAGCGGCAGCGTCGGGCGATTTCGCAACGACCGGGACCGCGCGGAACCCTTTGCGCTCCATTGCGCCCCAGTCCTTGCGCCCGCGAATGAACTTCCACAACCCGCGCAGCCGCCAGTAAACCGTGAGCTGCCGGTATCCCATGTTCTCGAGCAGCGCCCACCAGAACAGCAATGCGCGATCGCGGAACGAGTTGTAGCGATGAAAGCTGAGATCTTCCAGGATGAGCGTGAACGCGGTCAGCGCGGTGCCCAATCCGTACGCTGTCAGATAAAACAGTCCCGCGAAATTCCAATCGACGACGCCGAAGCTCAGGCCGAGCACGAGGCTCACCAATCCGACGGCTTCGATGACCGGCGCCAGTAACTCGACGAACGCGTAGTACGGATAAACGATCAGACCCGTTACTCCGTAGCGCGGATTGAGCATCATCCGCCGATGTCGCCATAGCACATCAGCGAGCCCGCGGTGCCATCGATCGCGCTGGCGGCCAAGCACTTTCGCGCTCTCCGGGACTTCGGTCCACGCGACCGGATCGGGAACGAATGCAATCTTCCCCGGACCACCGTTTTCGTACGACAGACGCTTGAGCCGCACGACGAGCTCCATGTCTTCGCCGACGGTGTCATGCAGGTATCCACCCGCGTTGAGCACAGCTTCACGCTGGAAGAGACCGAATGCGCCCGAGATGATGATGTTGCCGCCGAGTCTGTTCCAGCCGAGCCGACCAAACAGGAACGCGCGCAGATACTCCACCACCTGGATCCCGGCGAGCAAATTCGTCGGCACCGCCGTTTTCTCCACGCGCCCGTGCTTGACCTGCGAACCGTTGACGACGCGGATCGTTCCGCCCGTCGCGACGACATCAGTCGCGTACAGGAACGGCCGCACCATGCGCTGAAGTCCGTCGGCCTCGATCAGCGTATCGGCATCCATCGCGCACACCAGCTCGCCGCGCGCGAAGCTCAGCCCAACGTTCAACGCGTCGGCTTTGCCCCCATTCTCCTTGTCGACGACGACCAGACCAGGATACGTCGACGACCGGTACAACGAACGTACGGCTTTGGTGTTGATCTTTCGCTCGTAGATGGTCTTCACCGGCACGAGATCGAATTTCTCGATCAGCACCTGCACCGTCTTGTCCTTCGAGCCGTCGCTGACGACGATCACCTCGAGACTCGGATAGTGCAGGGCCAGCAGCGCGCGCAGACTGACCTCGATCGTCGCCTCCTCATTGTAGGCGGGCGCGAGAATCGAAATTGTCGGCGACAGGGTCGAGCTCAATAACAGGTGCCGGCTCTCGTCCGCGATCAGCAGCATGTGACGCCGCAGCTCGAGCAGCGAGCTCACCAGCAACACCAGATACCAGCCGTTGACGGCGAGGAAATACAGGAGAACAGCGAACTGTCCCTTGACCAGGAAATCAGTGACGAACGCGGCGACGGTCGAGTTCACCTGAATCATCCGGTCGCTCCTTCGGGAAGCTCCAGTACCTGCTCCGCCATATCCGCCGCGAAACGATCGTTACCCTTGAGCGCGCGACGAAGGAACAACGTCCCGGCAGCGCCGAGCGCGCGCAGCGCAAGCCCTGCTTCGCGCCGCACGCGCCACCGTTGATCGCGCAAACTGTCAGCGAGCAAGGTGCCTGCTTGCCAATAGTGCATCCGGCCCAGCGCACTCGCGGCCGCCGCTCGCACGTTGGACTCGTTGTCGCTCAGCATTTCCATCAATCGCAGGCCCGCATCAGCTCCGGCGATTCCGCCGAGCAGTTTCGCGGCCGCCTCTCTCACCCCAGCGCCCTCGGCGCGCGAATGTCTGAGAGCGGCGGGAAGGAAGCCTGGTACCGCAACCGACTCGGCGACGCGCAATCCGGCTTCGGCGGCGCGACCGGAATGCGTCTCGAGAAACGACGCCAGCGGAATCGCGATGACGTTCCCCATGCGCAGCAACGCGTTTTGCACAGCGAACCGCGCCTGCGTCGCCGGATCGGCCAACAGCTCCAGCATCGCCGAGATCACGTCGACGTCCGGCTGCGCCGCTGCCCACTCCGCTGCCTGCGCGCGCACCGCCGGGTGCGGATCGGCGAGCAGCTTTAGCACCAGCGGATCCGGAATATCGAGTCTGGAGAGAATGCGTGCGCCGCGCAGACGTCGCGTCCACCAGCGATGCTCGCACAGCTTGCGCGCGCGATCGACGACGCCAACCTGTTGCGCAACAAACCGCAGGCGTTCCTTTCCGGCTCCGCTCAGACTGCGCGAGACCTCGAGGAAGGTGATGGTCTGCACGTCCGGCGGCAGCTCTTTGAGTGCTGCGACGTCTTCGACGCTGACGTGGCCCCGTGTTACCAGACGTGCGAGCGCTTCGTGGCCCGACTTGGAGAGCCGCTTGATGCGACGCGCTGTCAGGTGCAGCCACAAACCGTGCATGAAGAAAAGCGCGACCGCCAGTGCGAGCAGTCCCACCTCGATCAACATGATCACGTTGAGCAGATGCTCGCTTACCATATCTGCGTCTGCCTCAACGCCGTCCGCACCTTGTGCATCAGCACGGGCACGCTGAACGGTTTGGTGATGTGGTCGGTGGCGCCCATCTCGAGCGCAGTCAGCACGTCACGCTCTCCCGTGCGCGCGGTGAGCATGATGACGTTGCTCAACTTGCCGATGTCGCTCGCCTTGAGCCGGCGGAGTACCTCGAGGCCGTTGAGCGCGGGCAAATCGACGTCGAGCAAAACGATCGATGCCTGGACTTCGGGTGAGGTGCCGGAGAGCGCAGCGACAGCCGCTTCGCCGTCGGCGTACGTAGCCACTCTCATGCTGCGACTCTCCATCGCGTGCTGAAGCAGTGACACCAGCACTGGATCGTCGTCGATGATGGCGACATCGACCCGCCGCGTCATCGGGCCCGTTGGCATGACGCCGGTGACGCCGATCGCGGTAGCTGCGCCCGCTTCTCTCGCCTTCTGCATCGCCTTGATCGCCTCGTCACGCAGAACGCTCACGGTGTCGCCGTCTTGCTGGTACTGCGCGACACCACCGCTGCATGACACGTGAACACGGCGACCATCTTCGGCCAGGAAATTGAGCTCGGCGACTTTGGTTGAGACTTGTCCGAGCTTGATTGCCGCCGCTTCCTTTGGACTGCCGTACATCCCGATCACGAAATCGGGACCGCCCCACCACCCGGGGACGTCCTCGGCCCGAAAGGACTTGGGAAGAAGTCCGCCGATTCCGCGCAACACGTTCTCAGTCAGCGCACGACCAAAGTTCTGCGACAAACTGGCGAACCCATCGATTTGCAGAACGGCGATCGAATATGGATCCGATTTGCGGCGCGCCAATCTCAGGAATCGTTCCATCAGCTCAGTAGCTTTGAGCGACGTCGCCAAGCCGGTTAGAGGATCGGTCTCGACGGGAGCCTTGCGCGCTTTGACGCCGGTGAGACGACTCTCGATGCGCATCATCAGCTCGGCGGGCACGAACGGCTTGCCGACGTAATCGTCGGCGCCCGCGCCGAACACTCGATGCACGCTCGCCTGATCGGTGTGCCCCGTGAGAAAGATCACAGGCAATTCGCTCCAGCGACGATCGCTGCGGATGACTCGACACAGCTCGACACCGCTGATCTTCGGCATCTCGAGATCGAGCAGCACGAGATTCGGCCTCGCGTCTTCGATCGTCGTCCAGAACTTGAGTGGATCGTTCAGCGCGATCACTTCGAGTCCGCGACGACTCAACAGCGAGGTCAGGCCGCGCGTGACGAGCGCCTCGTCGTCGACGACGAGAACGCGCTTGCCCTCGAGTTGCGCGTCGTCGAACGCGGCCGCGACGTGAGAAGGCGTCGGGCGATTGGGATCGGACGCCGAGGCCGGTGGCGTTGGCGCGCCAGTCAGGTTTTGCCGGAGCGCAAGCAGCTGCTCCGAGACGCTGAGTCCGTCGACGGCGGTCAGCGAATCGTTTGAAAATCGCTCGGCGAGCTCACGCGCAACACCGACCGCTTTCTGAAAACCAAAGCGTGTTGCGACGTCAGCGATCGCAGTCGCATCCTGGGCGGCGATTTTTTTCGTCTCGGCGTCCAGCTTGTTGTCGAGGAGGGCGATTGCGACGTCGTCGAGTTTGTCGATTTTCTGGAATGTCGCCGGCTTGGCGCGATCCCAGGCGGCGAAGACCGCGGATGCGATGTGCTCGGCGTGCGACGCCTGGGGTGGCAGCAGCTCAACGCCGGCCATCTTTGCCATCTCGCGCAGCATCTCTTCCGTGTCGACGGGGACGAGGAAGAATCGATCGACTTGGATGTCTTTCAGGGCAAGCAGCGCATTCTCCGCCTGCTGCATCGAGATGAGAAAAGCGATGCGCATGTCCTCGCTCGCATCCTTGGCGCGGCGGGCGACGTAGATCGCGTCTTCGGTGGGCAGCAGATCGCTGAGCACGACCAGCCGGGCTTCGCCGTGGGCGGCAGCTCGGCCCATCTGCTGTGAATTGTCGAATTCACTGACCGCGACGTCGCGGAGTCGCAGGCCGATCTCGCGGACCGTCTCCGCGGGCAGTCCCGCCACCAGGACTTTGACGGGTCCCGCCATGGCTTACCGGGTGGACGATGCTGAGAGGGTCATAGGACAGGGACGAGTAGGACCCGGACAGGGTATCTCTATAGTATGACCGCCGTGAAGGGACTTTAACTACAAAAGGAAGACTACCAGCCGGCGGCCCCGAGCCCCTGGGCCGGCGGCCCCGAGCCGCCTTATCTCGGAGTAAGCGCAGCCCGGGGCTGCCGGCTGCAAAAGCTCACGGCCGCCGGCTGGTACTCTTCTTTATGTAGTTCAACCCTCGTCCGTCCCCAACTTCGACAGCGCGATCACCGCATTCCACTCCGCCGGCCCGACCTTCTGCACCGAAAGCCGGTTTCCCTTCTGCAGCAGCGGCATAGCCTGCAACTCCGGCTTGGTCCTCATCTCGGCGAGGGTCACCGGGCGGGACAGTTTCTCGACCGCGCGGATGTCCACCATCGACCAGTGGGACTCTCCGCCCTTGCTGCGCGGATCGTAGTGCGGATCCTTCGGATCGAGCGCCGTCGAGTCGGGGTAACCCTCGCGCACCACCTCGACAATCCCAATGATGGCCGGGTCTTCTCCGCCCGAATGGTAGAAGAAGGCGAGATCGCCTTTCTTCATTTCATCGCGCATGTAATTGCGCGCCTGGAAATTCCGCACACCATCCCAATGGGTGGTGCGATTGGGCGCGTTCCACAGATCGTCCCAGGAAAACGTGTCCGTGTCCGATTTGAGCAGCCAGTAGCGCCGATCCTTGTGCGCGCCTTGGGTAATCTTCGCCATTCAATAACCGCCGTCGGAATAGTAGGGCGACAGTGGAACCTAACTGTCTATAGGTCGTAGATTGAGATACATCATAACCAACAACAAGAGCAGGTCAGCACTCATGTCCCGCCACAGCATCCGGGCGATGTTCGCTACGCCCGCCATTTCGTTATTTGCCGTCGCCGCCGGCGCCGTCGCCCAAACCGCGCCCAATCCATCGCTCTCGTATCCAGTCGCGCCCAAAGGAACGCAGGTCGATGTCTATCACGGCGTCAGTATCGCCGATCCATATCGGTCTCTGGAAGACGTCGACGCGCCCGAAACCAAAGCGTGGGTCGCCGCCGAGAACAGGCTGACGGATTCGTTCCTGGCGACCATTCCCGAGCGAACGGCGATTCGGAACCGGCTCACCAAATTGTGGAACTACGCACGCTACTCGGTGCCCTTCAAGCAGAACAATCGCTACTTCTACTTCCAGAACACCGGCCTGCAAAACCAGAGCGTGCTCTACGTTCAGGACGGACGCGACGCGCGGCCGCGGATGTTGCTGGATCCGAACGTGCTGTCGAGCGACGGAACGGTGGCGCTGGGCGTGATCGCGGCATCCGACGATGCGCGCTATCTGGCGTACAGCTTGTCGACAAGCGGATCCGATTGGCGCGAGATCCATGTGCGCGATGTCGACACCGGCCGCGATCTCTCGGACGTGCTGAAGTGGGTCAAGTTCTCGAACATCGCCTGGACGCACGACAATCGGGGCTTCTTCTATTCGCGTTACGACGAGCCGACATCCGGCAATGCGATGACGAACGCGAACAAGAATCACAAGCTCTACTACCATCGCGTCGGCCAGCCACAGTCGCGTGACGAGCTCGTCTACGATCGGCCGGATGAACCCGACTGGCTCTTCACCGGCAGTGTTTCTGACGATGGCCAATACCTGATCATCAATGTTTCACAGGGCACCGACGTCAGAACGCGGCTCTACTTCATCGACCTCGACAATCCCGGCAAGCCGGAGATCGACAATCCCGTCGTGCGGCTGATCGACAAGCTCGATGCAGAATACGATTTCGTCGGCAATCGCGGAACGATTTTCTACGTGCGCACCGACAAGAATGCGCCGAAAGGTCGAGTCGTGGGCATCAGCATCGACAATCCGCGCGAGGAGCGCTGGACGACGCTGATTCCCGAGAGCAAGGATGCGTTGATCAGCGCGTCGACTGTCGGCGATGACATCGTCGCCAACTATCTGCAGGACGCGCATTCGACGGTTCGCTTTTTCAGCGGGGGACGCGACAACAGGCGTGACGACATTCGGCGGCCACCGACGCAGCAGCCGCGGAATCCCGGCAGCGTCTACGATGACACGAGCACCGCTCCGATCGTGACGCGCGAGCGCATTCCTTCGGTTGGCGGGTTCACGCCGCGCGGCGAGCTGCCGCTGCCGGGCATCGGCAGCGTCGACGTGATTCAGGGTCGGCAGGGCGACAACGAGATGTTTTACAGCTTCACGTCCTTCCTGTATCCGACGACGATTTACCGCTTCGATCTCGATTCACGCCGCAACGAAGTGTTCCGTGCGCCGAAGGTGGACTTCGATCCGACGGCGTACGAGACGCGGCAGGTTTTTTACACCAGCAAGGACGGCACGCGGGTGCCGATGTTCATCACCGCCAAGAAGGGCATCGCCCTCGATGGCAGCCATCCCACCCTGCTCTACGCTTACGGCGGGTTCAATATCGCGGAAACACCGTCGTTTTCGGCGGCGAACATCGCGTGGCTGGAGATGGGCGGGATTTATGCGCTCGCCAACATCCGCGGTGGGGGCGAGTACGGCAAGGAGTGGCACGAAGGCGGAATGCTGGCGAAGAAGCAGAACGTCTTCGACGATTTCATTGCCGCCGCGCAGTACCTGATCTCGCAGAAATACACATCGACGCCGAAGCTGGCAATTCGGGGCGGCTCCAATGGCGGGCTGCTGATTGGCGCGGTTTTGAATCAGCGTCCCGATCTGTTTGGCGCGGCGCTGCCGGAAGTCGGCGTGATGGACATGCTGCGCTTCCAGAAATTCACGATTGGCTGGGCGTGGACGTCCGACTACGGATCGTCGGACGATTCGACGGCGTTCAACTATCTGCGCGCGTACTCCCCTCTCCACAACATCAAGCCGTTGACGTGCTACCCGCCGACGCTTGCCTTCACCGCCGATCACGACGATCGCGTCGTACCAGGCCATACCTTCAAGTACGTCGCCACGTTGCAGGCGGCGCAAAACTGTTCGAACCCGATTCTCGTAAGGATCGAGACCAAGTCGGGCCACGGCGCAGGACGGCCGACGACCAAGCTGATCGACGAAGCTGCTGATAGATTTGCATTCCTTGTGAAAGAACTGCACATGAGGCCAACACTCCAATAGATGGAGCTTCTCCACTAGATGGAGACCTTTCTCACCGGCGCGGACGCAGTAATTCAGATACTGCGTACCGCGCTGTTGTCGGTGGCGGTTGCGTTCGGCGCGATCTGCGTGCTGGACTGGGCAGTGCGGACCAGAAAAATCAGCCCATTCAATGCGGTAGCGCGCTTTTGCCGCTCGACCGTTGATCCGATCATCGCGCCGATCGAGCGCAGAGTAGTGCGCGCGGGTGGCGCCCCCGCATCAGCGCCGCTCTGGGCGTTGGCGGCAGTCGTAATCGGTGGAATCCTGTTGCTGACCGCGCTCGACCTCATTCGGCTCGAGGTCGTGCGATCGATCATCGCGTCGCAGGAAGGATCCCGCGGAATATTCCGGCTGCTGGTGAGCTGGACCTTCACCATCCTCAAGACAGCTCTAATCGTGAGAGTGATCAGCTCGTGGCTGCCGATCTCGCCCTACTCGGCGTGGGTGAACTGGAGCTATCGGCTGAGCGAGCCCATTCTTTCGCCGCTGAGAAGAGTCGTGCCCGTGCTTGCGGGACTCGACATCACGCCGATCGTCGCGTACATCCTGCTGGGAATTATCGAGAACCTGCTCTTCCGGTTGGTGTGAGCGGACTCGACGCGCGTAAAACTTCAGCAGGCGTTCGGTTCACAATCAGGCTGCAACCTCGCGCTTCGAAAAACGAAATAGTAGGATTGCAGGGCTCGGCGCTCAAAGTGCGGGTGACTGCTCCGCCAGTCGAAGGGAGGGCGAACGAGAGTGTGATCGATCTGATCTCAGCTGCGCTGAAAACTTCGCGGCGCAATGTGTGCATCGTGAGCGGCTCCGCCTCGCGGACGAAAGTTCTCGAGGTGACGGGGATTTCCCTGGAATCGATTCACCGATTGGCGGAGGGCCCAGACGTTGTGTAAGGTGATTTTAGTAGGCGCCGACATCGCGCTGCTGGAAGGATTGGCGCAGACATTGGTTGGCTGCGGACACGACGTGACCTTCGCCGCGACAATCGCTGAAGCGGCGGTGATCATGGCCGGCGATGACGCCGCGATCATGGTTGCTTCTACGGAATCGGTGGAAGACGCCGGCCCCTCGGCAACGCTGCCCGTCACCGGCAACACCGCGTTAATCGTGTACGGCAAATCGCACGGAGAGCATCTCTTCCTGCCGCCCAAGCTGCAGCGGGCGACACTCGCGCATTTAGTATTGCCGTTGGAGAGACAGAGACTGTTGGCTTTAGTCCAGTCGTTTGACAGTAGGTCGAGGACGACAGGAAGGTCGCAGAGGGAAGAAAGTCGGCAGGACTACCAGCTGGAGTTCTAAGTCGGGGCCGAGGTCTTCGGACCAACGGCATTTCTGACTGCTGACTGAGTGAGGACTCGGACCAAGCGCCTGCACTGCTCCTCATTTTTTGTTCGGACCAATTGTTCTGCCCCGCTCTCGCGCGATAATCGCGAGTAACAATCGCCGAATTTCTTCGAGCGCATTGAGGCGTTCCCGTACAATTTCACCCAATATGGGGCGTGCGGCCCGGTACCAGCCCATCGCTTCTCGCACCGAACCAAGCGCGTACTCGAAGATGTGCGCGCGGTCCTTGCCCGAGCTCCGTGAATAGCCTTCCCCAAGATTGGCGACTATGGAACCAACGGCTGCGTAGAGTTGTCCGGACATCCTCTCCGCAACTGGATCACGACTTAAAGTCTTGGCATCCAAATACGCGGTTTCCACAAGATTATTGGCAATCGTGTACGCGCGCATTCGAAACAGCGGATCATTGGAGCTTTCTGCGGATAAGGCGGGCCCGAAATGAGACATGCGCGAAGTCTGTTGGTCTTCGTACGGTGCGACAAACCCTTTACCCTTCGCGCCTCGTCAAACTCGTGCACCGTCCAAAAGGTCCCAGTCCTCACTCAGTCAGCAGTCAGAAGTGCCGTTGGTCCGGAGACCTCGGTCCTAACTCTTGCCAGGGATTCGACTTCGGACTACTATAGTGAAGGGTGTCAATCGACTTCGTGGCGATTTAAAGCAACTTGCGGCCACGTTAAACAATCCGCTAAAGCGCTGGCCCAGCGCCTACGCGCGGGCTTTTTTGTTACCGCTCAGTTTGGGCGGGAGATGGAATAGATGGCCAAACGAAAGATTGAATCTCGCTATCTCGATGAGCTGAATCGCCGCGTCCTCGTCTACGACGGCGCGATGGGGACGAACATCCAGCGCTACCACCTCACCGCCGAGGATTTTGGCGGGAAAGCGCTCGAGGGATGCAACGATCACCTCGTCCTCACACGGCCTGATGTCATTCAGGAAATTCACGAGTCGTTCCTGAAGGTCGGTTGCGACGTCGTCGAGACATGCACGTTCCAATCGACTCCGCGCCGTCTCCACGAATGGGGACTGGGCGACAAAGTTCGCGACGTCAATCTCGCTGCGGCCGGAATCGCGCGAGCGGCAGCCGAGAAATATTCGACGCCGGATAAACCACGGTTCGTGGCGGCATCGATGGGCCCAACGGGGATGCTGCCATCGAGCTCTGATCCGGTTTTGTCGCAGATCACTTACGACGAGCTGGCTGGGAATTACTATGAGCAGGCGAAGTATCTCGTCGAGGGCGGTGTCGATCTGCTGCTGATCGAAACGTCGCAGGACATTCTCGAAGTCAAAGCTGCAGTCGCGGGAATCGAGCAGCTGTTCACGGAGATCGGTCGTCGCATTCCAATACAGGCGCAGGTCACCCTCGATGTCAGCGGCCGCATGCTCCTCGGTACCGACATCGCCAGCGCGATGACGACGCTCGAATCACTGGGCGTCAACGTGATTGGGTTGAACTGCTCGACGGGGCCCGAGCACATGCGCGAGCCGGTGCGCTATCTCTCCGAGCACGCGACCCTGCCGCTGTCCGTGATTCCCAACGCCGGATTGCCGCTCAACACCGGCGTCGGTGAAGCAGTCTATCCGCTCGAGCCGGCGCCGATGGCCGACGCGCTCTCTGAATTCGTGCGTGACTTTGGCGTGCGCATTGTTGGCGGATGCTGCGGCACCACTCCGGAACATCTCTCGGCGATCGTCGACGCGGTAAGCAAGGCAGAGCCCGACGCGAAGCCTCAGCATCCGAGTCACGTGCCGCGCGTGAGCTCGGCGATGCGCGCGATTACCCTGCACCAGGATCCACCCCCGCTGCTGGTCGGCGAGCGCGTCAACGCACAGGGCTCGCGCAAAGTCAAACGACTGTTGCTCGCGGACGACTACGAAGGAATTCTCGAGGTCGCGCGCGATCAGGTCGATTCCGGTGCGCACGTACTCGACGTCTGTGTCGCACTGACCGAGCGCGCGGATGAAGCAGAGCAGATGTCGAAGGTGGTGAAACTGCTGTCGATGAGCGTGGAAACTCCGCTCGTCATCGACTCCACCGAAGCCAACGTCATCGAGGCGGCGCTCGAGCACATTCCGGGGCGCGGAATTGTGAACTCCATCAACATGGAGAACGGTCGCAAGCGCATCGATGCAGTCGTGCCTTTGGTGAAGAAACATGGTGCTGCAGTGATCGCACTTACCATCGACGAGATCGGAATGGCGAAGACGCGCGAGCGAAAGCTCGAGGTCGCACGGAAGATCTACGACATCGTCGTCGGTGAGTACGGCCTGGCGCCCGAGGACATCATCTACGACGCGCTGACCTTCACCCTCGCGACCGGTGACGCGGAGTGGATCGAGTCGGGCAAGGAAACCATCGAAGGAATCCGACTTATCAAGCGCGAGCTGCCGGGTGTGTCGACCATTCTTGGCGTATCGAACGTCAGCTTCGGTCTGTCATCAGAAGCTCGCGGCGTGCTCAACTCGGTGTTCCTGCATCATTGCGTGCAGGCCGGCCTCGATGCGGCGATCGTGAACCCCGCGCACATCCGGCCATACGCCGAGATCTCACAGACGGAGCGCGAGCTGGCCGACGATCTGGTGTTCAACAAGCGGCCGGACGCGCTTCAGCGTTTTATCGAGCACTTCGCATCGGCCGGGGCGACGGCGTCGACAGCGCAGGCGGAGAAAGAGGATCCGACCGCCGACATGGAGCCCGATCAGCGAATCCATTGGATGATCCTTCACCGCAAGAAAGAAGGCATCGAGGAGCAGCTCGATGCCGCGGGCGTACGTGCGAATCCAGTGCGAGTGCTGAACGAGGTACTGCTGCCGGCGATGAAAGAAGTCGGCGACAAGTTCGGCGCCGGCGAATTGATCCTTCCGTTCGTGCTCCAGTCCGCGGAAGTCATGAAAAAAGCGGTCAAGCATTTGGAGCAATTCCTCGAGAAAGCCGAAGGCTTCACCAAAGGGAAGGTCGTGCTCGCCACCGTATATGGCGACGTGCACGATATCGGCAAATCGCTCGTCAACACCATTCTCTCCAACAACGGCTACACAGTCTACGACCTCGGCAAGCAGGTGCCCGTCAATACGATTCTCGACAAGGCCGTCGAAGTCGGTGCTGACGCAATTGGACTGAGCGCGCTGCTCGTCTCCACGTCGAAGCAGATGCCGCTCTGCGTGCAGGAGCTCGACAAGCGTGGAATGAAGATTCCCGTCTTGATCGGCGGTGCAGCAATCAACCGCCGCTTCGGCCGTCGCGCGCTGTTCGTCGACGGCGATCGGCACTATGGACCCGGCGTCTTCTACTGCAAGGATGCATTCGAAGGTCTGGAAACGATGGACGTCCTCCAGGATCCGAAGCAGCGCAAAGACTTCGTGATCAAGAACCTCGACGACGCGCGCAACGACGTCTTCCTCAAGACTGCTGTCGGCAAAGACATCGCCGTCGGCGAAGCTGGTGGCCAGCGCAGCGACGTCGCGGCCAACAATCCCGTTCCCAAGCCGCCGTTCTGGGGCACGCGCGTCGTTCGCGACATTCCGCTCGACGAAGTCTTCGATCTCCTCGATCTCGACGAGCTGTATCGACTGCAGTGGGGCGCGCGCGGATCGGGCGATGCCTACAAGCAAACAGTCAAAAAGGAATTCGAGCCGGCACTGGAGCGTCTGAAGAAAGACGCGAAAGAGAACGGCTGGATCAAACCTGAGGTCGTCTACGGCTACTTCCCCGCTCAGTCGCAAGGCAACGACGTAATCATCTACGATCCTGCTGCGTACTCGAGCGACGGTGGATCTTTGCGCGAGATTGCCCGCTTCCACTTCCCGCGCATGGTTGGGCGTGAGCGGCTTTGTCTCGCCGATTACGTGCGCAGCGTCGATTCCGGCGATGTCGATGTCGTGCCACTGCAGGTCGTCACCGTCGGCAATGAGGCGACCAGACATTTCGACGGGCTCCAGTCAAAGCACGAATACACCGAAGCTTTCTACTCGCACGGCCTGTCCGTCGAGACCGCTGAAGCTGTCGCCGAGTGGGCGCATCGTCGCATCAAGAACGAGCTGGGCGTTGAGAGCGGCAAACGCTACTCGTGGGGTTACGGCGCATGCCCCGACCTGGACGACCACGCTGTCGTATTCAAGCTGCTGCCGGCGAAAGAAGCACTCGGCATGGATCTCACCGAGGCATTCCAGCTTCTTCCCGAACAGTCGACCGCCGCCGTGATCATGCACCATCCGGAAGCCAAGTACTACGCCGTGCGTGGCACTGGTGCGCAGGCGAGCGCACAGGAGGCAGCCGTTGCCTGACAATCCGCTGATCCATCGCCTGCTCGACCCCCTTCAGGTGATCGTCTTCGACGGCGCGATGGGCACGATGCTCTACAACAAGGGCGTGTTCATCAATCAGTGCTACGACGAGCTCAACCTGCGCGCTCCTGATCTCGTGCGCGACGTACACGACGCCTACAGGAAGGCCGGCGCGGAAGTTCTGGAGACCAATAGCTTCGGCGCCAATCGGTTCAAGCTCGAGCAATACGGACTCGTCGCCCAGGTCGCCGAAATCAATCGCGCCGCGGCAAAGCTCGCGCGTGAAGTTGCAGAAGACGATCTGCTGGTCGCCGGCGCCGTCGGCCCGCTGGGTCTGCGCATCGAGCCCTTCGGTCCAACCAGTCTCGATGAAGCGCGCGCTGCATTCCGCGAGCAGATGCAGGCCTTGAAAGATGGTGGCTGCGATGTCTTCATCCTGGAGACGTTCGCAGATCTGCACGAAATAGAGCAGGCCATTCTCGCGGCCCGCGAAGTCGACCCGAACATGCCCGTCATCGCGCAGATGACGATTGGCTCCGACTGTCACACTCCATACGGCGTGACGGCGGAGGATCTTGCGCAATCGCTCGATGCATTTGGCGCCGACGTCATTGGCCTCAATTGCTCCGTCGGCCCGCAAATCATTCTCGATGCGATCGAGAAGATGGCGCCGGTGACCCGACGCAAACTCAGCGCCCAGCCGAATGCAGGAATGCCGCGCGATGTCAGCGGCCGCAGCATGTATATGGCGAGCGCCGAGTACATGGCGACTTACGCGCATCATCTGGTGCAAGCCGGCGCCAAGATCGTCGGCGGATGTTGCGGCACGACTCCCGAGCACATCGCCGCGATGGTGGAAGGAGTGCGACCGCTGTCGCCGCGCCAGCCGCGCGTGCCGATGAAGGAGCGGCGGCATTCACACCCCGACGTGCCGCCAGAAAATCCAGGCGTCGAGCCCGTGACACTCGCCGAGCGCTCGAGATGGGGACGAAAGATCGCGGGCGGAGATTTCGTCACTTCGGTTGAAATCGTTCCGCCACGCGGTGTCGATGCGTCGAAGATGCTGCGCGATACCGCCGCGTTGCGCGACGCCGGCGTCGATGCGGTCAACGTCCCCGATGGGCCGCGCGCGCAATCGCGCATGGGCGCGCTGCTCTGCAGTCTGCTGATCGAGCAGCAAGTCGGCATCGAGACCGTCATCCACTACTGCTGTCGCGATCGCAACCTGCTCGGCATGCTCAGCGATCTTCTTGGTGCGTCCGCCGTCGGACTGCGCAATCTCCTGCTGATCACGGGCGATCCGCCGAAGATGGGACCATATCCAAATGCCACGGCGGTGTTCGACATCGATGCGATTGGTCTGACGAATCTGGTCAACAACCTGAATCGCGGCCTCGATCCGGGCGGCAACGCCATAGGTCAGCCCACGAAATTCACGATTGGGGTCGGCGTCAATCCAGCGGCGATCGATCCCGCGCACGAGTTGAAACGCTTCGAGTGGAAAGTCGAAGCCGGCGCCGAGTACGCGATCACCCAACCGGTGTTCGACGTCAAGCAGCTCGAAAAATTCCTGTCGACGATCAACCATGTCCGGATTCCGATCGTCGCCGGCATTTGGCCGCTGGTGTCGTTGCGAAACGCCGAGTTCCTGGCGAACGAGGTTCCGGGCGTGATCGTGCCGCCCAAAGTCATCGAGCGCATGCGCGTCGCCAGCGCGAAATCGAAGGAGCACGGAGTTGCCGAAGGAATCGCCATCGCGCGTGAAATGCTCGAGCGCGTGCGACCGCTGGTGCAGGGAGTCCAGGTCTCAGCACCGTTTGGAAAAGTCGAGCTGGCCCTCGATGTGTTCCGCGATACTCTGAGTAAGACTAACGTGCGCGCACCGGCGGCAGCGCAGCCGGCGTAATGTCGATCGCGGAAGAATTTCTCGCCCGCTCACGATACTGGCTGACTAAGGAGTATCCGATCAAGCTGCGGCACTGCGTCGAGGCGCTGCCGCGACAGGCCGTATGGTCGCGACCGAATCAAACCTCCAACAGCATCGGAAATCTGCTCGTCCACCTCACCGGTAACGTCACCGAGTGGATACTCGGCGGGATCGGCGGTCGGAAGATTACCCGCTATCGCGCGGGAGAGTTCGCGCAAACGGAGGGCGCCGACGCCGGCGAACTCCTCGACAATCTGGAGACCGTGTTACATGAAGCGGGTACCGTTCTGGGAGATCTGACCGAGTCGGATCTGGAACGCTCGGTCGTTATCCAGGATCGCGAAACTACGGTGTTGTCAGCGGTCTATCATGTTGTCGAACATTTTTCGATGCACACCGGGCAGATCATCTTTCTCACCAAGATGTATGCGCCTGGTAAAATCCAATTCTACGAGGACGCCGGCGGCCTCGCCCGGCCCACTTGGCACCTCGGCACCAGCCTCGACGAAGCTCCGCACTAGTCCCGGCGCGCGCTCAACGCCATTTTGCAAACATGAAAGGGATTCTCATCGTCGATCACGGCTCGGTGCGCGCCGAGGCGAACGACATGATGCAGTGCATGGCCAATCTGCTGCAGACGATGGCGGGACCGGATGTCGTCGTCAGCTATGCGCACATGGACCTCGCTGATCCCGACATCGCGAGGGGTTTTGCGAATTGCGTGCAGCGCGGCGCGAATGATGTGATCGTTTTCCCATACATGCTCTCGCCCGGACGGCACTCCACAACCGACATCCCGCGCATGGTTGCCGCTGCCGCGAAACCATTTCCCCACGTGACATTCAGCGTCACACCGGCGTTCGGCGTGCACGAGAAACTCGGCGAGCTGATTCTGGAGCGGGCGGGCATCGAACCGGTGAAGGCGTTCGCCGGTTCGGAGGCCGATCGGTGCTGGGATCCCGAGTGCTCGGAGACACTCTGCGGCGGTGCATGCCGCGCCAAGACCGCACGACCGGCCGTGATGTCGCGGCCGGAGGTTTCATAGAGTATGGATGGACAATCCGTAGTACGGACACACCTCATTACATAGGAGGAAGCTGGTGATTTGCTCTCGTCGAACCCTGGCCCACCCACTTTTTCTTTTGCTAGCGTTGGCGAGCGTTGTTGGCGCGCAGGCTCCGGTGCAGACCAAGCCGTTCGATCGCGCAAACATGGATACGACCTGCGCGCCCTGCGAAGACTTTTATTCGTACGCGAACGGCGGCTGGCTCCAGCGCGCCAAAATCCCCGGCGACTATTCCAGCTACGGCGCCTTTGATCAGCTGTTCGATCAGAATCAGGCGCTGCTGCGTGAGATTCTCGACACCAGCGTCGTCAAACTGAAGGCAGGCCAGTATCAGCCTGGTACCGACAATTACAAGATGGCGGCGTTCTATTCCAGCTGTATGGACACCGCTGCCGTCGAGCGACTCGGCGCGACTCCACTCCAGCCAATCTTCGCTCGAATAGCCGCGATCAACTCAGTCGCGGACTTGAAACGTGCGCTGGGCGAGCTCGAGTACAGTTACGGACTCGCGCCCATCTCCGAAGGCTCCGCACAGGATGCCAAGGACGCGGCAAACACCATCGCCGGTCTGTATCAAGGCGGTTTGTCGCTGCCCAATAACGAGTACTACACCAAGACTGACACGGCCTCGGCAAGCCTGCGCGCGAAGTTCGTCGACAACGTTGCCGGCACGTTTCGACTGATTGGCGAGGACCCCGCCAAAGCGAAGGCTGATGCGAATACGGTGTTGGCGATCGAGACTCGGTTCGCCAGGGCGTCGCGGACCCCGATCCAGCTGCGGGATGTCGTCAACAACTATCACGGCATGACCCTCCGGCAAGTCGACTCACTGACGCCGGATTTCAAGTGGGAAGATTTCTACCGCGCGCTGCACGTCGCACCGCCGCAAAAGATCAACGTCGGCCAGCCGGAGTTCTTCCAGGCGTTCGACAAGATGCTGACGAGCATCCCGGTCAGTGATTGGAAAACTCTGCTGCGCTGGCGTTTGGTCCACGGCTCGGCACCGTATCTCAGCAGCCAGTTCGTGCAGCAGAACTTCGAATACAACAAGCTCTTCACCGGCGCCACCGAGATCAGTCCGCGCTGGAAGCGCTGCACCAACGCCACTGACAATTACCTCGGCGAAATCCTCGGCCAGGAGTTCGTCGCCCGGAAGTTCTCTCCCGCCGCCAAGGCACGGGCGGTAGCCATCGTCGACAACCTCGTGCGGGAGCTCCGTTCTCGAATCGAGCAGCTGCAGTGGATGGGGCCGGAGACCAAGCAGCAAGCGCTGGTCAAACTGGATGCGTTCAATCGGAAGATTGGCTACCCCGATAAATGGCGAGACTACTCGAAGCTGCAGATCAAGCCCGGGGGTTACTTCACCAACGTCGTCGCCGCGAACCAATTCCTGTCACAGCGCGACTGGGCAAAAATCGGGAAGCCGACCGATCGCACCGAGTGGGGAATGACCCCGCCGACGGTGAATGCGTACGAGAATCCGCTGCTGAACGAAATCGTATTCCCGGCGGGCATCCTGCAACCGCCATTCTACGATCCCAACGCCGACGACGCGCTGAACTATGGCGCAATGGGCGCGGTGATCGGCCATGAGATGTCGCACGCGTTCGATGATCAAGGGCGCCAGTACGACAAGTTCGGCAACATGCGCGACTGGTGGACGAAAGAAGACGCGGCGAAGTATGAAGCCGAGGCCAACAAGATCGTGACGCAGTTCAACGCCTACACCGTGCTCGACACCGCAACGCACGTGCAAGGCCAACTCACGCTCGGCGAAAACATCGGCGACTTCGGCGGTCTGACTGTCGCCTACGCGGCGATGAAGCGCGCGCTGGCGCAGCATCCGCAGCCGGTGATCGATGGCTTTACGCCGGAACAGCGCTTCTTCCTCGGTTGGGCTCAAGTGTGGCGCGAGCTCGATCGGCCCGAGTTTCTGAGATACCTCGTCAGCTCGAACGAGCATCCACCCGCCAAGTGGCGCGTGAACGGCCCGCTCAGCAACATGCCGGAGTTCAAAGCGGCTTGGGGATGCAAGGATGGCGATCCGATGGTACGTCCCGCCGCGTTGCAGCCGAAAATCTGGTAAGAGATGCAGACTGACACCGGTGCGAATGCACTGACCATTCTCTCCGAAGAGGAGATCATGTTCCGCGACGCGGTGGCCGCGTTCGCGCAGGAAGAAGTGCGGCCACGCGTTACGGAGATGGAGAAGGCCGGCAAGATCGACCCCGCGCTGCTACCGCATTATTTCGAGCTGGGCTTGATGGGAATCGAGGTTCCCGAGCAGTACGGGGGCGCCGACGGCAACCTGTTCATGGTTACGCTCGCGGTCGAGGAGATCAGCAAGATCGACGCGGCCGCTGCTATCGTCTGTGATGTACAGAACACGCTCGTCAATTTCCCGATTCTCAAATACGGAAATGACGCGCAGAAATCGAAGTATCTGCCACAGTTGACGTCGGAAATTGTCGGCGCCTACGCCCTCTCCGAGTCGGGCTCAGGCTCGGACGCGTTTGGATTGGCGACGCGCGCGGAGAAGCGCGGCGACAAGTGGATCCTCAACGGTCAGAAGTTGTGGATCACCAACGGCGCCGAGGCGGGCATTTTCGTGGTGTTTGCCAACGCGGATCCGGCGGAAGGTTATCGGGGCATCACGGCGTTCATCATCGAGCGTGAATTCCCCGGATTCAAGGTTGGCAAGAAGGAAGACAAGCTCGGCATTCGCGCGTCGAGCACCACCGAGCTGCTGCTCGACAATTGTGAAGTCCCCGACGCCAACGTGCTCGGCCCGGTTGGTCAGGGTTACAAGATCGCCATCAACACACTGAACGGCGGGCGCATCGGCATCGGCGCGCAGATGATCGGGGTCGCGCAGGGCGCCATCAACGCGGCGATCGCGTACGTGAACGAGCGCAAGCAGTTCGGGAAACCGCTCGCCGATTTTCAGGCGGTACAGTTCCAGCTGGCGCAGGCTGCGACAGAGTTGGAGGCAGCGCGACTGATGGTCTACAACGCCGCTCGACTAAAGGATGCCGGCAAGGACATCGCGCGTGAGGGCGCGATGGCAAAGCTGTTCTCATCGCAGGTCTGCGAGCGCGTGACCTCGTTATGCGTCGAGCTTTTCGGCGGGTATGGATATACCAAGGACTATCCGGTCGAAAAGTTTTATCGCGACGCGAAGATCGGGACGATCTACGAGGGTACGTCGAACATGCAGCTGCAGACGATCGCGAAGACAATCCTCAAATAGCTGACTGCTAACTGAAGAACGAGCGCTGGTTCTTCAGTTAGTGGTTCCCGTAAGCAGTCCGCTCCGAATTCGTTTTGCCTTCGCCGACGCTCGGCTATCCTCGACCACATTCGACTCGATCCGCAATACGAAATGCAAATGCGCAGTAAGCGTTTGCTGCGCACCGTCGCGCTTGACGACGACCGGCAGAACCGTTCCTTCGGGTTGCCGTGCATAGCGTGAACGAAACTGCTCGGTCCAGTTGGGATCCTGCGCATTGAACCCTGCGACAGAAACGAGCTGATCGCCTGGCTGCACACCGGCCGCCGCTGCGGCGCTCTCCGGAAGAACCTCAGTCACGTGCAGGGCGCCGGACGTGTCCTGCAAACTCGCGATACCCAGCTGTGGAACACGCGCAGTGTCACGCGCCAATCGCAAACCAGCGAGCGGCAGAACCCGATCATACGGAAACGGCTCGCGACCGTCGACATAGCGCGAGGCAAAATCGGAAAACGATTTGCCGTTCGCCGCGCGGCTGACTGCCGCCCACCATTCGTCATTGGTGAATCCGCGACCGTTCTTGTAGTCCGCGTTGTACAGCTCGCGCATCACGTCGTCGAGCGAGCTGTGATTGTCGCTCGCATCGCGAATCATGATGTCGATCAGTAATCCCGCCAGCGATCCTTTCGGATAATAGATGTATTCGCTGCCGTCGCGTGGATGGACCCACGTCGACAGCGACGCGTCCTCGAGCGATGTCGGCGGCAATTGCTCGACCTGCGAGATCTTGTCGCTCGTCGCTTCGTAAAAGCCCTTCGGGTTTATGATTCCGCCGCGGACCTCGGCGAGATCGGCGTAGTAATCGGTGATTCCTTCGCTGATCCACAGCAGTGTGGTCGGCTGCTCCTCGTCGTATCGATACGGCCACAGGTCCGCCGGCCGCAGCCGCTTCACGTTCCAGGCGTGAAAGATCTCGTGCGCGTAAAGCGAAGGCAGCACTGGAGTCCCGAGCATGCCCGGACCGAGTACGTCGACGTGAGAGTTCTGGTGCTCGAGTCCGGAGCCTCCACTGTAGCTGGGATCTGCGATTTGCAGCACACTGTACGTCGTCCATGGCACTACGTTGAACACCCGCACTTCAGCCGGAATTATCAGCTTCAGCGCTTCCCACACCGCGACGCGTGGCCCGCCCGTGACGCTTCCTGACGGGTACGAGGCAAAACGAACCCACGTGCCCGAGATCTGCGCGCTGTCGACGTCGAATTGTCCGACGAAAAAGGGAAAGTCGACGAGATCGTGATAGTTGTTGGCGGTGTACCGGCGGGGGCCCGCGCTCGTCATTCCCGTCACGACTTTCCACGCGGCTTCGGTGTTGACCGTCACCGAAGCGGGAAAATCGAATCCTCTGCCCTCTGGATAGAGAAAGAGATTGGTGCCGTTGAAGAGGAGGAAATCAGGGCGGGCCCAGGTGTTTGCATTGTCGAGACTATCGGCCAGATACTCGAAGTGAACGGTGACTTCGCCGACTCCGCGCGGACGCACGCGCCATGTATCGGGGTCGACTTTGTCCCAGGTCAGCGACGCGCCGTTCTGCTCCGCCGCGAAATTCGAAACGTCGCGCGAGAAGTTGGAGATCTCGTACGCACCCGGCGTCCATCTCGGCAACGATAGAATGACCGGTTCGGTGCCGCCGACTGTAAACGTCATCGCCGAACCAACCTCACGTCTCTCACCATTGGCGCGAGTGAACGTGACTTCGTAGCTGACATCGGTGATCGCCGCGGAAGTCGCGACGACCTGCGCCGTGGCGCGCAATGGGTGAATGCCTGTCGCGAGGAATGATGCAACCGGCAGCAGAAAGGCTTTTCTCATGTTCGTCTGGTACTGTACAAGTAAGGGGACCGGCGCTCCCCAGGTTGCAAAACTCCAGCCGGATGCGGCTTGGATTCGCGGCGATGCTTTATTTCCACGTGACAGGGTACACTTACCCGGCCTTTTGGCGCCGGTTGCTATACATTGTCATTCTCGCCGCGCCTCATTCCGGGGCGGGGTGGCCCAACCTGAAATAGCTTCGCATGATCTCCGCCGAATCACTCACCTTCCTCAAGAAACTTCTCGATACACCCGGCCCCTCAGGATTCGAAGCGGCGCCCGCAAAAGTCTGGCGCGATCAGGCAAAGAAGTTTGCGAAGGTGAGCGGCGATGTCGCCGGTAACAGCCTCGCGGAAGTGAATAGCGACGGCAAGCCCACCATCATGCTGGCGGGACACATCGACGAGATTGGTGTCATCATCAACCATATCGACGACAAGGGCTACGCCTACATTCAGCCAATCGGCGGTTGGGATCCACAGGTTCTGATCGGTCAGCGTTTGCGCTTCAGCGGACGCAACGGGGATGTGTTTGGAGTGGTCGGCAAGAAACCCATTCACCTGATCAAGCCCGAGGAGCGCGAGAAGGCAGCGAAATTCCAGGACCTCTGGGTCGACCTCGGCTTCAAGGACAAGAAGGAGGCGGATGCGTTGCTGCAGGTCGGCGATTCCGGCGTCATCGATTCGCGCACGATGGAATTTCCGAACGGCCGCATCGTTTCGCGGTCGATCGACGATCGCATTGGCGCCTTCGTCGTGCTGGAAGCACTGCGGCGGTACTCCGAGAAACCGGCCGCGGCGAAAGTAGTCGCGGTTGCGACGACGCAGGAAGAAATCGGCTATCGGGGCGGCGGCGCTGGAGTTTGCGCGACGTGCATTGGCCCACAGATGGCGATCGTCGTCGATGTGACCTTCGCCATCGATCATCCGGGTGTCGAGAAAAAGGAATACGGCGAAGCCGCGATCGACCAGGGGCCGGTACTTACGCGCGGCTCGATCATTTCGCCTGTCGTATTTCGTCTGCTGCGCGACACCGCCGAGAAGAGGAAGATTCCCTTTGCGCTACACGCCGCCGGTCGCGAGACCAGCACTGATGCCGACGCGATCCACATCGCGCGCGAAGGTGTCGCCACCGCTCTCGTTTCGGTTCCCAATCGCTACATGCATTCGCCCAACGAATTGGTGAGCATCCAGGACCTCGACCACGCCGCCGAGCTGATTGCAGAAACGTGCAGGCAGGTGACCACCAAAACCGACTTCACCGCGCGCTAACGCTCGCGCTCACGGCTACACAGAGCCATCACCGCTCACCGCTCATCAATTTGAGCAGTCCCGCCTCCCGCCTCTCGCCGCCCGCCTCCCGCCCGCGCATCCCCCCTCCACGAGAGGAAGGCTTCACCACCACGACCGAAGTCCCGCTCTATTGGGCGCGATACGGTCGCGCGAGCGCGCCGAAGCTACTCGTACTGCACGGCGGGCCCGGTGCGGATCACTGCTATCTGCTGCCACAAATGCTGCGATTGGGCGAGAACTACGATCTCACTTTTTACGATCAGCGTGGCGGTGGTCGCTCCAAATCTGATTCACGTACGCCGATTACGTGGCAGACCCACGTCGAGGACCTCGGCAGAATCGCCGCTGAGCAAGGGTTCGAGCCACTGTCGATCGTTGGATATTCGTGGGGCGGCATGCTGGCGCTGCTCTACGCGATCGAGCAGCGGAGAAACCCTCACCTGATCGCGCCGGCGCGAATGGTCTTGATCGATCCCGCGGGACTGACCAGCGAGTACCGCCGACAGTTCGACGCAGAGTTCGCGCGGCGTCAGGCGAGTCCTGAGATCCAAAGACTGCGCGAGGAATTGGCAGCGTCAGGTCTGCGGGAGCGCGACCCAGCGGCATATCGACAGCGCGCGTTCGAGCTGAGTGTCGCCGGTTACTTCGCTGATCCACGCAAGGCGACCGATCTCACTCCGTTCCGCGTCATCGGCCGAATTCAGCAATCGGTATGGGCGAGCCTCGGCGATTTCAACCTGATCCGGGAGCTCACTGGCATCAAAATCCCGTCGATTATCATTCATGGGCGTGACGATCCGATTCCATTAGCGTCTTCCAGTGAAGCTGCTCACGCCCTCGGTACTGAACTGGTGGTTCTGGACGACTGTGGGCATGTGCCGTACGTTGAACAACCCGACAGGCTGTTTGCGGCACTCGAACCATTCCTGGATGAGACAAATCCGCCCGTACGAAGCTGAAATCCAGCTATGACATCAGATTCCGGCGTAACACAGCACGCAATCAGCTCGATCACGGTTGACGGCAAGGAATACAGGGTAGCGCTCCGTCTGGCTTACGACGGCGTCGAATACATCGGCAGACTTTGGTTCAGCGACCCCAATAGCGATCAAATGGGAATCCCGGATCACGGCGCGGTTCCCGGTCGGACCATCGCCGAGGCCGTTGAGACGGCGCGTAAGCTCACTCCGCAGGATCTCGAGCGTCGCTGCCACCGCGCGCTCGCCGACAAGCGCCGCTACATCCGGCTCCGTCGCGCCACCGAAGAGATCATCACCAAGATCAAGTACATGAACCGGGTCGCGGTAACGATGCGCCACGGAATGCTCGACAGCGAAGGCGCCAGCCAGGAGCTGGAGCTGATTCAGAAGCAGATCGAGGAGATCGTCAAGACACTTCCCTTTCACGCTGGCGTGGAAGAAGCGACTTAACTACAAACTGAAAAAGACCTAACTACAAACTGAAGACTACCAGCCGGCGGCCATGCGCCCTGCAGCCTGCAGCCCCGAGCCAGAATCAAACCCGAACGGCCAGCTCCGATGCTGGCCGTCTTTCTTTTCGATGTGGCTCGGGGCCGCCGGCTCTGCGGCCCTTGGCCGCTGGCTGGTAGTCTTCAGTTTGTAGTTAAGTAGCTTCTTCAGTTCGTAGTTAAAAGTAAATTGCGAAGATGGACTCTCGTTCCGCGGCCCACGTCCTCAACCAAATCGGACGGATCCTCCAGCTAAAGGGCGAACAGCGATTCAAGGCAAAAGCCTATCAAGGCGCAGCAAGAGCCCTGATCGCACTCGACACCGACGACCTCGGCCCACTGCTCCGGTCCGGCGAGCTGGCTGACACCCCCGGGATTGGTCCGGCGACCCTGTCGGTGGTGCGCGATCTCGTCGAGACTGGAGAATCGCGCTACCTCAATCAGCTCAGCGAAGGCATGCCGTCGGGGATGCTCGATCTCATGCGTGTGCCCGGCCTCAATGCCCAGAAAGTCCAGCTCATTCACGAAGAGCTCGGCGTGAATACGCTCGACGATCTCGAGCGCGCCGCCCAAAACGGCGAGCTCGCCAAGCTGCCCAAGTTCGGCAAGAAAACCGCGGACAAAATCCTGCGGGGTATCGAGATCGTTCGCCGCGACGCGCATCTGCAGAGATTTCCGGCGGCGATCATCCAGGCTCACATCCTGGCGACGAACGTCGATCGGCATCCGGACGTCGAGCACGCTGAAATCGCCGGCTCGATCAGGCGACATAACGAGCTCGTCGCCGACGTCGACATTGTCGCTGAATGCAAGAGAGATCCGGTCAAAGTGGCCGAGTCCTTCGCCCGTTCGCCGGGTGTGCGTGAGGCAACGCCGCGGGACGATGATCCCGGATCGGTGCACATTCGCTTCGTCGATGGCACTCACCTCGACATGCACTGCGTCAGCAAGCCCGACTACCCGGTCGCGTTGTGGCGCGCCACGGGAAATTCTTCGCATGTGGACGAGATCCGCGAGTTGGCCAAGAGTCGCGGGTTTGATATCCGCGGCAACGGGCTGATTGGCCCGAACGGCAAACGCATCTCATTGAAAGATGAGGACGCGTTTTTCACCGCGCTCGATCTGCCGCCGATTCCGCCGGAGATGCGCGAAGGAATGGGTGAGGTCGAAGCGGCGGCTCGGCATGCATTGCCAAAACTCGTCGTTTACGAAGACTTGCGCGGCATTCTGCACTGCCACTCCGACTATTCGGACGGCGTTGCCACCATCGAGGAGCTTGCTGAAGGCGCAATCGAGCGCGGTTGGGACTACATCGGAATTTCCGATCACTCCGAGTCGGCGTTCTACGCACGCGGACTCAAGCGCGATCGATTGCTGCGCCAGCACGAAGAGATCGACGAACTCAATTCTCGTTTCAAGGATTTCAGAATTCTGAAGGGAATCGAAGCCGATATCCTCGCCGATGGGCGCGTCGATTACGATTCCGATATTCTCGACACGTTCGACTACGTCATCGGCTCGATCCATTCACGATTCAGCATGGATGGCGACGCCATGACGAAGCGCGTGCTCGCCGCGCTCGACGATCCACACCTGACGATCCTCGCTCATCCAACGGGCAGATTGCTATTGTCTCGCGAGCCCTACGCGCTCGACGTTGAAGCAGTGCTCGAGAAAGCCGCCGCTGTCGGCGTCTCGGTTGAGTTGAACTGCGACCCTCATCGACTCGACCTCGACTGGCGTTATTGTCGTCAGGGCAAGGAGCTCGGCGTCACCATGGAGATCGGTCCGGACGCGCACTCGGTCGCCGGACTCGACAACGTTCACTTCGGAATTGGTCTCGCGCGGAAGGCGTGGCTGGAGGCAGGCGAGATTCTCAATACGCGGACCGCTGACGAAATTATCGCATTTGCCCGCAAGCGCAGGAATTCGTGAAGAGAACAACCGTGAAAGTAAGAAGAGGCAAACCGCTGCGTGGCGAGATGTATGCGCGGCTGCGCAAGGTTTATCCCGACGCGCACGTCGAGCTCGATTACAGCACGCCGCTGCAGCTGTTGATTGCGACGATCCTCAGCGCGCAGTGCACCGACAAGCGCGTCAACATGGTGACGCCGCTGGTGTTCAAGACTTTTCCAACTGCGCAGTCACTCGCTGATGCTGATCCGGCACTGATGGAAGACATGATCAGAAGTACCGGATTCTTTCGCAACAAAACGAAGAGTCTGATTGCGCTTGGCAAGGCGCTAGTCGAGCGTCACAACGGTGAGGTGCCTGACTCGATGGAAGAGCTGGTGAAACTCCCCGGCGTCGGTCGCAAAACCGCCAACGTCCTACTCGGCAATGCGTTCAACAAGAACGAAGGCGTGGTCGTCGACACTCACGTCGGCAGGCTCGCGGTGCGGCTCGGACTCACCAGACAGACCGACCCGGTGAAAGCCGAGCAGGAGTTGATGAGATTGTTTCCGCGCGACGATTGGACGATGCTGGCGCACGTATTGATCTTTCACGGGCGAAGGGTGTGCTTTGCACGATCGCCCAAGTGCGCGATCTGTACGTTGGCGGAGATTTGTCCCTCGAGCTCCGTGCCGAGGTAAGGACTGGGGTGTTCGGACTAACGGCATTGCTGATTGCTGGCTAAAAGAGGACGCGGACGGAGGATCGGATGAGAATCGGAATAATTGGGGCGGGAAACATTGGCGGGAATCTGACACGGCGGTTCGCGCAGTTGGGACATGAAGTCTTTGTGGCGAATTCGCGCGGACCGGAGAGTCTGCAGGAGCTCGCGCGGGAGACGGGAGCGAAAGCGGTGACGCCCAAAGAAGCGGCGCGGCAGGGTGAAGTGGTGATCGTCACAATTCCGGAGAAGAACATCCCGTCTTTGCCGGATGATTTGTTCGCCGACACGCCGAAGAACGTCGTGATCGTCGACACCGGCAATTATTATCCGCGCCGAGACGGCTACATCGGCGACATCGAGTCAGGAACCACCGAGAGCCGCTGGGTTTCCAGGCAGCTCGGCCGCCCTGTGGTGAAAGCGTTCAACAACATCTACGCGCAGCACTTGCTCGAGCGCGGCAAACCGCACGGCGCCGCTGGTCGCATTGCACTTCCTGTCTCCGGCGACGACAAGCGCGCCAAGGATCTCGTGATCAACCTGCTCGATGAGCTCGGCTTCGACGGCGTGGACGCTGGCGGGCTCGACGATTCGTGGAAGCAGCAGCCAGGCACTCCCGTCTACGCTGCGGACTTCGACGCGGAAGGGGTAAAGCGCGCCTTGGCGGAAGCAAGCCCGGAACGGCCGGCAAACTTCCGCGCCGCGACGGCGGGCTGAGGACCGAGGTCTCCGGACCAACGGCATTGCTGACTGCTGACTGAGTGAGGACGCGGACCAGTCCTGGTCCTCAATTAATCCGCAATCAGCAGTGCACTTGGTCCGGAGACCTCGGTCTGCAAAAAAACAGATTAGCTTAAGGTTTCCCTAACCCTGACGATGACCAAGATCGCTACCCTCGAGACGAATAAAGGAACAATGCGCGCCGAGCTTTTCGAAAAGGACGCGCCCAACACCGTCGCCAACTTCGAGAAGCTCGCCAACTCCGGATTTTATGATGGGACCAAGTTCCATCGCGTGATCAAGGATTTCGTGGTGCAGGGCGGCGATCCGTACTCGAAAGGCGGCGACTTCGCCAAAGGACCAGTCGGCACCGGCGGACCCGGGTACAAGATCGATTGCGAAACGGAAGGCAATCCGAACAAGCATCAGGTTGGCGCGCTGTCGATGGCGCACGCCGGCAAGAATACCGGCGGCAGTCAGTTCTTCATCGTTCTCAACGAAGCCAACACTCGACACCTGAACGGCGTCCACACAGTTTTCGGTCGCGTAGTGCAGGGTCTGGATGTGGTGCCGAAGATCAATCCGAACGACACCTTGACGAAGGCGCGCGTGGCAAGCGAGCCAGGAGCGAAATGATGGCGATCAAAAAGAGAACTGATCTGGGCGCTGCCATAACTGGTTTCATCCTTGGCGCTGTCACCCTTTTTCTGCTACTGACAGCGATCGTGCTCCTGACCAACGCGAAGTACCGCCACCACGAGGAAGGGGCAAAGACGAGCTCAGTCGCCGTAGAAGGCTCGGGGCTGCTGGCTTAAGGCAGGCGCCAGGGGCTGGCAGTTCTTCGTTTGCAGTGAAAACCCTTTACGCCAGGGACCAGCCGCACTATCTTACTGACCGGTCAGTTACTATATCTGTTTCCGGTAAGTATGTCTTCCAAGTCCGCGGCTCCCGCCACAGCAAAATCTCCTAAATGGCGACGGCGCCCTGAGCACAGACCCCAGCAAATCATCGCCGCCGCCCTCGAGGCGTTCGGCGAATGCGGACTCGCCAAAGCTACCCTCGACGACATCGCCAAACGCGCCGGCGTCTCCAAAGGCACCATCTACCTCTACTTCCCAAACAAGGAAGAGCTGTTTCGCGAGGTGGTCCGCCAGACCGCAGTCGCCGCCATCGAGTCCGGCGAGCGAACCGTCACTCAGGGCACGCCGTCCGAACAACTCTTTGCCGCCATGCGCGGCTACTGGGCCTTCGTACGCTCCCCGATCTTCAATACCCTGCACCGCCTGGTACTGGGCGAGCTCCATCAATTCCCGGATCTCGCACGGTTCTACGCCGACGAAGTCGTCGCCCGCGGACTCAAACTTTTGAGCGGAATCATTCGCCGCGGCATCGACGCCGGAGAGTTCCGGAACGTAGATCCGATCGTTGCCGCCCGCATGCTGGTCGCGATGACGGTCATGAACGCCATCTGGCGCGACGAGCAGACCGGCGTTCCGCTACTCTGCCACAAGAAGGACGAGGAAGTTTTCCGCGAGCTGGCCCAGTTCTATCTCCACTCAGTGACCGCAACCAACGCCGCCTGTGACCAGGCAGACGGCGCTCCCGCAGTTTCGTTCTTTCCCTTCGACAATGACTGAGATTTTACCCCGCGTTCGGCGCACGCTCGCTGTCGCCGCAACGATTGCACTCCTTTCGTCTCCATCGCACGCACAAAACGCGGATTCGCTCCCCCGCCCGGTCGGCGGCGTGCTGCCACTCAGCCTCGGCGATGCCGCACGTCTCGCCGCACGTCAGAGTGCACTCGCCGAAGGTGCCAGACTTCGCGCCAATGAAGCGGAAGCACGCGTTCGGGAGCGTCGCGCCGACTTGCTTCCAAACCTGAGCGCGTACGCCAACCAATCAGGTCACACGTTCAACACTGCCACGTTCGGTATCGATTTCCCGGCGCCGCCGGGCCAGCCGCCACTGTTTGATCCCGCCGGTCAAGTCCTCGGGCCGGTGAACCTCGTCGACATTCGCGGTCGCGTGCAGCAGAACCTGCTCGACTTCAGCGCGATTGGTCGAGTGAAGTCAGCCCAGGCGCAAGCACGGTCGTCCAACGCCGACGCTGATGCGAGCGCGGAGCAGGCGGCGACGACGGCGACGACCGCGTACGTGCGGGCGATGCGCGCTGATGCCGACCTGCGCGCTCGACAGGCGGACACAGTCCTCGCCACCGAGTTGCTGAGCATCGCGCGGTCGCAGCTTCAGGCGGGTACCGGCGTCGGGCTCGATGTCACTCGCGCCCAGGCGCAGCTCGCCGCTACCCGCGCCGCCCTCATTAGCTCCCGCAACGCACGCGACCACGCGCACCTCGATCTTCTCCGCTCTCTCGCGCTGCCCGTTGGCACGGACATCGTCCTCACCGACTCGCTTACGCCAAGCGCGCCGCGCGAGAGTCTGCCGGACGAGTCGACCCTCGTGCAACAGGCGATTCAGAACCGGCCGGACCTTATCGCCGAGGAAGAACGCGTCCGCGCTGCCAAGCAGGGACTGTCGGCAATCAAAGCCGAACGCTTGCCTACTTTGGGTCTTGTTGCCGATGACGGTGTAATTGGCAAGACCGGAGGCAAGCTATTGTCGACTTACACCTGGGGTTTCCAGCTCTCGCTGCCGATCTTCGACGGGTTCCGTCGCGAGGCGCGTGTGCAGGAACAGAAATCCGTAGTCAGAGAAGCAGAGATTCGCCGGCGTGATCTCGAGCAGCAGGCGCAGGCGGATGTGCGCGGCGCGTTGCTGGATCTGGCGAGTGCGCGCGAACAGGTCGCCGCCGCGACGGAGCGGCTGCGTCTCGCCGAGCAGGAGCTCGCGCAGGCGCGCGATCGCTTCAATGCTGGAGTTGCAGGAAATGCAGACGTTGTGAATGCATCACTCGCACTGACGCAATCGCGCACTTTGGTGAACGATGCGGAAACCGCCTACCAGCTCGCGCGAGTCTCGCTGGCTCGCGCAACCGGCAGCGTTACGACTTTGCAATAATCAGCAACACTTCGGAACTACATTCAGACTAAGAAACTCAGGAAACCAATGGCCACCGCAATCGAACCCGCAGCGCCGCAAACTCCAGGCGGCAACGGCTCGCGTACTTCTCAGACCCGCACCGAACACGTGACAGAGACGACCACTGGCTCGAGCAAAAAGAAATTTGTCCTCCCGATCGTCGGGCTCATCGCGCTGTTCGTTCTCTTCTGGGGATTCCAGAAGTGGAACTACGGCCGCACCCACCAGTCGACTGACAATGCGCAGGTGGATGGCCACATCGTGCCGGTGTTGGCGAAGGTCGGCGGCTACGTGAAATCTGTCAGCGTTCAGGAGAACGATCACGTCAACGCCGGCCAGCAGCTCGTTCAGCTCGACGACGCGGATTACGTCGTGAGACTGCAACAGGCGCAGGCTGATCTCGCCGCTGCCGAGGCAACCGCTGGCGGCGCTGGTTTCGCCGGCCAGGCGCAGGCACAAGTGCAGAGCGCTGCCGGTCAGCGCGCTGCGCTCGATGCGCAGATCGGCGCCGCTCGCGCCAACGCCAACAAGGCAGACGCCGATCTTGCGCGCGCCAAGGAACTCGCTGGCAAGCAGATCATCTCCAAGCAACAGCTCGACGCCGCGCAGGCGCAGGCTGACGTTGCACACGCCAACTTGCTTGCCGCCGAGCGTCAGGCGGCGGCCGCGGGTGGCACCGTCAATACTGCGGAAGCAGGTGTTCGCGTTGCGAGTGCACGCACGCTCGCTGCTCGTGCGGCGGCGGCGAATGCGCAGCTGCAGCTCGATTACACCAGGATCACTGCTCCCGCCTCGGGCGAAGTTTCACGCAAGCAGGTCGAAGTCGGTCAGTTGGTCGCTGCCGGGCAGCCTTTGATGAGCATCGTCGCCGATACCGGCGTGTGGGTGACGGCGAACTTCAAGGAAACTCAGCTCGCCAAGATCCACCCTGGCCAGCCCGTCGAGTTTTCAGTCGATGCTTACGGCGGCTGCGTTGGTGAAGGCAAAGTCGAGAGCGTGAGTGGGGCGACTGGCGCCAAGTTCGCGCTGCTTCCACCTGACAATGCCACCGGAAACTTCACCAAAGTCGTGCAGCGTGTGCCGGTGAGAATTCAGGTCACCAAGCCATGCGGAGGTACGCGTCTACTGCGTCCTGGCCTTTCAGTTGACGTGCACGTGGATACTTCCCGGTGAGCACCGCCGTACTGCAGTCGACGGGCATCTCCACATCCGTCGAGGATAAGTACGCTCACAAATACATCATCGCCGCCACGGTCACCATGGCGGCGATGCTGGAGCTGATCGACACCTCGATCGTCAACGTCGCCATCCCCCACATGATGGGGAACCTCGGCGCCACGCTCGACGAGATCGCGTGGGTATCGACGGGCTACATCATCGCCAACGTCATCGTCATACCGATGTCGGGCTGGCTGTCGGCGTACTTCGGCAGAAAGCGCTACTTCACCGGCTCCATTCTCCTGTTCACGCTGGCGTCGTTCTTCTGCGGCGCCTCGCATTCACTGCTTGCGCTCGTTTTCTGGCGCGTGGTACAGGGCATTGGCGGCGGTGCGCTGCTCTCCACCGCCCAGGCGACGTTGTACGAATCGTTCCCACCCGAAGAAGCCGGCACCGGCATGGCGATTTTCGGCGTCGGTGTCATGGTCGGACCCACTCTCGGGCCGACGCTCGGCGGTTGGATCACCGACAATTACAACTGGCCGTGGATCTTCTACATCAACGTTCCGCTCGGCATCATCGCGGCGATTCTCACGCTCACTTACGTCCATGACGCGGAGCATCAGGAGCGTGCCGAGAAAATCGACTACTGGGGAATTGGTTTTCTCGCGCTGTGTGTGGGCTCACTGCAGTGGATGCTGGAGCGCGGCGAGCGCTATGACTGGTGGGAATCGCGCTCGGTGACGATGCTGGCGGTCACAGCCGCCGTCGCTGGTGTGGCGCTGATCTGGCGCGAGCTCACAACCGACGAGCCAATCATCAATTTCCGGATCCTGAAAAGCCGGCAACTCACCGCCGGCGTGAGCATGGGTCTGTTGCTTGGATTTGCGCTTTACGGATCCGTGTTCATACTGCCCGTGTTTCTGCAAAGCCTGTTGCAGATGACGGCGTGGCAGACGGGCAAGATCATCCTGCCCGGCGCCATCGCGTCGGCAATCACGATGGCGGTTGTCGGCAGAAACGCGATGCGACTCGATGCGCGTTACACCGTCGTCGCCGGTGCATTCCTGTTCTTCTGGTCGATGCTCAAGCTTTCGCATCTCACCTCCGCGAGCGGGCAGTACGACTTGTTCTGGCCGCTGATTCTGCGCGGCGTTGGATTGGGACTGATCTTCGTTCCACTGACCAACGCGACGATGGCAGACCTTAGAGTGAAGGATCTGGCGCAGGGCACCGGTATGTTCAACTTGATGCGTCAACTGGGCGGTTCGCTGGGCATCGCCGTGATGGCGACTCTGCTGGCGCGATTCGTCGCCGCCGAGAAAGCGGTACTGGTCGAGCACGTCGGCGCATCGGATCCTGAAACGCTGGGCCGCATTTCGATGATCTCGCACGGACTCATCGCACGTGGGATCAACCCGATGGTCGCGCAGCAGCAGGCGCTGGCAATCCTTGACCGGCAGGTGACTGTCCAATCAAGCATGCTGGCGTTCTCGAAGATTTATTTCTACAGTGGTCTCGTTCTGATTTGTGCGTTGCCCCTGTTGTTGCTGTTCAGAACCGGGCGCGCGCGCGGAGCGATGGGCCCGGTGCACTAGGAGTCGATCTGGCTCGCATCGATCCCAACGCCAGCGATCAGGCTCCGGTAGCTTACGACCAGAATCCGGGAGAATCGCGTCTGGCCGCCCAACAGTCCAACCCCGCCATCCGTATTTCTGATGAGGAGAGAGAGCTCGTTCGCCTAGCCAAGGCAGGCGACGATCGGGGGTTTGCGGGATTGGTTCGCCAGCATCAGCGAAGGGCGTACGCGGTCGCGCGCTCCATTGTTTTGACGCACGAAGATGCCGAGGATGCAGTGCAGGAAGGATTCTTGCGCGCGCATCAGGCGCTGGATCGATTTGATCCGTCGCAGGCATTCGGGGCATGGCTTAACCGCATTGTCGCCAACGCAGCTCTCGATCTTGCTCGTCGCCGAAAGGTCAGAAACGCGGAAGAACTCTCGGATACGATGCCGAGCCCGTTCCACGATCCGGCCGAGGGCAGCGAGTTGCGGGAGCGGCTGCAAGCCGCGCTTGCCAAGCTTTCAGATCGTGCGCGAGCCGTAATCGTGATGCATGATGTCGAGGGATTTACGCACGCCGAAATTGGTGAGATGTTGGGTATACCGGGCGGCACCGCGCGCTCGGATTTGCACCATGCGCGGCAAAAACTGCGTGTGCTGCTGGGAAACCTGAGGGACTGAAGATGGACGAACGGATCGATCTGCGACTCGATCACGAAGACAACGGCCGTGACGCCGACATCACCAACGCGCTGCGCGAGATCTATGCTCCGCCCGCGGACGGTGAGTATTGGAACACGCTGGAGTCCCGCATTCTCGCATACGTGAAGACGCACGGCGAGGCGGTGATCCCGGTGAATTGGTGGTCGGATCTCGCCAGCTGGGCGGGACCCGGTCTCGCCGCTGCCGCGTTGTTGTTCGTTGCCGCCGGAGTTCTTTGGTCGAAGCAGAGAGAAGAGGATCTGCGTGCGAGCTACGAGGCAGTTACTGACACGCTTGCAGTTGAGGCTCTGCCTGGCGCAGTCCAGGTAGTGCAGGCTCCGCACGACGGGTCGTCGCAGCGGGAAGCGACGTTCCGTTACGTCCTGTCACACTGAGGTTTCGATGGACCGTTCGAAAGGTTACGCCCTCATGTTCCTGCTCGGCGCGTTCGTCGCCGGTGGCGCGCTTGGCTTTACTGCCGACCGCGTGATGGATGCGAAGCGCGATCACGCGCGCGGTCCGCGGGCGTATCGCCAGCGAATGGCAGAGGAGCTGAAGCTGACACCGCAACAGCAGGCGTCGATCGATTCTCTGATCGAGCAGAAGCACCGTCAGATCGTGACCCTGTACAAGCCAGTGCAGCCGCAGCTGGATTCGCTCGCCAAGCTGTCACGCGTTGTGAGCGACAGCACTCACGAGCAGATCAAGCGATTGTTGAATCCGGAGCAGGCAGCGAAGCTCGATCAAATGCGTGCAGCCGCCCGGAAGGAGCTGGCCGAGCGTCGCGGCAGCGACACCGTCGGCCGACCAGGCGCTCCACGAAGCGAGCGTTACTGATCGCTCGACTGTGAAACGAACAAGGCCGGCGCAATGCGCCGGCCTTTTCGTTTCTGGATTGTGGTAGTCAGCACTCAGACGTTGTCGGGATCTACGTCGCGCTCACCTTTGCCGAAGTTCTTCTGGACTTTGCCCTTCAGCTCTTCAGCACGACCCTTGATGTGCTCGCTCGAGTTGTCAGTGGCATCGCCGAGGTCGCCGCGAATCTGGCCTTTCATTTCCTTGGCGGTTCCTTTGACTTGATTTTCGAGACCTCTTTCGTTGAGATCCTTCATCTTGATCCTCCGTTGAGTCAGGTACTTTCCTGGCCGGTATAAACGCAAGCGATGTGCCTTTTTAAGAGCGTGTTTTGACAGGTACCGACCTTGCAAAGGCTACCGCGCTTACGGAAATTCCGAGGTCAAAGCCCCAGCTGTACGGTGGCATGAACAACCTCCAAAGGTCGCGCAAATCAGCACTAACCTCGAAGCTCGTCCGAGCGGCCGCCGTCTCGCAAAACTCACACTTCTCGCGCTCGGCGTCGTCTACGGCGACATCGGCACCAGCCCGCTTTACGCATTGCGGGAGTGCTTCAAGCCCGAATACGGGCTCGCTGCCACACAGCTCAACGTATACGGCGTCCTGTCGCTGATCGTTTGGTCGCTCATCGCAGTCGTCAGCATCAAATACATCGTCTTCGTGATGCGTGCCGACAACCACGGCGAGGGCGGAATCCTCGCGCTCGTTGCATTGATTGCGCAGCGACTGAATCGCGACGCAGACCGCCGCGCGAAAGTCGTCATTACGGCGCTTGGTTTGATTGGCGCCGCACTGCTATATGGCGACGGAATCATCACTCCGGCGATCTCGGTGCTCGGGGCAACCGAAGGTTTGGGCGTTGTCGAACCATTCCTCGAGAAGCTCGCGGTGCCATTGACACTTCTCATCATCTTCACGCTCTTCTTCTTTCAGAAATGGGGGACGTCAAAGGTCGGCCGCGTCTTTGGTCCAATCACGCTGTTGTGGTTTCTGGCGATTGGCGTCCTCGGCGCCGTCGAGATTGGAAAGGAGCCGCGAATTTTGTATGCGGCGAATCCGTGGTATGCATTGGATTTCTTTGCGCTTCATGGCGCGCATTCATTCGTGATACTCGGCGCGGTCGTACTGGCCGTCACTGGCGCCGAGGCCCTTTACGCCGACATGGGGCACTTCGGCAAGCGACCGATTCGCATTGCGTGGTTCAGCGTCGTTTTCCCCGCGCTCATCCTCAACTATTTCGGGCAGGGCGGATTGATCCTGCACGATCCAACGGCAGCGTCTAATCCGTTTTATCTGCTGGCTCCGCGAGCCGTGCTTTACCCGTTGATCGTTCTGGCGACGATGGCCGCGATCATTGCCTCGCAGGCGATGATCTCGGGCGCATTCTCAATAACGCAGCAATGCGTGCAGCTTGGCTACAGCCCGCGCGTCACGATCATTCACACATCCAAACAGGAAGCCGGACAGATCTACATCCCGGAGATCAACAAGGCGCTGATGGTCGGGTGCTTACTGGTGGTGCTCGGTTTCCGGTCGTCGAATGCGTTGGGCGCAGCCTATGGAATTGCCGTAACCGGCACCTTCCTGATGACGACTGCGCTCATGTACACCGTCGCTCGCACCTGGTGGGGCTGGAGCAAGACCCACGCGATACTAATGGTCAGTCCGTTCTTCGTCATCGATCTCGCGTTCTTTGGCGCGAACATTCTCAAAGTCAAAGACGGCGGCTGGGTTCCGCTGACGGTGGCGCTGGCGTTGTTCATTCTCATGACGACCTGGCAACGCGGACGCCTGATCGTTCGCGGACTGCTGCGAGATGCTTCAATCCCGCTCGACGTGCTCCTCAACGACCTCGGCGACCAGAACCCTGACAAGCGCTTTAAGCCCGTTCGCGTTCCGGGGACGGCAGTCTTTCTCACGTCGGAGTCGAAGGATGCGCCGCTGGTGCTGCTCCATCACCTGAAACACAACAAGGTGCTACACGAGCATGTGGTGCTGCTCTCGGTAGTCTCGGCACCTGTTCCGGAAGTGCCGGCGACTGAGAGAATAGAGGTCACCACGTTCCCACATAATTTCGTCAGAGTGAAAGCGAAATACGGCTTCATGCAGACGCCGAATGTGCCGGAAGTGTTGTCACTTGCGACTGAACGCGGGATCGTGGCCAAACCGACGGAAACGACCTACTACCTCGGCAGAGAGAACCTGATCCCCACCGGAACGAAGCCGCTCGCGCGATGGCGCAAGCGGCTCTTCATTTTCATGCAACGGAATTCGAGACCGGCGACTGAATTTTTTGGCATTCCGCCGAATCGGGTGGTTGAGCTCGGCGCGCAAATGGAATTCTGACGACTGTACGCTGAGGACTAACTGCTAGGCTGCGTACTGCGGACTAACTGATTCGTTGCGTGCTGCGGGCTAACTGCGGGCTGCGAGCCTACTGCGGGCTGAGGGCTTACTGCGAACCACCAGAAATGCCGGACAGCCCGCATCTCGTAGTTAGTCCGCAGTCCTCAACTAGCCCGCAGCACGCAACGAATCAGTTAGTTCGCAGTACGCAGTTCAATAGCCATCTCGTCTCTTCAATCTTTCAATATCGCGACGATCCTTCTTCGTCGGTCTGCCTCGAAAGTCGTACTCTCGTCCTGATTGCGCGATTTTCAGCTGCATTTGCATCGTCTCGCGCGCCTTCCGGCTTTCTTCGGTCTCTTCGAATAGCGTCGCCGCGACGGCAGCCGGCCCGCGATGTTCGGAGATCGCGCGCACTTTGACCACGTGATGGTACGGGCCGAGTCGAACTCGCAGTTCATCGCCGACCTGCAACTGCTTCGCCCGCTTCGCGCGCTCTCCGTTCACCTCGACCTTGCCCGTCTCGATTGCCTGCACCGCGAGTGCCCGCGTTTTGAAAAACCGCGCGGCCCACAGCCATTTATCGAGTCTGACTCGCGTTATATCGTCGGAACTCATGCCTGAGGTTGCCCGTAATGCCCCGCCGCAGTCTGGAAGATATTAGGGGTTTTCGCGGGGAGCGCCTGTGCCTCAGGACGACTGGGCAGTACAACTCAAGAAAATCGAGCGCGAATTCGACGGCCTGCCGCCGGAGCCTTCGCCTGCATTCAAGAAATTTCAGAGCGAAGAAGAACGGCGCGCCAAGGAGCGGGCCGCTCAGCGTGTCGCACTGATCGGCGTTGTTGCTCGATTGATTCTCGTTGCAGCAGTTGGCGTCGCACTCCTTTTCTGGCCGTACGCCAACGACTGTGGCCCCGGTCTGTTCGGCTTCCTCGGCGCCGAAGCGGTCATCGTAGTCGGCGGTGTCTGGATCGGCGTAACCACCTGGCGCGCGCGCCTGCCGCGAATGCACATGGTCGCGCTTCTCATCACAGTGCTCGGTCTGGTGTTGATCGCGCGCGAGGTTCTGCCGCGCACCGGATATGCCGTCGTCGATCCGAAGCATCCAACGCACTTCTCGTGTCCGGATTCGCCGGCCAATCCCGCGACGACCGCCCCAACCGCCAGTGCGGCGCCCACGGCAACGCTGGCCAACTCGACGGAAAACGCGCTGCCCGAGCCAACCGCGGCCGAGCAGCGCGTTCAATCAGCAGCCAACGAGTTGCACTCCCGCTGGCAAACCCGAGTCAGCGAGCTATCTAAGCAATTCCAGCCTCAGAAAGCTGCTTTAGTGCGGCTCGAGCGTCCCGAGCTGTTGTCGCCGCGAGAGCCCTGATCGCATCCGCAGAAACCGTCTCGACGTCGTAGTCGAAGTCGAGCGGCTCAAAATCCAGATCCGGCGCTTCGAAGTCGAAACCCGGAGCGAAATCGGAATCGTAAATCATTTCTTCCGGCTGCCGGTCGAACGTGATGTATCCGGGACCTTCGCCCGCCCGTAGTTCCTCGACGCCACGATCCACTCGGTAGGTACGCGGCAAAAAGCGCAGCGTTCTCACCTTTGGCATCGTGCGCAGCCGAATCTTGTCCGGCAAATTCCGCAGCCGCTCGCGAATCATCGGCTCGATGTCGCGCAGCATCGGCATCATGTCCTGCCGCAACATCATCGGCTCCGGCCCCACCATCATGTTGCCCGGCCCATAGTATTGGAACGCGCCGCCCGGCGCCCTGATATTCGCGGTTCTCAGCCGCATCACATCGCTCGCTTTAGCCGCAGTCACCTGTACGTCGCGGAAGCGCCCACCGGAATAAATCCGCAGCGTCACGCGACTGCCGGGTGTGATCTTCTGGACTTCGCGCGTCAGTCTGCGTGGACCGACGGCGCTCCCGAAGTCATCGTCGGCATCAGCCGCCGCAATCCGCAGATCGACGCCGTTGATGGCTGCGATGCGATCGCCTTCGACGATTCCTGCGTTCTCGGCGGGGCCTTTCGGCGTCACCGCTTCAACGAACACGCCGAGCGTGTCGCGCTTGCTGCCCGTCGTGCGTACCTCGATCCCGAGAGCCGCACGATTTGCCATGACCGAGTCCATGCGATAGCTGAATCGTCGCATCAAACTGTCGGGTCCAAATCGATATGCGCGACACTCGATCCGACCATCGGAATACTTGGTACAGGTCGAATCGGGCCTGGTTGTTTTTGCCTGTGCGCCCGCGATGCTGCTCCCAAGCGCCAGCGCGGAAAAAATCAACAGCGACTTCATCCTTTGCTCCGTTTGTGGTTCTGTCGAATAGGACAAAGGCACAACCTCAAGGGTTGCCAAACGTGCAAAAGCGGTCGCGCGCGGTGATATTGAAGCATGTCGACGATGCTCGAACCGCCCCGCCCTGCGCCGGAAGCGCGCTCCGACCGGCCGATCGATCTCCACGCATTCGAGCATCACTGGCAGGACGAAGCGGACGCCGCCTACCTCTATCGTATCCTCGCCGAAGCCGAGCCCGATCAAAAGAAAAAAGACATCTATTCGCGACTGGCGAGCGTGGAAGACAGACACGTCAAAGTCTGGGGTGAGCTTCTCAGCAAGCACGGTCACCCGCCTGGGCAATTCAAACCGAGTGGTCGCGCCCGCCTGCTGGCGAGAATGGGCAGAATGTTCGGTCCGAATTTCCTGCTGCCGATGCTGCTCGAGGAGGAAGGCCGCGAGGTAAAGGCGTATCTCGACATGCATCGCGGCACTCCGCGCGGTGCACCTGGTGGCTCGGAGGCGTTGCTTCTGGCGCGCGAGTCAGCCGACCACGCGACGACGCTCGGCGAAATCGCCGGCAAAGGCCCCGAGCCGTGGCACAAAACGGAATCCGGCGGTTTTTTGCGCAACGTCGTGTACGGATTCAACGACGGGCTGACGGCGAACTTTGGTTTGGTCGCCGGCGTGATCGGCGCAGCGACGATCAACCAACATCAGGCAGTTGTCGTTGCCGGCGTTGCCGGATTGATCGCCGATGCGCTGTCGATGGGCTCGAGCGGATACCTCGCCAGCAAGAGCGAGCGAGAAGTCTACGACTACGAGATCTCGATGGAGAAAACCGAAGTCGAGCTGATGCCGGAGATCGAGCGCGACGAGCTGGCGGTGATCTACGAGGCGAAGGGGATGGATCGCGACTCTGCGCACAATCTTGCGACGCAGATCATGGCCGACCCGGCATTGATGCTGAAGGAACAGGTACAGGAAGAGCTCAAGATCGGGGAATACGCGATGTCACCGCTGCGCGAGGGCTGGTTGACCGGGCTGGCGACCGCGTTTGGCGCCGTGATCCCGGTGTTTCCGTTCTTCGTCTGGACCGGTGCGACGGCGATCGTGATTTCGTTCGCGATCTCGATGCTGTCGCACTTCGTCGTCGGCGCCGCGAGATCAGTGTTCACCGGTCGTAGCGCATTTCGCTCCGGCCTCGACATGTTCGTGGTCGGAATGGGGGTCGCCGTCGTTGGCTACTTCGTCGGTGGCTGGGTGGGAAAGCTCATCTAAAGATTGCGGTCAGCATTTCTGGTGAAGGCATCCTGACTTTGATTTTAGAGTGACCGAAGTGGCGGCATTTGCCACCCGATCCCCGATTGTGTTTTCTTCTACGCCATGCCAGCCCGCCCTTACGTCCTCGCCGAGATCAACTGGAAAACGGTCAAGGACACCCGATATGAAGTTGCAATTCTCCCGTGGGGCGCGACCGAGCCCCACAATTTTCATCTACCGTACGGCACCGACGTTTACGAGACGCGGCACATATCTGAGCTCGCTGCGGGCTACGCCTGGAACAAAGGCGCAAAAGTAGTCACGCTGCCGACCGTGCCGTTTGGCGTCAACACCGGCCAGCTCGATCTCCGTCTCGCCATCAACATGAATCCGAGCACGCAGTTCGCGGTGCTCAGCGACGTTGCATCTGCGATCTCGGGTCAGGGCATCAGAAAGATGGTCATCCTCAACGGCCACGGCGGCAACGACTTCAAGCAGATGATCCGCGAGCTGCAGCCGAAATTCGATTTGTTCGTCTGCACGATCAATTGGTGGACGTGCATCAAGGCCACCGAGATTTTCGACGAGCCGGGTGATCATGCCGGCGAAATGGAAACCAGTCTGATGATGGCGCTCGAGCCGAATCTGCCGCTGCCACTGAAGGAAGCGGGCCCGGGCAAGGGCAGAAAGTTTCGCATCCCCGGCTTGCGCGACGGCTGGGCGTGGGCGCCGCGCCAGTGGACAAAGGTCACCGACGACACCGGCACTGGTAATCCTTACGCAGCAACCGTCGAGAAAGGCGAGAAATTCGTGACGGCGGTCACCGAGCGAATTGGCGGTTTTCTCGTCGATCTTGCCAACGCCGATCTCAACAACATGTACGAGTGAGCGATGCCACCGCGCTACATCCAGAGCCTGCCTGAGTCCGCACGAATCGTCGGCAGTGCGCAGGACGACGAGATCGAAATCATCGATAAGCGCGAAGCGCCACGCATCCGCGCCAAAACCGGAATCCTGCTCGAGGACAAGCAGCATTACTTCGTGCGCGACGCTGTGAAGTATCCAAGCGGCGAAGTTGGCACTGCGATGCGCGTCATCGGCTGCACGATGAACGACGGACCGTCGGGCGTCGTCGCGCTGTGTTCACGCGATGGAAATATTTTCCTCCGCGAAATCTTCAGACACGCGACCAGACGCTGGGAGCTCGAGACGACGCGTGGTCAGCGCGAGACAGGCATGTCGGCCGAAGCCGCGGCTCTGAAAGAGATCGACGAAGAGCTCGGCTTCAAAGTTCAGAACATCGAGCAGATCGGTGAAGTGAGTGGCGACACCGCAATTCTCGCCAGCACACTGCCCGTGTTCTGGGCAGACCTCGCCCCCGGCCCCGCGCGCGATCATCCCGAAGACAAGGAAGCGTTCGGCCGAATCGTCGAGATTTTTCCGCCCGAGCTGCGCACGCGCATCTGCCGGTGCGAGATTCGCGACGGCTACACCCTCGCCGCGCTCACCCTCGCCCAGGTCGCGGGCAAGTTCAAGATTCCCGACTAGACGACGACGTTGAGCAGACGCCCCGGCACGAAGATGACCTTCTTCGGCGCACCGGTGACGAACTTCGCCACCGCCTGATCCTCCAGCGCGGCAACCACGGCTTCCTTCTCGCCGATGTCGCGCGGGACCATGACCCGACTGCGCACCTTGCCGTTCACCTGCACCACCATCTCGATCAACTCGTCGGCGGCAAGCGCAGGGTCGAACGCGGGCCACGCCGAGTCGAAGATGCTGCCTTTGCCCCCGTTCTGCTCCCACAGCTCCTCGGCAATGTGCGGCGCGAACGGCGACACCAGCGTGATCAGCGGCACGACCTCGTCACGATGCGGAGTGCGCTCGCCGCGGCGCAGCACGTTGACGTACTCCATCATCGCCGCGATCGCGGTGTTGTAGCTGAGACGCGGAATGTCTTCGGAGACCTTGCGAATCGTTTGATGCAGCTTGCGCATCACATCGTGATCGGGCTCGCCGTCCGACGTCATGCTCTGCACCGACGCGAACAAGCGGTCGAGGAATCTCCTCGTTCCTGAGATGCTGGCATCGCGAAAATCACCGCCTTGCTCGTACGGCCCCAGGAACATCAAGTAGGTGCGGAAGGCATCCGCGCCCCATTCCTCGATGTATTCATCGGGATTGACGATGTTGCCCTGCGTCTTCGACATCTTCGCGCCTTCGCGGATGATGTGACCGTGCGCGCGGAAGCGCGTGAACGGCTCCTCGAAGTGCAGGTAGCCCATGTCGTGCAGCACCATCGCGATGAACCGTGAGTACAGCAGATGCAGGACCGCGTGTTCATTGCCGCCAATGTACGAGTTCACCGGCAGCCATTTCTTCGTCACACTCTTCTCGAACGGGACTTCGTCATTGCCGACCGATGGATAGCGCAGGAAGTACCAGGCGCTGTCGAGGAAAGTGTCCGACACATCGGTCTCGCGACGACCTGTCTTGCCGCATTTCGGGCACGCGACCCGGTACCACTCCTCGTGGCGCGCCAGCGGCGAGACGCCTGAATCGTCGGGCTTGAAATCCTCGATGAACGGCAGCATCACGGGCAGATCTTTTTCCGGGACCGGCACCGTCCCGCACTCATCGCAGTAGATGACGGGAATGGGCGGACCCCAGTAGCGCTGGCGTGAGATGCACCAGTCGTGAATGCGATAGTTCACGATCGGCTTCGCGGCATCGTTCTTGGCCAGATAGTCGACGATCGCTTTTTTCGCGGGCTCGACACGAAATCCGTCGAAGATGCCTGAGTTGACCAGTGTTCCGCCCTCACACTCGACGAAGGCGTTGTCGAGCGGAGTGTTGGCATCTTCCCTCTCGCCACAGACGACCCGCACGATCGGCAGATCGAACTTCTTCGCGAAGTCGAAGTCGCGCTGATCGTGGCCGGGCACGCCCATGATCGCGCCCGTACCGTATTCCATCAGCACGTAGTCGGAGATCCAGATCGGAATCTGATTTCCCGTCGCCGGATTGACCGCATACGATCCGGTGAACGCGCCAGTCTTGTCGGTGCTGGTCTTGCGCGCGACCAGATCCTGCTTGGTCGTCTGCTCGCGATACGACTCGATTTTCTTTTTCTGCGCCGGCGTCGTCAGCGATTCGACCAACGGATGCTCGGGCGCCAGCACCATGTACGTGGCGCCGTAAATGGTGTCCGGCCGCGTCGTGAAAACGCGAATCTCGCACCCGTCGCCGTTCACTTTCTTCGTCTCGAAATCGATCTCTGCGCCTTCCGACCGGCCGATCCAGTTTCGCTGCGCGGTCTTCGTCGTCTCGGACCAATCGATGTGATTCAGATTCTCCAGCAGTCTCGGCGCGTAGTCGCTGATGCGGAAGAACCACTGCTCCAGCAGACGCTGCTCGACCGCAGTTCCGCAGCGCTCGCAGAACCCGCCCGACACAACCTGCTCGTTTGCCAAAACGGTTTTGCAGCTGGGACACCAGTTGACCGCCGCCTGCTTCTTATAAGCCAGGCCCTTTTTCAGCAGCTGCAGGAAAATCCACTGCGTCCACCGGTAGTAGTTGGGATCGGTCGTCTCCAGGCGGTAACGCCAGTCGACCATCAGCCCAGCACTTTCCAGCTGGCGCTGAAAATTGGAAATGTTTTGCGGGATCAGATCCATCGGATGCTTGCCGACCTTGAGCGCAAAGTTCTCCGAATGAATCCCGAACGCGTCATAGCCGAGCGGCTCGAACACATTGTGTCCCTGCAGCCGCTGGAATCGTCCATAAATGTCGTTCCCCGTGAACGCGAACAAATTCCCGACGTGGAGACCCTCCGCCGAGGGATAGGGGAACATCATGAGTGCATAAAACGGCCGCTGGGCGCGCTGCAGATCAGTGTGGTTGGTGCCACGCTGCTGCCAAATGCGCTGCCATTTCTGCTCGATAGCCTGTGGATTGTAAGTCACGGGCGGAGCCAGTGGGTCGTTACGTGTTGCCGAGTTGTCCATTTGTACCAAAGTAGTGGCTAAGCGACACAGTTTCATCTGTGAACGCGGCTGACTGACTGCACAAAATCGATTTCAGATGACCGCAACGCCTCTCCCAGCCGCTTCCCGAGTTACATCGTCGTCCGGTTTCCTCAAGCCGGTCTTCACCGCCATGCAGCGGCGCGCACTCCGCATCGGCATCGGCTTTGGCATCGTGTTCCTGGTGGGACTCGGCGCGATTGGCTGGCAGCTTTACAAGCTGATCCCCGCCTCCATCGCCTCGGAGCTCTTTGCGGTGAACGGAGTCGTCACCGCTCTGACCATCGCCGCACTCTGGATCGCGGTCGCTGTCGCAGCCACCGTCACGGCGTCGATGATTTTCGTCCGAAAACACGTCAGCGGACCGGCCGCCGAGCTCGCACGCACGCACGAAGCGATCGCCAAAGGCGATCTGTCGAGCATCTACAATCCGGCGGTGTCCAACAAAGCCGTCGATCGATTGACTCGGTCGACGATGGCGATGCTGAGCGAGCTGCGTGGCGTCGCCGCGCGCATGAAGAGCTCGGCCGACGAGAACGTTAGTCTCGCCGCCCAGATCTCGAGAGCATCGGTAAGCGCGTCGGCGAAAGGCCGCGAGATGGCTAACATGACCAACAGCCTCGCGCACGACTCCGTCGCCCGCGAGCGCGCGATCCGCGAGCTGATGAACGAGGCCACCAGGCTCACCGAGATTTCCGGGAATCTGCGCGAGGCAGCCCAGGAAGGGCTGCGTCGCGACAAGGCGCTGCGCCAACTGGCCAAGGAAAATCGCGTTCGGCTCGAGCGCACCGCGACATCGCTGCAATCACTGGCGTCAGATGCACTGGACAGTGCCGAAGGAATCGACGCGATGTCGGTGGCGGTCAACGAGATCGGCACCTTCCTCGTGCTCGTTCAGAAGATCGCCAAGCAGTCAAAGTTGCTGGCGCTCAACGCAGCGATGGAAGCAGCACGCGCTGGTGAGCACGGTCACGGTTTTGCCGTCGTCGCCAGCGAGGTGCGCCGCCTCGCCACGAGCTCCGCAGAGGCAGCTCAGCGCACCAGCTCGCTGGTGCAGCAGATGCTCGACAGCGTCAGTCAGTCACGCGAATCGTCTGCGCGCACGGTCGCGACCGTCGAGCAGGTCCTCGGCGCGACGAGAGCAGCGCGTCAGTCACTGGCGAAGGTCGAAGAGGGTGCCGTCGAGGGCGAGGATTTGAGCGGACGCGTCGATAAGGGAGTCCGCGAATCAAATCAGCTTATCAGCGCGATTACACAGCAGCTGGCCTCGTTATCAAACGGCTCCGGCGCCTTCTCGCGTAACATGAACCAGGTCGCTACCAGCGACGAGGAACAGAGCAAGGCGATGTCAGAGCTCGCTTCGACCGCTCACGCACTCACGGACGTCGCCGAGCGCTTGTCGGAGCTGGTCGGAATCTTCAAGCTCGGCGACAGCTGATCTCCGGCATCTGCGGGCGCTGGGCTCGCGAAAACTTGAAAGCGATAGGCATTAGGCGCGCACCGCTCGCATCGGCGACCGCCATCTTCGCTCCCTCGTAGGCCGACGCTCCGCCAAAGCGTCCGTCTTTCGCCAGAGCGTAAAACTCGAGATCGAAAAGCGGGCGACCGTTATCGAGCAGGCGCGTCTCAGTCATGGCGATGACGCGGTCGATGCAGCGCAGGCACGCCTGCTCCGGCGACAAACCCTGCCGCATGAACTCGACGATGAGAAACGCGCCGCAGACTTTGATGTTCGCCTCGCCTCGTCCGGTCGATCCCGCCGCACCAACGGTGTTGTCGCAATACTGGCCGGCGCCAATGATCGGCGAGTCGCCGACTCGACCCGGAATCTTCCACGAGCGTCCGCTGGTGGTGGTGACCGAGGAAATATCTCCCCGCGCATTGACCGCATTCATGTTGATGGTGCCGGTCGTGAATTTCACGTGCAGCGGGTGATCGTAGGAGATCGCGGGAAGAGGGAAGCGGGAAGCGGGAAGCGTGCGTGCCAAAGCAGGTTTCGGTTCGCTTTTCCCCTGCGCTTCCCCCTTGCCACTTCCCTCTTCCCGCGCATCCAGCCAGTTGTCGTCCGGATTCAGGCACCGCTTCCACTGCAGCCAATCCTGTCTCGATTTCTCGGTGAGCAGATTCTGCTCCTTGAATCCCATTTGCAGCGCGAATTTTTTCGCTCCAGCGCCGACGAGCATGACATGGTCGGTATAGTCCATCACCGCTTTCGCTACGTTGGATGCGGTCGCGATGTCCTCGAGCGCGCCCACCGCGCCTGCGCGTCGGGTCGGACCGTGCATGCACGACGCATCCAGCTGCACCACCCCATCTTCGTTCGGCAGTCCGCCGAGTCCGACGGATTGATCTTCGGGATCGAGCTCCTGGATGTTCACACCCGCGATGATGGCGTCGAGGGTGTCCGCATTCTGGCGAGTGATCATGTCGTAAGCTTTTGCGACGCCGCGAATGCCGTTGGCAGAGGAGACGACTATCGGTGGCGCTGCCACCTCGCGGCTGAATTCGCTTTCAATGGTCTCGGCGTGTGCCCGGCGATCGAGACTGAGACCGGCTGCGCTCGCCGCGGTTAACCCAATGAAGTGCCGTCGTGAAATCGACAACGCGCCATCCTCCAGAAATGGGACGACTGCCAACTACCCTGCTGCCAGCGATCAGCAGAAGGCATCCAGCTGCTAAGAGCAGGGTAGTTCTCTGTCGTAAAGTCCCGCCATCCCTGCAATCGCGAGCGCCAACGCTCGTATCCCCCACGCAACGCAATCGTCAACCTATCTACACGAGCCTTCGGCGCGGATGATGCCTGTGACTGAATAGCCGACGGAGACGAGCAGCGAAGAGGCTGACGAATGACTTCAATAAGGTATGGCGCTTATATAGCTTCCCGCTACGCATGAAGTCTTCGCGCCCTTCCCGTCTGAGAAAGCTGCGGTTGGAGGCGGCAGAGGCTCCGCGCATCGATCTCAAGGGACCGACTCGCCGCGAGCATGATCTGCTGGGCGAACGCGATGTGCCCGCCGACGCGCTGTACGGAATCCAGACTCTGCGCGCGATCGAAAACTTCGCCATCACCGGCATCGAGCTGCGCGAGTTCCCCACTCTCATCGCGGCGCTCGCCACAGTCAAGGAAGCAGCAGCGCTCGCCAACCTCGAGATGGGATTGCTCGATCGTGACATCGTCGACGCGATCTGCCATGCAGCGGCTGAAATTCGCGAAGGATTGCATCACGATCATTTCCGCGTCGACATGATCCAGGGGGGCGCCGGCACTTCGAGCAACATGAACGTGAACGAAGTGATGGCGAATCGCACGCTCGAGATTCTCGGCAAGCAGCGCGGCCAATACGAGTTCGTGCATCCGAACAACCATCTCAATCTCAGTCAGTCGACGAACGACGTTTATCCGACCGCCGTGAAGCTTGCGCTTCATACCAGCATCTCGGATCTGCAGCTGGCGATGATTGCGCTCGCAGCCGCGTTCCTGCACAAGGGCGAAGAGTTCAGCTCGCTCATCAAGATGGGCCGCACCCAGCTGCAGGATGCGGTGCCGATGACGCTCGGCCAGGAGTTCAACGCATTCGCCCATACGATGCTGGAAGACGTCGATCGGCTCGGCGAAGCCCAGGCGTTGATCCGCGAGATCAACATGGGCGCGACTGCCATCGGCACCGGCATCAACGCCCCGCCCGGCTACGCCGAGAACGTGAGGAGACATCTCGAGCATCTGACCGGGTTGCCTTTGATCACCGCGCCGGATCTTGTCGAGGCGACGGCAGACACCGGCGCGTTCGTTCAACTCTCCGGCGTGCTCAAGCGGTGCGCGGTGAAGCTCTCCAAGATCTGCAACGATCTGCGGTTACTCAGCTCCGGCCCGCGTGCTGGACTGGGAGAGATCAATCTGCCGCCGATGCAGCCGGGCTCGTCGATCATGCCGGGCAAAGTGAATCCGGTGATTCCAGAAGTCGTTAATCAGGTCTGCTTCGATGTCATCGGCGGCGACGTTACCGTGACGATGGCAGCGGAGGCCGGCCAGCTGCAGCTGAATGTGTTCGAGCCGATCATCGCATTCCGGCTACTCAGTGGAATGACCTACATGCAGCGCGCCTGCAAGATTCTCCAGGATCGCTGCGTCGAAGGCATCACCGCGAACAAGGAGCGGATGCAAAAGTTCGTCGAGGATTCAGTGGGAGTTATTACAGTGCTGGTGCCGACGCTGGGCTACGAGACAACTACCGACATCGCAAAGGAAGCGCTGGAGACGGGCCGCGATGTTTACGATGTGGTTTGCGAGCGTGGCCTGATGACCCGCGAACAGCTTGACCGGTTGATGAATCCGGAGACGATGCTCGGCGGGGAGAGAGAAGAGGGAAGAGGGAAGCGAGAAGCGGGAAGCGAATAGCGGTTCGGTAGGAAAGAGAAATCGCGCTCGCAAGTTGCACGCGACTTTTCTCTCTCATGATGTCGTCGCTTACGTCTTCCCGCTTCCCGCGTAGCCCTTCCCGCCTTAGTTTGTCCCCCATGAAAGCTTTTGACCGTCTGAGGCGGCTTGCGTCATTCGCGCTGGTCGTCGCGATCGCTTTCGCGGCTGCCTCCTGTAACGAGGCTCATCCCAACAGTACCCTCACTCCACACTCCGATCTCGGGCGCGAGATCGATTTTCTGTGGGACCGCCTCCTCCTCCTTGGCACCATTGTCTTCGTGCTGGTCGAAGCGGCACTCCTTTACGTCGTCATCCGCTATCGCCGCCGCGAAAATCAGCCGACACCGCCACAAACACACGGCAACACCAAACTGGAAATTGCCTGGACGCTGATTCCGGCCCTGATCCTCGTTTTCATCGCCGTGCCGACGGTGAAAACGATTTTCATTACGCAGGCGCAGGCGGCACCCGGCTCACTCAACATCGACGTCACCGGGCATCAATGGTGGTGGGAATTCCGCTACCCGGACTACGGCGTCATCACGGCGAACGAGATTTACCTGCCCGTCGGACGCACCGTCAACTTCCGGCTGCGATCGGCGGACGTCATTCACTCGTTCTGGACGCCGGAGCTGGGTGGCAAGCGTGACGTCGTCACCAATCGCACCAACTACATCTGGTATACACCTGACACCGCAGTAGCCGGCGATGTGTGGAACGGCTTCTGTGTCGAGTACTGCGGTTCGTCGCACGCCAACATGCGCTTCAGGGTATTCACCGTCACCCAGGCGCAGTTCGATTCGTGGGTCGCTGGACAGAAGATGCCGGCGCGGTTCGGAGCGGTTGCACCGACAGCACCCTCGGGCGGTGCGAATACCTCGGCGCAGCAACCTACGCCGGTTCCGACGCCGGGCGGTGCGAATGCGCCGACTGCGGCCGCACAAGTCGCGGCTCAGCGCGTTGCGCAACAAAGCTCGGGCACGCAGAGCGTCGGCGGCACGCAGCCGGCCGTCCCGCGTCCACAGAATCCGGAAGCAAATCCCGGTGCCCAAACTTCAGTCGGTGGTGTCGCGCAAAACGTATCGACGACCGGCGCGGCAATTCCGGCCGGGTACTACTTCCCGCACGAGAAAATTCCGTCGTACGCCGTGCCGCACGCGCCGCCGCCGCCGGATCTGCACTTTACAGCTGGTCTCACCGGCAATGCAGCACGCGGCAAGCAGGTTTTCTCCGGTGCGGCTTGCATCGGTTGTCACTCGATCGCTGGGAATCCGATGGCAGTTGGTGTTACGGGCCCGAACCTGACGCATATCGGTTCGCGCAGCACCATCGCTGCCGGTCGCTACCCGAATACTGCCGCTTATCTCGCGCTCTGGATCAAGAATGCGCGCAAGATGAAACCGGACGTGCTGATGCCAACGCTCGGCATGGATGAATACGATCCTGTTCT
>DATFHK010000011.1:0-8261 GCA_035248505.1 Gemmatimonadaceae bacterium | reverse complement strand
TCTTTCGTGGTGCAGCCTTTCAGATCCGGTGGGCATCGTCACCGCCGCTCACGACGCCGGCTACGACGTCATCGATCTGTACGTCACGGCAATCGCTGACGGCGAATACTCCGGCTCGGTGCACGATTACCTTCGCAGTTTGAGCGATTGCTACATCAACGACCGACCCGACACGCTGCGCGTGATCGCATCCGATGGGGCGGCGAGATTTGTGTATTTACTGTTCTCCGCCTCGTTCGCCAGGCGGGATGCGAGACACGGGGCGTGGGCCGGGAAACCAGCAACGTCGAGTCCCGCTTCGCGCTTCCCACTTCCCGCTCCCCCCTTTCCGCTTTCCGCTTCCCTCCTCACCCGTTTGTGTGACCATTTCGCCGATCTTGGAATCCCCGCGCTCGCATCCGAGCTCGACGCGCCCTGGCTCCATCGCTATGTCCTCAACCGCTGGGATGAGCTCCAGCTGCGCGTGATGCTGCACGGCATTCCCGCACGCGCAACGATGAGCGCGCCGTGAAATTTCTCGGCGTCGGCGACACCGTCGACCTCGGCGACATGTATCTCCGCCTCCAGGCAGCTGGACACGAAGTGCGCGTTTATGCGGACGATCACGAAGCGCACGATATCATGCGCAACATGCTCAACTTCACCGACGACTGGCGAAGCGAGCTCGACTGGGTTCGCGATGCGGGATCCGACGGCGTCGTGCTCTTCGAGACATCCTCCCTCGGCGAGACGCAGGACGAATTGCGCGAGGATGGATTCAACGTCATTGGCGGGAGTGGACTCGGTGATCGGCTGGAAAACGATCGCGGCTTCGGCCAATCCGTCCTGCGCGACCTGGGGTTGCCTACGGCACAGTCACACGAGTTTACCAGCTTCGACGACGCAATCGAGTTCGTGCGCAGAGAGCGCGGTCGCTACGTGTTCAAGCTCAATGGCAGCGAATGGTCGTCGACGCGGTCGTACGTCGGCGCGATGAACACCGGCGACGACATGATCGCGATGCTCCGCGCGACGTCGCGCACGTTGCCGAGTGATGAACGACCGTCGTTCGTGCTGATGGAACATCTTTCGGGCGTCGAGGTCGGCGTCGGTGCGTTTTTTGACGGCGAGAAATTTCTGTCGCCCGCCAATCTCGACTGGGAGCACAAGCGCTTCTTTCCCGGCGACATTGGCGAGCTCACCGGCGAGATGGGAACCGTAGTCACGTATCGCGGCGCCGAACGGATGTTCGAGCAGAGTCTCGCGCGCGCGGCGCCGCTGCTCAGAGAGTCGGGATATTGCGGCTATATCAATCTCAACACCATCGTGAACGACGATGGGATCTGGCCGCTGGAGTTCACTTGTCGATTTGGTTATCCAGGCTTCCCGATTCTCGATTCCCTGCACCGCTGCGGTTGGGACCAAATCTTTCGCGGTCTCATCTCACGGAGCGCGGATGAATTCCCCACACACGATGGCTATTCGGTGGGAGTCGTGATGACGGTGCCGCCCTTTCCCTATCGCCACGGCTACGCCACGCTCGGCAAAGGCAATCCGATCTGCTTCGCCGACGATCTCAACGCGGAAGATCTCCGCTCGCTGCATTACGGCGAGGTAGACTCCCACGACGGCCAGCTCGTTACTGCCGGAATGATCGGCTATATAATGGTAGTGACGGGCGTCGCCGACTCGGTCGAGTCGGCGCGACGTGTTGCCTATGATCGCGTGCGCAAAGTCGTGATTCCAAACACACGCTACAGAAACGACATCGGCGTGCGATTGATCGACCACGACATGATCGAGATGCAACGACTGGGACTGCTGCGGTGAGCGCCACGCCCTCCGTCAACACGGAAGATCGAGCCGCCGCCGACATTCTCGCGCGCTATCTCGACGGGAAGCTCTCCGCGCCGGTGGCGCTGATGCAGCTCCTGATCGAAACCGAGGACGCCGATGTGGTGCGCCGTACCTTGGCTGATTTCTCCGGTAGCGTTTCCGAGGGCACGGATCATCAACTACGTGCGCGCGAGCTCGAGGAGCTCATGACGCGCAATATCGATGGTTGCGAGCGCATCGCCGCCATGCTGCGCTCCGACATGGACTCGGCGAAGCCCGCGCGCAGCGTCGAAGAAGGTGTCGCGTTCTGTGAGCGATTGTTCGATTGGTCCGTGCAGCAATCGGAAGAAGCGAGCGTCGCTCTCTACTCGCTGGGAAGTCCCGAACTGCTCGAGGAGGCGACAGCGGAGATCGTGTCGCAGCTGCGCGCGTGGGGCGTCATCACCAGCGAAAGCGACGTCCTCGACATTGGCTGCGGCATCGGCCGACTACTCGTCGCGCTGGCTCCTCAAGTTCGGCACATCGTCGGTATTGATGTCTCGGCTGAGATGGTGAAAGCCGCGCAACGCCGGTGTGCGGGCTATGACAATGTTACGGTGACAAAGGGCGACGGTTACGGGCTCGGCGCCCTCGCAGCCGATGACTTCGATCTAATCATTGCCGTCGACAGTTTCCCCTATCTTCGCCAATCTGGTTTGGCGCTGGTTCAACGATTTGTCGCTGAGTCGACGCGCGCGCTCAGGCCAGGCGGACAGCTGGTGATCCTCAACTACTCCTACTCGGAGGATGACGACGCGGATTCGCGCGAAGTGCAGGCGCTAGCTGCGGAGAACGGCCTCGAGGTCGTGGAAATCGGCGGTCGCCCGTTTGAGTTATGGGACGGCGTCGCCTTCAGATTGAGAAAGGCGTAAGCTTTATCGAATGCGAATCGCGATCATCGGTGCCGGCGGAGTCGGCGGATATTACGGCGCGAAGTTGACGGAAGCCGGTCACGACGTGACTCTGCTCGCGCGGGGCGCCCACCTCGACGCCATTCGCAAGAATGGGATGGTGATCAAGGATCACGACAAGACTTTCTCCGTCCCCGTCAAGGCGACCGATCGCCCTCAGGATCTGCGCGGCGCGGAGTGGGCGATGTTGGCAGTCAAGAGTTATTCGGTCGCCGAGCTCGCCGACGTGCTCGTGATGCTCGCCAGGAATGGCACGGCGATCGTTCCGGCTCTCAACGGTGTCACCGCCGCCGAGCATCTCGAGACGCTGGGAGTGCCGCGCGATCAGATACTCGGCGGAACGACGATCATGAACGCGCACAAGATCGCGCCCGGCGTCATCGAGCGACTGAGTAACAGGGAGCGTTTCGCCGTCGGCGAGCTGGACGGATCGATCTCGGCACGCGCCGAGTCGATTGCGGAGGCGATGCGGTCGGCCGGTGACGAGGCGGTGGCGACGCGCGAGATCGTCCTCGAGTTGTGGATGAAATTCAACATGCTTTGCGCGTGCGCAGCTGCGTGCGGGATGGCGCGCAGCGAGCTCGGCCCGATCCGCGACACTGAGCTCGGTCGATTGTTGATCGACCGCGCGGTGCGCGAAATAGCAGCGGTCGCGCGCGCGATGCGGGTTCCAATTCCGTCGACGCAGGAAGAGGACGCGCTGGCGCGAATCGCGGCGCTGCCGGCGACCCTCAAACCGAGCTTCGTTCTCGACGTCGAGCGTGGCGGCCCGACCGAGCTGGACGTGTTGAGTGGAGCGGTGTCGAGATTCGGCAGACAGACCGGTGTGCCGACGCCGGTGCACGATACCGCGACGGCAGTGCTGGCGCCGTACAGCCGCGTGCAGACGCGTTGAAATCAAACGGACGCGGCCGCTGTCCGGATGGAACCGGTCTGCGTTTTGGAGTTGCCAATCAGCGATGCGAGGCGAACCAGTCGAGTAGCGTTGGGATGTAGTCGGGTGCCGTCCGCGGCCAGCCGCTGGGTCCCGGCTTCAGGCGGAAGGTGTGATCCGCACCGGGCAGAATTCGCACAGTGACATCTGCGTTCGCATTGCTGCGCAACACGGCGCCCGCGATTCGAGAAGCGCTCTCGCCGGCGGGTACGCGCTGATCTTCCGCGCCATAGAGGAGCAGCACGGGCACGTGCACCTGTGACCACCACCGGATTGGATCGTAGCGCGCGAACGATCGGGAAAAAGACCAATAGGAGTTGTCGGCGGCCGGCGGCGCGAAAAACCACGGTCGCTCACGCAACGTGGCGACGAGTGAGTCGAGTCGCGACCGCGGTCTTCCATGGTAGGCAACCGAGACCAGCTCGCCGACGTATGTCCGGGCCGCCGCCGAATCATCCGCTGTTGACGCCTTGGGATAGACGGAGTTCAGAACGCTGTAGATCTCAGTGGAGTCCGTCGGCACCCCCGCAGCGGCGGATCCGATGATGAACGCGACATGGTCGGAGTGCGCCGCGACGAGTGGCGCGAGTGTCCCACCCTGACTATGTCCGTGGATGCCGATGCGCGTTCGATCGATTCGTGGCTGCTGCAGCAGGGAGGCCACTGCGGCGGCATCGTCGCTGGCGAGGTCGTCGAGAGTAGCTTGTCGCCAGTCGCCCGAGGACTTGCCCACTCCGCGCTTGTCGAAGATCAGTGCGGCGATGCCTTTGCTCGCGAGCTGCGTCGCCAGAAAGCGGGACGCCCACCGACCCTCCGCGCCGGAGCCGTGCAGGAAGACAACCGCTGGCAGTGCATTGCCCGTGAACGGCATGATCAGAGTTCCGGCGAGAGTGACGCTGCCGTTGGCGAAGGTGACTTCGCGCTCCTCGAATGCCGGACGCGCGGCTTTCGCGCGAGTAAACGAAAAGCGTCCCTCATCTTCCCCCTCGCGGAAAGCACCGCTGAGAGAGTCCCGGCGCACGGCGCCGTTGAAGATCGTTGTCGTCCGATCACCGCGCAGCGTCATCTTCACATCGCAGCAACCGGTTACCTGCACTTCATTGAACGGTATGCCGCTCACGCGCAAACGATCGGCGTCGAATGTCGCGCTGTATTGCTTTGTCGCCGCGTCCTGCCGCACATGCATTGTGACGGGCATCGTATCGCCAGCCTTGACCCAATAACCTCGCCATTCGCCCGCGAGCGGATTTTGTCCTTGCGCGATCGGCGCTGACGCACAGAGCGGCACGAACAGGAAAGCGGCACCAATTGGCAATGGAGACTTCATTCTGACAGCGCCTGTGGTTCGTGATGTTGAAAAATCAGCACTGAGGCAGATTTGTCAATAGCGGGTTCAGCGATACGTTGGTTCGCAGCCCTCGGTGCTACCGCGTTGGAGCCTTGTCTTTCGGCAGCTCCTCGCAAGCGACGCCGTTACGGGTTGGCGACGGGGTCCCAGGAGTAGGCGGTCAGGTAGCCGGCCAACCCGCCGATCAATCCTCCGAGCAGTGCAGCAAAGGGAATGAGGTAAACTCCTCCTTCGCATTTGTCGGCGGTTCCATGACAGCTCATGGCGCCCAGCGCACCGAGACCGAGTCCGGCAAGGCCGCCGAGACCAAAGCCGGCGACGAAACGGGAGCCGCGGTGCGCGGGATGCAAGACGCCGAGCCGGTTGACTTCGATGCGACTGTAGGAAAGTCTGTCGCAGGAGAGGCAGCGGTCGAGGAAAAGCGAATCGGGCGTCGCGCGAGCGAGCACGCCCACACGAAGTGAATCTGACGTGCGGGTGGCGAATCGAACCGTCGCGCCGGGTCGGAGCAGCGTTTCCTGCGTCCGAGCCGGCGACGATGTCAATCCGACTGCGACGGCGAGCAGAAAAACAGCTAACGCTCGTGTCGGCGCTTTGACGCGGAGGATTACCATATCGTAGGCGTCATGATAGCAAACGGTAATCTTGCCCTCACCGATCGCGCACGCCAGCGATGTTCGAGACCCAGGATACCAACGTATTTAGAAACAGCGGGCTGACCGCACGCCGAAATGGTCGCCCGCCTATTGTCTGAATTGTCCCCATCCCGTGACTGACGCCGGGAAGGATGCGCGCCGAGTAGTTGGTGTTGCCCGCGGCGCGGAGTGAAGCGCCCATACGATCGATGACCTGCTGCGGCGGGAAAACGAGATCCCGCTCGCCCATGATGACGAGTACGGGTGCCTTGATCTTTCGCAGATCGCGCGTCGGCTCGTAGTTGAATTGCAGAACCCCGTACATCCTGAGTGAAGCGAGAGATCTCGTCGCAGCGCCCGTTCCATAACCGGGAAACCAACGGGTCGAATCCGCGCGCAACTTTTTCATCGTCGAATCGAGTGCCTCCCAGCCGAGCCCCGTTTTCGCCACCTGAAATTTCTGACGCTGGAACGCGCGCGCTCGAGCAACCTCAGCGTCGGAAAACCCATCGGCTTTCATCAGCGCCCCGGTGCGATACGTCTCTTGCTCGGCGGCACTGATGCCACTGCCGGAGATGCTTACCAGGAAAGCGATGCGCGGATCTTCGGCGGCGACTTTGGCGATGATCCAGGTGCCCTGGCTCTGGCCGATGAGGCCGATTCGACTGGCATCGATGATGTCCGGACGCGATCGCAGGTACGCGACGGCGCCGGCGACGTCGCCCGCCAGATCGTCCCACGACGCGAGATCGTGATTTGCTCCGGCGGATTCGCCGACGCCACGTTTGTCGTAAAGCAGTGATGCGACGCCAGCGGCGGCAAGGGCTCTCGCCTCGAGCTGCCATGCTTCGCGAGTGTCGGGGTCGGAGCCGGTCACGAAGACCGCCGCGGGGAACGGTCCTTTGCCGGCAGGAAGAACCAGCTTTCCACCCAACGGCATCGAATCCAGCGCGCTCGCAAAATGGATGTCTGGCTCCCGCGGATTTTCGACGGAGCCTCGACGCAATGTGATTGGCGAGCTGTAGCTGGTGATGCGAAGCGTGCCGCGCAGCTCATCGCCCACGAGGTCACCGTCGAAGACGATACGCTCATCCTGTCTCGGAACGATTCTGCCGATGATACCGAGACCGATATCGGGAGTGAATTCTGCGCGCAGGTGTCCGCCGTCGAAGCTCGCGTGAGAGCTGTCGCTGTAGGGGCTGGGCAATTCCAGATCGACCAGATGTGATTCGGGCAGCGACAGCTTTACGCGCAAGGAATCTCCGGACCGATCGATCTTGAGGCGCAGACTCACGGGGAGTCCTGAGTCGGGTTTGAGCGCCGCAGTTCCGAGCCACGTGCCTTCGATCGTTTGGGCTTGCGAGACCTGGATGGCACTGATCGCGACAGCCCCAGCAACAACGACTGCGGCAACTCCATTTCTCATTGCATTCTCCGACGGGTGATGTGGAGAATGTGTCAGTGTATTGACATACTGTCAATACACTGACATCGCCCATGGGGAGATCGAGCTGGCCGTCCGCGCCCGGCGTCCCCATGTTTTTCTTCCTGCCCTCAGGAGGCTATATGCCCGTCCACAGCTACGCTGCCTTCGGTCCTCGCGAGCCACTCAAGCCGCACACCTTCGAGCTCGGCGCGGTCGCCCCCAACGACGTCGAGATCGCCGTCAGCCATTGCGGGATCTGTCACACCGACCTCCATCTGATCGACAACGACTGGGGCTTCAGCTCCTTTCCGCTGACGCCCGGACATGAGGCAGTCGGAGAGGTGGTAGCCGTCGGTTCGGCGGTGAAGTCGTTCAAGCGCGGAGACCGCGTCGGGATTGGTTGGCTCGCCGGCAGCTGCGGGAGTTGCGAATCGTGCCTCGAGGGTCACGAGAACACGTGCGCCGCCTGGCGGCCGACGTGTGTCGCACAGCCCGGTGGTTTTGCCGACCGGTTGCGCGCCGATCACCGCCTGACATTCGAGATTCCGAAAGAAATCAAATCGGAAGAGGCGGGACCGCTGATGTGCGGCGGCGCGACGATGTTCACGCCACTCGAGGATCACGATGTCAAGGACGGCGCGCGCGTGGGAATCGTTAGCATCGGCGGACTCGGCCACATGGGCCTGCAGTTCGCGCGTGCGCGCGGTTGCAGAGTCACTGCCTTCTCGACGTCGCCGTCAAAGGAGAGCGAAGCCCGCGAGATGGGCGCATCCGATTTTGCCGTGCTGTCCGACAGCGAGGCGATGAATGCTCGAGCGGGATCACTCGACTTTATCGTGACGACGACGCCTAGCGATCTGCCGTGGGACACGCTGATTGGTCTTCTGAAGCCGCGCGGCACGCTGTGCGTTGTCGGCATCCCGCCGAATGCCGTGCAATTCCAGGCGTTCCCACTGCTTGCCACTCACAAGAAGATCGTCGGCAGCAACACCGGCAGCGTGCGCGGAATCAAGTCGATGCTTGCGACGGCCGCCAAGAAAGGCGTCAAACCGTTCATCGAGCGTCATGCGATGGGAGATGTGAACACCGCGCTTGAACGTCTCCGGAAGAACGAGGTCAGATACCGGGCGGTGCTCGTCAACTAATCGCGCAA
>DATFHK010000010.1:0-23429 GCA_035248505.1 Gemmatimonadaceae bacterium | reverse complement strand
GACGAGCTCGAGCCGGTGCGGCAGCGACCTGAAAGTTTCGAGCGCCTTTGCGATTCCTTTCCGCGACTTCTGCGTTTGATGCTCGCGATCCGCGGCAGCAACTGCGAGCGACGCCGCCAATGCATTGGCGACGTTGTGCGCGCCGAGTAACGGCAGATCGCGTCTCGACAGCAGGGGTACGCCAAGCAGCACGAGCTCGTTGGTGCGCTCGTCGAAAAAAGCATCAGCTTCATTTTGAAGTGAGAACGTGTACTTATGTCCGCCGACATCAGTCACCATTTGCATCACCGCTTTGTCGTCCGCGTTCACGACCCAGGCTGATTCACCGTCGGCGTTGGCGAAGAGCCGCGCCTTGTCGGCGTAGTACTCGTCCACACTGCCGTAACGATCGAGATGATCGGGGCTGAGATTCGTCAGCACGCCAACCAGCGGCTTGAGGCTGGGTGTGTCGTGAAGCTGAAACGACGATACTTCGAGCGAGATCCACTTTGGTTGTTGCTCCCTCAGCGCGATTTCCGAGAGCGGAGTGCCGATGTTGCCGGCCTCGACGGCATCGCGATCGAGTCCGCGCAGCAGATGCGCGATCAGCGCAGTGGTGGTCGTTTTGCCGTTCGTCCCGGTGGTCGCAATCAGGCATGGAGAATCGAGGAAGTTGAGCGCGATCTCGACCTCGCTCGCGATCGGAATTCCCTTCTCTCTCGCCAGCGCCAGCGGTTTGGCCGTCGGCGGCACGCCGGGGCTGGTAACGACGAGTGACGCACGTCCGATGCGCTCGACGTCGTGGACGCCGATATCGATGCCAACCCCCAGCGCGCGCAGGTGTTCGGCGGCGAGCCCGGTGTCCGGCGACGATGCGATATCCGACGCGTAGACGTTGTAACCGTGCTTTTTGAGGAGAGTAGCAACAGCGCGTCCGCTGCGAGCGAGACCGATGACGGCGATCTCGCTCTCGCGCGGCGCGAGCTCGCGCGGTGTCATCTCAACTTGAGCGTGCTCAGGGCAATGAAAGCGGACAGGACGCCTAGAATCCAGAAGCGCACCACAACCTGCGCCTCATCCCAGCCTTTCACCTCGAAGTGATGGTGCAGGGGCGCTCGCTTGAACACCCGATGCTCCCGCGCGTACTCCAGTCCATATCGTGCTTTTCGATACTTGAAGACGTAGCGTTGCAAAATCACCGAGAACATTTCGGCGACAAAAACCGCGCCGACCAGCAGCAGCAGAAATTCCGACTTGAGGAGAATCGAGACCGCGGCGAGCGCTCCGCCAAGGGCGAGGGATCCGGTATCACCCATGAAGACTTCGGCGGGATGAGTGTTGTACCAGAGAAATCCGATGCAGGCGCCCATCAGCGCGGCGCAAAACACTGTCAGCTCTCCCGAACCCCGCAGGAAATACACGTGCAGGTATTGACTCGCGTCCACCCGGCCGACGACGTAGGCGTAGAAAGCGAACGTGAGCGCAGCAATGGCTGTTAACCCCGCGGCGAGTCCGTCCAGGCCATCAGTGATGTTGACGGCGTTGCTGGCGCCCGTCATGACGAACGTTACGAACAACACGTAGAGCCAGCCGAGTCCGGCAGTCAGCGGCACGATCAGGATGTACTTGTAGAACGGCAGGGTGGTTGACGCGCCTGGCAGCGACGACAGCGGATGCTTCCACAGATAGTATCCGACCGCGAATCCGAGGGTGACTTGTCCGGCGAGCTTATAGCCTTCGACGAGGCCGGTGTTCTTCTTTCCGGCGAGTTTCTGTTTCAGCTTGAGAAAATCGTCCCAGAAGCCGATCGCGCCCATCCACGCCATGCAGATCATCGCGATCAACACGTAGCGATTGTCGAGTCGCGCCCAGAGGAGCGTGCTGATCAGCGTAGCGCCGAGAATGATGAGACCGCCCATCGTCGGCGTTCTGCCCTTCTGCTGATGCGCGTCGGGGGTGCCCTCGCGGATTACCTGGTGCAGTCTCATCCGACGCAGACGGCGCATGATGCCCGGTCCAATCAGCCATGTGATGAGGAGCGCCGTCACCGCCGCGCCGGCAGCGCGAAAAGTTATCCACTGGAACAGTCGCAGAAACCCGAAGTGGGGAACTCCTACGAATGGAACGAGCAGATAGTTGAGCACTATGCCGTGGCCCAGGTGGTTAAGTGTGGTACGATGCGCTCGAGCTGCACACCTCTTGATGCCTTAAGCAACACAATTGCATTTCGCTGCAGCCTGTCCTTGAGACGCGGCCACAACTCGTCGACATCGGAAGCAGTAATGACGCGATCACCACCATCGCGCGTTTCCAGCGCCGGTGCGAACTCGCCGATCCCCGCCACGATGTCGGCCCCTGATGCGAGAGCAAGCTCGGCGATGTCAGCGTGACATTGCTGCGACGCCGCTCCCAGCTCGCGCATCGTACCAAGGACGATTACCCTCTGCCGTCCGGAACCAGTCGCTTTCAGCAGCTCGATTGCGGCGCGCGTCGAACCGGGGTTCGCATTGTACGCATCGTTGATCAGCGTGACGCTGCCCACCTGTTCCCACGCCGTCCGCATTTTTGGCTGCGGCATCTTCGCGATGCCTTCGGCCGCCGCCTCGTACGTAACGCCGCTCTCGCGTGCAACGGCGAGCGCGAGCATGGCGTTGCGCAGATTGTGCATGCCGCGCACTGGCGGTTTGACGGACACGCCGTGGATCTCAATGACTCCGAGCCCATCCCCGCCAATTTCCCAGCGGTCGGGGGCAATGTCGGCGCTTTTCTCGAGGCCGGCAACGATCACGCGTTTTGCTTTTCCGCGTGCCGCTTCCGCGATCTCGGGCTGCGCGGACGGCGCGATTCCGACGTCGATGCCTTCGTAAACCGCTGCTTCCTCGCGTAACACCCCGGCGAGGTCGCCAAGACCTTCGAGATGCTCCTCGGCGATCGACGTGACGAGCGCGATGTTCGGCTCGGCGATGTCGCGTAGAATCGCGACTTCACCCGGCAAGCTCGTACCAAGCTCGATCACCGCGATCTCCGCCTCAGCCGGTATCGAGAGCAGCGACAGCGGTACGCCAACCCGATTGTTGAGATTGCCCGTCGTTGCGTGAATGGTGTAGCTCTGACTGAGCGCGGCACGAATGAGATCCTTGGTGCTCGTCTTACCGTTGCTTCCGGCGACGCCAATCAGCGGCTTGCCCCACGCGCGCCGCCAGTACTGCGCAAGCGCGCCAAGAGCAACGAGCGTATCTCGCACCAGGAAAACCGGCACGCCGAGGGAATTGAGCTTCGGCGCCTTCGAAACAACGACCGCTGCCGCACCATCGCGCACCGCGTCGGCGAGAAATTCGTGTGCGTCAAAGCGCTCTCCTTTGAGGGCCACGAACACATTTCCCTTGGCGATCTTGCGCGTGTCCGTAGTGATGCCCGTCGTCTGCATCGATCCGCGCGGCAGTTTCCCAACCGCCTCTCTGGCAAGCGCATCCGCAATGCGATCAAGGGTCCAGAAGCCGCTCATTTCCGCGGACTCCGCTTCCCTTTTCCCCCTTGCCGCTTCCCCCTTCCCGCCCCCCGCTTCTCGCCCCCAATCAGCTCGCGCACGATCTCCTTCTCATCAAACGGATACGATGTCGTCCCGCGAACCTGATATGTCTCGTGTCCTTTGCCCGCCAGCAGCACGATGTCGTCCGCTTCAGCGATCTCCAGCGCGCGCTTTATCGCGCTCAGTCTATCGGTCACTCGTTCGTGATTTGAAAGTCGCATTCCAGCTTCGATGTCGTTGATGATTGCGTCGGGGTCTTCGGTACGTGGATTGTCACTGGTAACTATAGCGCAATCAGCGCCTCGCTCGGCGATGTCGCCCATTAAAGGCCGCTTCCCCTTGTCGCGGTCGCCGCCAGCACCGAACACCACGATCAACTTGCCTCGCGTGAATGCGCGCGCTGTATGCAAACTTCGTTCGAGGGCATCCGGCGTGTGCGCATAGTCCCGCAGCACCGTCGGCCGCGTTGAGATAATCTCCAGCCGCCCTGCGACTTGCGGGACGCTGCTCAACCGTTCGGCGATAGCCGATGTCGGTAAGCCCAGCGCAAAGGCGCTCGCCGCCGCCGCCAGTGCGTTCTCCACGTTCACGTCACCGATGAGCGGCAGTGAGACGTGTGACGAGCCGTCGGGAGTGACGAGATCCCACTCGCTGCCGTGGGGCTCGAAGCGAATGTTTTGAGCCCTTACGTCGCCGCGCGCACGGACTGCAAACTGCACCGATTGCGGTGGCAGCTTCAGCTGAGCCCACTCCGGCGCGTCGGCGTTGACGACAGCCGTGCCACCTTCTTTCAGGTAATCGAGCAATCGAGCTTTTGCGCGGAAGTAGTTCTCCATCGTCCCGTGATAATCGAGATGGTCACGGGTGAGATTGGTGAACACGACCACATCAAACCACAAACCATCGATTCGGCGCTGATCCAGACTGTGCGACGAAACTTCCATTGCCAGCGTTCGCACGCCACGATCTGCAAGCTCACGCAACACCCGCTGGAGCTCGACCGGACCCGGAGTGGTCAGTCCGCTGCCCCCGGGAAGAACGTCGCCCTCGCTGCCGAGCAGAACACCGAGCGTCCCGATGGAAGCGCTCGATCCGTGACCGTCGTCGAAGATGTGGCGCAAAATCGACGTCGTCGTTGTCTTGCCGTTCGTTCCCGTGACGCCGATCAACCTGAGAGTGCGCGCCGGGTTTCCAAATGCGGTCGACGCGGCGAGCGCCGCTGCGCGCCTTCCTTCGCGCACCCAGAGCACCGGCAGCGAAGTGCGCGAAGGATCCTCGACTATCGCTGCCGCCGCGCCTTTCTCCGCCGCGACGGAGAGATAATCGTGGCCATCGCTCGTCGACCCACGAATGGCGATGAAAACATCACCTCGCTTCACCTTGCGGCTGTCGTCGGTTATACCCGCTGCTTCGTCTGGAATCTCACCGCGCGCGCCAGTCAGCAAACCGTGCTCGGCGAGCGCGGTTTTTATCGCTTTGATATCCACCATTATTCGCTGGAGTGCGCGAGCTGGACGAGCGTGCCTGGGGCTGTCATAGCGCCGGCAGCGGGCAGAGTGTACGTCGATGGCGCGGCGACCAAACGAACGCGGAACCCCGCATCGTGCAGTGCTCTCACTGCTTCGCGAATGGAGAGTCCGCGCACGTCGGGCACGGCACGGAGGGTCGACGGCGGTGCGACGCGGCGGGGCGTCGACGGCAGCTCGATCACCACCGGCGGAAGTGGTTTGTCGACGATCGTCGCCACATTGCCCTTGGGATCATACGTGGACGGAGTCAATTCCGGAGTCGAGCGATTTCCCTCGACGGCGGCGGATTGTCTGGTCGCGGCTGCCGACGGCCATGATTCCTTCTCCGGCGTTTTCTCGGCGGCGGCGAGATCCTGGCGGTCGAGCGCTGCATCTCGCGCCGCAAGCGCCGCGCGCAGGACGATCTTCGTCACCGGCGCCGCAATATCGCCGCCTGCATAGTGCCCGCCTTTCGGGCTGTCGAGTTTCACGAGAACCACGTACTGCGGATCGTTACCGGGAAAGAGTCCGACGAATGAGGCCGTGTAGTTCCCGGTCGTGTAACCGGCATTCTCGGAAGTTCGACGCGCAGTACCGCTTTTGCCACCCACTTCGAACGTCGCCAGATCCGCTTTGGTTGCCGTTCCCTCTTCCACCACAGCCAGCAGCATGTGCTGCACCGTGCGAGCTGTCTCGCCAGACATCACTCTGCGAATGGCCCGCGGCTCCGCGCGATAGATCACCTTGCCGTCGGTAGAACGAACCTCCTTGACCAGGTGCGGCTCCAGCAACTCTCCACCGTTGGCGATCGCCGAATAAGCAGTCACGAGTTGCAAGGGCGTCACCGCAATCTCGTATCCCATCAGAATCGAAGCCTGGGTTTGTTTCGACCACGACTTCGGTTCGCGCAGCGTTCCCGGCGATTCTGCCGGCAGTGGCACGCCTAGCTGCATACCGAATCCGAGATCACGGAACATCTCGTACTTCTCGCGCGGAGCAAGACGCTGTCCGAACTCGACGATCCCGATGTTGCTGGAATAGCGAATTACATCAGCCAGGGAAAGTTGCGCGGCCTTGTGGGTGTCGTTGATGACTCTGCCATCGAGCTCGAGCTGCCCATTGTGCGTGTTCACGATGTCGGTCGGCCGAGCGCGGCCTTTCTCGAGCAACGCAGCGGCGACAAACGGCTTGAGAGTTGATCCGGGCTCGAACGGCTCGGTCACCGCGGTGTTGGCGAGCGAGGCTGTCCCCACGCGTTTGCTGGCGAGCGCGAGAATCTCTCCGGTATGCGGATTCATCATCACGATGTCGCCGCCGTCGGCGTGGAGACTGTCCACCGCAATTGCCAGCTGTCGCTCGCAAATGTCCTGCAGTGTGTTGTTGATGGTGAGGACGACGGTCGATCCCGCCTTTGCGTCGTCGCTCCATCCGTCGGGTGTGTCGAGCGGACGCCCGCTCTTGTCGCGCGCCAGTCGCACGCGTGTAGAATCGCCGCGCAGAATGGTGTCGAGCGCAAGCTCGAGTCCGGTGATCGGGTTGCCGCGTCCATCGAGCGCGCCGACGATGCGCTCGATGCCCAACGACCTGCCGTACACCCGCTGCAGAACCGGGGTCAGATGGATGCCGTTCAACTTTGATAGCGAGGCGACATCGGCTGAGGAATAAAGTCCGGGCAGCTCGATCCAGCGGCGCCGGCGGGCGATTGCAGCACGCAGGACGGTGGCGTCGATCTTAGCCCGGCGCAACGCCTTCACGACGAATGCAGTGTCCCTGACCTCGGGAAGCGCCACGGCGACGCGCGTCAGCTCCTGACTCTCGACCAGCGTGTTGCCGCTCGCGTCGAGGATGTCGCCGCGCGGCGCTGACTGCGAGGATGCGAAATAGTGCTGTCGCTTCGCGCGAGCCACCCATTGCTTGCCGTCTGCCACCTGCACTTTCGCCGCGCGCGCGGTGATCGCAAGCGCGAACACCAGCAGAAAGCCGTGGATTATGGCGACTCGCTTACTGGGTGTCATGCTCGGAGCTTCGTGGCAGGATCACAACCTGCCGGTCGGTAGGGATGTGCATCCCGAGCTTACGTTCGACGATGGAGCCCAGCGCCTGTCGCGCTGACGCGTCGCGGATCTCGCCCTCCAGCCGCGCGCGCTCGCTCTCGAGCTCCGTCTTCTTGGCATCGAGCGTGGCGAGAGTCTCCGATTGTTTGATGCCGACCGTGCGGCGCCAGACGATGGACAGCGCCACGATCAGGAAGGCGGCGAGCAGCAGACTAACAATACTTCTGCCCCGCATGCCCCCGCCTACGCCGCCTTTTGCCATGCCCGCAATCTCGCGCTCCGCGAGCGCGAATTCTTTTCGATTTCTTCGGCGCTGGCTTTGATCGCCTTCCGTGTCACAAGGGCGCCGAGCGCGTTGTGTCCGCCGCACGTACAGTGCAGTTGCTTCGGCGGGCAAACGCAGTCGCGGCTCCAGTCGCGCATGGCGTTCTTGACGATGCGGTCTTCGCCGGAGTGATAGGCGATCACCGCCAGCACCCCGGACGGCGCCAGTCGATTGCGCAGTAACGGCAGCGCGCGCTCGAGCGCACCCAGCTCGTCGTTCACAGCGATGCGCACCGCCTGGAACAATCGCGCGAAATCGGCCGGACCGCTGCGTGCGCCGAACGATCCGCGAATGGCATCCACCAGGTCCTCACTGATCTTCATCGGCCGATTCTCGCGGCGTCGCACGACCTCGCGCGCCAAACGGCTCGCCCGTGGCTCGTCGCCGTAGTCGCGAAAGAGTCTGGTGAGATCTGCTTCATCGAGAGTATTGAGTAAGTCAGCGGCGGTGGTAGTACAGCGACTATCCATCCTCATGTCGAGTAACGCGCCGGGCCGGAACGAAAACCCCCGCTCATTGGAATCGATCTGGTGTGAGGAAACGCCGAGGTCGGCGAGGATGCCTTCGAACTGCCGTTGATGGAGCTCGGCGAGCTGGTCGATGTCGCTGAAATTCCCTCTCAAAGCTCGAAAGCGGCCCGCTGCCTCATAGGCCGCGAGCCGCTTTCGAGCTTCATCTATCGCCGACTGGTCCTGATCGAGGGCGGTTACGCTGGCTCCTGCTGCAAGCAGGGCTTCACTATGGCCGCCACCACCGAGAGTGCAGTCGAGAACTTCCTTTTTTCCTCTGAGGAGGTTGAGAACCTCCTCGACCATGACCGGAGCGTGATACTCTGTGTCCCAACGCCCGGTCACGGCATCAGAGGTCGTCACTTACAGAAGCGTTTCACCTCGTTGTCGACAGCCGGCGTGAACTGCGGGATCGCCGTCATGAGCTGAGCGGCTTCGTTCGGGTACTTCTGCCCACCCGCCGGCAAATTCATCGACGCAAGGTTGAACGCATCGCGGGCGGTGCGAGCAAGCTCGCAGCTTCGCTTGTCGTTGGCTGCGATCGTCGCCGTCTGACCTACCGAGAACGCGCTGGCGCCGAGCAGGAACTTGGCGTCCGCCGAGCTCTGGAGCTGATCGGAGAGCTGGAGGAACTGAATTGCGCGCTGGAAATCAGCGATGTCTTTCGACGCCTGTCCGGCCTTGTACGCATCGCTACCGGCCTTCAACGCCAGCTGTGACAACGCACCGGGATCGGCACCGTTGGTCTTTGCCGTTTGCAGCGTCTGCATCATCTCGGGCCACTGATTCAACCCCGACTGGATCTGCGCTTTGAGGAAATACGCCGATGCGTTCTTCGCATCCGCGGCGAGCACCTTGTTCACGGCGTCGAGGGCGAGCGGGAGCTGCCCCGATTTGAACAGGTTGTTCGCGTTGAACAGCGCCAGGGTTGGATCATTCGGGAATTTCTTGGTCGCCAGCGCCGCGACTTCCGACGCCTTCTGCGGCTGTTGCAGTGCGGAGTAAGCAGCCATCAAGCGACGGTAATAGTCTATCGTCGCCTGAGCGGTATCCACCCGAGCCATCTCCGTGCCGACGTCGACCGCGCTCTGGAACAACCCGCGCGCCTCAGTGGTGTCGGCCATGGTTCGAGCGTTAGTCATCGAAGTGTTGCCTGCGTTCAGATAAACCAGCCACGCCAGATTGAGCAGCGCTGGATCACCGGGATTGTTCTGGAGCAGGTCACGCACGAGCGGGATCGCCTGCTTTGGCCGTCCGAGCTGCGGATAGGTGTTAATGACGTCCTGAACCAGACGCAGGTTCGTCGGATCTGCTGCTGCCATACGACCGAGCGCATCGAGTAACTTGGTCGTGTCGTTGCTAAGCTCCGCGGCGCTGACACCCGGCCGCGGCGAATCGATCTTCGCGCGATAGGTCGTCGCGAGCAGTCGGAGCGCGGGAATGTTGCGCGTATCGCTCGTTACGATTCGCTCGGCGACGGCGATCGCTGAATCAGGCTGCTTGGCCCGATCGTACGACTCCGCCAGGCAGGCGGCGAGAATGTTCGAGTTCGGATTCTTGGCGAGCTCGGCACGCGCCCCATTGATGGCGTCCTGGTACTTGCCCTGAGCATAGTTGTTGTGGCAGGTCTCCTCGGCCGGCAACTGGCGGCGGGCGTCCCTGATCGACTTCGCCACCTGATTGGCGGCGTCGTCAAGTTTCCCCGCCTGCGCAACCGGCAGGACCTGGCCCTTCGTCATGTCGCGCGAAATGATGAGGCGCGACTCGATCTTGAAGCCCGTCGGAGTTTTTGCGACGCTGCCCTCGAGGTATTGCGGCGCGCGAACCAGTGTCGCCAGCGCTTTCGCATCACCCGGCGCGAGTGCTTCGGTGGTCGAATAACCCGACGACGTGAGGCTGTTGTTGATGTCCGCTTTGGGGACGACAACGAGCTCACGAAGATTGGTCTGTTTCTGCAATTGGTTCCGGATCGCCTCAGCCGCTTGCACACCGAGCTCCTTGTCGGCGCTCTGCAGCGTAGGAATCATCACTCGATCGCCCGTTTTGGTGCTCTGCGCCAAAAGCGGCGACACACCGACCGTAGCGAGGGCGAGAACGAGACCTGAAAGACGGAGACGTGCCTTCATCAATGGTATAACCTCCAAGTCAGTAAACATTCTGTACCCCACCTCCGACTCGTGGGTCCGCTTGATCACTAAATGGGCGAGGAGGGACTCGAACCCCCGACTTCCTGCGTGTAAGGCAGGCGCTCTAACCAACTGAGCTACTCGCCCGGTGCAGAAAACGAGCCGATCTCCTCACCGGAGGATGGCCAGCGGCACGAGCACGCAGTACCCGATAACCAGCAGAATCGGCGCTAATGTTTCGCCACCTCGGGCGAGGTCTGCGAAGCCGGCGAGCAACACAATTGTCGCGACTGTCCAATACAACCAGCCGCGTCGCGAGCCTTCTCGGCCGGCGCGTGGTCCCGCGCTTAAATCGGTTTTGGCCATAAGCGAGGTAGTGTAGGGCGCGGCGAAATGCGTGTCAACCCGATGAGCCGCGCCGACGCCGCGACTACTTGGCTACTCGCTGCCGATCCGAGTAGTGTAGATCGATCCAATCGCGATAACTACCGTCCATCACCGCCCGCCACCACTGCTCATTGGTGATGTACCATTTGATGGTTTTGAGCAGACCGGTCTCGAACGACTCCGACGGTCCGTAGCCAGTCTCCAGCGTCGCCTTCGTCGCGTCGATGGCGTAGCGGCGGTCGTGGCCCGGCCGGTCTTTCACAAACTTGATCAGTTCCGCGGCATCGGCGCCCAGCGCCGCCTGGCATTTCGGGAATCGCTCGCGAACCTTGGGGTCTGCAGCGAAAATCTTGTTGAGATGACCGCAGATGGACTTCACGACGTCGATGTTCTTGCGCTCGGCGTTGCCACCCAGGTTATACGTCTCGCCGATGCGGCCTTTCTCCAGTACTCGCTCGATTCCCCGGCAGTGATCGCGCACGTACAACCAATCTCGCACCTGCAGGCCATCCCCATATACCGGCAACGCTTTTCCGTCCAGCGCGTTTACGATCGTCAGCGGAATCAGTTTTTCCGGAAAGTGATACGGGCCGTAGTTGTTCGACGTGTTGGTGGTCGTGATCGGCAGGCCATAGGTGTGATGATACGCCCGCACGAGATGGTCGGACGCGGCTTTGCTCGCCGCGTACGGAGAGTTCGGTGCGTAGGGCGTGTCCTCCGTAAACGCGGGTGCAGTCGGCGAGAGTGAGCCGTAGACTTCGTCGGTCGAGATGTGATGGAATCGGCGCGCGCCACCCGACCAATCTTCGCCCCACACATCGCGCGCCGCTTTCAGCAGCTCGTGGGTGCCGATCACATTCGTCTCGATGAACGGATCCGGGCCGCGAATGGATCGATCGACGTGTGATTCAGCCGCAAAATGCACGATGGTATCGATTCCCTCGCGCTTGAGCAGCGCGCGAACGGCGTCGCCATCTCTGATGTCGCCCTTCACGAACGTGAATTGCTTGTTCTGCGCGACGGGCTCGAGGCTGGCCAGGTTCCCGGCGTAGGTCAGCGCATCGTACCCGACGATGATGTCGCCGGGATGATGCTCGATCCACCATTGAACGAAATTGCTGCCGATGAAACCGGCGGCGCCTGTAACCAGCATTCTACGCATGTTGACTTTTTCTCATTTTGGTTGATAGCAGCTCCGTAATGGCCGACGCCATATCTTCTGCCGCGGCCACTCGATCTGCTCCGGCGGCGGCGAGCGCCGCCTGCGGCATTCCGTAAATGATCGAGCTATCACGATCCTGCACAATCGCGGTGCCACCAGCGTCGCGAATGCGCTTGAGACCCTCCGCGCCATCGCGTCCCATGCCGGTGAGCACGATTCCGATGGCCGCGTTGCCGAACGTCTCGGCGACCGAAAAAAACAGTGGATCAGCCGCTGGACGCACGCCCCACATCGGAGGCGAGTTGTCGAGCTGAATGGTAGCGTTGCCGCGTGGACCTTTGACGCGCATGTGCTGCCCGCCGGGCGCAACGTACACCCGATTCTCACGCAGAGTTTTCCCGGACATCGCCTCCGCGACCCACAGCTGGCTCATCGAGTCGAGCCGAGACGAAAGCAGCTTCGTGAATTCGTGCGGCATGTGCTGAACGATGATAACCGCCGCGCCAAGGTCCGCTGGCAATCTCGGGATTATTTCCGCCAGTGCGCGCGGTCCGCCCGTTGACGACGCGATCGCCACAACCCGCCTTGCGGCATCGGGCGACGGCGCTTCGTCTACCGCCGCCTGGTTCGACGCGGCGGGCGGCTTCGCGGTGACGCCGCGCATGTTGACGGCACGCGCTGCTTCGAGCGCCGAGCGAAGCTGATCGCGAACGCGAGAGAGATCGATGCTTACGGGACCCGAGGGTTTACGCACGAATTCGAGCGCGCCTCGCTCGAGCGCGCGCAGGGTCATCTCGTTTCCGAGATCCGAACCGGCCGCGCTCAGCATCACCACCGGTCTCGGCATCTCGGCCATGATTTGTTCCAGAGCCTGCAGGCCGTTGAGTCGTGGCATCTCGATGTCGAGCGTGACGATCTCTGGGTTGAGCGAACGCACCTTCTGCAGTGCTTCAACGCCGTCCGAGGCAGTGCCAATGACGCGGAATGACCCGCTGGACTCGACGAGCTCGGCGATCAGCTTGCGCATGAACGCGCTGTCGTCGACGACGAGCACCGTAGCTGCCGCGGAATTCGCGAGATCGATCACGATTGCTTGCGGAAGATGCGCTCGCGCGCGTTGATTGGCTCGAACAGGGCGCGAGCATCGCCCAGCAGAGTCTCTACCTTACCGAGGACGAGGAATCCGCCGGGCGCGAGCACTCTGTGGAATTCGGCGAACAGTCTGTCTTGCGCCTCGCGCTCGAAGTAGATGATGACGTTGCGGCACGCAATCAGATGGACGTCCGCCACCGGCGGCTTGAAAGCGAGCAGGTCGTCATTTTGGAAACGGACCATCTTTCGCACTTCGGGCAGCATGGTTCTCAGTCCGGCGACCTGAGGGAAGTAGCTCTCGAGCGTACGCGGAGTTTCCATGAGCGCCGATTCGGCGTAGAAGCCGCGCTCGGCTTCGCCCAATACTTCCGCGTCGATGTCGGTGCCGAGAATGTCGACGCCGTTCAGACGATCCACGCAGTGCGATTCCTGCGCGTGCTTGTGCAGCAGAATCGCGAGCGAATACGGCTCTTCGCCCGAGGCGCAGCCAGCGCTCCAGATGCGTAAGGCGTTCGACGTCGTGCTCCACAGCTCGGGAATGACTTTCTTCTCGATGGCGTGGTAGGTGTCGATGTTGCGGAAGAACTTGGTGACGTTGACGGTGAGAGAGCGCAGCAGGCGCTCGTACTCGCGTGGATCGGTGTCGAGCACGCCAGCGTACTCGTGCGCCGTGTAGGCACCTTTTGCGCGCATGCGCACCGCAATGCGGCGGCGGAGGCATTTGTCCTTGTAGCTGGCGCAGCGGAAGCCGCTTTCGCGCGTGATCTTTTCCATCAGCGTCGGAAATCCGGGATCGTCCGTTTTGATCACGTCGCGCTTAGCGGTTCGCGGCCTGGCGGTCGGCGTGCGAAAGCGCTTCGAGCGCCGCCGACAGATTGCGACGCAGCTGCGGCAGCTCCGGCGCAATGGCGATGCCCTTCTCGGCTGCATCGCGCGCCGCGGCAAAATCTTCCCGCTTGAGATGCGCCGCCGCGAGGTTGTTGAGCAGAACGGCGGATTCGGGGTGGGTCTCGATGGCGGCGCCCAGCAGCAGCATCTCGCGGTCCGGGTCGTCGGTCAGAGCCGCCACCTGCGCGGCGTAGTGGAACCAGACAGCGGGCGGCGCATTGGTCGCCCATAAGCTGCGTGCTTCGCTGAGCCGCACCTTCGCCGTCTGGAAATCGCCCATCCGCAACGCGACAACCGCGCCTTCGAGCTGAATCAGCGGATCCGCGCTTCCGCCTGACGTCAATGCGCGGTCGATGACGAGCTTTGCCTTCTCGAGCTGGCCAAGCCCGTCGTACGCCAGCGCCAGGTTGTGCAGCAGAGCAATCTTGCTTGGTGCGTGCGGTGCCGCAGTCATGAATGCATTCACTGCCGCTGAATATTCCTTTTGGCGGAGCGCGATCAGTCCGACGTGAAACGAAGCTACCGGGTCGGCAGCTTCTTCGACGATCGCTCTGAACTCGCGCAGCGCCTCGTCGTGCATGCCGGCGCGATATAGGGCGCTGGCCAGCTCGCGACGCTCGAGCGGGCTCGCGTTGCGTGGCAACGTCGGCGTCGTGCGCTTGCGACCAACCGGCAGCAGGAAGTTCGCGTTGAGCAAACCGTAAAGCGCTTTACCGACTTCGAACTCACCGAGACCTGAATCGCGAATCAGCCCGTTGACGTCGCGATGCCCATCGATGAGTGGCAGTAGTCCTTCCTGTTCGGGCGACAACGGATCGCGGTTCAACATCAGCTTCGGCCGGTCGATGCTGAACACGACGTCGAAGCTGGGAAGTTTTTTCTCGATCAGCGACCACTCGTCGACGCGCCGCGCGCCTTCCAGCAGCAGGGACTGCGGGTCGACGGAGACCCGTTCGGCACCTTCTTCGGGCTCGACACCCGCTTCGAAATTGAAGGTGCCGCTCGTCCACGTAAAAAGGGTGTAGACGGAGTTCTCGGTGTCGAGCGGTCGATTCACGATCGCCGCATGACAGATGCGTCCGTTATCGAAGTAGATCGAGCCGAAGCTGTCGTGGAACGAAAGACCGAGACAGCCGGTCTTCTTCCCCATCGACAACAGCTGCAGAACGTCGGGGAGACTCGCTTCTTTGAGGCTACCCTTAATCGCCATTAACGCATTTCCTCGATCATGCGGTCAGCGATATTAGGCCACTCGACGATCATACCACCATCGGATGCGATGGGTGTCTTCTTTTTCTCCACAGGCGCAGCCTGCTGCGGCGGCGGTGGTGGCTGCAATGACTCGACGCGCGCGGCAATCTCCTGACTGACATCAGCCAGGAACTCGGCGAACTCTCCGCTCTCTTCCTCTTCCTGCTTGCGCGTCTCGCGTGCCACGATCAGGCCTTGCCGGCCGGCGCACTGAGTCTCGACAACACCAGTGTCGAGATGCTGCGCAGTGTTTCGAACACTCCGCCTCCCGTTACGGCGGTGCCGGAAAAATGCGGGACGCCGCGGAAGTTCAGCGTCTCGTCCAGCTCTTCAATCGAGCTGATCTCCGACTTGGGCAGATCGCGCTTGTTGTACTGCATCACCAGTGGGATGCTGCGCGGATCGAGACCTTCGTCAGCAAGGTTCGCGTGCAGATCCTGCAGGCTCTCGATGTTCTCGGCCATCTGCCGCGACTGACTGTCGGCGACGAACACTACGCCATCGACACCCTGCAGCACGAGTTTGCGAGTTGCCGCGTAGTAGACCTGCCCGGGAACGGTGTACAGCTGGAAGCGCGTCGCAAAACCCGAAATCGTTCCCAGATCGAGCGGCAGGAAGTCAAAGAAAAGGGTGCGATCGGTTTCCGTGGCGAGCGACACCATCTTCCCCTTCCGCTCTTCAGGGAGCTTCGAGTAAACGTGCTGCAGATTTGTCGTCTTCCCCGATCGGCCCGGACCGTAGTAGACGATCTTGCACGTGATCTCCCGCGTGCCGTAGTTCACGACCGACATCTAGCGCTTTCCTATCGGGCCGAAGAGGGCATCGAGGCTGCGATTCAGCTCACCCTCGAAATCGCCCGCCGGTCCGGATCGCGGCGCGGCCATGTCGGGACGCAGCTTCTGTAGCGCTTTCTGGAACTCGGTGAAATACATCTCCACCACACCGAGTGAGCTCTCCCGATCGAACACACCGACGAACAGAAACTCCTGTGAACCTGCTGACGCACGCGCCATGAATACCTGACGCTCGGTGCCGGAGTGATGCATCTCGTAGAACGGCTTGCCATCGAGCTGGCGACCGAGCTCGCGCGCCGACGCATTGATGGCGGACGTGAGCGCGCACACCGACATCACGTCGGCGGCATTGGTGAAGCCGAATTGCCCCACGGCGCGGCCTGTCGGATAGAGGAGGACGCCGGAAATAAGGCGTGCGTCTTCCATCAACTTGCGCAGCGGCGCCGCAACCCAGGCTTCTGCTACCGTCGGATCGCTCACGCCGCCTCTTTCGCTGCTGTCATCATGTCCAACCTCACTCTTCCCAGATTTGCGTCCGGCGTAACGATCGTCACCAGGACGACTTCGTGCGCGCCAACCACGCAGATGTGTCCCTGCTCGGCCTCGAGCCGCATGAAGGCCGGCACGCCCAGCCTCGCTGCGTTCGACGCGCGCGTGACCTTGGAATACAGATAAGCGGCCAGCGCCGCGGTGTGTTTCTTACGGTCCCCGTCGGCCTGCGCGCCCGGAATCTGGCTGGCGTCGACGATCAGTCCGTCGTTAGCGCCGACGACCATCGCAACGGTAACGCCGGGAACGCGTGACAAGGCGCCGACTACTTGGCTGACGTCTTTCATCTGCCCACCCGATCGCGCATCCAATTGATCGCCAGCGCCACGGAACGCGTCAGAACCCGGCGCACCAGGCCAAGCGGCACCGTTGACGACGACGCGAGCAGCACCACCGCGTCGTCCGTCGCCGGCGCCAGCGCAATTGTCGCCGCGTCAGTCTCGACGACAACTGCCGTCCAGCGCCCGATCGAAAGCATCCGCATCGAGCGTGACACTTCCTTGCTCACGCCACTCAACGCCGAGCCGATCTCGCCGGAGATGTCGCGACCACGGTGATCGACGTAGCTCCCCGCCAACGGCGTACCGTTCGTATCGAGCAGCAATGCCGTCTGCTCGGCTTCGCCGATCGCTGTCGCGAAGAGCATTCGCGCCGTCTCAGACATGGGCTGCGTCATGTTCCTGCGGTGTGATTTCGATGAGACCGGTGCTCAACATACCGTAGATGATCTTGGCGACCTCGAATTCTGGCAGCACCAGTCGCTTGGCGATTTCGTGAAGACTGCGCTCGCCATCGATGATGGAAAGAACTTCCCATTCGCGCGGAAGCAGGTCGATGAACGACTCGGGCCCATCGTCGAGCGGTGCCAGTCGCGGCACCACGCGCGAATCTGGAATCTTATCCGCCATGCGAGACCATTCATCGATGCGTCGAGCACCTTCCATGAGCAGCGACTCCGTGCTCACACGAACGGCGATGTCTTTTCGGATCGGACGCGGCGGCTCCTCGGTAAACGAGAAGAATCCCTCCGACCACGACATCAGATCGAACACCACCGTCTCGATCTGCAAGCGCATGAACCGGTCGATGTCGCGCGGCGTGACGACGCCTTGCGCAACGAGAATTTCTCCAACGCGGCGTTTATCTCCGGCACGCTGCATCGCAGTTGCGCGCGCCAGGTCGGCCGGCGTTGCCTTGCCCGACCGCTCGAGAATGGTGCCGAGCAGATGCGGATTGCTCTTCATGGTCGCGGCGACGATCGTGCCGGCGTCGAAGTACACGCTTCCCTCGTTGTTTCGCTCTGGCGAGTGCACGCGCAGCGTCCCCGTCTTCCGGCTCAGGTCGAGAAGCTGGAAGACGTCGTGGATGCTGAGCTCGCGCAGCGGCCCTTCGATCGCCATTAGATGCGCCCTCTCAGCAGCAGCCTGCGATAGCGCATGGCTTCGGAATGATTGGGATCGAAGCGCAGTACGCGCTCGAACGCACGCAACGCATCGCTCTCGCGCGCGAGGTCGATGAGGATCTCGCCAAGCGCGATCAGGCCCGCGAAATGGTAGACGTCGCGGCGAATCAGAGCGACGATACGCGGCAAGGCGCTGCGTGAACGTCCCGTTCGCCGATACGGTCCGACCAGCTCGACGACCGCGGTGTCGTTGTTCGGCGCGGTGACGAGAACCGTCTCGAGCTCGCGGATCGCGCTCGGATCATCGCCGGATTTGGCGAGCAATCTCCCAAGCGCGATGCGGGTGTCGACCTGCCGCTCATCGATGCTCAGACTGGTGCGATAGGCCGCAATCGATTCGCCGACATCATCCAGCGCCGCGTACAAATCGCCGACGCGCTTGAGCACGTTCGCGTTTCGCCCTTCACTGCTTTGCAGTGCCTCGAGAATGTCGCGCGCGCCCGCGTGATCGAGCGAGGCGACGCGCGCTTCCGCCGCCAGCAGGAGAAGATTGACGTCGGTGCTTCCTGCCTCGACCAGCGCTTCCGCAAACGGTCGCGCTTCATCAGGCCGGCCAAGTGCCAGAAGCGAGCGTGCGATGCCTTGCCGCGCATAAGTGTTGCTCTCGTCCATCTCCAACGCGCGACGATAGCGCTCGAGCGCCTCACCGTGGAGTCCTTGCGCGGCGAACCCATCGCCTGCGAGCACGAGACCGAGGACCTTGTCCCCGCCGCGAGCGAGAACGCGCGCGATTTCACCCTGTGCGCGATCATAGAGACCCTTCGTGATCATATCGCGCGCGAGCGCAAAACCGGCGAGCGGATCTTCCGGCGGATACGGCGTCTTGCGCGAGCGCTTCTCCGCGAACAGCTCTTCGATGATCGCAGGATCGAAATGGAAATCCTCGACGTGGTCGGCGCTTTCGTCTTTCTCGGTTATCGGCGGCGCGACGGTCAGTCGGATCTCTTCGTGCGGCAGCTCGATCGCGAGCTCCAGCTTTTGCGGCGTGTACATCGGATCGAGCTCGAGCGCGCGCTTCGTCTCGCGCAGCGCGGCGCTGAAATCACCGAGGTTCGAAAGCGTGAAGCTCATGTTGTAGTGAGCTTCCGCAAAATCGGGGTTCGCCTGGATGGCACGCGCAAATGCATTGCGCGCATCGGAGTATTTCTCGAGCTCGACGAGGATCAGCCCGATTCCGTTCCACGCGACCGGATGCTCCGGTGCCGCAGCGAGAACTTGTCGATAAGCCTCGAGCGCCAGCTCGATGTGCTTCCTGCGAAACAGTCCGAGCGCGAGGTTGAGGCGCGCTTCCACCGGCGGGTTCGGCGCCTGTAGCGCGCGACGGAACGAGTTGATCGCCGATCGCGTGTCGTGTTTGTGCCAGAGCAGCACGCCAAGATTGTTGTGCGCGTATGGATAGCTCGAATCGACCTGCAGCGCGCGATTATAACTGTCCTCCGCTTCCGCGTGGCGACCCGCCAGCTGCAGCGCAACGCCGCGTCCGTTCCACGTCTTTGCCGTCGGCGAGAATTCGCGCGCGAATCGGTCGGCGGTGGCGATCGCGGCGCCCGTGTCACGCTGCAGCAGGTACAGCTCGAGCATCGCCTGCAGCACTTCGGCGTTCGCCTCGCCACCTTCGATGGCCCGCTCGTACTCCTTCAGCGCTTCCTGGAAGTAGCCTTTCTGCCTCAGCGCACGGCCAAGCGTGATGTGCGCACCGGCCGACGTCTTGTGCGCCTGGCTCGGTGTCGCTTCGTGCCGATACATCTCGAGCGAGAGATTCGCCTGCGCCCTCACCAGCGTCGGATTGAGCTGCACTGCGCGGCGATTCGCGTCCGCCGCTTCCTCGGCCCGGCCAAGGTCGCCGAGGATGAAGCCGATCAGGTAGAGGGCATCGGGATTGTCGGGATTGGTCTCGATCGAACGTTTCACCGAGCGCAGCGCTTCTTCGTGCAGACCGCGGTTGTACAGTGTCTCGGCGAGCAGGAAGTGCAGGACCGAGCTGTCGGGATCCAGATCGATCGCCCGCTGAAATAGGGAATGCGCGCGCTCGAGTCGGCCCGCCGTCTTCTCGGCGATGCCGCTCTGCACCAGCGCTTCGAGATCAGCGGGATTGGTGCGCAGCCGCTCCTCGAGCTCCTGCAGACGGCGTTCGAGCAGGCCGCTCTCGCCGTAGGCGATCTCGAGATTGCGACGCGCGACGTGCATGCGTTCGTCGAGCGCCAGCGCACGCGAGAACGCGACGATGGCTTCGTCGGTGAGCCCCTTTCTGAAATAGAGCACACCGAGATTGTTGTACGCGCCCGCGTCCGACGGATCGATGCGGCGAGCGAATGAACGCAGGATGTCGATCTCACCGCCGAGCGCGGCTGCCATTGGGCGGGCAGTTGCCGCTAGGCTCATGGTCCTACTCTACGCGCACCGCGCGGAAGATGGCGTCGAAAGCCTTGGGATCGGGAACGAGCAGGAAGAATCCGTGCAGACTCTCGGCCGGCTCGTCGAGGAAGAACTCGGTCTCCACGCAAAGAATCGGCGAATCAACGCGCGGCGCGTGATCGCCAACGCTGCGCAGCGCGTTGCGCGATTCCCCACGGGTGAGCGCCGGCGGCGATAGCAGCAGCCGCATCCCGAGAAAATCGCTGAGCGCGGTGAGATACGCGCCGGCGAGAATGTTTCCGGCCTCGTTGAGCGCGGATTGCTCGAGTTTGCCAAGATCGTGGGATGTGCCGCGGCTGCGACGCAGCATGCGCTCGGCAAGACGGATACCGGCGTGGACGTCGAGGAGAAAGACGGTCTGGCCGCCGATATCACCGCTCATCGCCATCTGTACGGCGACGATTTCCGCACCCGGCGAGATCTCGGGAACGAAATCACCGGGCGGCACGATGTTCACCATCGGCACGCTGATCATGATCCGGGTGCCGGTAAGAGTTGAAAGCGCCGTGGCGGCATGGCCCGCGCCAATGTTCGCGACTTCGCGCAGGGCATCCAGTCGCGCTGTGCTCATTAGCGTGGTGCCGCTCTCGCCGGTCGGGGTGTTACGCGGAGTAGTCATTTCAGAGAAGGCTTGAAGCGTCCACAATGAGAGCGGGCGACCCATCGCCAAGAATTGTCGCGCCGCTGAATAGAGTCTTGCTGCCGTCTACGCCGTCGAACTGCTTGACGACGATCTCCTGCTGGCCGTCGAACTGGTCGACGATCAGTGCTGCCTTCCGTTCTGCCAGCTCGACGAGCACTACCTGTCCACTCGCCGGATTGGCCGGCGACGGCAATCCGACGCGCTCGCGCAGCCAGATCGCCGGAAAAAGGTCGTCGCGAATCGCCACCACCGGCTTGCCCTTTGACTCCAGCAGCATCGGCTTCGACAGGCTGAAGGTCTCGAGCACGTGCGTGAGCGGAATCGCGTATGTCTCTGTCTCCACTTTCGCCAGCAGCGCGCGGGAGATTGCGAGTGTCAGTGGCAATCTCATGCTGACCGCGGTGCCCAGGCCTGAATCGGTGTGTACCTCGAGTGATCCGCCGAGCGCGCGGACTCTGCTGGCGACGATATCGAACCCGACGCCGCGGCCGGAGATATCGGTCACCTTGTCCGCGGTCGAGAAGCCGGGTCGCGAGATGATCGAGATCAGCTCCTGCTCGCTTAAGTGCGTCGTGTCGTTCTCGATCAAACCGAGCTTTTTCGCGCGCGGAATGACCTTCGACTGATCGATTCCGCGCCCATCGTCGGTGACGCGAATCAACACCGTTGCGCGATCACGCTCTGCCGTCAGAATGAGCGTTGCGACCCGCGGCTTCCCCGCTTTCTCGCGGTCGGCTGGAATCTCGATGCCGTGATCCAGAGCGTTGCGGAGGAGGTGCAGTACGGGCTCACCCATCTCATCGAGCATCGATCGGTCCAGTTCGATGTCGCGTCCTTCGATCTTGAAGTCGACTTCCTTGCCCAGCGAGCGCGCTGTGTCGCGCACGACACGTGGGAAGCGCTCGAAAACCTGCCACACCGGAACCATGCGGCTGGTCATGACCTCGTTCTGCAGATTGCCAAGTATCTGCGTCGCACGAAGCGTCGCGTCGAGAAGCTCGGGATCGCCAATTCGGTCGGCAATTTTCTGAATGCGATCGCGGGCGATGACGAGTTCGCCAAGCACGTTCATCAGCGTGTCCAGTCGCTTCGAGTCGATTCGAATCTGTCGCGTCGCCTTTGGAGGTGGTACAGGCGCTGTCTCCGCCTGACTTTTCGTCGACGAAACGGGTTTAGGTTCGCTTGGTGCAGCTGGCGCCGCTGAGTCACCGGTCGGCGCATCGCCGGCCCCGCCAACCACCTCTCGCCTCTCGCCTCTCGCATCCTCTTGCGCCGCCTCGCGAATACGCGTCATCGCCGCTGAAACATCGAGCTGCTGTGACGGCGAAGCCGTCGCAGCCTCCACTGCCTGCTCCAACGCATCGACGCTGGCGAACAGCGTGTCGATCATCGGTCGCGTGACCGCCAACGCACTGTTGCGCAGTTTGTCGAGGAGAGACTCGAGCTCGTGCGAAAGCTCAGCGACCGATGTGTAGCCCATCGCCGCTCCCATTCCCTTCAGTGTGTGCACCGCCCGAAAAAGTCGGGCGACGGCCGCGTCGCTGCCGCCCCGCTCCAACTCCAGGAGCGCGGCATTGATCTCGGCGAGATTTTCCTTGCTCTCCGAGAGAAAAAGCTTGGCGTACCGGCCGGTGTCCACTTAGGCGAGAACCCTTTGCACTGCTTCCAGCACCCTGCTCGGCTGGAACGGTTTCACGACGAAATCGCGGGCGCCGGCTTGCAGCGCCTCCTGCACCAGCGCCTGCTGACCCATCGCGCTGCACATGAGAATTCGCGCGCCAGGATCCGACTGGGTGATCTGCTTCACCGCCTCGATGCCCCCCATCTCGGGCATGATGATGTCCATCGTCACCAGATCCGGTTTCAGCTGCTTGTATTTCTCAACCGCCTGCTTGCCATTCTCGGCTTCGCCGACGACGGTGAATCCGGCCTGCGACAGGATGTCGCTCACCATCGTGCGCATGAAAACGGCGTCGTCACAAACAAGCACAGTGCTGCTCACTATCTCCCTCCTCCGTGTCCGATTACTTGCTGAACTATGGTTTTGACGTCGAGCACGATCACACGCGCGCCGTCGATCTCGACTTCTCCGGTAACTGCTCCCGGCACGGGCACGAGGTGCTCGCCCGCGATGGTGAAACGATCCAGCGGCACATCCTTGATGTCGCGTACGTCATCGACACCCAGCCCCACCCAACGCTCCTGACTTTCGATGATCAATATGAGGCCCTCCGCACGGCGGAAAGGCGACCGGCCGAGGACGAGACCGCCGTCGAGGACGGTCACGATCGTGCCTCGCAGATTGATCAATCCGCAGACGAGCTCGGGCGCGCCTGGCAGTCGTGTCATCGGCGGCGTCGGCAGAATTTCGCGAAACGAATCCATGTCGCACCCGAACTGAGCGTTGCTCAACTCGAACACGAGCAGTCGTCGCGTCGGGACCGGCGCTTCCTGTACGACCTCCTGCTCTGGAGGCAGCGCGACCGCATCACTCATAGAAGCGAAAAGCCTCCAACGGGTCGACACCGGCCGGCAGAGCGTGCTCGGCGGCGATGACATTGAGCGCGCTGTGCAGATCCTCGGGCAGAGGCGAATGGAAATCGAGCGGCTTGCCAGTCACTGGATGATTGAAGGCGAGCCAGGCCGCGTGGAGGAAGTGCCGCTTGGGAGGAAGCCCGGCCACACGACGTCCTCCGCCCCCGCCATACGTGTCATCGCCCATGACAGGATGGCCGATAGACGCGAGATGAACGCGG
>DATFHK010000009.1:0-16515 GCA_035248505.1 Gemmatimonadaceae bacterium | reverse complement strand
CTGATCGAATGCCACGCTCTGGGCCAGGCCCTTCTTGGCCTGGATCGCAGTGATGGCAGCAGTCAAAGTGGTCTTACCATGATCGACGTGACCGATCGTTCCAACGTTCACGTGCGGCTTGTTACGCTCAAATTTGGCTTTGGACATGTCTTATCTCGCCTTTGCGGTGACCTTATTGATGATTTCTTCTGCTTTCGACTTTGGAACTTCTTCGTAGTGCGCAAACTCCATCGAGTAAACCGCACGACCCTGCGTCATCGATCTCAGCTTCGTTGAGTAGCCAAACATCTCCGACAGCGGGACCATTGCGTCGATGACCTGCGCTTCGCCGCGCTGATTCATTCCACCGATTCTGCCGCGGCGAGATGACAGATCGCCCAACACGTCGCCCATGTACTGATCGGGCGACACGACTTCCACTTTCATGATCGGCTCGAGCAGGACTGCGCCCGCTCTCCTTGCCGCTTCCTTGATCGCCATCGAGCCCGCAATCTTGAACGCCATTTCGCTGGAGTCGACGTCGTGGTACGAGCCGTAAACGAGCTCGGCCTTGACATCGACCATCGGATAACCGGCAAGCACTCCTCCTTCGAGCGCTTCTCTCATGCCTTCTTCCGACGGCTTGATGAATTCGCGCGGAATCACACCGCCGACGATCTTGTCCTCGAACACAAAGCCTTCACCCTGCTTCGCCGGCTCGACGTTGATCACGACGTGACCGTACTGACCCTTACCACCCGACTGGCGAATGAACTTTCCTTCGACCTTCTCGACGCGCTTACGAATGGTCTCGCGATACGCGACCTGCGGCCGACCGATGTTCGCGTCGACCTTGAATTCGCGCTGCATACGGTCGACGATGATCTCGAGGTGCAGCTCACCCATTCCGGAGATGATCGTTTGACCAGTCTCGGGATCGGAGTGAACGCGGAACGTCGGATCTTCCTCGGCCAGCTTCTGTAGCGCGATCGCCAGCTTGTCCTGATCCGCCTTCGTCTTCGGCTCGATCGCGACGTCGATGACGGGATTCGGGAACTTCATCGCCTCGAGGATGATCGGCGAATCTTCCTGCGTCATCGTATCGCCGGTGCGCGTCTCCTTGAGACCGATGGCAGCGGCGATATCGCCGGCGCGCACCTCCTCGATTTCTTCTCTCTTGTTGGCGTGCATCTGGAGCAAACGTCCAATGCGCTCGCGCTTGTCTTTCGTCGCGTTGAAGACGTACGAGCCGGACTTGAGGACTCCCGAGTACACGCGGAAGAACGTCAGCTTTCCGACGAACGGATCCGTCGCGATCTTGAACGCCAATCCTGAGAAAGGTTCGTCATCGCTTGGGTGTCGCTCTGCGATTTCGCCATCCGGCAGATGGCCCGCGATTGCCGGAATGTCAGCCGGCGAGGGCAGATAATCCACGACGGCGTCAAGCGCTGCCTGCACGCCTTTGTTCTTGAACGCCGCGCCACACAGGACGGGCACGATGTAGCCGCCAACGGTGGCGCTGCGAATGGCGTGACGAATTTCCGGAACCGTAAGGTCGGTGCCACTGAAGTACTTCTCGATCAGCGCTTCATCGTGGGAAACGGCGGCTTCGATGACGTCGTGCCGAGCCTTCTCCATCGCTTCCCGATATTCCTCGGGGACTTCCGTAATCTCGAACTGCTTGCCGAGCGATTCGTCGTCGAAGACGTACTGCTTGCGCTCGATGACGTCGATGTGGCCGGTGAAAGACTCGCCGCTGCCGACGGGGAGCTGGATCGGATACGCGTTCTTGGTAAGGCGATCCTTGATCATGCGCAGGCAGCGATCGAAGTCGGCGCCGACGCGGTCCATCTTGTTGGCGAAGATGAGGCGCGGGACCTTGTAGCGATCGGCCTGGCGCCAGACGGTCTCGGTCTGCGGCTCGACGCCGGCAACCGAATCGAGAAGGGTGATGGCACCATCGAGTACGCGCAGCGACCGCTCGACTTCAACCGTGAAGTCCACGTGGCCCGGCGTATCGATGATGTTGATTCGATACTCGGTGCCGTTGCGCTCCCAGAAAGCAGTGGTCGCGGCTGAGGTAATGGTGATGCCGCGCTCCTGTTCCTGCTCCATCCAGTCCATCGTCGCGGTGCCTTCGTGCACCTCGCCGATTTTGTGGGTCTTGCCCGTGTAGTAGAGGACGCGCTCGGTCATAGTCGTCTTACCGGCATCGATGTGGGCCATGATGCCGATATTGCGGTAATGATCGAGCGGGGTATTGCGTGCCATAAGCTTCGAAATTCTCTCTATGTGAAGTCGCCGAAAGGCGACGCTCAGCGTTACTGATCCAGCTTTGAGTCAACAAAAACGCGGGTGGACCTGCCGCCCCTCAATTGGGACCGGTATCCATCCGCTGCCGCCGGGTGCACCCGCAGCTGTGTCGCAGGTGGGGACTCGAGGCGCGCCACTCGTTCGTGGCGATCGATTTTTCGCCCTGGCGTCGCGCGCTAAAGCGCGGTCAGCCATAGCCTTGGAAAGGTATTCGACTGGAGAGCTAAGTCAAGGCAAGCTACTCACGGAAAAATGACTGACTGCTTTGCTAGCGGCTGGCAGTCGCTATTTCCTCCACTTGCGCCGACGGACTTTGTGACATAAAGTACTCTACATTCGTCTATTCTGACCATGACATCGCCCACTGCTCAGCCTCGCTCCACCAAACTCGCCTGGATCTGCGCCAGCATCACTGCCGCGCTCGGCGCAACCATACTCTTCTCCGCCCAAGCCGGCATCAACTGGCCGATCTGGATCGCCGCCGCGTCCGCTTCGCTCATCATCGCCCGCTATTCCGCCATTGGACGGGTCGAAACACCGCTGCTGGTGCTGTGCAGCTGGGCAACGCTGCTTAGCGTTGGGTTCGCCCTCACCAGCGCCGATCCGTTTCCTTTCTTCATCGTCCTCGCCGATGCGATGCTGCTCGGCCTCGCGGTCATCACCCTCGGCGCGGAGCGCTGGGGTGATCTCTCGGCAAAATTGCTGGCGGCCGTTCCCTTCCTCGCTCCATTACGCGTTTTCGTAACGAGTGCGCAGGAAGTGGCCGGCGCACCCCGATCCGTAGCGTCACCCCGATCTCGGGCGCTCCTGCGCGGAGGGTTGCTCACGGTACCGGTAGTCATCGTCCTCATCGCTCTCCTCGCCAGCGCCGACCCCATCATTAGTTGGGGCACGGATCGCATCACGTCCTGGCTGCCGGATTGGTCCTTTCCGCCACGGCTGATCTTCTTCCTCTTCCTGTTCGCGCTGACGCTCGGTGCCAACGCGCTCGGCATCCGTCAACTCGCCCTCCGCCCGCCGCAGTATCCGAGCGTGCCGGGTCGCATCTCGATCGGGATGACCGAACAGAGGATGATCCTGTGGAGCACCGCTGTAATTCTCTGGCTATTCGTCGCGCTGCAGATCTCGTATTTCATTCACCCGCCACCATCGTCACTGGGTACTGGCGTCACGTTCGCCGAATTCGCACGCCGCGGCTTCGGCGAGCTCTCCTTCGCGGTCACCATCGTCGGCGCAATCATCATAGTTCTCGAGTACGCGCGGCCCGCCGATATCACCGATCGCGACCGCGCGCTCTTGCAACGGCTCGATTTCGCCCTCCTCATCGCGCTGGAGTTGATTCTGGTCTCCGCCTTTCGCCGGGTGATCCTATACGAGCAGGCCTACGGCTTCACAGAATCCCGTGTGTTCGCTCAGGCTTACATGATTGGTATGTCGCTGGCGCTTGCCGCACTCGGCTGGGAGATCTCGCGCGGAGCTATCTCCGTCTCCTTTGGTCGACGCGTCGCCGAGATCGCGCTGGGCACGTTTACGGTGCTGGTATTCTGGAATTTCCAGGCGTGGATCGTGAATCGAAACGTTGATCGCATTGCGAGCGGGGCGGAATTCGACTCGCTGTACCTGACGAGGCTCTCGCGCGATGCAACGCCGACATTAATCAAGCGCTTGCCGGAGATTCCACAGCCACAACGCGATACCGTCGAGCGGCTGCTAGCCTGCCGCACAATCCCTCAGCGCGATCACTGGTTCGAATGGAACCGCAGCGTCGAAGCGGCCAGGGTAGCGAGAGCGGACTGGAAGGCACCGCCGTGCGCACCCAAGGCTCAGCCTGCACGCCCAGCGAGCCTCGACTAGGCGACCATCGCTTTCGGTCGGACCAGGAAGTAGATCGGCCAGCTCACCGCAAGCAATAGCAGAGAATAGATGCTGTTCCTTGTATCGGCGACGAACGCTCCGGCAAGAAATCCGATCGACAGTACGAGGACCAGGCCTGTCGTCCACGGATGTCCGACCGCGCGAAATGGACGTCGCGCCTCAGGATCCCGCCGGCGCAGAACGAACAGCGTGATGAAAATCAGGCAATACTGCGCAACGAAAAGAAACGCCGTTACCGCCAGGACGATTTCGAGCGTGCCCGTAATCACCATCACCAGGCACGCTGCCGCGCTCAGCAACATCGCGACGACCGGTGTTCCGCCCCGATTGACATAATCTGCCGCGGGAAGGAATCCGAACACGCTCAGGCGATGCAGCACGCGCGAAGCCATTAACTGGAACGCGTTGACGGCGCTGATGAGCGAGACGATGGTCAGCACTCGAATCACCGTGTCACCATTTGCGCCGAACAGCCTGTTCGCGGCCGTGGCAGCGACCAGCGGTTGTCCCGCCATCTCACCGACTGTGAGGACGTAAAGAAAGCCGACGTTGATGAGGACGTAGATCACTGCGACCGCGGCGACGCCGCCGAACATCGAACGCGGAATGTCACGATCGGGATTCCGTAATTCGCCGGAGAAATACACGATCCCATTCCAGCCGTCGTAGGTGAAGATCACTGCCTGCATGGTCAAAACGAACGCAACCAGGAAAGCAAATCCGGCTGGCATTCGCGCCCCTGGGTTTGCGCGATCGAATCCGTGACCGAGTGCGAAGCAGGCTCCGATCAGAATTGCAAACGCGATTGCTTTCAGAAACGCGGTGACGTTTTGGGCGAGACTGCCCGTTCTGACGCCGCGCCACTGAATGAGCGCGAAGATCACGATCACCGCGCTGGCGATGGTGGAGGTCAAGCTCTTCGACCATCCCAGCAGAATCGCGACGTATTCGCCGATCACCAGCGCGGCCAAAGCGAGACTGCTGCACGTCGACAACCAATCGCTCCAGCCGATGACGAAGCCAGCGTACGGTCCCATCGCGCGGCGTAGATATACGGTGTAGCCGCCTGACTCCGGCATCATCGCCGCCAGCTCGGCCAGCGCGTTCGCGCCGAGCGCCGCGTACAGCGCTCCGATTATCCAGACAGCGACGAAGAGCGGCGGCGACGGCAGCAGCTGCGCAACCAGTCCCGGCGTGCGCAAGATGCCCGAACCAATGCTGTTGCCCACGGTGACTGAGAGGCCGAACGCCACTCCCAGCACGGCGAGCAGCCCCATGTTGGAGCCGCGTGTGCGAATTGGCTCGTCCCGCGTAACCGCGGGATCGCTCACGCGCGTGTTGTCAGATGCGAGGCTCCGTTCTCGCTGAGCGGCCGTCTCATGAAGTCGGCGAGCAGTTCGTGGAAATGGTGCGTGCCGACTTCGCGCCGCTCCGAGTAGCGGCCGCGATCGTAGAGTCGTGAGCGCACGCCGCGTTGCACCGACTCCACCACCTCTTCGTCTTCCATTTCCACGCGATGGAGTCCAGCGCCGACGCCACTCTCACGCAGTGATGCATCCCACACGTACGAAATGAACGACACCCGCGTGCGGCCGACGTCGAGTGGCGCGACGACGTTCAGAGACAATCCCCAGGGATAGAAGTTGAACATGATGTTGGGGAACAGCCAGAAATAGAACGCGCCGACGCGCTCGCTCGCGTTCGGATGATCTCGCGGCAGCGAGAATGCCTGCTCGCCCGGCTTGGCGATTCCCAGTTGCAGGTTTCCATAGCGGAATCTCTCCGTTCGGTAACCCGAGTAGTCGATTTTGTCCGCCAGACCCGCATGCACGTACGGGATGTGGAACTCTTCGAGATAGTTGTCGCAGTACAGCGCCCAGTTGGCGTTGATCAGATAATCCTGCGACGTCGCGCTGTCTTTGACGAATCGATCGAGCGGCATGAACGAAACGCGCTCCCGAACCGGTGCGATCCACTCGTCGAACGACATCTCCGGCGCCAGCCCGGTGAACAGCATCGGGCCAAACCTCTGCAGCGGAAGATTCGGCAGGTTGTCTCTCTCCGACGGAAAGCCGACAGTGGTGTCGAACTCCGGCATTGAGACGAACTTTCCGTCGAGCGCGAACCGCCGGCCGTGATAGCGGCAGCGAAGATTTCGCGCGTGCCCCTCGCCCTCGACCACGATTGCACCGCGGTGCGTGCACACGTTGGAGAGACAACGAACGACGCCGTCATCGTCGGACGCGAGCACGAGCGGCTCGTTCAGACATCCGTCGAGCAAAGTAAATGGCGCAACGTGGCCGGGTGCCTTCACTCGCGACGCGTCGCCGGCGTACTGCCAACTGCGCGCGAACACACGATCCTTTTGCAGCTCGAAGTACTCGGAGTCCGAATACACCCGCGCCGGCAATGTCGAGGCGCGCCGGATGTCCCTGTCGATCTCGAAGTCGCGGATACTCATCTCCGCGAATCTATGTGGGTGCTAGGTCCCCGCCAGATCCCAGAACTCAACCCTGTTGTTCCCGACCGGAATCGCGAGCCGATTGCGCTTGGTGTCGACGCCGATGTCGGCAGGCGAAGGAACGTTGCGCACGATTTGCTTATCGCTGCGATTACCGAACAGGTGGACGCTCGAGTCCTGCCAGCAGCTCACCAGAAATCTTCCGCCGCCAATCGGCTCGATTCCGTCAAAACGGCCTTTGCCCTTCGCGAGAATGATTCGCGTGGAATCCGCCGGATGCAGCGCGTAGACCTCGCTATGCCAGGTGTCGAACGACACCACCACAGGCTGCTTCCTCGTCGAGTCCCACGTCACGCCGTTCGGTCGGCCGAGAATGTTTCCGTGTGCGATCACTTTGACGGTCCGATTGGGTCCGATCGCGAAGACCTTGTCGCCACCGATGTAGATCACGCCGATGTTGGCCATGTCGATTCCGGTGTCGGTGACGTAGATCGTCCCATCGGGCCCCACAGCGACATCGTTGAGCAGAACTGCGTGATACGGCTTGAGGTCGATTTCGCCAAGCGGTTTTCCGGTGGTGCGATCGAAGCCCCGAAGTACATCGATATCAGTCGTCCATAACGTATCGCCGTGAATGGCCAGGCCCTTTGGCGCATCGAGGTGAACGCCATTCTTCCCGCCGACGGCGAACAGCTTGGCGTGCCCAAAATTGGCGGCATCGATCTCGACGATGTAGCCGTTGTTGTCTTTCTCCGAGCCGGGTCCGTTCATCACCGAGACGAAGTAGACGTCCCGGCCTGGCGAGTAGCGAACCGACTCGGGCCCATAGAATCCCTGGACGACACCGAGCTTGTGCGCGGTACCCTCAACGGAATCAGCGGGATAGTGCCGAGGCTTCTCGGCAAGGAACGTGGTGCTCTGCGTGCACGCACCGGCGCCAAGCACCAGTAGTGCTAGCGCCGCTGCAACGCCATGCCGGAATCGGTCGCGACTCATGTCGTTGAAAACCGCCAGCCCTGTGCCAACGAATCCTTCTTCCGCATAACAGCAATGGGCACGAATTCCGCGAAGTCTTCCGCGGCATGGAACGCGACCCAAACTGTTTTCCGGCGTTCATCTTCGCGACGGGCATTGAGGGTAGTTACCCGATAATCGGTCTCCCCGACGGCACCACCAAGAGAGTCGACAGCTTCGAGAAATGCGGGCACTACCGGCATTGGCGGGAGGATTTTCATCTCGTCAAGGAGCTCGGGCTCGAGTTCCTGCGTTACGGGCCACCGTACTACAAGACCCACCTCGGTCCCGGCGTCTACGACTGGAGCTTCTCCGACGAAACCTTCGGCTGCCTCAAGGATCTGGGCATCACGCCCATCGCCGATCTCTGTCACTTCGGGATCCCCGACTGGCTGGGAGATTTTCAGAATCCGGAGTGGCCGCATTTTTTCGCCGAGTACGCGCGCGCCTTCGCCAATCGTTACCCATGGGTCGATCTCTTCACGCCGATCAACGAGATCTTCATCGCCGCAACTTTCTCGGCGATGCACGGCTGGTGGAACGAGCGTCGTCGCGATCACAGGTCTTTCGTCACCGCGATGAAGAATCTGTGCAAGGCCAACGTACTGGCGATGACGACGATTCTCGATTGTCGCCGACAACCGACTTTCATTCAGAGCGAGTCGTCCGAGTATTTCCACGCCGAAGATCCGAGCGTGCTCCCCCTCGCGCATGCGCTCAACGAAAAAAGATTTCTCGCTCTCGATTTCACGTACGGGTATCCGTTGTCATCGGAGACCTACGAGTACGTGCTCGAGAACGGGCTCACCAATGCCGAGTACCACTGGTTCAGGGATAACCACGTGAAGGCACACTGCATCATGGGCACCGATTACTACTGGACCAACGAGCACATGGTACACGCAGACGGCAGCTACACGGAATCTGGCGAGATCTTCGGCTACTACCTGATCACCCGACAGTATTTCGATCGATATCGACTGCCGGTGATGCACGCCGAGACCAACATCATCGAGCCGGGCGCCGTGAAATGGCTGATCAAGGAATGGGCGCAGATGGTGAAGCTGAAAGAGGACGGAATCCCAATCGTGGGTTTCACCTGGTACAGTCTCACCGATCAAGTCGACTGGGATACTGCGCTACGCGAGGACAATGGGCGCGTGAATCCACTCGGCCTCTACGATCTCGATCGACAGATAAGACCGGTCGGCGTCGCGTACAAAAAGTTGATCGCACAGTGGAAAGACATCATCCCCGCGCGCAGTCTCGTTCTACTTCTCGGCTACTGAGAAAAGCTCACAAAAGAAAACTTTTCAGAAAAAAATCCGGAAAAAGCAGCGGTCGAGTGTACGCATCATGACGCTTGTTCGATTCGCGACGCAGTTCTGGAACGGGCACGGCGCTTGCCCCCTATCACAACACCAACCCTCGAGAAAAAAATCAATAATGCGCCGTGCTGATGCCTTGTCAGACGGAGCGGGTACGCTCGTGCCCGTCGACCGTCCGCTGATCGTTCAGAGCCACCTTCGCTGGGATTTTGTCTGGCAGCGTCCTCAACAACTCCTCTCGCGACTCGCCGAGCATCGACGAGTGCTGTTCGTGGAAGAACCGATTTTTCTGGACGACGTTTCGGCTCCGCGACTCGACGTCACCATTCCCCGCGCCAACGTCTTCCGCGCGGTTCCAAGGCTGCCTGGCGCGCTGCGCGATGACTGTGAGCGCGGCACCGCCGAGATCCGGAGCCTCGTTCAGTTTGCGATTTCGCCGGGCGGTGAGCTGAAGCGGCTGTTCAATAATCCCGTGCAGTGGTTTTATAGCCCATTCAGCGCCCCGGCAATGCTGGGTGCGTTCAACGAAGTTGCCGTCGTCTACGACTGCATGGACGAGCTCTCGCAATTCCGCTTCGCGCACCCTGATCTGGTGAGGCGCGAGCGGCTGCTGCTCGCCAATGCCGACGTCGTCTTCACGGGTGGCTACAAGCTCTACGAATCGAAGCGCCGTTATCACCACAACGTTCATTTCTTCGGCTGCGGAGTCGACTCGCGTCACTTTGGCAAGGCGAGACTGCCGGCGACGCAAATTCCCGCCGACATCGCTTCACTTCCGAAACCGATTTTCGGTTACTTCGGCGTTATCGACGAGCGTATCGATTACAACTTGATCGGCGCTCTCGCCGAGCAGCGACCGGACGCCAGCATCGTCATGGTCGGCCCCGTCGTCAAAGTCGATCCCGCGGCGCTGCCACAGAGATCGAACATCCATTGGCTCGGCCAGCGGGACTATTCTTCCCTGCCCGGATACGTGAAGGGGTTCAGCGTCTGCCTCATGCCGTTTGCATTGAATGAGGCAACCGAGTTCATCAACCCGACGAAGACCCTCGAGTACATGGCGGCGGGCAAACCGATCGTATCGACCGCTGTGCCGGACGTCGTGAGAAACTTCACGCCCGTCGTCCAGATTGCGCGGTCGGCTCGCGATTTCGTTTCGCTGGCGAGCCAGGCAGCGGTGAATCCCGACCACACTCTCATCGCGCAGGGTCTTGAAAAAGCTGCTGCGGCGTCGTGGGAAAGCATCGTCGGTAAAATGCGCCGGCTGATCGGCGAAGTCAGCGAGACGACGCGGCCGTCGATGCGAGTGGTGCGGCGCCTCATTCCGGTTGGCGAACTGGCGGTACAATGACAGCGGGGGCACCCTCACCACGCCCCCGCCCAGCGAGCAATTCGTCGTCGAACCCGGTTGAGATCTGGGGCGGAATCGAATGCACTGTCAATCGTGTCGGTGATCGCTACTACGACCAGATAGCACTCACCGGTCACGCCGACCGAACCATCGCCGATCTCGAGCGATTCGCGGAGTTCGGAGTTCGCACTCTGCGCTACCCAGTGCTGTGGGAGCGAATCGCGCCATACTCGCTCGATCACGCCGACTGGTTTCAGACCGATCTCGCATTTGCAAAAATGCGCGAGTTGGGAATCAAGCCGATCGTCGGGCTCGTTCATCACGGCAGCGGCCCGAAGCACACCAGCCTGATCGACCGCGATTTTCCCAGGAAACTCGGTGAATTCGCTAGCGCTGTCGCACACAGATATCCGTGGGTCGAGATGTGGACGCCCATCAATGAGCCACTCACGACGGCAAGGTTCTCGACGCTGTATGGACACTGGTACCCACACGCTCGCGACGATCGATCCTTCGCCCGCGCTGTAATCAATCAGTGCGCTGCCATCCGCGAAGCCATGGCGGCGATTCGAGCAGTAAACCCCAAGGCGCTGCTGGTTCAGACGGAGGATCTTGGCAAGACATACAGCACGCCGGCACTCGATTATCAGGCCAAGTTCGACAACAATCGCCGATGGTTGACGTTCGATCTTCTCGCCGGACGGCTCGGCGAATGGAATCGACTGTGGTGGTACCTGCTCGAATCGGGTATCGAGCGCCACGAGCTGGAGAGCTTCCTCGCTCAGCCCTGCATTCCCGACATTCTAGGCATCAATCATTACGTGACGAGCGATCGTTACCTGGATGATTCTATCGAGCATTATCCGGCACACTGCTGTGGAGGCAACGGGCGGCAGGAGTACGCTGACGTAGAAGCCGTGCGCACGCTCGAGGAAGGAATCACTGGCCACGCGGGAGTCTTGCGCGAGACATGGAATCGCTACGCGCTGCCGCTGGCGATCACCGAGGTCCACCTTGGCTGCACACGCGACGAACAACTGCGCTGGCTGAACGAAGCGTGGCGCGCAGCGAGGGACGCACGTGCAGAGTACATCGATGTGCGCGCCATCACTGTCTGGTCGTTGCTTGGCGGCTACGGCTGGTGCTCGCTGCTGACCGACGACTTTGCTTGCTACGAATCGGGCGCCTTCGATCTTCGGTCAGCGCGCCCGCGTCCGACTGCGATCGCTCAAATGACACGCGGTCTCTCGACAACGGGCGACTGGGATCATCCAGTCCTCGATACTTCAGGATGGTGGCGCAGAGAGACGCGGTTCATGTACAAACGCCGCGAGGCGCAGATGCATTCCGGCCAACGCACCTTGCCGAGTCGGGTGATTCTGGTCACTGGTTGCAACGGCACTCTCGGTCGCGCCTTCCAGCGAATCGCAAAAGCGCGTGGACTAGCATATCACGCGGTCGGTCGCCGCCACTTCGACATTACGCGATCGGACTCCGTAGCGAGGGTGCTCAAAGAGATAAAGCCGTGGGCGGTGATCAACGGCGCTGGTTATGTGAGGGTCGACGACGCCGAGGAAGAACGCGCGAGCTGCTTTCAGGTGAATACGGAGGGAGCGTCGATGCTGGCAGAACAATGCGCAAAGCTCGGGATTCAGTTCGCGGCGTTCTCCAGCGACTTGGTCTTCGATGGCAGCAAAGGTCAACCGTACATCGAGAGCGACGCTACGTGTCCCCTCAACGTTTACGGCGCCAGCAAGGCCCGGCTCGAGCAACAGCTGCGCGAGATTCCGCACGCACTCGTAATCCGGACCAGCGCCTTCTTCGGCCCCTGGGACCAGCACAACTTCCTGGCGACAACGCTCAAGGAATTGACCAACGGCCGACCGGTAACCGCGGCAAACGATACCATCGTGTCACCGACGTACGTGCCGGATCTGGTCAATACCGCGCTCGATCTGATCATCGACGGCGAATGCGGAATCTGGCACCTCGCCAATCGCGGCGCGGTCACCTGGCACGAGCTCGCGACGCGTGCAGCTGCGCGCGTTGGTCTCGACTCGGCGCTCGTCACGGGCAAGCCGATGGCGCAGCTGGGAGCGCGTGCGAAAAAGCCGGTGAACAGCGCGCTGAGCAGTGAGCGCGGCACGTTGATGCCGGATCTGGACGACGCGCTCGACCGCTGGTGCGCCGCCATCAAATCGAAGCAGACCCAACCTGTAGAAGTGGAGATCGGCAGCAGTGTCTGAGCAGAAGAGAATCGTGATCATTGGTGCCGGCCCCACCGGACTTGGCGCCGGCTACCGGCTGCGCGAGCTGGGCTTTGACAACTTCGTAATGCTCGAAGCGCGCAACAAAGTCGGTGGACTGGCGTCGTCGGAGAAAAGCGCGAACGGATTCACCTACGATATCGGCGGACACGTGCTGTTCTCGCACTATGAGTACTTCGATCGCCTGTTCGATAAGGTGATTGGCAAGGACTATCAGGAGCTCCTGCGCGAGTCGTGGGTCTGGATGTGCGACCGATTTCTCCCCTACCCTTTCCAGAACAACATCAAGTACCTGCCGAAAGAGGTTGTGCTCGAGTGCCTGATGGGATTGATCGAAGCGCAGAAGCAGGAGTTCGATCTAAAGCGGTTCAACAATTTCGAGGAGTTCATCCTCGGCGTGTTCGGCAAAGGAATCGCCAAGTACTTCATGATGCCCTACAATTTCAAAGTCTGGGCGCACCCGCCGTGCATGATGAACCGGGAGTGGATTGGCGAGCGCGTGTCAGTCGTAGACATCAAGCGCGTGCTCGGCAACGTGATTCTCGATCGCGATGACGCCGGCTGGGGACCGAACGCAACGTTCAAGTATCCGCGTGAAGGCGGAACGGGCGGATTGTTCGAGCGCATTCAGCCCTACGTGCAGGATAATCTTCGACTCAACGCAGCAGTCGTGGCGGTTGATTTCGCCACTCACGAGGTCATTCTCGAGGACGGACGGCGCGAGAAGTACGATCACCTCCTCTCCACGATGCCCCTCGATCTGCTGGTGCGGTCGATCGACGGAGAGGTTCCTGATGTCGTGCGAGAGCAAGCCGACATGCTGCGGCATTCGGGCTCTTACATCGTCGGCGTCGGCGTGAGGCAGCCATCACCGTCGAAGAAGTGTTGGATGTATTTTCCCGAGAAGAACTGTCCCTTCTATCGCCTGACGTATCTGTCCAACTATTCGCCTGAAGTCGTTCCTGATCCCAAGACGCATTACTCGTTGCTGGCCGAGATCTCGAAGTCCGATTTCAAGCCGGTCGACGGCGACAAGGTTATCGACGACACGCTTCAGGGGATGGTGAATACACGCATGCTGACCGAGTCGGATCTCGATGACGTCGTCGACACTCACATCATCGAGCGTGAGTACACCTATCCGATCCCGAGCCTGGAGCGCGACAAGGCGCTCGCCACCGTTCACCCGTGGCTGGAATCGCAGGACATCTACTCTCGCGGGCGCTTCGGTGCATGGCGCTACGAGGTCGGCAACATGGACCACTCGGTGGCGCAAGGCGTCGAGTGGGTGGATCGAATTGTGTTGGGCGACCGGGAGAACGAGCTGACTTACCTGGCGAAGCGCGGCTGCTGACCCGTGGCCAATCGCTCATTGGCTTCGTTGTAGCCGACGGGTAATCCGACATCGAGAAAATCGCCGACGATTCGCCGGCCAATCAGGCGTCCGCGCTCGAGCAGAAGCTGCATCACCGGCACGTCATCGAGCTCCGCACCGGCTGTCAGACCTCGGTCGACTTCGTCGATCGTCGGGAATAATTCCCCCGGAATAAAGACGTAGCGCCCGACGCCCGTGAATCCGGATGGCGCGCCCCTGAGATCGAAGGTCGAGCCGCGGTCTCCTTTCGAAGGAATGTCGTCGATCTCGTAGAGATCACCGTCGAGGTGACCCGGAAAGATTGCAGTCGGGCCTGCGCGTTCCGCGTCTTCGGGAAACAGTTCGACGACGGCGACGACGTTTTTTTTCGTGTCGTGATAGGCCTCGATCAACTGCTTCGTTGCCGGTGTATCGGCGATAAAGAGATTGTCGGGCAGCGCGACAGCGAACGGATCGTTGGCTACGAACCCAATGCCGTGGCGAATTGCATCAGCAAGTCCGCGCGGCTCGCGTTGAATGACCGTTTCGATGCGACGCGGCATCTCGGGTCTGCCCGCCGCCGCACGCGCAACGTCGATCAAATCCTGTTTGTGTGGTGCGGCGACGACAAGAACTTCATCAATGCCGCTGGCCGCGCATTCGCCGAGCACCCATAGCAGGAGCGGCTTCCCGGCGACGGGCATCAATTCCTTCGCGTGTCCGCCAGTGAGCGCAGCCATACGCGTGCCCTTCCCACCGCAGGGTATGATTGCTCTTTTTACATCAGGCATGCTTGAACAATGGGCCGAGGGCTCTGACAAAGTTAGAGCCCTCGATCGCAGTACTTATGCCTGCTTCGCGCGGAACTCTGTTTCCACGGGCTGAATGGTGAGCGCGCTATTTTCCGCGATCAGCTTCCGGTATGCAATCCCGACGGGACGAATCCGGCGATCGAGATCGTACAATCCCACAGGATGCACATCGTTGCGCTCGACACGCAGCGCGTGCTGCCAATCGATTTGATCGGTCAGCGAGAACCACGTGAAACCCATCACTGGAATTCCAGCGATGCGCAACGCGGTGATGTCCAGCCACTGTCCTTCGAGCCAGTCCACGGCGAGGTTGCTGACGCGATTCGTCTCGCAGTGGAAGAGCGGAATGCGATAGCGAGAGTAATACTCGCTGGCGAGATAGCGGAAGCCCAACGGCTTGCGGCACGTGGTCGAGTGCCCGGTCGACGAGACGCGATGCTCGCAGGTCGGATAGTAATCCAGACCGAGCCAGCGCTGCCCTGTCGCGCGACGTTCGCGGAAGAAGCTCAAATCGTTCGACGTCACGCCGCAGTCCTGAAGGAACCCTGCCATGCCCGGCGCAAGCTCACGCCCAAGCGTCAGATCGAGCGATAGATGCTTGAAAGCATTCTCACGCGCGGCTTTGCCCTCCGCTTTCTTGCTCGCCGGGTGAAAGTGCTCGATCGATTCGCTTTGCACGAACACCGCATCCGGACGCTCGGCGAGTATCGCTTCGATCGCCAGCTCGTGCCCCATGCACATGTTGCGCATCGCACGACCGAATGCCTTTTCATCGGTCAGCGCTTCGTTCCAAAAGCCACGCAGCGCCGAGAAGCTGGCGCAGATGAATATCTCGTTGATCGGAGTGTAGTAACGAACCCATGGATAACGCCGCGCAAAGGCGCGCGCGTAATCGGCAAACAGCACCGGGAACGCCGGATCCTGAAATCCGCCCAGCCAATCCGGAACTCCGAAGTGGCAAAGATCGGCGATTAGCTCGATTCCCTGATTGCGCAGCGAGTGGATCGGCTCGTCGGCGCTGCTCCAATCGAACCTGTCCGGTGCGATGTGCGTTTTGTAATAAGCCGGCCCGTAGCGCAGCGCTCGCACACCGATCTCGCGCACCAGCGCAAAGTCTTCCTGCCAGCGATCGTAATGGCCGCACTTCTCCATCTCATCGACACGGCGTCCGTTCGGGAGAACCGGATAGCTGTTCTCGATGCCGGTGGAAAACAGAAACGCGCTGTTCATTGGATAATAGGATTTCGCGAGTGTGAAGCAGTAAGTCGCACGGCTTCATACCCGTTGATTTTGGTTTTTTCGGTGCGCCTATTAGACGATTACCCGTGGTACCCGTTAACAAAAAACGGGATCGGCTAGTCAGCCTCGACCCGGGCGCCGTCGCCGGCCAATGTGAGCCAGACTCTCGGCTTGAGCCCGAACTTGGCCTCGTAAGCTGAAGCCGTTTTGTCTCTTACCGCACTGAGGGCGTCGCTCGACCCGATCGCGATCGCACAGCCGCCCCACCCAGCCCCCGTGAGGCGCGCTCCGGCGATTCCCGCGGATCCCCGCATCCGCTCGACGAACCAATCCAGTTGCGGTGTCGAGCACTCGTACTGTTTGCGCAATGATTCGTGCGACTCGTACAGCAGCGGCCCAGGCACCTTGCCCGATGTCTGAAGCTCGCGCACCACCGCACCAACCCGAACATTCTCCTCCACGACGTGGAGAGCGCGTCGCATCAACGTTTCCGGCAGCTCCGCGTCTTCGACCTGCGTTACA
>DATFHK010000008.1:0-5456 GCA_035248505.1 Gemmatimonadaceae bacterium | reverse complement strand
CCACCATGAACGACGACATCGTCTCTGGCACATCCATCTCGAGCGTCCGCTTGCAGAGCAGCGCCAGATTGCGCTCGTCGGCGGGCACGCCCGGATCGTTGTAGATCACGTGCGGTGGGAACTCGAAGTTGTACGATCCCTTGAACCTTGAGTCACGCCGAGGGGTGAAGTCGGGCTTGAACGGCTCGGCGGCGCGGGGCGGGGGAAGCGGGACCTCCATGCTACGGATCTTCACCCCGCGGCGCTCGTCACCCTCGGCGAGCGAGATCCGCGGATCGCCGGCGATACCGCGCGCGGTGTCGAGATAACAATCGAGGTGATCTTTCCACTCGGACATAACAGCAAGCGCCGCCGGATCCGCCGACGTGAGGCTCGAGATGGCGGCATCGCCCCAGTCGATCGCTTCGGTTACCTCGATGAGCGCGAACCGCATGAAGCGTCGCGTCGGCTGATCGACGAGCGGGTTCGTCGCCTGCAGGTGATGTGAGTACGCATCGCGGAGCGCGGGCAATGCTACTTGGTAGAGCGCGACGAGCAGCTCGGTGGTGTCACGCGAGCGGAGGACCTCCTCCAGGAAAGCGTCGAGTGCATCGTTGGGCGACTTGTCGAGCGACGGCGTCGGATGCCGCATCTCGCTGATTCGTTTCCGCAGCCAGTCGGCGTGTTCGGCGGCGTACCACTGGTGCAGAGCGAGCGCGCATTTGACTTCCCATTCCGGAGTGCGAGCGAAGTGCGCCAGCATCGCGCTCATCAACCGTCGCTCGGCCCAGTGGATCCGTGTCAGCCGGCCGACGTTCTCGTCGACCGAGTAGCCGATGCGGGCGGCGGTGGTGTAGGTGGCGAGTCCTGCGAGGGGAGGAAGTGGCGGCTGTGTCGACATAAGGATCTCGTTACAGTGGCGAGGTGCTACCGGTAAACCAATCCGTGGTTCCTGTGGCAGAGGGCTGCGCCTGGCTGCGCTGGATTTTCATTGTCTCTCCGGCGAAGTCAAAACTCGATCATTACCTTGATTGCTTCGCGGTCGTTCATCGCTCGGTACCCGTCCGGCACGCCATCGAGATCGGTGACGCGATCGAATACTTTGCCCGGCTGGATTCTACCACTCATCACATCGGGCATTAGCTCTTCGATGTACGCCCGAGCGGGTGCAGGACCGCCGGCAATCGTCACGTTCTTGAAGAATGCGACCTTTGATCCGGGAAGTGCTTCGTCTTGTGGTACACCAACGCGGCCGACCGCTCCGCCGGGACGGGCGATGCCCAGGGCCGTCGACATTGAATCGTTGAGACCGACGCACTCGAGGACGGAATGTGCCCCCAGGCCGCTAGTCAACTCCAGAACTTTCTCGATTGCGGCCTCGCCGCGTTCCTTCACGACGTCAGTGGCGCCGAATTCCTTCGCCAGCTGGATCCTGTCGGGGTGGCGACCGAGAATGATCACCCGCTCCGCACCGAGTCGACGCGCCGCGATCACACCGCAGAGACCGACCGCACCGTCACCGACGACGGCGGTGATTCTTCCGGGGCTGACTTTCGCACACAGTGCGGCGTGGTGGCCGGTTCCCATCACATCGGAGAGGGTTAGTAATCCGGGCATTATCGCATCGTCGGGTGCGACGGGCAGCTTGACCAGCGTTCCGTCAGCCTGCGGAACGCGCACGGCTTCGCCCTGCCCACCGTCGAGCGCGGTACCGCCCCAGAACCCGCCGTGCAGACACGACGTTTGCAATCCTTCACGACAGAATTCGCAGGTGCCGTCCGACCAGGCAAACGGCGCAACGACGAGATCGCCGCGCTTCACCGTGCGCACATCTTTGCCGATCGCCTCGACCACGCCGATGAATTCGTGGCCCATGCGGTTGCCTTTCCGTGTCGGCTTCATCTTCTTGTACGGCCACAAATCGCTGCCGCAGATGCAGGCGCGCGTAATCCTGAGAAGTGCGTCCGTCGATTCCTTGAGGCTGGCGTCGGGGACGTTCTCGACGCGGACGTCGCCAGGGCCATACATGACAGTTGCTCGCATTGAATAATCCGCTCAGGGGTTAGCGATCGCCAAAGCAGCTGCTCCGCGAAGCTCCATGAGGCACGATTAGGACCGCCTCGACGTCAGTCGCAATACCAACGGTAGCCTCGCCAAACCGTCTCCCAGCGCAGCTACCGCTTCAGTCGCCAGGAGGACGAGGTCGGTGCTGACGCGGCGGCTCGACGATCAATGCGTCAGCGGGAGTCGCACCCGGTCGAATCTCGGTGTGACGGATTCGCCCGCCCAACAGGCCGGTGTAAATGAACGCGCCGGCGACAAATGCAGTCGCAAGGACTGCCACATGGGTCGCGCTCGTGGGGACTGGTCGGGAGCGCCAGCGAATGAGCGCGACCAGAGCCAGCACGCCAAGGATATCGCCCAGGTAGTATGCCTTGTCGCCCATGTCCTGGTGCGCCTCTATGTCGTCGTGACGCACTCCGGGCACGCCGCGGAGCGCATGCTCTGCTGATTCTCCGCTCAAGTCCGCGGTTGCACCGGCGATGGCAGTCGCTATCAAGACCACGAACGCGGTGCGCCTCAGAACGTCAGGCGCCGTGAAATACGAGGCGATGAACAGGGCCAACGCGAAGAGTGATCCGAAAATCGGAGCGTGGTTGACGAGCAGATGGAGGTGAACGCCGGTGAGCATGGTCGGGTCGTTGAGGTTTCGCCAAGAAGCGCAAATTGAACGCCGTGATGTATTTTCTTGTACGCTATGAGAGTCGTAATCGTTGGTGGCACCGGTCACATCGGCACATTTCTCGTCCCGCGGCTGGTTGACGCCGGACACGATGTCATCGTCGCGAGCCGCGGCAAGCGCGGGCCGTACGTTCCGCACCGGACCTGGAACGAAGCAAAGCAGATCGAGATTGATCGCGAGGCCGAGGATCGCGCCGGGACATTTGGATCGCGCATCGCAGAGCTTGGCGCGGATGCGGTCGTCGATCTCATCTGCTTCACGCCGGAAAGCGCTAGGCAGCTGGTCGATGCGTTGAAGTCGAGCGAGACGCTGCTTTTCCATTGCGGCACGATGTGGGTGCACGGGCGGCCGCGAGAGCCGGGAAGCGGGAGGCGGGAAGCGGTGACTGAGGACGTGCCGCGCAACCCCTTCGGAGACTATGGAATCAAGAAGGCAAAGATCGAACGGTTGCTGCTCGACGCGACCCGGCGCGGTGATGCGCGCGCGACGGTGCTTCATCCGGGCCACCTCGTCGGGCCGGGATGGAATCCTCTGAATCCGGCTGGGCATTTCAATCCCGAGGTGTTCACCCGCATCGCGCGCGGTGATGTGCTGGTGCTGCCTAACGAAGGCAAGGAGACCGTGCACCACGTCCACGCCGACGACGTCGCGCAGGCGTTCGAGCTGGCACTCACTCGACCCGATCATGCGATCGGAGAAAGCTTCCACGTCGTGTCGCCGGCGCCGATGCGTTTGCGCGACTACGCGGAAGCGATGTACGCCCAGTTCGGGCGGCAACCGCGGCTCGAGTTTCTTCCGTGGGAGGAATGGAAGCACACCGTGACCGAGGAGGAGGCGGCGGCGACATGGGATCATATCGCCCATTCGCCTTACGGGAGCATCGCCAAAGCTCGCGAGCGACTCGGTTACGCCCCACGGTACACATCACTCGAAGCGGTGCTAGACGCAATCTCGAGTAGAATCACCTGACGGTGCCGGGAGATTCTTGTCGGACACTCTTGGCTGGCTCCGATTGTGCCAGTTGTATCGTACCTTCACCTTCCCCGATATGCTAAGCACTCGAAAACTCGGCACTCAGGGACTCACAGTCTCCAGTATTGGCCTCGGCCTGATGGGAATGAGCCAGTCGTACGGCTCCCCCGAGGAACGAGATGACAATGAGTCGATTGCCACCATCCATCGCGCCATTGAGCTCGGATGCACCTTCCTCGATACGGCAGAGGTCTACGGCCCGTACAAGAACGAGGAGCTGCTCGCACGCGCGCTCGGCCGGCTTGCTTCCGACGCGCGCGGTCGCGTTGTCATCGCGACGAAGTTCGGATTCAAGCTCCAGGATGGAAAGAACATCGGTGTCGACAGTCGCCCCGAAAATGTCCGCCGCGCGGCAGAAGGATCGCTGCGTCGATTGAAAACGGACTATATCGACTTGCTCTATCAGCATCGTGTCGACAGAACGGTCCCGATCGAAGACACGGTGGGAGCCATGGCGGATCTCGTAGGTGAAGGCAAGGTGCGCTATCTCGGACTGTCCGAAGCGGGAGAGCAGACCATCCGCCGCGCGCACGCCGTGCACCCGATCTCCGCCCTCCAGAGTGAATATTCCCTTTGGGAGCGCAACCTCGAGCCGCACATCATCCCAACGCTCCGCGAGCTCGGGATCGGTCTGGTCCCCTTCAGCCCACTCGGCAAGGGATTCCTCACCGGCAGGATCGACGAACGGACCAAATTCGACAGCACCGATTTCCGCAACAGCGTTCCCCGGTTCTCGGAGGAGAATCGGAAAAAGAACCTGGCCCTGGTGGAGCGCGTAAAGCGACTGGCTGAAAAGAAAAACGCGACGCCAGCGCAGATCGCGCTCGCCTGGATCCTCGAGAAAGGCGATGACTTCGTGTCCATACCCGGCACCAAGCGACGCCGATACCTGGAGGAGAACCTAGGCGCCGCGGATATCTCGCTGACGAAAGCCGAGATGATCGAGCTCGATCTGGATTTTACACCTGAGAAGGTCTCGGGCGAGCGTTATCCACCCGCACTCCAGGCAATGATCGAGCGGTGAGAAGGCTGACCATCGCCCACTTCCGGGGCGATGGTCCTTCGCACGACTCAGGTAGTCCATGTGGATCGAACAGGGTTCCCAACGCCGAATTGCTCTGCGTACTCGGCGTTGAGTCGCTGCCAGCCCTCGAACTGCATCGCTTCGGGGCCGACGATGCGGTCGATCTTATCGCCGCTCAGCAGATGATCCATGACGTCGATGCAGATGTGCCAGCCGGCGGCACCCATCGAGATGAAGCGGCGACCGATGTTGGCCCATAGTGTGAGGTGAGTGCCGTTGCCGGACGGTTTGAGCTCCCACCGGATATCGCCGCCGCCCCAGTTGTACTCGAGCACCTTTGGAGCATCCGCGCGGATGATCTTCGTCTCGGTGATATGCGGGCCGGGCGCGCCGACGGTAGTGAGCTTCACCGTATTGCCGGCGGTAGCGAGGCTCCGATCCGCGTCGAAGGGCGCCCACTCGTGGAGCTGCGCGGGATCCGTCAGTGCCTTCCACACTTTCTCCGGGGGATGCGCAAGGTCTCGGTCGAGGACCAGAGTCCAGGTGTCGCTGTCGCCGTTCTTACGCACCTGCGCGCCGGTCGCGGGGCCAGGAGCGTACTTCTCGCGGGTCGTCATCTCTTTCTCCTTGTTTTCTTTTTGGCGGACTTTGGTTGATCGATTCGGTCGAGGTGGCGCT
>DATFHK010000007.1:0-79962 GCA_035248505.1 Gemmatimonadaceae bacterium | reverse complement strand
CTGCTGGCTGGGGAAATCGTACAGGAAGATGTTCGGAACCCCTGTGCGATCGGAGACGAACGCCAGCTCGCGCCCGTCGGGTGACCACTGTGGATTCAGGTTCAATCCATCCTGGTTGGGCAGCACCGTCACCTGGCCACTCGCCACATCCAGCACCGCGATTTGCCACTTCGAGAGCTTCAGGATACTGATGTCGCTGAGCGGAGTACGATCGGTCGCGAAAGCGATTTTGGTCCCGTCTGGTGACCACGACGGCTGGAGATCTCCGTAGGCATCGTTGGTGAGCTGACGAAGGTTGCTGCCGTCGGCATTCACGATGTAGAGGTCGGTGACGCCTCCCTTGGTGCCGCTGAAGGCGATCTGCCTGTCGTCGGGCGAGAACACCGGACTCCAAACGGCGTCGACCGGAAGATCGAGGCGCTTTTTCACGTTGGCGCTGGCGACATCGAGCAGGTACAACACGTCCTTACCCTGTCGCTCGCCGGTGAAGGCGAGGGTCTTGCCGTCGTTGGAGAAGGAGCTCTGTGAGTAAAGCAGACGGAGCTCCTCGAAATTTGGATTGGTGGTGCTGCTGACTAAGCGTTTTATGCGCTTGCCGGTGCGTGCATCAGCGAGCCAGAGATCGATGAAGACTTCGCCGCGCTTGAAGCTTCCGTTCGAGAGGAATGCGATGAGATTCCCATCTTTGGAAAGTGCCGGCGCCAGGAAAATCTGACCACCGCTCTTCCTTTCCGTCAGAAGCGGTTGTGAAAACGTTCGCGGTCTATCGAGTTGGGCTGCCTGCGGCAGGTACTTGGCGTTCATCGCTTCCCGCCAGTCATCACTCAATTCATGAAGCGTCAGCCCTAGCTGGCGCTGGAAAGCGCGAGCAATGCCGAGCGTCGTCACGTTTTGAAGGATCTCGCCAATCGCCGCGTCTCCCCAACGCTGACCGATGTATTCCCACAACGACTCTCCATACCGATATGGAAAGTATTCGTCAGGCTTTTCGGTCATTTGCTCGATAGTCGGCAGTGTTCCGTTCACGACGGCGTCACGAATCCACGTTTGGGTGAGCAAATGGTCTGGGCCGCTGGAGAGGTACTCCGCCATACCTTCCATGAACCATAGCGGCGGATCGATTTGACTTATGGTCTGCATCCCTCCGCCCGCTTTGCCGCGAGCGAAGATGTCATACTGGAACTCGTGCACCATTTCGTGCGTGAGCACGTGCTCGAAGCTCTCGAGGTCGCCGGTCATCGGGAAGATCATGCGGTGTCTGAGATAATCCGTAACGCCGCCGGTTCCTTCGCCGAGGTCACCCGTCACGTTATTCTGGGCGAACTCTGAGCGCGAAGAGAACAGAATGATCGGTTTTTTCTCGCGAAACTGGTGATCCAGCACTTTCGACAGTCGCGCATAAGAGCGCTCCGCCATGCGAGCTGCCTGCATGGCACCGACACGCTCTTCCGGATAGTAGTGAACCTGCCAGTGCTCAGTCTCGATGACCTGCCAGTCGAAGTGCTTGTACTGAACCTGGTTTTGACCGAAGTACTGCTGCGCGTCGAGGCGAGCGCCGGTCAGCAGCACCAATAGGACCAACAATGTCCTAACCGCTTTCATTTTTTACTACTCCTGTGGTTCCAACGCCACCGTTTCCGCATCGCTCCACAGGCGCTCTATCTGATAGAACGACCGCAGCGTGGGATGGAAGATGTGAACTACAAAATCGAAGAAATCGAGCAACACCCAGCGGCCCTGCTGTAGCCCTTCCGTGTGATGCACGGTCAAACCCGCCTTCTTCATCTCCGCTATCACATGCTCGCCGATCGATCTTACGTGTGTGTCGGAGGTTCCGCTCGCGATTACGAAGTAGTCGGTCATGTCGGTGACGCCGGCAAGGTTCAGTATCACGACGTCGTTGGCTTTCATGTCCAGACAAAGCTGGGCGGCGCGCTGAACTCGTTGCGCGCTCTCACGGGCGGTTACAGATGGTAGGGATGTGGCCATGTAGTTCGGTAAAGGATTATCGCGGCTCGTCGGACCATATGTGCTATGTAGCTTATCCGTCAGCTGAATGTTCCGTGAGGGGTAAGAAATCGCATTTCGCTTGCCACCTGCGCGATAAAAAAAGACCTGGCCGTCCATGCATATAGGACAACCAGGTCACCTCTTCCCCTCCGCAGACAGTTACTGCTTGATGACCCAGACTTTGATCTCGGGATGCACGTCGGCGTGGAGGCGGATCGGCACGCGATAAACGCCCAATGCGCGAATCGGCTCGTGCAAGTCGATCTGACGCTTCTCGACGTGGAAGCCCTGCGCCTCCAACTGGTGGGCGATGTCGGCGGTCGTCACTGAACCGAAGAGCTTGCCTTCCTCTCCCACACGCGCCGAGAAGGTCAACGAAACCTGCTCCAGCTTCGTCGCCATTTCCGCCGCGCTCGCGCGCCGCTGTTCCTCCGCTTGCTCGAGGCGCTGGCGCTCCTGCTCGATGCGCTTGCGATTACCCGCCGTCGCCTCGTAGGCGAAGCCGCGCGGCAGGAGATAGTTGCGCGCGTAACCAGCCGACACCTTTACGATGTCACCGGGGTGCCCGAGGTTCTCCACTGCCTGTCTGAGTATGACGTCCATGGTGCGTAGTTCCTTTGCGTGATCGTTTTGAAGGTAATTCTAGTCGAAAACTCGCCCTTTCCTATGGCGAGGTTGGCTTGAGACGATTTCTGATATCGAGCCACGTGTCGCCGAGGCCGAGCGCAATTGTTACTGGGATGAAAACGGCGGGAATGAGGCTTAGGACTACTACCAAGGTGTAGCGTCCACGTGAGATCCACGCCAGAATGCCGGTCCCGCGAATCAGGTACAGAGTGCCGAAAAAGAGGAGCAGGTTGTAACCGGCGTTCCGCCCCTCCTGAAACGCGGGCAGGAGGCAAAGGGTCGCGCCCACCGCCAGTCCCCATACCAGCTGGTCGTTGAAACGAAAATCTGTCAGTCTGCCCAGCGTCGGTCCGATCTGCACCTGCGACAAGCGGCGATAAACTGCCCACCCGACGCCGAGCGCTGCCAACGATTCGAGCGCCAGCAACGCCGGCAAGAGAGACGCTGATCGTGGCGGGAAATCCTGGATCATCGCCTCGAATTCGTCGTAAGACGCATCGATCGTCGGATAATTTTTCGCGAACTCCTGCCATTCAGCAGTACTGCGACGCTCCTCGAAATACTGTATGCTGCCGGCTGCGCGTCGCGTGAACTCGTCGCCGGCGGCGTGCTCGAAGCGCTCCAGTCCGCTCGCAGACGACAGCGCGATTACGAACCCGACCGCCATCGCCAATCCGACCGCGAACAGTGCCCGCGAGAAGAACGGCATCGAATCGCTCCACAAGCTGACCAATCCGAACGACGCCGCGAGCAGGACGGCCCAGCCACGGGCCATTGCGTCGTACTGGCTCCCGGGTAAACCGGCCGGCTGGAGCAACATCCACACTGCGAGCGCAATCCAAATCACGGCAAACACGGCGCGGGCTCCCACTCGCCAACCAACCAGCCCACAAACGCCGATAACGGCTACCAGCAGCAGCAGTGTCTGCTGAACCGGTATCATCACGTTGAAGGCCGGCATGTAGGGGAGCACCAGGAAACCAGCCAGCGCCCAGAGGAGCGGCCACCACGAATCGTTCTTCCTGGCAGTCGTGGCGGCAGTCGCCATTTAGACCTGATGCCCTCGGATGTAGGGGATCAGCGCCAGGAACCGCGCGCGCTTGATTGCCGTCGACAGCTGACGCTGGTGACGGGCGCAGACGCCGCTCAAGCGGGAGGGAAGGATCTTGCCCTGATCGGTGATGAAGCGGCCAAGCATGCGATCATCCTTGTAGTCAATCCAGCGCACTCGACCTTCGCAGAACGGGCAGCTCTTTTGTTGTCTTCGCATTTTTTATTAATCCTCGTCGTCGTCATCGTCGTCACGGCGAGTTGCGACAACGAGATCTTCTTCAGACTGTGGCGGTGCGCCCACTTCGTGCTCGTGGAGCGTGATCAGATAGCGGATGACGCCATCGTCCAGCTTGAGCGCGCGCTCGTATTCAGGCAGCGCATTTGGCTCGGCGTTGAACTTGGAGACGACGTAGTAGCCGTTCTCGCGGGAGCCGATCGAATAAGCGAGCTGACGGCGACCCCAATGGGCGACTTCGGGCTGCTCGGATGCGTGCAGCAGTCCGTGAAAGCGTTTGATCTTGTCGTTGATGGCGGCGTCTTCGAGAGTGGAATCGAAGATGTAGACCGCCTCGTAGGTGCGAGGCACTGGCAATCCTCCTTTTGGTCGTTGGTCCGCCCCCCGCTGGTTGCCGGAGCAGGGGGAAGGTGGTAAAGGCCGAAATATCCGGCCGTTGGGAGCGCGAAAGCTATCCGAAACCGGTGAGTAATTCAACCGAGAGCTTGGTGTCGTGGACGAATTTTCGGCATTCTTGTTGCCGCGACTGCAAGGCGACAAAGCTCGCCAGCAGTGACGACCTGGTGGGACACGCTGGCGACGAACAAAAGGAGACAAAGTGGAGCGAGTTACGAGGCATTTCGGCAGGTTTGCGGCGCTGGTCGGTCTTGGTGTCCTGTTGACCGCGTGCGCGAAGAAAGACAACTATGCGGCCGATACTTCCGCGGCGATGGTGGACAGTTCATCGATGTCGACGATGAGCGCCAGCTCAACGGCCCCAGCGATGCAGGACACTTCGACAACTGCTGCAGCGACGACCAAGTCGACAACGAAAAAGTCGACGACGAAAACAGCGCCCAAGAAGACGACCTACTAACGCCAGCCGACCACGCCCGCCGTCCGGGATTCACTTCTCGCCGGGCGGCAGCGGTCGTTGGCGGGGGCAGCCTTTCTGCGAACTGGAGGCGGTCTAGGTTGTAGCCTGCGCCCTACTGGAGGTTACATGCGCAGGAAAATGGTCGGAGCAGCCGCTGGAATCGTTGGAGCGGCAGTAATTGCGTTCTTCGTCGCCAGTTGTGGCGACAGCACATCCCCGGGCAACAAGACCTACGTCGCGAACATGATCGCCGCGAATGAGCAAGGTGGGTTTACTTCAGCTGGCAGCGGCACGTTCACCTTCGTTGATCTTGGGTCGGAGATAGACTGGACGTTGAATCTCACCAACATGACGGGTGTAATTGCTTCTCACATTCACCTCGGTGATGTGAATGCTGTTGGCGCGTCTGCCGGTCCGGTGATCATCAACCTCTTTGTGCCAAATGCCGCGACGGCTACGCTCAATGGTCAAGTGGCTCACGGCAGCATTACCAATGCAAACAACGCCAACGTGTCTCTGGATTCACTTCGCGTCCTGTTCAACAACGGTCACGCGTACGCGAACGTCCATACGACCGCGCACACGTCGGGGGAAATTCGCGACCAGGTTCACCCGCAGTAGCTTTCGGCTAAACGTTGAAGCGGAAGAGGAGTACGTCGCCGTCCTGGACGACGTACTCCTTTCCTTCTGAGCGCACGACACCTTTCTCGCGCGCGCCCTTCCAGCCGTCGTTGTCGATGAACGAATCATAGGACACCGTCTCGGCGCGGATGAATCCGCGCTCGAAATCAGTGTGGATGACCGCAGCCGCTTTGGGCGCGGTATCGCCGCGATGGATCGTCCAGGCGCGAACTTCCTGCTCACCGGCGGTGAAATAGGTCTCGAGACCGAGCAGCTTGTACCCGGCGCGAATCAATCGATCGAGACCGGCCGACTCGAGACCCAGGGACGCGAGAAAGTCTGCACGGTCTTCAGGCGGCAGCTCAGCGAGCTCTGCTTCGATCTTGGCGGAGAAGGGAACTACCTCCGCCACCTCGCCGCTCTTGCGCACCGCTTCGCGCAACGCCTTCAGATGCGGTCCTTCGTGACCCGATAGCTCGGCATCGCTCACATTGGCAGCGTAGAGGACCGGTTTCGCGGTGAGCAGAGCCAACGGCGCCAACAAAGCTTTCTGCGCGTCGGTGAGCCGGGCTTCCCACAGGCCTTTGCCTTCCTTGAGGAATTCATTTGCCTTCTCGAGCACCGGCAATTCTGCCTGCGACTCCTTGTCGCCCGTCCGCGCCGACCGACGAACTTTGTCGAGCCGCTTCTCGAGCGATGAGAGATCGGCCAGCGCCAGCTCGAACTCGATCACTTCGCGGTCGCGCACCGGATCGACCGCGCCCATCACGTGCGTGACGTCGGGATCCTCGAAGCAGCGCACGACGTGCACGATCGCGTCGGTTTCGCGGATGTTCGACAGAAACTTGTTGCCGAGTCCCTCGCCCTGGGCCGCGCCTTTGACGAGGCCCGCGATGTCGACGAACTGCACGACCGCCGGAACAGTTTTCTTCGGGCGAACGATGTCGGTCAGCGTCTTGAGCCGCGAATCCGGAACTTCGACCATTCCAACGTTCGGCTCGACGGTGCAGAACGGATAATTCGCAGCCTCCGCCTTTGCCGCGGTGAGCGCGTTGAACAGAGTTGATTTGCCGACGTTGGGGAGGCCGACGATGCCGAGTTTCAACATTGGTTTGGGAAGCTAATTACACGGAGAAGGGCAACAGAACGGGGTATCGGGCATCGGATGACGGGTGTCGGGCGACGGTGAAAACCACCCGATGCCCGACACCCATTACCCGGCACCCCGTTCTGTTGCCTTTCAGTCCTCGAGCGCCGTCGGCTTTCGATTGTAAAGGTTCATCGCCTTCTCGATCCCTTCCTTCAGCCACACCTCCGCGAGTTCCGTCATCCGCGGCATGAGCGCGAGAATGTCCTCTCGCTCATCGCGTGCGAATGGCGCCAAAACAAAGTCAGCAAGATTCGAGTAAATGCCTTTTCGCTCCTCACTCGGCCCGACGCCAATGCGCAAACGCGGATACTCCTGCGTATCGAGCGCGTGCTCGATGCTCTTGAGGCCGTTGTGGCCGCCCGCACTGCCGCGGGGGCGGAGGCGAATCGTTCCCACCGGCAGCTGTACCTCGTCGACGACGATCAGTAAGTCTTTCGCCGGGCTCCAGAACGGACGGCGCACGAAATTCTTGAGCGCCTGTCCGCTCAGGTTCATGTACGTCTGCGGCTTCACCAACCGCACCTTCACGCCGTGCACGGATCCGTTGGCGACGTGCGACTCGGCGTCCTTTTTCCAGCCGTCAAAATGCCAAACGTCGGCAAGGTGGTCGACCAACCACCAGCCGACGTTGTGACGTGTCGGAGCGTACTCGCGGCCCGGGTTTCCGAGACCGACTATGACTTTCAAAGGCTACTCGATAATTACTTGCCTTCTTCCTCGCCGCCCTCGCCTTCACCCTCTTCGCCCGGACCCTTACCGATGACTTCCGGCTCCGCGGCAGCTTCAGGCGCGGCACCCTCGGCAGCAGGAGTCTCCTCGATCACGGCGCGCGGCGCGGCAACCACCGCCACCGACGTCTCGGGATCGTCGAGAATGGTCACACCTTCCGCGAGCTTGATGTCGCTCACGTGCAGCGAGTCGCCAATCTTCAGATTGCTGACGTCGAGCTCCACGTGATCCGGAATGTTCGAGGGATCGACTTCGATCTCGAGCTCGCGCAGCGGCTGTTCCATCACGCCGCCCTCGAGCTTCACGCCTTCAGGAATACCAACCAGGGTGATCGGAATGTTGACGGTGACCTTCTCGCCGGCGACGAGCGCCTGAAAATCGACGTGCAGGATCTGACGCTTGATTGGATGGCGCTGGATCTCGCGGATCAGAGTCTTCGACGTTTTGCCGTCGACCGTCACTTCGATGACCGTGCTCTCCGCCTGAATGTGGCCGAGCATCTTGTCGAGGTCGCGCGCGTTGAGCGACAGCGATTGCGGTGCGTGGTCGTGCCCATAGATCACGGCGGGAACCTGTCCGCGCGCGCGCAGTGTGCGCGCGGCGCCTTTGCCCTTACCTTCCCGCGGTGTCGCCGTAAAAGAAACCGTTGCCATTTCAGTTCATCCTTTGTGGCGTGGCGACTTTGTGCCACGCCCATTCGATTAAGTCCAAAAGTGCTGCCGCGAATTCCTTCGCGACCTTCTCGATCGCCTCAGCCATTACGCTTCCCCCCTTCCCCCTTCCCACTTCCCGCTTCCCGGCTTCACTGCTCGAACAACGAGCTGACCGACTGTTCGCTGTGGATGTAGCGAATCGCTTTTGCAAGTAACTCGCCGACCGACAGCACGCACAAATTCGCAAACTTCTTCGCCGGCGGAATTCTCACCGTATCCGTCACGGTGACTTCCGTTATCGGCGCGCTGGCCAATCGCTCCACCGCAGGTCCCGAAAGGAGCGCGTGCGTTGCGCAGACGTAAATATTGCGCGCGCCCATCTCCTTTAGCGCCCTTGCTGCTTCGCAGATCGTGCCGGCGGTGTCGATCATGTCGTCCGTCAGCAAGCAATCCTTTCCTTCAACTTCACCGACGACGTTGACGACTTCTGAAACGTTCGCCGCCGGCCGCCTCTTGTCGATGATCGCAAGCGAGCCGTTCAGCCTCTTCGCGAATCCTCTCGCCATCTTCGCCGATCCGACATCGGGGGCGACGACGACGAGCTCGTGCAAGTTCTTTTTCCTGTAATGCGAAACGAAAACCGGCGCCGCGTACAGGTGATCCACCGGAACATCGAAGAATCCCTGTAGCTGGTGCTGGTGAAAATCCAAACCAAGAACGCGATTGGCGCCGGCGGCGGTGATCATGTTCGCCATCAGCTTGGCGCCGATCGCAACTCGCGGCTGGTCCTTGCGGTCCTGCCTCGAGTATCCGTAGTAGGGCATCACGCAGGTGATCCGAGCTGCTGACGCCCTGCGTGCCGCATCGATCAGGAGCAAGAGCTCCATGATGTTGTCGGCCGGTGGATTCGTCGGCTGAACGATGAAGACGTCGTTCCCTCTGACATTCTCATCGATTCGCACGAAAATCTCGCCGTCGGCGAAGCGGTTGACGGTCGTTTTACAGAACGGAATGTCCAGCGTTGCTGCGATCTCATCACACAGGTCCGGGTTAGCGGGCCCGGCGATGAGCTTGAAGCCATGAGCGGGTACGGACAAACCGTCCATGTAGCCCTACAAGTTAAGTGGCGAAAGGACTTAGATCAATTGCCCCCGGTGGATTCGAACCACCATTACCGGATCCAAAGACCGGTGTCCTGCCATTGGACGAGGGGGCAGACAAACGGGAAGCGGGAAGCGGGAAGGGGAAAGCGAAACGGGAGCGAAAGTTAGTCCAGAATCTCGACCGGGACAACGCTGTCGGATGTCCGCGTGACAACCCGTTTTGTGCCTTGAGGAGGTGTGAACGCTGGTAAATCCGAGCCCGGCTCAATGCCCGTTTTCGTGACGCCGGGAATCTTGAACACGGTCGATCCCGATCCGCTCAAGCGATAGAACAGATCGTATTTGTCGCCGCGCTTCAGCAACTGATCGATGACCGGATACCGCTGGCGGATGACCGGCTCAAAATCATTCACCGAATGTCGCGCTGCCGACTCCCAATCTTCGAACATCTCGGCGGTGAGCTCGGGTGCATCGCTCGACCCTCCGCTGCGCGATTCGTCGAGCAGGCGGTAGGCTTCGCCAGTGTCGACGCCGAACGACGGAAAGAATAGGTAAACGTCCCGCGCGGGTAGCGGCGGCAATCCAAGTAGTTTCTCGCCTCGGCCCCAGCCAAGCGCCATCGAATAGTCGCTGACGAGAAACGGAACGTCGGAGCCGAGCTGTGATCCGATTGCGCGCATCTTTTCGTTAGAGATCGGCTTCTCGCAGATCGTATTCAGAATGCGCAATACGGCGGCCGCATCTGCGCTTCCGCCACCGAGTCCACCACCGATGGGTATTCGTTTCTTGATCACGATCTCGAAACCGTGTGGCCAACCGGTCTCGCTCGCGTAAGCTTCCGCCGCGCGAAAGGCCAGATTCTCCGACTCTGGCTGATCGCGCATCACGCCGCAGCGCAGCGTGCGCGCCATTTCACGAACGTGGACACGCACATCGTCGCCGAGATCGACTCGCAGAAAAACCGTCTCGATGGAGTGGTAGCCATCCGGCTGCTTGCCGAGCACTCGCAGCGAGAGATTGATCTTCGCTTGCGCCAGCGTCCGCCCGCCGCGCGCAGTCATCTTGCTTCCGGCGTTGGCTGCAGATCGCGCAGCTTCACGCCCAGGCGCGTGAAGTAGTAGGCGCCGATGAGCGTGATGGGAATGAAGGAGAAGAGGTGATATCCGATCGCCCATGTCGCTGCCTGTTCGCGTGGGACGCCGTAAATCGCCAATCCCTGCACCGACATGTACTCAAAGACACCGAAGAACCCCGGCAGTGCGGGAACCGCTGTCCCGAGCGCGATGAAAGCCTGCAGAAAAAGCGCGGCTGAGAACGGCGCGTCGATTCCGACGGCGCGAAAGGATAACCAGAAACCGACGGCGTTCAGCATCCAATGTGCGACCGTCCAGCCAAAAACCGCCGCGAATCTTCTCGGACTGCGGAGAACGCTAAGGCCGTGAAAAAAAGTCAGCAGCATTCGTCGTCCGCGTTCTTCGACGCTCGGCGAGACTCTGCGCGCAAACAGCTCGAACAACTTCAGTAGTTGATCGGGGAAGAAGACCAGCGCGTAAAGCACCGCCAAAAGAATCAGAACAACCATGGCAGCGCTCACCGCAAACGAACCGAGCGGCCGACCAACCAGAGTTTCGTTGTGCAGAGAGGGATCGAACAACGCCGTGGCCGCGAGCAGAAGCAGGACGATGGCGTCGAACAGCCGATCAACCGCCAACGACGCGAGCGAAGTCGGGAAGGGGACCGGTGACTCACGCGTCAATGCGAACGCGCGTGCGATCTCGCCGGCGCGCGCGGGCACCACGTTGTTTACCATCATCCCGATCGCGGTCGCACGCCAAAGCGGGCCGAATGGCAGCACGCCCGCCACCGGTTCCAGGATCGTTCGCCAGCGCCGCGCGCGTAGAGCGAAAATGGCAGTGGCGCAGAATGTCGCCGCCGCAAAGAGCAGCATGTTGGCGTGCGAGAGTTTGCTGGCGACTTCGCCGATCGAAATGCCCCGCAGCGTCCAATAAATCAGCGCGGCGCTAAGGAGCGCCCCGATCGCGGCGCGCCAGGCTGGGCGCCCCGGACGCCCCGGCCGCCCCGACTGCAATTGCTACTCGGTCGCCGCCAGCTCCACCAGATCGACGAGCTCGTCGACGAGCGCGCGTGTCGGCGGAGTACCGCTCTTCTTCAAGGCGCGACGGATTTCGGCAGCGCGCTCGATGGCGCGCTGGCCGCGGTAAAGCAAGTCCTGAATCGGCACGAGCTCGGTCCCCGCCGGCTGCGGCCCGGAATTGCGCGTTTCGAGCGATCGCATCGTGGCGAGACTCGAGTTCAGTACATCTCTCAGCTCGCGTCCTTTCGGAGGCGTCTGGGTGCTGGACGGTGTCGGGCGCGGTGTGGCGCTCTGGGCGGCCGGCTCAGGTGGTGGCGTTGGGGCTCGTTTCACTTCCGGCGACAGCACACCCGGGCCAATCCCGCCACCCTGTTCACGCAACTGTTGCTCATAGTGCGTGCGCGGATTCGGGGCGACGTGAACGATGTGCGGCCCGTTGTCGGCGTAGAAAAGCTGCGAGATCGGCAGGATCACGTCTTTCCGCTCTTCGCGCTCGGGTGCGTAACGCGACAAACGCTGCACACTTTCATTGAGCCGCGCATCCTGCTCGGCGCCCCAGCTACGGACTGCCCGCACCAGCAGCTTGAGATCCTCGACTGCACCTACCAGCGCGCGCTGGACCTCGGGCTCCCACGCCAGCGCTCCCTGGGCGACGTTGGCCGCAATTCGCTCGACCGCGGTTGCCAGTCGCGCGGGGCCGCTTGCCTTGGCCATCGTCGCGCTGCCACGCAATCCACGCGCGGCGGCGACAAACTGCGTTGCATCTGATGACTGCATGCCCGACTTGGCGACAAGCGTCTCCAGGCGAGTGAGATACTCACTCGCCTCGAGCGCGAAGTAATCGAGCAGCCGGCCCGGCATTGTCATCGAAAAGGGCTCCGTGTCACCCGCGAAAGCTGACCGCGACCGCGGCTCCAGTCAAAGCGGGACACATTATGACGACCGAGCAGCGCGCATCGCTTCGCGCATCTCCTTTACCGCCCGGTCAAGCCCCACGAAAATCGACCGGCTCACAATCGAGTGGCCGATGTTCAGCTCCTCCACTTCCGGGATCTCGGCCACCTGGCCAACGTTCGCGACGGTCAGGCCATGGCCGGCATGGACAGCGATGCCGAGGTCCGCAGCGCGACGCGCCGAATCGCGCAACGCGTCGATCGGACCGGCCGCCGCCGAATCGTGAGAGTAGGTGCCGGTGTGCAGCTCGATCGCCGGCACGCCGAGCTTTCGCGACTGGTCAATTGCCGCACGCGTGGGGTCGATGAACAGACTTACGCGGATCCCGGCGTCGGCGAGCGAATTGACCACGTTCTGAATGCGCGCCGGGTCGCTCAGGATATCGAGCCCGCCTTCGGTTGTGATCTCCTCGCGACGCTCGGGCACAAGCGTGACTTGCTGGGGTCTAATCCTTCGCGCGATCTCGAGCATCTCGGCGACGCACGCCATCTCGAGATTGAAGTAGGTGCGCACCGATTTCTTGAGGCGCTCGACATCTTCGTCCTGGATGTGGCGGCGATCTTCGCGCAGGTGCGCGGTGATTCCGTCGGCGCCAGCCGCTTCGCAGACGAGTGCCGCTTCTACCGGATCAGGTTGACGACCGCGCCGCGCCTGCCGCAGTGTAGCGACGTGGTCAATATTGATGTAGAGCCGTTGTTGCTTTGCCCGCATTGTTCGCGTCGTTAGGTCGCAGGTCTAAACTCCGTGGAGAATTTTATCGTGTCCTTTAGAAAAATCGCCGGTCTCTTTCTGCTTGCGGCATGTTCGAGCGCCACGCGTAACACTGGCAGCGGAGCGTTGACCGGAGCGGCAGCGCCGCAGCTTGCCGTCGATCAGTTTTTGAAAGCGGTCAACTCCAAGGATCTTCAGGCAATTTCGACGGTCTTCGGCACCAAGAACGGACCGGCTCGCGAGACGATGGACCGCACCGAGCTGGAAAAACGCGAGATCATTCTCGCCTGCTACTTCGCGCACGATTCGTCGAGAGTCCTGAGCGAGACGCCCGGGCTCCAGGGTCATCGTGACATCCGCGTGGAGTTGAAGAAGGGAAACCTCACCCGCCAAACGACGTTCTTCACCATCAAGGGACCGGGCGATCGGTGGTACGTCGACAACATGGACATCGCCGCCGTCCGCGATTTCTGCGGCAATCCCGGGTCCTAATACTCGGATAGTTCGACCAGCACGCCGCCGGTCGATTTGGGATGTAGAAATGCGATTCGCTTTCCCTCGGCGCCGACGCGCGGTTTTTTGTCGATGAGCTGAATTCCCGCTTCGCGACAGCGTTCGAGGGTTGCCTCGAGGTCGTCGACGGCGAAGCAAATGTGGTGAATCCCCGGTCCGCGCCTGGCGATGAAGCGGGCGATCGGGGATTCTTCATTTTCGGCTTCCAGCAGCTCCACCAGCGGCTCGCCGGCGCTCAGTCCGACGATGCTGGCGCCATCGGCGTCGTCGAGCGGAACCTCCCTCAAACCAAGGACGTCGCGGAAGAAGGGCAGCGTTTCCGCAAGGGCCTCCACAGCGATTCCAATGTGGGAAACGCGCGTCCCACGAGGGGTTGATCTGGTCATTAAATTCCATCGGTAAGAGCACGTTCGACGTTGTTTCCACCTGGAATGGCGCCGAACCTCGAAAAGCTAACTGATGAAGTCTGGCGGGGTATCCCGCGGTCTTTTTGGGAGATTAGAAATGTCCAATGCAGTTGAAGTGAACGACGCGACGTTTGAGTCGCAGATCGAGCAGCACAAAGGCCTCGCCGTCGTCGATTTCTGGGCGACCTGGTGCGCACCGTGTCGCATGGTCGCCCCTGTTCTCGATCAGCTCGCGGTCGAGTACGAGGGAAAGGCGAAGGTTGCTAAAGTCGATGTCGATGTGAACATCAAGACGTCGACCAAATTCAACGTTCGCTCGATCCCGGCGATCCTGTTCTTCAAGGACGGCAAGCTGGTGGATCAGGTAATCGGTTTCGTCGGCAAGCCCGCGCTCGCGGAAAAGTTCAAGCAGTACGCGGCGTAAGGGAGAAGCGGGAAGCGGGAAGCGGAGGCGACGACGCCGACCAATTTGTGAGCTCCGCAAAGGAGATTACGACAGTGGTCAAAACCGGCGACAAACCGGGCACCCTGTTTCTCGTTAGCACGCCGATCGGAAATCTTGGTGATATGACATTTCGCGCGGTCGAGGTTCTGTCCTCGGCCGCGCTTATTGTTGCCGAGGATACGAGACATTCCCGCCGGCTGCTCGATCATTTTCGGATAGGCACTCCGGTCAGCTCATATCACGAGCACAACGAGGCGAAGGAGACGCCGCGGCTGATCGCGCGACTTCAGGCAGGCGATGCGATTGCACTTATCTCCGACGCGGGCACTCCGCTCGTCTCTGACCCAGGCGCACGACTGACGCGTGCGGCAATCGACGCCGGGATTAGAGTTGTTCCGGTTCCCGGAGCTTCTTCCGTGATGGCGGCGCTGGTCGGTTCGGGCATGCCGCTGGAGAGCTTCACGTTCTTCGGATTCCTTCCGCGCAAAGGAGCGCAGCGCGCGGCGATCATTCGTGATGTAGTGACGAGCCGCGCGACAACCGTTCTCTTCGAAGCGGCGAACCGAGTGAGTGCAACACTCGCGGATCTCGCTGCCGCTGGCGCGGCTGATCGCGAGGCGATCGTCGCCCGCGAGCTCACCAAGCAATTCGAAGAGTTCAAAAGAGGAACTATCGAGGACTTGAAGCAGACTTACGGTGACAGCGAGCCGCGAGGCGAAGTGGTACTCGTAATCTCCGGTGCAGAAGAACGCGAAGCTTCCGAAGAAGAACTAAACGCTGCGGCTCGCGAGCTTCGTGCATCCGGCAAACAGCCGCGCGAAGTGATGAAGGAGCTCACCGCCCTCGGCGCGTCGCGGAACGTTGCGTACCGGCTCGCACACTCGGACTGAGGACTGTGAAGTGCACCTCCAACTCGTAGCGTACCTGACTTGTCGCCAGGTACGTGACTGTCAGCACTCCAACCCGCTAACGAATGCGCGCTATAAGATCTCGCCCCGGTAAGATTGTCTGCGTCGGCCGCAACTACGCGGAACACGCGAAGGAGCTTGGCAACGAAGTTCCCAAAGAGCCGCTGATTTTTCTCAAACCGCCATCGAGCGTAGTCTGGGGAAACGAGCCGATCGTACTGCCCGAGCTCTCGAAGCGCGTGGAGCACGAAGGGGAGATCGGCGTGATCGTAGGGAGAACCCTCAATCGGGTGTCAGAAGACGAGGCACGACGCGGAATTCGGGGCATTGTAGCTGTCAATGATGTGACGGCGCGCGATCTGCAAAAAACCGACGGACAGTGGACCAGAGCGAAGGGATTTGATACCTTTTGTCCTCTGGGAGAGGAGTCATCAGAGCTTCCGGACCTCGACAGTTTGACCGTCGTCACACGGGTTAATGGTGTCGAGCGACAGCGGGGGAAAAGCAGCGAGATGGTCTTCTCGATCCCGTCCCTCCTCGCCTTCATCTCGCGCATCATGACGTTAGAGCCAGGAGACCTTGTTGCGACTGGAACGCCTTCCGGCGTCGGTCCGCTGGTCTCCGGGGACATCGTCGAAATCGAGATCCCGGGCGTAAGTCGCGTTTCTAACCCTGTTCAAGAGAGACCATAGTGCCCGCATTAACTGACCGCGTGCTCAGCCTTCCTGAATACCCACTCGCCAGAATTCCCGCGCTAAAGCGTGAGCTCATCGCTCGTGGCATGGACGTCATCGATCTCGGCGCCGGTGATGCCGACCTCGCGCCGCCGCCAAAAGTGATTGAGCGAATTACGGAAGCTGTGCGTATTCCTGCTATGAGCAGGTATGGGTTCGCGCTCGGTCTGATGGAATTCCGCGAAGCGGTCTCGCGCTTCATGAAGCGCCGCTTCGGGCAGGATTTCAATCCGATGACAGAAGTCATTCCGCTCATCGGATCGAAGGAAGGGATCTCACACCTCGCGCTCGCCTACGCGGCAGAAGGCGACTACACCATCGTACCGGAACCGGGCTACAACGCTTACCTCGGCGGAACGCTCCTCGCCGAGGCCAACATGTACAAGTACGCGCTGCGGCCGGAAAACGGATTTCTGATCGACCTCGACGAAATCCCAACCGATGTGCTCAAGAAAACGAAGATTCTGTACCTCAATTACCCGAACAACCCGACCTCGGCAATCGCCCCAAAGGAGTACCTCGAGAACATCGTACGCCGCTGCAAGGAACTCGATATCCTGCTGGTGTATGACAATGCTTACTCCGAGCTCGCCTACGACGGCTACGTGCCGCCCAGCATCTTCGAGATCCCGGGCGCACGCGACGTCGCAATCGAGTTCCACTCGATGTCGAAGACCTACAACATGACCGGGTGGCGTTGTGGCTGGGCGTGCGGCAAGGCGGAGTTCGTCAGCGCGCTGGGCAAGGTGAAATCCTTCATCGACACGGGGACCTTCTTGGCAATTCAGGCCGCAGCAGCGACCGCACTTGATGAGTGCGTCGATTGGATCCCGACGAATGTCGCCGAATTCAAGCGTCGCCGCGACGCCGCCGTTGATGCTTTTTGCGAAGCTGGCTTCCCGTGCGTCAGACCGAAAGCGACGATGTATCTCTGGTGCCCGCTTCCCAAAAACATCCCGAGCGCCGTCTTCGGCGAGAGACTCCTTCAGGACGAGGGAGTAGTCGTGCTGCCCGGATCCCTGTTTGGCCCGGGAGGCGAGGGATTCTTCCGCGTCTCGTTCATAACCTCACCCGACCGGTTGCGCGAAGCAGCCAGCCGTGCCGGTCGCGTGCTGAAGAAACTTCAGAGCCAGGCAGGCGCTGACGTGCGCAGCGCTCCGCGTCACGAAGAGCGCCAGGGAATGGCAAGAGCCTGATGATTTTTCGCCGTGTCGCGAACGATTCCGAGAGAACGGGGAGGAAGCTTTCACCTTCACTCCTCGTTTCTGTCGGCGTCCACCTCGTCGTCGCGGTGGCGCTCATGCGCTTGCTCATTCTGCACATCGATCTCTCTCCATCGCAGCGCAAGCAGGCAGCGGCCGAGGAGCGTGTCGGATTCGTTCGTCTCGCCAAGCCGGGCGAGACGCCGACTGCAGGCAAAGTTGGCGGCGATGGTCGGCCGGCCACGCCGCGCGAGATCCACGTCGTTGCGCCGCGCATCGTACCGAGCACGATCCCGATGCCCAATGTCACGGCAGCAAAGCCAACCGAGGAGCCCGGCAACGGACCACTCGTCGGCGGCGGTGGGCCTTCGCGCGGGGTAAAACCGGCGTACTCGGATGGCCGAGTGTGGGAGCCGCCAGGCGGGGTGGTCAGTCCGCCCAAGACGGTCAAGCAAACCATCGACAGCCTGATCGCTGATGCGATTGGACCGTACAACGATTCGGTCGCTGCCGCCGCGCAGCGCCGTGATCCGACCGACTGGACGATCGAGAAAGGCGGCTACAAGTGGGGAATCGATCGGCACGCGATTCGGTTGGGACCGGTCTCGATCCCGACGGCCCTGCTGGCGATGTTGCCGCTCAACGTGCAGGGAAATCCGACGACGATCGAGCGTGATCGTGCATACGCGGCGATGAGTCGCGACATCAGCTGGCACGCGCAACAGGCGATCAACGACGCCGATTTCACCAAAGCGGTGCGCAGTATTCGCGAGCGCAAGGAGCGCGAGCGGGCGGCTGCCTTGGCCGGTGCGGCATCGCGGGATACCGCTGGACGCTGACGGCGTCGCCCACATTCGCAATTTCATTTTCAGCTTCACTGAGACCGCGTACCTGACTAAAGGCCTCGGCCTTCGCCAGTAGTTGCAGCTCGCACCGGACACCTTCCACCGACACCTCCCGGCGCAGCCAAACCTCAATCGCAGTGTAAGTCCAACGCCTGCCAGCGCTTAGGTAAGTGCAATTCTGCCTATTGCTAATTTTCTAGCATATGCTAGATTCGCAGCACTAAATGACTTCATTGGGACACAAATGGGCCACGAGGACGAACTCACAGGTTTGAGCCGCCGCGAGCGGCAGATCATGGACTTCCTTTTTCAGCGCGGCAAAGCCTCCGTTGGTGAGGTGCTGGATGGGATTCCGAATCCGCCAGGCTATTCGGCAGTGCGCGCAACGCTGCGAACGCTCGAGCAGAAGGGCAGGGTCGTTCACGAGGAGGATGGACGGGCGTACGTTTACCGTCCCACCCTGCGTCGCGACGCCGCGCGCCGTTCGGCCCTCACGCACGTGCTCAGAACTTTTTTTGACAACTCCGCGGAGCAGGCTGTGGCTGCACTGCTCGAATTGAAGGGACCAAAGTTGTCGCAGGCGGAGCTCGATCGCGTTGCCAAAATCGTCGATCAGGCGAAAAAGGAGGGACGATAGATGACATCTCTCTTTGACAGAACGGCCGGCCTCCAGAGTCTGCTGCCGCTGCTCGCGGATGCGGCAGTCAAAGGTGCCGTGCTCGTATTGGTCGCGGCGATTGCCGTGTTCGCGCTGCGCAAAAGATCAGCAGCGGCGCGTCATGCAGTGTGGAGCGCCGCGGTGATTGGCCACCTGACGATACCGCTCTTCATGCTGCTATTGCCCGCGTGGCGAATTCCACTGCTGCCGGCCGCGCCGTGGATGTCGAATACGGCGACCGAGTCAAGCGTCGCCAATCTGGATCTTTCAATTACGCCCAACTCTGATGCGACGTCGCCGGTGGTGATAGACAAGTCCGTAGTTGGCGCGCTCGATAAATCGTCAACGGAGCAAAAGCCGGTCAGCACTGAGCCGGCAGTGAACAGTGCTCGCCCCTCCGAGCCTGCCGCTGTCGTCTCGTCCGGCTCTCCGTTGACGACCAGTGGTGTGGCGGTCGTCGCAACGATCTGGTTCGTTGGCGCGCTAATCGTGCTGCTGCGTCTCGCCCTCGGCACCTGGCAGGTCGGCCGGCTGGCGCGCGTTGGCGCGCGAGTCGAAGATGGCGCCTGGCTGTCGCTCACCCAGCGTCTCGCAAATCGACTTGGCGTTTCTCGTCCGCTGACCCTGTTGCGCGGCGATCGTCTCGCCGTACCGGTGACGTGGGGCATCGTTTACCCCGCAGTGCTGTTGCCGCAGGAGTCGGACAACTGGTCGGAGGATCAGCGTCGCTTCGTGCTGGTTCACGAGATGGCGCACGTGAAGCGCTTCGACGCGCTCACGCAGCTGCTCGCACAACTGGCGGTGGCGTTGTTCTGGTTTGATCCGCTGGTGTGGATTGCCGCGCATCAGATGCGCGTCGAGCGGGAGCACGCGTGCGATGACTACGTGCTGCGCGACGGAACCATGCCATCGCTTTATGCTGGCGAGCTGCTGGAGATGGTTCGCAACATCGGTACGCCCCGCCACGACCGCGCCGCTCCGGCATTCGCCGCACTGGCGATGGCGCGTCGATCCGAGTTCGAAGGGCGGATGCTCGCCATTCTCGATCCGCGCCTGGACCGCAACACATTGAATCGTAGAGGAGCTTTCATGACCGCCGCAATCGTTGCGCTACTCACAATTCCGCTGGCTGCGCTGCGTCCATACCAACAGCCCACGCCTCGGACGGCGTCGACGGACGAATTCCCATCGTCGTTCAAGGTGACGATCCACGATGCAAAGGCGCCGGCCGTGCCGTCGTCGCCGTCGTCATCAAGCCTGGGCGCTGGAGTTGTCGCTCAAGCGACGCCTGCAGCGACGGTGCTGGGGGCTGCCGGCGCGAGCAAAGCTCAGAGCCAGCTCCGCGCGTGGTCCTGCGACAATTTCATCACCGGCGACAAGCATACTGGCACGCACGTCAACGTCATGGACAACGACGCCAGCCAGATCGTCCAGTACATGGCGACGAACTCCAATCGCTGCGCGGAAGCGGCGGTTGTCGGCCCGGTGAGATTCTCTCCAGATGAGACTCGTATCGCCGAAGTGCCTTCCGGCTCCTTTGCGCGGTTCCGCGAGCGTACGGGATCGTTCGACCGTGGCGTGTCGGTGACTGCCGTCGGCGATGGCTCGGTGCAATACACCGCAACCATCAATGGCCGCGGCGTTCCATTCGACTCCGACATGCAGCAGTGGCTGTCTGGTTTCCTGCCGGAAGTGCTGCGCGAAGCGGCGATCAATGTTCCGGAGCGTGTCGCGCGCTACAGAGAACGCGGCGGCGTTCCCGCCGTGCTAAACATGATCGGTCAAATCCACAGTGTCAGTGCCCGCCGCGAGCACTATTCAGAGCTAATCAAGGGTCCTCTGACTTCGGAGGACGCCGAGCGCATTGCGATGCAGGTGCCAAAGGATCTCGCGGCGAGCTCGAGCGACTTGAGCTCGATCATTCAGAAGCTGCCGCGCTCGGTCTTTCAAAGCGCGGGACCGCGGCAGGCGCTGGCCGCCGCGCTGGACAGTATCAAGTCGAGTGGTGACAAGGCGAACACCCTGGAGATCCTGGCCCCGAACGCTGACCGCGAGATGTTGATTGTGCTGGCGAAGGCGGCAGAGGCTTTGGCGTCGAGCGGCGACAAGGCGAATTACCTGACTGCGACCGCCGCTGAATATCTGACGCCACGAAATGCGGGATTGCGCGAGGCGTACTTCCGCGCCGCGCGCACGATTCCTTCCAGCGGCGATCTCGCAAATGTGCTCGTTTCCGCAGCGCCATACGGACACGCCGACCCGGCGGTGACAATGAGTATCATCGATGTGTCACGCGCGGTTCCGTCCAGCGGTGACGCCGCTAACGTTCTGCTGTCACTGGCGGGCCAGAGATTGTTGCTTGCGACTAATCCCGCGTCGGCAATCGCCGCAATTCAGCGGACACTGACGATGGGCTCGAGCGGCGATCGCGCCAACGTCCTCCTCGGAATCGCATCCACGGGCGTGCTGTCGAATAACGACGTCAAGGAAGCATTTCTCAGAGCGACGGCTGCACTGCCGTCCGATGCGGATCGCGCGAACGTGCTGTCGGCATTAGCAAGACAATAAGTGATGACGCCGGCCGCGTGCCTTCGGCCGGCGTTGCATATCAACCACCTGACCTGAGCACGCCAAAGGAGTCGCAAATGAAAGATCGAACGCCCATTCGTTTGCCATTAAGTGCTAGAAAACTAGCACTATTCGTCGCCGCAGTTGTTTCGGTCGCCCCGCTCGGGCGTGCACAGTCGGTTCGCGCGCAACAGAGTCTCGCCGGCGCGGTCTCCAGTGCCACACAAACGAGCGCGGTGATGGCGGATCGCCCGCCGCTGATCGACGGCAAGGATGACGATGCGGTGTGGCAGGCTGCGACGCCGATCACCGCATTTCGTGTGTTCGATCCGAAGGAAGACGGCGATCCATCATTTCCGACTGAAGCGAAAATCGCCTACGACGCCGAGAATCTTTACGTGTTCGCGCGGATGTTCGATCCGCACCCGGACAGCATCGTCTCTCTGCTGTCGCGCCGCGACGTGAAGACGCAAAGCGAGCAGATCAAGGTCATGATCGATTCATACCACGACCGCCGCACGGCGTACGAGTTTGCGGTAAATCCGGCGGGCGTAAAGCGTGATTACTACGAGTACAACGACAACACGGAAGACATCACCTGGGATGCCGTTTGGGACGCGGCAGCTCGGATCGACTCGCTGGGTTGGACGGCGGAGTTCAAGATCCCGCTGAGTCAGCTTCGCTATCCACGCGCCGCCGAGCACACCTTCGGCATCATGATCATGCGCGACATCACGCGGCGCAGTGAACGCGACAGCTGGCCGGTGTATCGCCGCTCCAAGAGCGGCATCGCATCGCAGTTTGGCGACGTCGTCGGACTGCGTGGCCTGGGCTCTCCGCACCGGCTCGAGATCGCGCCGTACGTCGTGTCGAAGAACTCCAGCCTATCCCAAACGACCGGCTTTGGTCGCACGCAAAAGCAGACGTTGGGCGGCGATCTCAAGTACGGGCTGACCTCGAACCTCACGCTGGACGCAACGGTGAATCCCGATTTCGGTCAGGTGGAAGCGGATCCTGCGCAACTCAACCTCACCGCATTCGAGACTTTTCTCGCCGAGCAGCGGCCATTCTTCCTCGAGGGCACCGGAATTTTGAGTTTCGGCGGCGGCGACGGATCGCGAATGTTTTACTCCCGGCGAATCGGCCGCGCGCCACAATTGTCCGGCCTCGTCGGCGATCCAACGGCGGACGTTCCAGCTGCGACTCCAATTCTCGGCGCGTCCAAGCTCACCGGTCGGTTGGCGAGCGGCACATCGCTGGGAAGCTTGTTCGCGGTCACCGGGCGGGAGGCAGTGGGACCGACGATGATCGAACCGCAAACCGAGTACGGCGTGCTGCGTCTGTCCCAGGATTTGCGCAACGGAGAATCGGGTGTCGGAGGAATACTTACAGTCGTAAACCGTCAGCTCGACGACAACGCAGCGAATTTTCTGCGACGCCAATCGGTAACGGGCGGAGTCGACGCGAGGCATCGCTTTGACAACGGCCGGTATCGCATCAGCGGTTTTGTGGCGGCGAGTGATGTGCGGGGCAGTGCAGCTGCGATCGCGCGTACCCAGACCAACGCCGTGCACTACTATAACCGCCCCGATGCCGGTCTCGATTACGACCCGACTCGTACTTCTCTGAGCGGCACCGACATGCAGCTGCGCGCAGACAAAGTGGCGGGAATCTTTACATACGGCGTTTTTTACGAGCGCATGTCGCCCGGTTTCGAGACCAACGACATCGGCTTCCTCGGTCAGGCGGATCAGCAAATCGCCCAAGGCTATTTGTCGTGGGAGAGCAGCGAGCCGCGCGCGTTCTGGCGCAACGCAAATCTGCAGCTCTATCAGTTCACTCAGTTCACGACTAACGGCTTGCCCGTGGCCAACTACAGTGAGCTCGACGTTTACAGCGAGTTCACCAACCGGATGACGTTCAGCGCGAATTTGTGGGCGGACAATCTAGCTCCCGCCTATTGCGATCGATGTGCGCGAGGCGGGCCCGCGCTGCGCGCGTCGCCGGACTACAATCTTCTGATAAATGTTGGCGCTGATCCACGCCCGAAAGTCGTGCCGACCTTCGCCGCCATTTATACAGTCGGAGATTACGGTCGCTCGACGCTGTGGAGAATTCGACCGTACGTCACCGTGCGCACGCGCAGCAATCTGAGTTGGGAGCTGGGCACGCGTTATCAGCGCAATCGAAACGATACGCAGTGGTACGACAACCTGGGCGTGATCGGGAGCGACACCACGCACTACTTGTTCGCTCACCTCGACCAGGAGCTACTCAGTTTCACGACCAGGCTTAACTATACCGCCACGACTACCCTGTCGCTGCAGTGTTATGCGGAGCCGTTCCTCACGACCGGTCGTTACTTCCGGGTTCGCGAGCTCGCCGATCCGCGCGGGGCACGGTACGACGATCGATATCGGCCGTACGCGCTCAACACCGATGACGCGAGCTTTAACATCAAGGAACTGCACGCGAGCGCCGTCGCACGGTGGGAGTACCGGCCGGGGTCAACCGTGTTTTTGGTGTGGACGCAGGGTCGGGATCAGGACGAGAGAGATCCCGGAAGCTTTTTGCCGGTTCGCGATTTGAGAAATCTTTTCTCGGCGAGGCCCGACAACACGTTTCTGATAAAGGCGTCGTATTGGATGAATTTTTAAACTGCAACTGAACGGGGTGTGAGTTGCGGGTCCCATGTTGTGGGTTCCGGGTCGCCTCTCAGCTCAACCCACAACCCGCAACCAGGAACTCGCAACCCACACCCCTTCTGTTGCTTTTGTCCGCAGCAGTTAAGAGAATTGGGCGAAGCCGACCGTGTTACCTCCGGGCTCTCGGACGTAGATCTCCGTGCTCCCGTAGAATGTGTCGTGTCGCGGCTTCACGACGGGTGCGCCGGCAAGAGATTTCTCGATGCTGTCGAGATCGTCGACGGTGATGAACAGCGCAACCGAGTGCCCGGTCAGATCGTGCGCGGCGCCGGGGTCCTCGCTCAAGACGCTGGCGCGCGTCTGGTACATGATCTCGACAGGTCCCTTCTGGACGCTGGCAAAAATCAGCTTGCCATCGTTGTCGGGAACTTTGTTGGTAACCTCGAAGCCCAGTCGATCAGTCCAGAATTTCACGCACGGTTCCACGGCATCTACGATCAACACTGGTGTCAGCTGCTTCAGGGTTGGAGCAGCCCCGCTCGCATCTCTTTTTTGTTCAGGCATTGATGACCTCGCTCGCACCACCATAACAAAAAAACGGTCGGCCTGCGAGGCCGACCGTCGAGAAATAACCTGTCGGATTCCTTACGCGGGCATCGAATTGCCGCCCTGATTTGCATCGAAGCTGGGACGGAACACGCCGCAGATCACGCCGAGCACACCGAAGTCGGTCCCCGGTTGCACGGGAATGTCGCGCTCGGCGGGGTTCGCCGCCTCGAGCACGATCGAGCCATTGCGCTTGCGATACGTCTTGACCGTTGCGTCTTCGCCAAGGCGCGCGGCGACGATGTCGTTGTCCTTCGGTTCCTGCGTCGGATTGACCAGCACGTAGTCGCCCTCGGTGATGCAGCGGCCGACCATGCTGTCTCCTTTCACCTTGAGGAAGAAAACTTCATCCGACGGGATGAACCGGCGATCGAGGGTAATGAAACCCTGACGGTGCTCTGGAATTAACGCCGGCTCGCCAGCGTGAATCTTTCCATAGAACGGCACTGGCTGCGTGCGCATCGCGGCGCCGAAGCCAAGCAGATTGACACCGCGCGAACGAGCTGGGTCGCGCTCGATGTAGCCCTTGCGCGCGAGTGACTGCAGCAGATCGGAAACAGTTTTCGTCGATTTGATCTTGAACTGCTTTCCGATGTCCCTGATGCTCGGCTGATATGTATTCTCAGCTGTGAAGTCGAGCAGGTAATGATATACCGAGCTCTCGAGCTTCGTTAATTGCTCGGCCATGGTCTATGCCTGGGAATCGGGGTTGGATCGGGGGTTTATGGGTAGGGTCAAATAATAATCTGTGTACGAAACCGTACCCGGTCAACAATTTTCGGTTGTCGGCAATCGCTACTAGGCGAGCTTTTGCAGCGCTTTATCGATGCGCTTGAGCGAGAGCGAACGCCCCATCTGGACCAGCATCTCGAAGATGCCGGGACTGACCGTAAGGCCGGTTAAGGCCACTCTGAGGGGCTGAAAGATCTTTCCGGCGGCAATTCCGCGTTTTTCCGCCAATGTTCGAAGCGACGTCTCGAGAGTCGAAGCATCCCACGCTTCGACACCCGCCAGTGCGCTACGAGTGTCGCCAAGTAGCGATGCCGCCTCCGCAGGATCCTTCCAGTTTTTGGCGACGGCGGTCGGATCGTACTCGATGTCCTCTAGAAAATACGGTCGAGCCTGGTTGACGATATCGTCGATCGTGCGCGAACGAACTCGCAGCAAATCGAGCAGGCGCAGGTACCAATCACGCCGCTCCACCAGCTCTTCCTCGGTGGCGAGTCTTGCCTCGACGAGTTTCGGCGTCACGCGCGGCTCCAGCTCCTCGAGTGGAACCATCGAGAGATGCTGACCGTTCATCCACTCCAACTTTTTTGGATCGAAGATGGCGGCCTTCTTCTGCAAGCCGTCGACGCTGAACAGATCGATCATCTCTGGAATCGTCATGATCTCCCGGTCGCCTCCCGGCGACCAACCAAGCAATGCGAGAAAATTGAGCATCGCGCCGGGAAGCAAACCATAGTGCTGATAGTCGCCAACCGCGGTTGCGCCGTGCCGCTTGCTCAACTTCTTGCCATCGAGTCCATGAATCATCGGCAGGTGCGCGAACGTCGGTAGCGGCGCGCCCAGCGCGCGATAGAGCTGGATCTGCTTCGGTGTGTTCGAGATGTGATCGTCGCCGCGCATGACGATGGTGATTTCCATCGCGATGTCGTCGGAGACAACGGCGAGATTGTAGATCGGCGTTCCGTCGGAACGAAGAATCACGAAGTCGTCGATGTCCTTGTTCGGAAAGGCGATGCGCTCGTGAACGAGATCGTCCCACTCGGTGATTCCGTCGGGCAGACGAAATCGAATCACATAAGGCATTCCCGCCGCGACGCGTCGCTCCACCTCCTCGCGCGGAAGCCGATCGCAGCGGCGGTCGTAGCGGAACGCCTCCTTGCGCGCCTCCGCTTCCTTGCGACGCTCCTCGAGCTCGGCAGGTGTGCAGAAGCAACGATATGCAGCGCCACTATCGAGGAGGCGGCGAGCGTCCGCCTGATGCCGGGCGAGGTTGGCGCCCTGATAGACGACGTCTTCGTCCCAGTCCAGACCGAGCCACTCCAGTCCCTCAAAGATGGCGCGGGTGCTTTCGTCGGTGCTGCGCGCTTTGTCGGTGTCTTCGATGCGCAGCAGGAACTGTCCGCCGTACTTTCTGGCGTATAGCCAGTTGAACAGCGCCGTGCGGGCGCCGCCAACGTGTAAATAGCCCGTCGGCGATGGAGCGAAACGCAGTCTTGGCTTTTTGCTATCGGTCATGGTCGCGCGCTAATGCAAAGCGGGTCCACAAAAGGTGCGGACCCGCCGAGCGGAGAGAGAGGGATTCGAACCCTCGATACGCGTTTCCACGTATGCCGGTTTAGCAAACCGGTGCCTTCAGCCTCTCGGCCATCTCTCCCGGGAAGCACGAAACTTAGGCGGAGAGACTCTAAGCTGGAAGCGTCCGGTTGGTCGTCGGCCCTCGGTCTTCTACCTCGGTTTCAACTCCCAGAGCACGTTCACGATCACCCAGCGGCCGCGCCATTTCGCGAGTTGCAGGTAATCGACCCAGTAAGACGCATCGACGCGCGCGGAAGCGGCGTTTTGATAAATGTCGAGAATGCGCACGTCGTCGTGACGATCGGGGGCTGGAGTGTCCTTGCCGCCACCATTGCGGGTGTTTTGAACGAGAGTCATCGCGCTTTGGGTATCCAGACGAGAGCGACCGAGAGAGTCGGTGCGAACGATGCGCTTGGCGAGCTCGGGATGGAGCGCGCGCTCCATGCGAGCGCCGTCGCCGGTGTACCAGCCATCGATGTAGTCGAGCGCGGTTTGACGAATGGCGGCGGAGTCTGCGGCGGTTTGCCCGTTCGCACTAGCGACCGCGGCAATGGTTAGCAACGCTACGGAGATCAGAGTTTTCATACGTGTCGGGGTTGGAGTGGAGGGTCATCATTTGATGCGCTCGAAAACGCGGAAGTTGTCACCGGCGACGACGTCGATTTTTCCCGATTCATGCTGGTGAAACACAATGCCGTCCGGCGCGCCGTTCACCTTCCGGAAGAACAGCGGCGAGACCTCGACGAAATGCGGCTCGATCCCAGTGATGGAGATCGTTCCGTCGGGGAAGGACTTAACTTCGATGCGTGGATAAACGCGGCGGTCTGATCCACAGGTATGGCAGAACTCATTCACCTCGTAGGTTCCCGCGTATCGCGCCGCGCGCTCGCGGTATCCCGCCATCGGAGTCGGCGGGATGCGTTTGCGCTGGTCCGGGAAGTAGTGATCGAGCAGCGCGCGGCGCACGACGTCCTTCAACTCGGCGGGCTCGTGCTGACTGGCGACGAAGAACCCCATGCCGCGGTCAGGAAGGAGCGTCAGCTGGGCGCTGAAGCCCTCTACGTTTCCGCCGTGCTCGAAGATGTGCTCGCCATTGGTGAAATCCTCGTAGAAGCCGTACGCAAATCCGGCGAGCTGTGGATGCGAGGTGAAGTGCTGACGTAACAAATCGCGCGCAGCGCTCTCACTGAGAATACGAGTGCGCTCGTACCGTCCGTGCTGAAGCAGCGCGATGATGAATTGCGCCATGTCGACCGCGGTGCTGTTGATCGATGACGCCGGTGTCGAGTGATACCATTCCCAGTTGGCGAGTTGGTTCCTGCCATTCTCCAACTCGTATCCCTTCGCCACGTCGGCCTTGAGTTTCGCGGGCACGACGATGTTGGTGTGGCGCATTCCGAGCGGGGCCCAAATGTTCTGCAAAAGGTATTTCTCGAAATCGTCGCCCGAGACCTGTTCGATGAGATAACCCGCGAGACTGATTCCATACGTCGAGTAACTGATCAGACGGCCGGGCGGACGCAGACGAACGAGCTTTGGCGCGAGGAAATCGCCGAGTGAAAGCAGTCCCGCCTCGGTGTCGGCTCTGGTGCCAGGACGGATCTCGTCGAAGCCGGCGGTGTGCGTGAGCAAATTCCAGAATCTCACCGGCTCGGCGAAGGTGCTGGGCACCTTGAAACGAGTCAGATATTGATTGACATCGTCGGTAAGTCGGAAGCGTCCACGATCTGCCAGTTGAACGGTCGCAGTGGCAGTGAAGACTTTGCTGATCGATCCGATTCGCCAGATCGTCGTGAACGGATTGACGCGTTTGCGATTCTCGAGATCGGCGAAGCCGTAGCCGCGCAGGTAGAGAATCCTCCCGTTCTGGACGAGAACGAATACTGCGCCCGGGATATGCTCCTTCTCCAGTTGCGCTTCGATGATCGGATTGATGAACGAGGCGAGCTCGGTTGCCTGGATCGGCAACTTCTCTCGTACAGTGGGCGGCGTTGGCTGCGCGGCGAGGCGACCGATCGCGCCGGCGTAGAAGGCCATCGCGGCAAGGAGCAATGTCGATCGGCGAACGAGACTGGGTACGCGATTCATCACGACCCAACGCTCGCCATCGCGCAATAGATCCGACAACGACGATGTGACGAAACGGCCGCGACCAATGATGAATCGATTCGTCGACACGGCCAGGTCCGTTGTCGGGCAGTACCGGCCAGAAACGGCAGTGGCGGTCCGTCCCTTATCGAGGCCGATTCGTCCCTAACTCGTGCGCTGTGCCAGCACTCGGCGCTACCTTGTGTCGCGATGAAGCTAACGGCAGAAAAGGGCGCGGCGGTGCAGCAATGGCTGGTGATTTTCGCGGCGTGGACATTCCTTGCCGCGTTCTCGAGCGCGCAAGCTGCGGTCTATTTTGCGCAGCGCGGTCAGCCGATCGATTGGGGTGAGATGTTGTCCGGACGCTTCGCCGACTGGTACACGTGCGCGCTGTTCACGCCGCTGTTCTTCTGGATGGCGAGGCGATATCCAATCGACAGGCGCACGTGGCGTACCGCACTACCACTCACGGTTGCCGTCACGTCGGTTTGTGTCGTGATCAAATACGCACTGCTGGTCCCGCTGGAAAATTCTCTCGGCCTCGCCACCGGTGCTACGCTCGCGGGAGCACTATCCCGGAATTTCGCCAGTGAGTCGATGGCATTCTGGGCGGTCATCGGCATCACCCACGCGTTTGAGTTCAATCGGCGCTACAGGGAGCGTGAGATAGCCGCCGCCGATCTACGCACGAAGCTCTCGGAGGCGCAGCTCGAGGCGCTCCGCTCGCAGATTCATCCACACTTCCTTTTCAACACCCTGCACAGCATTTCGACGCTGATGCACCGCGATGTCGAAGCGGCGGACAGCATGCTTACGAGGCTCAGCGATCTGCTGCGACTCACTCTCAAACACCGCGGCGAAAACGAAATCACGTTGCGCGACGAGATGTCGCTCGCGGATCACTACCTGGGAATCATGAGCATTCGCTTTGGTGATCGTCTCACGATCGCGCAGTGCATCGATCCCGACACCATGGACGCGCTGGTGCCACAATTTCTGTTGCAGCCTTTGTTGGAGAATGCACTGCAGCATGGCGTTGCGACCACGTCAGGGCCGGCGCGGGTGGAAATTTCCGCGCGCGCGTCGAACGGGCGGCTCAGCGTGGCGGTCAGCGACAATGGTCGCGGGAGTCCGCCGATAAATCGCGGCGAGCGACACGGGATGGGTTTGTCCAACACGCGTCTTCGACTTGAACAACTCTACGGTCGCGACCAATCGCTGACGCTCGAGAGATTACCGGAGCGCGGCACGCGCATCACCGTCGAGATGCCGTTTCGTTGCGCCCCGGCGACACGGGTTCCCACGCCAAGCGTTGCATGAGGACGATCAGAACTGCGATTGCGGACGACGAGCCGCTCGCCCGCGAACGCATCGCATCGATGCTCGAGCCGCACGACCACTATGAGATCGTTGCGCAATGCAAGGACGGGGCGGAAGCGGTCGCGACGATGCGTAAGGACCGGCTCGACCTCGTGTTCCTCGATGTCCGAATGCCCGAGCTGGACGGGTTTCAGGTTTTGGACGCGCTTGGCAGCGGACACGTGCCGGCGATCATCTTCGTCACGGCGTTCGAGGATTATGCGATACGAGCATTTGAAGTCAGCGCCCTCGACTATCTACTCAAACCGTTCGATCGCGCGAGGTTCGAGAAAACCCTGGCGCGGTTCGAGGAGCAGTTCCAGCGCGGCCGCATGGGGATCAGCGACGAGCTGCGACAATTCCTGACCACGCTCGGCGCGGGTACGGAAGCGTACGCATCGCGATTTCCGGTGAAGTCGGCAGGCGACATCTACTTCGTGCGCGCGGAGGAGATCGACTGGATCGACGCGGCGGGGAACTACACCGCGCTGCACGTGGGCGGCCGAAAGCATCTGATAAGAGAGACCATGAAATCGGTCGAGTCCAAGCTCGATCCTCGAAAGTTCGTCCGCGTCCATCGCTCGGCGATCATCAACGTCGACCGGCTTCGCAAGCTGCAGCCGTACTTCCACGGCGAGTACGTAGTAACCCTGCAGGACGGGACGACGCTCACGTCGAGCCGCGGCTACAGCGACCGGTTGAGGGCGCTGCTGGAGTAGCGTTACGTTTTGCGGGTCGAATTTCACCTGCAAACGAGGCGTTGATGCGGTTACCAGCTTTCGTTCTTCTTGCTTCACTCCTTGCGTCCATCGATCTGGCAGCGCAGAGCCAGCCGGCGGTCAAAGCCAGCCCGGCAGCCACCGCTGCCCCCGGCAGCAATCTCCTGATTTCCGATACACGACCGGGCCGCGATCCAAATCAGCCGATCGACGAGGAATACACACGGAAGATCAAGGAGTACACGACCGAGCCGTTCTTCCTTTCGCCGCTCATTGATTATCTGCCGGCGTCGTCGACGGTGCCGACGCCGAATGCCGTGCTCGGCGACATCGCTGGTGCGCGCAACAATCTCCCGTACTCGAAGGATGTCTACACCTACATGCGGATGCTCGCCAAGGCGACACCTCGAGTGAAGGTGTACTCCATCGGCACCACCGAAGAAGGCCGAGAGATGATCGCCGTCGCGGTCGCTTCTGATTCGCTGATGGCGAACCTCGATCGCAACAAGGCGAACCTCGCCAAGCTTGCAGACCCACGGTCGATCGGAATGAACGACGGTACTGCAGCTCAGATCGTGAGTGAGACGACGCCAGTCTACTACATCACGGGCACGATACACTCACCGGAGTCGGGCGCACCGACGGCGTTGATGGAGCTCGCATATCGACTCGCCGTCGACGAGAGTCCGTACGTCAAGTACATCCGCGATCACCTGATCACGCTGATTACGCCGGTGGTGGAAGTGGACGGGCGTGACAGGGAAGTCGACCTGTTTCGCTGGCACATGGCGCATCCGGGGGAGACAGCGCCGCCGCTGTTGTACTGGGGACATTACGTCGCACACGACAACAACCGCGACGCGATGGGCATGACACTCAAGCTGTCGCAGAACGTGCTCGACACCTACCTCGATTGGAAAGCGCAGGTGCTGCACGATCTGCACGAGTCAGGTTCCTATCTCTACGACAACACCGTTGGCGACGGACCTTACAACGCCTGGCTCGATCCATTGCTGACGAATGAATGGCAGATGCTCGGTTGGAACAACGTCCAGGAGATGACGCGCTTTGGAATGCCCGGCGTCTACACACACGGCAACTTCGACACGTGGTCGCCCGGCTACCTGATGTTCATGGCGGCGACGCACAACGGCATCAGCCGGCTTTACGAGACGTTCGGAAATGGCGGGACCGCTGAGACAGTCGAGCGCACGCTCTCGCCGAGCGAGACACAGCGCACCTGGTATCGTCAGAACCCGCCGCTGCCGCGGGTGATGTGGTCGTTGCGGAACAACAACAATTATGAGCAGACCGGATTGCTCGTTTCGCTCAATTATTTCGCGCACAACGCCCAGCAATTTCTCGAGAACTTTTACGAGAAGAGCAAGCGCTCGATCACCAAACCGTCGGTCGAGGGACCTGCGGCGTACATTTTCCCGGCCGACGATCGCAGGCCGGGCGCGCAGGCAGAGCTGCTGAGGGTTTTGCAGAAACAGCACGTCGAGATCTCGCGCGCGACTGCACCGTTCAGTGTGCTGGTTCCCGTGCCGAGGCCGCGGCCGTCGTCCGGAACGAGCGCTGCCAACGCGCGAGCGGCGGACAGCTCACGGCGCAACGATAGCACTCGCGCCGAGGCCGCGCGGCCGACGCCTCCGCCCTTCGACACTTTGCCACTGTCGTATCAGAGAACGGAGATGCGGCAGTTTCCGGCGGGAAGCTACATCGTGAGGATGGACCAGCCGTACTCGCGCATCGCGGATGCCCTGCTGGACTATCAGTACTGGAGCCCGCAGGATCCGCAGCGCACTCCGTACGACGATACCGGCTGGACATTCCCGGAGAACTTCGCGGTGAAGGCGGTACGCGTCACGGATCCGAAAGTGTTGAGCGTGCCGATGGAGACCGTGGGTGGCGAGGTCAGAGCGCCAGGCGGTGTGACCGGCAGCGGAACCGTTTTCGCGATCAATCACAATGCGGACAACGCGCTGGCGACGCTGCGCTATCGACTGAAGAACGCGAACTTCGAGATCGCGGAGCAGCCCTTTGACGCGGCAGGAGAAAAGTTTGCGCGCGGCTCCTTCATCATCAGCAAGGTGAGCGCGGGCGATCTCGACAAGGCAGCACGCGAGCTCGGCGTGAAAGTGGTGGCATTGTCGGCCGCTCCGACGGTGCCAACGCATCCAGCGCGCGCGCCGCGTGTCGCAATCATGCACACTTGGCTGAGCACACAGACCGAAGGTTGGTGGCGGCAGGCGTTCGATTTCCTGCGCATCCCGTATACCTACATCAGCACGCAGGACGCGGCGCGCGACGCGAATCTCAACGCCAAGTACGACGTCATCATCTTTGGACCGGGCGGCGGCAGTCCTCAGACGATCGTGAATGGCTTGCCGATGTGGCGCAACCCGATGCCGTGGAAGAAGACGGAGCTCACGCCGAACATGGGCGTCAACGATCAGACCGATGACATTCGACCGGGACTTGGCTGGTCGGGTGTCAACAATCTGGCCACGTTCGTTCGGAACGGCGGACTGCTACTGACCGTCGACAACACCGCCGATTTCGCGATTGCGTTCGGTTTGGCGAGCGGAGTGTCGATGAACACACCGCCGCGTCTGCACGTCGTCGGCAGCCTGCTGCGCACGCGCATCGTGGACAACGCGAGCCCGCTGGTGTACGGGTTGCGCGACAGTCTGGCTGTGTACAGCGACGAAGGATCCAACTTCAGTATCACCAACGTTCTTGGATCGCGCGGTGGAAGATTCGCCGATTCGTCGAACGCGCGACCGACCGGTCGAGGCACCGCTGAGGATCTCGATGTGCCGCAAGGGCGCATCGTGCTCGATCCGCGCTTCGACGTTCCGCAGCGCCGTCCGGTAGAACCATGGGAGGCGGCGCCGGTGACCGACGAGCAGGTCCGGAATCCGCTGTCGATCATTCCACCGGCGTTGCGTCCACGCGTAGTACTGCGATTTGCTGATCAGCGCGAGCTGCTTGCGTCGGGCCTGCTCGATGGCAACGATGTGGCGAGACGGCCGGTCGTGGTCGATGTGCCGCTCGGTAAAGGGCACGTCGTGCTCTACGCAAACAATCCGATTTATCGCGGATCTACGATCGGCAGCTACTTCCTGGTCTTCAATGCCCTGCTTAACTACGACCATCTCGACGTCGGTAGAAAACTGGATGCGAGGTAGTGGGCATCAGAAAAGCGCGCGATCACGGCGATCACTTTGATCGCGCGCTTTTTGTGAGACACACGTTTGTGAAAACGTCGCGATTTTAAGTGTGAATTAGGGCCTTTTTGGCACCTACCCTGCACAGCACAAATCCACAGCTTGAACCATGGCGCAGAATCGGCGACGGAGGACGCGCATTGAGTTATCGGACGTTCACGGACTCGGGGGGCAAGCGCTGGGAGGTATGGCTCGTGACGCCGGCCGCGGCGGAGCGGCGGAAGGCCGATCGCCGCGCGAGCAACTCGAGCAGCGGCATGCCCCAGGGGCTTGCTGATCGTCGCCAAACGCCTGAACGACGCAAGAGCAGCTATCGCCGGCAGGTCACCGTTGCCAGCGAATTCAGCAACGGCTGGCTTTGTTTCGAGTGCGAGGGCGAAAAACGGCGACTGGCGCCAGTGCCGGCTGATTGGGAGCAAGCTGGACCCGACCGATTGTCGACCTGGTTACAAGCGGCCAAGCGCGTTGTGAAATGCGGTCCGTAGTGTAGATTGACGGGTCCGACGCCTGGCTGGTTGCGCGTTGGGCTCTCTCAAGGATCGCGCTGATGGCACAAACGCTTCGCGAACGAGATGCGATGATTTGTCGTTCCTGCAACAACGAGGAACGTGCATCGGAGGGATATCCGTGCGCCAACTGCGGAACTTTCATTTGCATCATCTGCACGTTTCGCGGAGTTATTTACTGTCGAACGTGCGATAGGCAACTGCAAAAGAAAAACTACCAGCCGGTTGCGGGCACTTCGTAGTTCGCCGCTACAGAGAATGAAAACTACCAGCCTGCAGCAGGCTGGTAGTTTTTCTTTTGCAGTTCTAACTCCAAATCCAATCTCAATGAGAAGACTCGTCCGCCTTACCCTGATCTCCCTGATTGTATGGTCTCCGTTCGTCGCCGGCGCACAAGAGAAACAGCGTTTCTCCAGCCTCGACGAGGCGCTGCAAGTCGGTGGAATTCTGGCTGGCCGCCAGGGGCCCCGCGATGTCAACTGGATCGAGGGAGGACGGCGATTCTCGTACACGGATCGGGATCCCGCGACCAACGCGCCTGTGATTCGCGCGTACGATCCACCGACAGGGCAGTCGACGATTTTGTTCACCACTGCGGGCGTCACGTTTCCCGGAACGAACCAGCCCTTCTCCTATGATTCGTTTCAGTGGGCGCAGGATTCCAAACATCTCGTCTTTCAATCGAACTTCCAGCAGATCTATCGACGCTCGGGAATTGCCGACTTCTACATCTACTCCCTCGCTGATCGTTCACTGAAGCTGGCAACTCGCGGCGCGCGCACCGCCGAGCTCTCGCCAAACGGCGCGCTGCTGGGCTTCGAACGTGGCGGCGACATGTACGTCACCAATCTGTCGACGCAGCAGGAAAAGCGGCTGACGCGCGATTCATCCGCGCACGTGTTCAACGGCCACTTCGATTGGGTGTACGAGGAAGAGTTCGGCGAGGCGCAGGCGTGGAAGTGGTCGCCGGACAGCCGATACATCGCCTACTGGCAGCTCGATGATTCGGCGGAGCCAATCATCCAGATTTCCGACTATTCGGGCCTACATCAGGAGTGGGACCGCATTCCGATTCCGCAGGTCGGTGACTCGAACGCGAAAGTGAGAATCGGTGTCGTGAACGTGGCGACCGGGCAGAACGTGTGGCTCGATCCCGCGCAGCAGGGCGAGTACTACATCCCGCGCATCTACTGGACGAGCAGACCCGATACGCTGGCGATGATCACGCTCAACCGCCCGCAGAATCTGATGACGTTGTATTTCTTCGATGTCAGAACGGGAGGCCGCCGGCAAGTGATGAGCGAAAGCTCGAAGACGTGGATCGACGTTTACGATTTCTACGCCGGCGTCGACGACATGATGACGTTCCCGTCGGACTCACACGAGTTCTTCTGGTTGTCTGATCGCGACGGGTATCAGCACCTCTATCGTTACGACTACTCGGGCAAGCTGATAAACCAGGTGACCAAAGGTCCGTGGATGGTGACCCGTGTCGAAGGCAGCGACGCCAAGAATCAAACGATCTACTTCACGTCGACGGAAGCGTCGCCCCTGCAACGCCAGTTGTACTCCATTCGATTCGACGGTACCGGCAAGCGTCCCATCACGACGACGGAAGGCACGCATCGCATCGACATGGCTCCGACAGCGACCTATTTCATCGACCGCTACTCGGCGCTCAGCCACCCGCTGCAGGTGGAGCTATGGTCACCCGATCGCAAGCTGCGCACGATGGAAGACAACTCAGCGACATCGAAGTGGTTGCAGACGCACGCGTACTCGGCGCCGGAAATCTTTTCCTTCACGACGTCAGACGGCGCGAAAGTCGATGGCAGCATCATCAAGCCGATTCCATTTGACCCCAACAAGCGCTACCCGGTCGTGTTCGACATCTATGGCGGACCGGGATCGCAGCAGGTCTACGATCGCTTTGCTACCGGCGGTTGGGATCAATGGCTCGCGCAGCAAGGCTATGTAATTGTCGGGTTGAATAATCGTGGCACCAACAATTACGGCAGCGAGTTCATGAAGGTCGTCTACAAGCAGCTGGGTAAATACGAGGCGCTCGATTTTGCCGAAGCGGCGCGGTATCTCGCGCGCCAGAGCTACGTCGATCCGAAGCGGATCGCCATCATGGGAACCAGCTACGGCGGATACGCCACGGTTTACACGATGGAGATGTATCCGGATCTGTTCCCGGTTGGTGTAGCGAACTCCGCTGTCGGAGACTGGCGGCTCTACGACACGATCTACACCGAACGCTACATGGGCCTGTTGCAGGACAATCAAAAGGGCTACGTCGAGAGCGCGCCGATCGAACAGGCGGCAAAGATGCGCGGCAACCTGCTGCTCATTCATTCGATGATGGATGACAACGTTCATCCACAGAACACCATGCAGCTGTTAACCGCGCTCACCAACGCCGGTCGAGACGCCGACCTTCGCATCTATCCGCCGGGTCGTCACGGCGCCGCGTACAGTCTGCAGAGTTATCGGCTGATTCAAAAAGTCAGCAACGAGTTCTTGACGCGGTATCTGAAAGGCGCAAACCCGCCGACGCTCGCGCCATCGAGATGACAGCTAGATGACGGAGGTCACAACGACGATAAAGAAAAACGCCGCGGGTCGCCGCGGCGTTTTTCTTTCGTTGAAGATGCCGATTACTTCTTCGCGTCCTTGCGGAGGTCGCGAGCGTCCTGCCGTCTGTCGCGCTTGTCCTGGCGCAGATCCTTGCGATCTGACTTCAGCTCTTTTCTGTCCTGCTTCGCTTCCTGCTTGTCGCCGGCCTTGACGTCTTTACGAACCTCGGCGCGATCGGAGCGAACTTCCTTGCGGTCGGTGCGAATCTCCTTCGTGTCGCCGCGGACTTCCTTGCAATCCGCGGTTGCATTCGGGTGACTCTTGCACCACGCGATCAATCGGGTTCTGGTCATGTGCGGCGGCGCCTTCGTCGTCGCCTGCACTGATTGCGCCGACGCAGTTGACGCAAGTGCCATGACGAGTGCGGCCGCGAACGCGGCGAGCTTCGCTTTCGACATCTCTAGTCTCCTTCCCATATCCGGGGATTTGTTGACGGGTGAGCGAAATCGCGCACCGTTCACGATGAGAGACGCGTGACCCGGTCGCTTGTTAACGACCGGGTCGTGTTGCGAAGCGTTGCTGCTCCAGCTCTGTGTCCTTCGCAGTGACGAAATCGAATTGCGGTTTCCTTTCGGTTCGCTCGAACCTTACACGTGGATATAACTGCAGCCGTGTTTCTGCGCCTGGTCGATTGCAACAACCATCGCCGGCACCAAATAAACACCGGGCAGCATGTTGGCATCGAATTCCTTTCGCAAATCCGCCGTCTTCGTCGCATCTCCGCCGCCGAGCAATCCCATCCAGACATTGTACGCGTTGTTGCAAAGGATGAAGACCGCTCCGCGTTGCTGAAGCTCGGAGATCGAAGCGTCGGCGGGAACGGGAATCGGAGTGCCGCTGATAGCGAGTGAGCTGCTTCCGCCGGGCGCCTTGTAAAACACGTTGGCGGTTGCCGGCGCGTTGCTGGTGTCGTTGACTTTGCTGGCGGCGCCGAGATTGTACTTCTTCCACATGTCATCGTTGAAAGCGAGCATCGTTCCCATTCCATAGATGGTGACCACTGCCGTCACGTCGGGATGGGTCACGTGATATGTGTCCCGCAGGGTGTTGAGATAATTCCGAACGTGGAGCAGCCCCCACCCGTTCTCGTGATTTGGCAGATCGAAGATCTGACGATGCTTGCCAGTGACTGCTGTCAGCCATTTGTCACTCGGCTGCGTGTCACTTTTCAGCCTCAACTCGCTGCCAAACGCTTTGCTGACAGACCCGCTCATACCAAGCGCCATCGCGCCGGCGGCAAGCTTGCCAAGAAATTCTCTGCGCTCGGGAATCATGGTCTCACTCATTTGCCGTTCTCCTTTGCAGTTGGGTGGGTTGGTACGACGTGATAATCGGCGTCCGGCGGTCTGCCGCCGTGCGGCCAATCGTGGATCTTCTTCGGGAAATCCGGGCGCGGCCGGGTGTTGATGTACGTCGCGACGTCGAACGCCTGCTGCGGAGTGAGGTGCTGCGCGCGATCGTACGGCATCAGCGCGTGAATGAACGACGCCGCCGTGTTGATGCGTGCCATGCCGGCGCCGACGTTGTAGCTGCGCGGTCCCCATAGCGGCGGCGCGATCGGCGAACCCTGGCCGGTCGCCCCGTGACATCGAGCGCATGTCGCGACGAAGACGGCGGATCCTCGTGACGCATCGCCTTTCATCGGCTCCAGGCGCGGCAATCCCTGGCCGTCCATTTCCGCGCCGCCCGGGATTCCGCTCGAAAGAAATGCGAAGTACGCGACGATGTCGCGCATGTCGCGGCCGCCCGGGTCGATTCGCTTGCCGTTCATGCTCCGCTCGAGACAATCGTTGACCCTGTCTTCGATCAGGTCGACTTTGCCACTGCGCGCACGGTATTGCGGAAATCGCACGTACGCTCCGACCCACGGCATTGCATCGCGTCGAAGTCCGCCATCGAGATGGCAGCTCGCGCAGCGCAGAGCATTGCCGACGTTTCGCGGCATGCTGTCGCGGGTTGCGAGAAGGAGCGCGCGGCCGCGCAAAGCGGAGGCGCGGTAGCCGCTGTCGGTGAGGCTTGCCTCGGATGGTACACGGAAGGGCACGCGTACCTTCTGGGCTGGTGGCGAAATGTTTTGGGACGAAGCGTGGCTACGCGAGCCGACGGTCAGCGCCAGCGCGGCGGCAACGAATGGAAATACGAGGCGCAGCCGAGGGACCAGTAGATCCTCCGCGTAAGCAGACGAGCCCGCGTGAAAAACCGCGCGCTGGAAGCCTCGGATTTACGAATTGACGGGGCCCGGCGCAAGTGAAACCATTGCGCCGGGTGGGAGAGCTAGTCCGCCCTCAGCGGAACCTCATTCTGGCGATCGCTGGAGAACGATCTGCTCGATGGAGTCGAAGTTCCGCGAATTGAAGTGACGACCTGATTTACTGCGGTATCGACGCGGGAATGGAAGGCCTCGGTGACGCCGGCGATCAGCGCGGCCATCACGCCGTCGAGCGCGCTTCCGAGTTTGGTACCGGTTTTCTGAGTTGCGTCAGCGGTGACTTTCGCCGCCTGCACGTCCGCCTTCGACGCGCTGAGCGCGACACCGGCGCCAAATGCCACGCCAACTGCAATCCACGGATGATCCTTGAGCTTCTGCGTTACGTCCATCTTGCGCTCGAGCTCGTCGATCGCGTTTGACATGCGCGCTCTGGTTTGCTCGATTTCAGCGCGCACCTCGGTAGTTGTTGTCTCAGCCATCCTTGTGTCTCCGTAACGTTGCCAGTGTCTGGTCCGGCTTGATGTTCTTCGGCGACAGCAACGCTGTACCGCGTTTCACCAGGTAAAACGCGAGTCCACCGAGAATCGCGGTGAGAACAAACGCGGCTATCCAATAGTGTCCGCGGAAGAGCGTGTCTCCGAGCAGCAGCACGATGCCGAACACCAGCATCTGCGCCGTCAGCAGACCGATCATCGCCGCGGCGACGGTGAAACCGGTGCCCTTGCCGATGTCGCGAGCGATCTGCGCGAATTCAATGCGCGCAAGCTGAACCTCTTGCCGCGCGAGCTGAACTCCGTCTTCGGCGACGTCGCGGAGCAGCTGCGCGACTCCGCGATTGCCCCCGCGCACTTCTGTAGTGCGATGGGTGTCAGGACCTTCGAGGAGCTTCATAGCTACCGTCGCAGCGCTTTGCCGATCAGATAGCCTGCGCCGAGCGCGATCAACAGTGAACGGGCGGGATGTTCTTTGACCTGGTTTTCGACGCCTGCCTTCAGCTGATCCAGGTCGGCCTGACGAAGCCAATCAGCGCTCGATTGCATGCCGCTGGCAAGACTGTCAGTCACAGCGGTGATACTCGAGTCGTTGGAGACGGCAACTGAGCTTCCATCACCGGTCACCGGAGCCGGCTGCTTTTGCTTGAGGGCTTTTGCGCCCGCCTCGAGACCGTCCGCCAGCAGACCGGGCAAGCCAGCCGCCTTGTCCTTTACCGAGGATCCGACGCTTTTGATTCGACCAGAAATCCCACCCGAAGCAGTGTCGCTGCTGATGCTCGAAGAGTCGTTGACGACTTCGCTTTCGCTTCTCTCCATGACCACTCCCCCCAACAGTTGTTGAGCCGCTTCATCAGCGGCGCCTACTGCTACATATGCAGAAGGCGCGCCGAGCCGCTGCCGGCGAGTTGAGCAATGGTATTGAGCGCTGCCATGCGACGGTGCAGGGCCTTCTGGCTTTGTTCGATGGTAATGAACTCGAAGCGAAGAGGCTCTCCCGGCCGACGTTGAGCGACGATCGGCAGATCAGCCTCCGAAACGACACCGATCTTGGGATAGCCGCCGACCGTAGGAGCGTCGGCCATCAGAATGATCGGATGGCCGTCGCCGGGAACCTGAATGGCGCCCGGACAAGCTGCCTCCGAAGGAAGCGATGCCGGCGACGCGCCCACCGAGGGACCGTCGATCTTGTAACCCGTCCGATCCGATGCCGCAGAAATGCGATGCGTTTCCTCGCCGAGGATGCGAAATGCATCATCGTTGAACAGGTCGGCTTGCGGTCCGCGCGTCACGTGAACGGTTTCATTCTCGTAGCGTGGCATCAGCTCCGCGGCGCAATGAAATCCGTCACCCGGTGCAGATTGTCGTTCGCCGATTGCCAGCTCGTCGCCGCTTCTGATCAAGCGACCTTCGAAGCCGCCGAAATGTCCAGGCAGATATGTCGATCGGCTGCCGAGCAGGACGGGGACGTCCAAACCGCCGCTGACCGCGATGTAAAGAAACCTTCCGGTCACGAACTGTTCGATCGCGAGCTGCTCATTTGCGGCGGCCTTAGTGGTGGTACACGGTGCGACCGGGCGTCCGCCAATCGTCGCTCGCACAGTAGCTCCCACGAGAGCAAAGCTGAGTGCCCGGGAGAATGTGAGTGCGCCGCCGGCGAGCGCCCACTCGAGAATCGCTGCGTCAGCGTCGTTGCCGACCATGAGATTGGCCGCGCGCATGGCGAACGAATCCATGGCGCCACCTCGAGGCACCCCTGCAGCACGGAATTGAGTCCTGCCGCCATCCTGGATTGTCAGGTACGGCGGTGCTTTCGTGACGGCGATCACGTCGCTCTCTCGAAACGCACCGTGTCGCCCGGCCGCAGTAACGCCGGCGGATTTCGCCTCGCATCGAACATCACTGCGTCGGTGTGACCGATGATATGCCATCCGCCCGGTGTATCGAGCGGATAGATCCCAGTTTGCGTTGCTGCAATTGCCACACTTCCGGCTGCGACTCGCGGCCGTGGTTGAGACCGGCGGGGTATTTGGAGCCGCGCGTCGAGCTCACTGAGATACGCCCACCCGGGGACGAAGCCGAGCAAATCAACGGTGTACGTTCGCTGGCTGTGGATCTCAACGACGTCGTCTGTTGTCAGCGACGTTGCGGTCGCGACGCTCTCGAGATCGATTCCGTTGTACCGTACCGGAATCGTGTGCGACCGCGCAGTCCCTGCATCATTCTCCGAACGGCTGCTGGCGATAACATCAACGACCTGTTTGGAGATATCGGCGAAGGAAGCTTGAAGAGGATTGTAGAAGACCGTCACAGCGAGATAGGCGGGAACTACATCTTCGACATTGCCTATTCGAGCCGCCCTGACGCGTTCTGCGGCAAGGTGTATGGCGCGCAAGAGCTCAGGCGAGCGTTCAGCGCCAAGTCGAACAGTGATTGCGGAATCGCCGAGCGGTGTGACGCGCGGCGTCGATTTCATATCGCGAACGGAGCAATACGCGCCCCGCTTTCCTCGAGGCGTTTGCGTACGGCGCGCAGAATTTTCAACGAATCTGGATTGTCTCCGTGCACGCAAAGCGAATCAGCATCGACGCGAATCTCGGTTCCATCCCGTGCACGCAGTGTACTGTGCTCGAACAATTCCAGGGCGCGGGTCGTGGCCGAAGCGACGTCGTGGATCACGGCGTCCGCTTCGCTGCGCTTGACCAAAGTACCGTCGGTGTTGTACGCGCGATCGATGAATGCCTCGCCGGCGAATCTCAGGTGATGACGCTCGGCTGCGCGCGCCATCGCACTTTTGGGCATTCCGAGCAAGGTAAGGTTCCTGTCGACCCGTAGCATGGCGTCAACGATAGCATCGGCCGCTTTTTCGTCCCAGGCAGCGCGATTATAGAGAGCGCCGTGCGGTTTCACGTAGGCGAGCTTCGCCCCTTCGGCGCCGCAGACATCGAGCATGAGTCGCAGCTGATCTTCGACGTGATGCGCGATCTGGCTGGCAGGAAGACCGAGCTCGCGTCTGCCGAAACCGGGCAGGTCCGGGTAGGAGGGATGAGCTCCGATGCTGACGCCGCGCTCCTTAGCCAGTCGTACGGTGTCCCGCATGGTCTGGGCGTCGCCGGCGTGGTAGCCGCAAGCGATGTTGGCTGACGATACGAGGTCGAGAAGAGCAGTATCGTGCAAAAGATTTGAGCTGCCAAACCCCTCGCCGAGGTCGGCGTTCAAATCGATGCTGGCCAGCGCTGAAGCGACTGCTATTTCCTGTTGCCCTTTGAAGATTTGGTTGGTTTGGCTTCGACGACCGCCCAAGCCTGTTCGTCGTCCTCGAAGCCCCCGCGCGAGACTTTGGGCAGCAGCTGCTCGCGTACGACCACCGGTGTCAGCCAGTAGGTGAAGCCGTCGTCCGCTTCAACAGGAAACCACGCGAATTTGGTGCGTACTCGCTCATCGCCAATTTTGCCATCAGGGTTTCGCCGAGTTTTCCACTTCACGCCGTAGCTCCTCGCATTCCTACACCCGGTCCTCGAGCCCTTTCACGCCCGATTGCTGAGCGCAGTTCGCGCAGCAGTAGAACGTGCCTTTGCTCTCGAGGCCGTGTCCGATGATTTTGCAGCCGCAGTGTGCGCACTTCGGAGCCAGTGCGTTGATCGCGCACTCGAAGGAGTCGAAGTTGTGCGTCTTACCCCGCATCGTAACGGTAAACGACTTGTCGTAGTCGTTGCCGCACACTTCACACTGAGCCATTGATGCTCCCGAAAGTTTTCCGGGGATTCTACGGCGAATCTAATGCCGCCGCGCAGCCGGGCTCACCTGAATGCTTTGCGCATTTTAGTATCGGGATCGCGGGCAAATCGAAACGTGAACCACGCCAAATCGGTTACCAGCTCGTTGTAGGTCTGGGGATCGATCTTGTCCGCGACGACGTTCAAGCGGCTCGAGATCTGGACTTTCAGATGCTCGATCCATTCCTGGGTAAAGTCGGCCATTTTGTGGGTTCCGAGGATTTCCAGGGCGGAAAGTAAGGCCAACCACATGCGTTGGCGAGCCATTTTTGGCTTGGTTTCTGCCTTTATTCCAGCCCCAGTAGAGGCCTTACAGTCAACTCTTACAGGGGTCGGAAATGCGTAAAGGAACCGTAACCGTAGCTGCAGCAGCTTTGCTCGCCGCGTGCGGTGTGTCGACGCAGCAGGAAGTCCAAATGGGACAGGAGGAGGCGCAGCAGGTAAACGCGCAGCTCCCGATGGTCCAGGACGCCGTCATCCAGAACTATGTCAATCAGCTGGGACAGCGGATTGCGGCGACGACCTCACGTTCTGACCTGAATTGGCAGTTTCAGGTAGTGAACTCTGATGTTGTGAACGCGTTCGCACTGCCGGGCGGGTTCGTCTACATCAACCGTGGCGTACTCGAGCGCGCCGACAACATGTCGGAGGTTGCTGGAGTACTCGGCCACGAGATCGAGCACGTAGTTCGTCGGCATTCGGTGAAGCAGATGGAACAGGCGCAGGGCGCAAACGTGGGAGTTGGAATTCTCTGTGCGCTGACTGGTGTCTGTCAGAGTGGAGTCGCGCAGGCGGCGATCAACATCGGCGGCACCGCGGTTTTCGCAAAATTCAGCCGCACCGACGAAGTCCAGGCGGATGAAGGTGGGTTCAACAACGTGATGCGTGCCGGAATCAGCCCGCGCGGAATGTTGACGCTGTTCCAGAAGCTTCTTGCCGAAGAGCAGCAGTCCGGCGGCAGTGGAGATGTCGCAGCATGGTTCTCGGATCACCCTGGAACATCGGATCGTATCGCGGACATTCAGCGGATGCTGAATCAGACGCCGGCCTCGACGCTGAACCGCCTGCAGACGAACGATTCAGGCTTCGCGACGATGAAGGCACGGCTGGCGAGGCTAGGCCCAGCACCGCGAGTTTCTCAGTAGTTTGACCGAGGGCTCTGACCAACGGCATTGATAATCGCGGACTAATTGCGGATCGAGGACAATTGCGGACCGTCCTCAGTTGTCCCTACTCCTCAATTAGTTCGTAATTATCAATGCAGTTGGTCCGAGACCTCGATTCGCATTAACGGAGGGTGAGGGATTCGAACCCCCAAGCCCTTGCGGGCGCCAGTTTTCAAGACTGGTGCAATAGCCGTTCTGCCAACCCTCCCGCACTCAAAGATAAAACGGCCCGCAGTCATTACTACCCTGTGGTGCGCTTAACGAGTCGCCAATAAATCCTCGAGCTGAGTCGACCGCGCGATTGCGGCAACCTGCGAGCGAACCTTTTGAGCTTCCTGAGTGCGGCCCTCGCGATCGAGTGCGGAGCTGAGCTCCATGCCGGTGCGAATGTAGAGAAACGGAATCCCCGCTGATGGACGATCGACCCATAGGGAGCGCTTCGCGATCGATTGCGGCGCCTTGAAGGTCGTCTCCCACAGCCTACGCGTAGTTGCAATGTCGAATGCGCCGGCGCCCTGGATGAGCGCGATCGAGTCGCTCGCGGTTGGTTGTGCAGGCAGCAGTTTGCGCGTCAGACCAGTGACGACAGTAAACGGAGTGAATCCCATTTCCTCGACGTAGCTGCCGGTGGTGCGACCGAAGAACACCGGGCGCTCGGGAAAGGCGTCGCGAATCATGTACAGCACGAACAAATCGGCGCGCTCCAAACCAGTCGTTCCCGCAACCTCCCGCGGCTGAATCGTGACGAGGATCTGCGTCCCGTCTTTCTTGAAGGTCTGAGGAGAAGTCAGCTCGATCGCGCCGGGAACCGCGTCCGCTTCGTCCATCGTCATGTTGAGCGGCGGGCCGTTCGGCTTCTTCCAGGCGCGTCCACGATATACGGAGGGTCCGCGCAAAGAGTCATACTCGTAAACGGGACGCCGCAGCAATTGCCTCGTGTACCAATCGGTATTGAGCAGCGACAGACAGGCGACGATCACGTCCTTCCTGATGCCTTCGACTTCCTGCGCGTACCAGAGGGGAAACGTGTCGTTGTCACCGGCGGTGATGAGAATTCCGTACGGCTCGACGGAGTTCAACATGTCGGCGGCAAAATCAGCGGTGTCGGTTTGGCCGGCTCGAGAAGCGGATCTCCAATTGCCGAACAGCGGCACCAAAGCCAGTGCGAGCACCGGGGTCGCGAGCAGCCAACTTCTTCGCGTTGGCAGCGTCAGCGTTTCCGCCCCGACGTCGGCCCGCTCGGATTTGATCAGGGCGGCAACTGTCTCCCAAACGAAGACGAGTCCGAGCGCGGCCCAGACACTCCACGCCGAGTAGCTCCACAGGTAGAAGTAGTCGCGGTCACGAACTTCACGCGGTACGCTCTCACCAAGCTGCGGTGCCTGCGACGAGCCGTACTTGAAGTTCATGTAGTAGATGAGCGCGAGCGTCACGGTGAACATCAATGGCCCGAAGTACGCGAACGATCGTCGATCGCGCTTCCAGTGGACGTAGCCTCCCAGTCCGCCAAGGAACAGGAAAAGTGTGGCGAGCATTCCCTGCAATCCGGGATCCTTCTCCAGTGGATCGCGCAGCCACTGCCAGCGGAAATAGAGCCACCACATCTCGACTTGCGCGTAGAAAGGAGCCTGTCGCACTGAAAGCGGCGGCTTGTCGTACTGCCCGCGATTGAAGTTGAACATGAAACGGTCGACAGTCGCTTTACTCAACGTGCAGCCGACTCCGATTTTGGTCGTACAGCCCGTCGGCTCACCTTCGTTGATCGGCGGGAAATAGGCCGCGCGCAAAGGTTGCGTCAGGAACGGCGTCATTCCGAGGAGCAACGCACCGGCGATGGCGAGCCAGAGTCTCCACCGCAACAGAATTCGCCATCGGCGCCACAGAATCGCGATTCCAACGGCGGGGACGGCAAGAAACCCGGCCATATGATTCGCGTAGCCGAGGCCGGTTAGGTAGGCGATCAGAATCAGCAACCGATCTGATTTCGGTCCGGTGGGATCGTCGCACCAGCGCACCGTTAGCCACGAGATAAGTGCCAGACCGAGCAGCGAGATCGTGTAGACTTTTTCGTTGACGACTGACTGCGACCAGACGGTAAACGCGGTGGCGCCAATCATCGCCGCCAGCGTGCCGCCCGTAATCCGCTGCCAACGCTCCGCCAGCCAGCCGACGAGGACTCGCTCGGTGATGAGGAACCACATTCCCGCCGCGCCGGCACTGCACAGCGCAGCGAGGATGTTGATCCGCATCGCCACATTCGGCGCAATCGGCAGAATGGAAAAAAATCGCCCGATGAGAATGAAAAACGGATTGCCTGGCGGATGCGGCAGACCCACGGTGTAGGCAGCTGCGATGTACTCGCTGGTATCCCACATCGCTGTTGATGGTGCGAGCGTCAGCAGATAGACGACGAATACGAGCGCCGATACAATCGCGGCGGCGCGGTACGACGGGCGATACTCCGCGTGCTCGCGCTCGAGCGTCACCGCTGTCATCTAGTGGCGGAACTGTCTCTTGCCGGTGAACACCATCGCGATGTCGAATTCGTTCGCAGCCTGGATCACATCTTCGTCGCGAACGGAGCCACCAGGCTGGACGATGGCGGCAACCCCGGCCTGCGCCGCCTGCTCGACGCCATCACGGAAGGGGAAAAACGCGTCCGATCCCATCACCGAGCCACGCGTATCGTGGCCAGAAAGACCCGCCTTGTGAACGGAGAGGAACGCAGCGTCCACGCGCGACATCTGGCCGGCGCCGATACCGATCGTCGCACCGTCGCGAGCGAGCACGATCGCATTCGACTTGACACTACCGACGGCGCGCCACGCGAACTGGAGATCTCTGAGCTCGGAAGCGGTCGGCTGTCGCCGCGTGACGACTTTCCATTCTTCGTGCGCAGCGTCGCGCGACGCGCGCTCCTGCGCGAGAAAGCCGCCGCGAACTCGCTTGAAATCGAGCGCGTGTGGTCTCCACTGCGCTCGGCCCTCCAGAACTCGCAGATTCTTCTTGCGGCCGAGGATCTCGAGCGCTCCGTCGCTGAACTGCGGCGCTACGATGCACTCGACGAACAGACTGGAAACTGCTTCCGCTGTATCATCGTCGACTGGGACGGTGAACGAGATCACCGATCCAAATGCGGATACGGGATCAGACGCCAGCGCTTTTCGATATGCCTCCATGGGTGTCGCACCGGTAGCGAGACCGCAGGGAGTGGTGTGCTTGACGATGGCGCAGCAGATCTCGTCAGCGAATGGATCGGTCGCGAATAGCGCGCCCTCCAGATCCAGCAGGTTGTTGAATGAAAGCTCCTTGCCTCCCTTCTGTCTCAGTGCTGCGATTCCATCGTTCCTTCGCTCGACGTAGAACGCGGCGCGCTGACCCGGATTCTCGCCGTAACGAAGGTTGGCTTCCTTCTGAAGTGGAATCGAAAGCCGTTCAGGAAAGATCTCGGAGCGCTCACACCCGAACCAATATGCAATCGCAGCATCATAGGCGGCGGTGCGCGCGAAAACTTTCTCGGCGAGCAGACGACGCAGATCGACATCGTCATCGCCGGCTTCGAGCCCTGCCAGAACGCGCGTATAGTCCGCCGGATCAACGATGACAGTAACGGACTCGTAGTTCTTCGCCGCCGAGCGGAGCATCGATGGCCCGCCGATGTCTATTTGCTCGATGATGTCGGATGGCTTGACGTCTTTCCGCGCCGCGGTCTGCTCGAACGGATAGAGATTCACTGCGACGAGATCGATTGGCGCTATAGCTTGCTCGCGCAGCGCATCCATGTGCTCGGGCAGATCCCGTCGCGCCAGCAGTCCGCCATGCACGGCGGGATGGAGAGTTTTTACTCTGCCATCGAGCATCTCGGGAAACTTCGTCAGCTCGCTCACCTCTCGCACCGGAACGCCGGCGTCTCGCAGCGCCCTTGCCGTTCCTCCAGTCGAGATCAGGCCCCAGCCGAGTTTACTGAGACCCTTGGCAAAGTCGACGAGACCGGTTTTGTCGGAGACGGAGAGCAAAGCGATGGGCATATCAGACAGAAATCCTTGATTCGACGTTGAGAAGAATGGAAACCATTTCAATCACGCGTGGGTACACGACGTGCTCGACGCTCAGCACGCGCGCAGCCAGCATGTCGGCGGTATCGCCCGGCTCGACCGGTACGCGCCACTGTGCGACGATTGCCCCGCGATCGTATTCATCGTTCACGATGTGAACAGTGACTCCGCTCTCCTTCGCGCCCGAAGCGATTACCGCTTCGTGAACCCGTGGGCCGTACATGCCCTCACCGCCAAAATCGGGAAGCAGCGCGGGATGAATGTTGAGAATGCGCCCCGAGTACTCACGCACGACCAATGGTGGAATGCGCTTCAAATAACCGGCAAGAATGACGAGGTCTACGCGAAACCGCCGCAGCGTAGCCAGCAGCTCTGTCCCATCGTCGGCGGCATCGAAAGTGGCGATGTCGATCGACGCCGTAGCCGCACGAATCAGCGCTGGCGAGTCTGGACGGTTGGACGCGACGAGAACGACCTTGGCAATTCGCTCGCGCGAGATGTTGTCAAAGTGCTCGATGATGGCCTGGAGATTGGAGCCTCGCCCGGAGGCGAGAACGGCGAGTCGCGACGGCATGTCCGATTTTACGATTTGCCGTCTCTGCGTGTAAGGCCATCGAGAAGCATTGACACCGCCTCGCTCAGACTTCGTGCGGTCTCGATACCGTCGCGCTTTGCCTGTTCACGGTCTTCAGCGGAGGTCTCGGGCGACGCGATCATGATGCCGCGGCCGCCCAGTTTTTTCGATGCGACCACGTCGCGCCAGCGATCGCCGATGTAAGCAACTTCTTTTGCTCTAAGTCCGAAGTCGGAGATAGCCTGCTCGAACATCATGGTGCCGGGCTTGCGGCAGTTGCACTGGGGCGGATCGACGGGCGGATGCGGGCAATAGTAGCTGGCGTCGATATGGGCACCGTTCTCAGCCAGCAGTTGCTCGAATCGTTTACGGACTGTTTCGTAATCCTGGACGGTGAAGATTCCCCGGGCGATCCCCGATTGATTGGTGGCGACGATGACCGATATACCAGCGTCGTTCAGGCGCTTGACCGCGGGCGCGGCACCCGGCAGCAATCGTACCTGGTCAGCTGATTTGATGTAGTGAGCGTCTTCGATCACCGTTCCGTCGCGATCGAGGAAGACCGCGGCCGGCCGATCGCTCACGACAGGGCCTTGATGACCGCCGATGACACCAGAGAGTCCTCGGCGGGTAGGATGCTGCGCAGATCCAGCAGCAACCGATCGGCTTCGATGTGGCCGATGACCGGCGGATCGCCGCGTCTCAACAACTCCTCGTTTCGCTGGGGCATGGACGAAAGAGCCAGTGCTCGCGATGGGATTTTCGCGGTCGGGAATGCACCACCGCCCACGCTCGCTTCACTGCTCACGACTTCAGTAGCAATGCCGGCCGCTGCCAGTTCTGTGGACAACGCCCTCGCGCGTGCCTCCAGCGAATCGACGCTCGCGGTCAGCATCGCCAGCGCCGGGATCTCCGCCAGCGCGCGATCACGATCCAGATAAAGCCGCAGCGTCGCCTCTAACGCAGAAAGTGTGAGCTTGTCGACGCGCATCGCCCGCGTGAACGGATTCCTGCGCAGCTTCGCCACTGTCGCAGCGTCACCGAGGATTACACCCGCTTGCGGTCCGCCGAGCAACTTGTCTCCGCTCATGAGGACTATCGTAGCGCCCGACTTCAGTGCGCTCTCCGCGGTCGGTTCGCCCGCCAGACCGAATTCGTCGAGCGAGATCATCAGACCGCTGCCGAGGTCGTGAATGACCGGCAGGCCATGCTCGGCGGCGATGAAAACGAGCTTCTCGACCGAAACGTCCGATGTAAATCCCTCGATCGCGAAGTTGCTGCGATGGACTTTCACTATTGCGGCAGTGCGGGGAGTAATCGCTCTGCGATAATCGTCGTCGTGGGTGCGATTGGTAGTCCCGACTTCAACCAGCCGTGCGCCGCTGCGTGCCATGATGTCGGGGATGCGGAAGCTGCCACCGATTTCGACCAGCTCGCCGCGCGACACGAGGACTTCTTTCCTGTTGGCCAGTGCGTTGAGCGTCAACACCATCGCCGCCGCGCAGTTGTTGACGACGAGCGCGTCTTCGGCGCTCGTCAGCTGCCGTAACAGCTCGACGCAGTGTGAGTACCGCGACCCGCGTTTGCCGGACTCCAAATCGTATTCGAGGTTGGTGAACCCGCGCGCTGTCTCCGCCATGGCACGGATGGCAGATTCAGCGAGTGGCGCTCGACCGAGATTGGTGTGGAGTACCACACCCGTCGCGTTGATGACGCGGCGCAGTGACGGACGGCTGGCCTCGTCGACAGCGCGCGCAATGGATGCGGCCCATTCCCGTTCGGTGCGGTGCGAGTCACCGCGCGCACGCGCCGTATCTACGCTGTGTCGCACGGCGGCGAGCACGACGCGCCGTGGATGCTGGTCAAGCAGCGAGCGAACCGCGGCGATTTGCAGCAGCGCGTTGACGCTTGGCAGGTCTCGGCGGGTGTCGGTCACGGTTTCGGCGGGGTCGTCGTTGGCGGACTGGTCGTGGGGGGCGTGACGGGTGTCGACCCCGGTGGGGTCGTCGGAGCCGGAGAAGGAACCGGAGCCGGAGGTGCGAGCGTCGTATAAGTTCGCTCGCTGTCGCCCGTGCGTCCAAGCAGGCCGCGGATACCGATGGCGCGTACGCGATACTGAGTCTTCGCCGCGAGCGGCCGCTGCATCTTGATCTCAACTTCGCTGATCGGCGACGGCTTGGGCATGACAGGCGGCGGCGTCGTGTCGCGTGGTGGCGCAGGTGCCTGGCCACGAGGGACGGCACCGGCCCGTGCTGGGGTTGTCGGGCGCGATGGAGCGAGAGGACGCGCTGCGGCTTGCGTTGTATCTGTCGGCGGCGGTCCCGCACGCTGAATGGGAACTGCAACCGAGTCGGGGCCGACCACGGCAAAGTTCGATGTCGTCAGCGTTTGCGTCGGATCGATCGGACGATCGAATGTCACGCGCAAAGTCGTCGAATCGATGGCGCGTACGTCGCGGATGCGCGGTGGCAACGTGTCGTGAACGAACACGAGTAGATCGACGCGCGCGGTATCGGTGAGGTTCACGACGGTGGTGTCCCATGCCTCGCTGGGATCGATACTGAGATTCTTGTTGCGATCGAGGTACGCGCGCAGTGTATAGCGGTTCGCCGGCAGGTGAACGATGGCAAATCTGCCGGTCGAATCAACGAGGCCCACGTATGGATGGATTGTATCCGGCGGAACCAGCGCCTCCACTAGCGCACCGGTGGCGGGTGTGCCAGCGACCCAGTCGAACACAGCTCCCGAAATTCGGGTCTGCGGTATGACGGTTCCCGTCGAAAAAAAAGTCGTGGCGCCCGTGTTTCGCACGTTGCCGCGGATGTCGGCGAGTCCCCGCATCATGATCACGGTGTACGGTGTGTTCGCTCGCCAGCCGTGCGTCGGTCGCACGCTGATCGCATCCCGGTGCCATGACGCATCCGGAACCCCATCGCGTGGAGAAATCAAAAACAGATCCGAAAGGGAAGTCGTCGCCGGTGGGCGCTCCGCCACCACCTCGTCGAACTTGAACACGACTTCTTTCGGTTTGACACCGACGGCGCCCGAATCGGGCGTGATGCCGATGATTTGCGGCGCGGCAATGTCCGGCGGTCCGCCGGGCGGCATGCCCGGCTGAGCGCATGCGAGTCCGACCAAAGCGACGGCGATTAGCCGCCGCAAACCGCTTTCACCTTTGCTGAAAGTTGTTCGCGGCGCTTGATCCACTCTTCTTTCTTCTTTCGTTCCGCCTCGACGACGTGCGCCGGCGCGCGACTGGTGAAGCCTTCGTTTTCCAGCCGGTTCGACAGACTGTCGAGCTGTTTGTCGAGCTGTTCCAGTTCCGCGCGTAGCTTGCCGCACTCCTTTTTCAGGTCGACGATTCCGCCGAGTGGGACAATGAGCTCGGTACCGTCGGTGAGGACCGCGTGGGCAGCTCCCGCTGATGGCGACTGGCCGTCGACGCGCACCACCGAACGGGAGAGCCGGCCGATGACCGGGGAGTGCTCGGCGAAAAGCTTACCGTTCCGCGAAGAGCGAATGCTGACATCGATCGACGTCGCCGGCGCGATCGAATAGTCCGAGCGGATTTGCCTGACCGCACCGATCGCCTCTCGTACGAGATCGAACCCAGCGACGGCTTCTTTGTCGTCACGCGAGAGGGGAGTGGGGATCGGCCAGGGCGCAATCGCCAGGAATTCACAGCGCTCCGCCGTGACCGGCACCGGTAGGCGCTGCCAGAGCGTCTCCGTGATGAACGGCATGATCGGGTGCAGAAGACGAAGCGCGTAGTCGAAGGTGTGCGTGAGCACCGCGCGCGCGACTTGAGCGTCGTCGCCACCGCCGGCGATGCGCGTCTTCGTCGTCTCGAGGTACCAATCAGCGAGCTCGTTCCATACGAACCGCCGCGCGGATTCTGCGTACTCGCTCAATCGCAATCCGATGTAGCGCTCCGCGGGTCGCCACTTTCCTTTCTCCGGTCGTGCCGGACCGAGCGCCGTATCGCACTCCAGAATCGTGGTGTTGAGTCGCGCGAGAATCCAGCGATCGGGCAGCGTCAGCTCCTTGTCGCTCAGCTCGTCGACGCTGCGTACCGCTTCGCTGCCGATATTCGAGAGCAAGAATCGCCCGATGTTCCACAGCTTGGTGGCGAAATTCCGTCCAGGTGAAAATGAGCGCTCGAGGTCCTTCGGATCGAGCATGAGATCGGCGCCCATCCCCATTCCGGCGATGACGGTGTAGCGCAGTGCATCGGCGCCGTAGCTGTGCACGACGTCGAGCGGGTCGATGCCGTTGCCGAGGGACTTCGACATTTTGACGTGATTCATGTCGCGCACCGTGCCGTGCAGATAGACGGTGTGAAACGGTGCCGCATCCATGAACGCGAAGCCGGCCATGATCATGCGCGCAACCCAGAAGAACAGAATCTCGGGTGCGGTGATGAGATCGTCTGTCGGATAGAACGCAGCAAGCGCCGCCGAGCTCTTGTCGGGCCATCCGAGTGTGGAAATGGGAAACAGCCACGACGAAAACCAGGTATCGAGAACATCGTCGTCCTGGCGAACTTCGCCGCCGCACTTTTCGCACGCACTGACGTCGGTGCGACTGACGATCTGACAATTACACCTGTCGCAGTACCAGACGGGAATGCGATGTCCCCACCACAATTGGCGCGAGATATTCCAGTCGCGGATGTTCTCGAGCCAGTTGATGTAAACCGCTTCCCAGCGCTCGGGCAGGATGCGAATGGTGCCATCCCGCACAGCTTTCAGCGCCGGCTTCGCCAGCGGCTCCATTTTGACGAACCACTGATCCGACAGTCGCGGCTCGACGACCGTGTCGCAGCGGTAGCAGTGGCGAACGGCGTGCTGGTGCGACTCGACCTTGATCAACCGCTTCGACTTCTCGAGGGTGCGAACGATGCGCACGCGGGCCTCGAACCGATCGATGCCGATCAACTCCGGCGGGACGCGCTGACCGGCGTCGGTAACGTTCGCCATTGTGCCATCAGGCGACATAACCACGGGCATGGCGAGGCTGTGGCGCTTGCCAACCTCGAAGTCATTCGGATCGTGGGCGGGCGTGATCTTGACGACGCCGGTGCCGAAGGACGGGTCGACGTACTCATCCGCAATCACGGGAATTTCGACATCCGCGATCGGCAGCATCACCGAGTTGCCGATCAACTGCTTGTATCGGTCGTCATCGGGATGCACCGCGACCGCGACGTCGCCGAGCATTGTTTCGGGACGGGTAGTCGCGACCGTGAGCGCGGCGTTGTTCTTCGCGCCGACAATCGGATACGCAATGTGATAAAGCGAACCGGTTTCTTCATCGTGCTCGGCTTCTTCGTCACTGAGCGATGTGAGACAGCGCGGACACCAGTGAATGACGCGATGGCCGCGATAGATCAGACCGCGCTCGTAGAGCTGGACGAACGCTTCGCGCACGCCGATCGAGAGCTCGGGCGAGAATGTGTAGGCGGTGCGATTCCAGTCGGCGGACGCGCCAATCGCGCGCAGCTGGCGCAGAATTTCGCCGCCGGTTTCCTCGACAAACGCGATCGTGCGCTCGACAAACTTTTCGCGACCGAGATCTGCTTTGTTCCTGCCCTCGGCGGCGAGTTGCTTCTCGATGATATTCTGGGTCGCAATGCCGGCGTGATCGGTGCCGGGAACCCACAGTGCTTCGTCGCCGACCATGCGACGCCAGCGGACGATCACGTCCTGTACGGTGTTGTTGAGGCCGTGACCCATATGCAGTACCGCCGTCACGTTGGGCGGCGGCATCACGATTACGAAGGGGGTGCGATCACCACCATTCCGGCTGCTTCGCTTCTCGTCGGCCGCGAAAATTCCCGCGTCGAGCCAGCGTTGATAGATCGCGCGTTCGGTGTCGGCGGGGTTGTACTGGGCGGGGAGGTCGCGGAGTTCGTCGGTCGAGGGCATCGAGGCCAAGTTAATTCGTGCTCGTGGGCCAGTATAGACGCATCTCCCGTCCGGCACTAAGCCGGCAGGTCTGGGCTTTGTTTTGTGATTGGCAGCTACGACGGCGGTCTTAACGGGCGGCAGTTACTCCTGGACGTTCGTCTTCGCCCTTCCCGGAATGTTCGACGGCGCCGCTTCCGGATCCGCGACATGATCTCCTTTTGGAACTCCCGTCGGCGCGACCGGTGATCCGTCGGTGCGTCCGCCGCGGCTTGCTTTCTTGGTGGTCTTCCGTCTCTCGGCGGTCTCCGGAATCGGATCGGCGGCGGCCATGAATGCGTTGTCCTCTTTCAATGATCGATCCTCGAGCACGTTGCGGGGATCTGCGTGACGGTCGATCTCGTCGGACGTGCCCTGACGGCGCCGGCCAGTGCCGACCTGCTGGCCTTCCCAGTGGCGTTCGGTGAAGGTCGGGTCTCCATTCTCATAGCGATTGGCGGCGTCGTCGAACAACGCTTCGTCCCTGCCGATTGAAAGGCGATTGACGACGGTCTCGACGCCGGGTGTGCCGCTGGCGACGGCGACAGCCTGATGCGCTTCATCGTCGGAGTTCACCCAGCCGGTGAGCTCGATGATGCCATCTTCGACTGCGCCGATGTCGATCGCGCGTTCGCTCAGTGTCGGATCGTTGCGAAATGCCTCGAGCACTCGTTCCTCGAGATCTTCCGCGCCGTCGAGCGAGCCCGTTGGCGTGTCGCTCTCGTCGTCGAAGTCGGGATCGAACTCGTCTTCGTCGAGTCCTTCGTAGTCGAACTCTTCTTCGTCGTCGCCTTCGCCGCCGCCACCCAACGAATCCTTGAGCCTATCGGTCAAACCCTTGAAGCCGCCGAATCTTTCGGCCATCAGCACACCGGCGGCGAAACCGGCAGCAGCGCCGATTGCGATCAGAATCGCGTTGCGCGCGGAAGAATCTTCTTCTTCCTCGTAGAAAAACGGTGGCTCTTTCTGAAAGCGATAGGGCGACATACGTATGGCCTGTGGCGAAGGGTATACGCGAACGATACCTTAACGGGGAGCAAAAGAAAGGCCACCCGCCGTACACGAAATCATACAAAAAATGTTGACGCTGAGGCTACCCGACGGCGCCACCCGTGAGGTCCCCGAAGGCGCGCTGCCCCGCGACATCGTCGCGTCCATTGGGCCCCGGCTGTTGCGCGACGCGGTTGCAGTCAAGGTAGATGGTGAAGTTCAGGATCTGATGACTCCGCTCAGAAAGGGCGGCGAATTTCGCGTGCTCACCGAGAAAGATCCGGAATCGCTCGCGGTTCTGCGTCACTCTGGCGCGCACATACTTGCGACCGCTGTCCGTCGCCTGAGACCGGAAGCAAAAATCGGATTCGGCCCCGCCATCGAAGATGGGTTTTACTATGATTTCGAGGTCGATCAGCCGTTCACTCCGGAAGATCTCGAGAAGTTCGAATCGGAGATGAAGAAGGTCGTCGCCGAGAAATACCCCTTCGTTCGCGAAGAGGTTTCGCAGAAAGAAGCGACCAAACGATTCTCCGACGATCCACTCAAGCTGGAACGCCTCGGTGAATTTTCCGACGACGAGATCATCTCTACCTACACGGACGGTCCGTTCATCGATCTCTGTCGGGGGCCGCACGTGCCCGACACTTCATATCTCAAGAACTTCAAACTGCTGCACACCGCCGGCGCATACTGGCGCGGCGACGAGCATCGGCAGATGCTGCAGCGCATCTACGCGACAGCGTTCTGGAAAAAGGAAGATCTCGAGCAGCATCTCCACCGACTGGAGGAGGCGAAGCGGCGTGATCACCGCACGCTCGCGCAGCAGCTCGACCTCTACTCAACCGATCCGCGCGTTGGACCCGGTTTGATTCTGTGGCATCCCAAGGGCTCGATCATTCGCAACGAGATCGAAGAGTACGAGCGCGCGCTCATTCTCCGACACGGTTACGAACTGGTCTACACTCCGCACATCGTCAGCGAGAAACTGTTTCAGATCTCGGGACACCTGGAGAACTTCAAGGAGAACATGTTCGGTGCGATGGATGTGGAGGGCGCCAGCTATCGTCCCAAGCCGATGAACTGCCCGGGGCACATCTGCATCTATCAATCGCACCAGCGCTCGTACCGCGATCTGCCAATCCGGTATGCGGAGTTCGGCACTGTCTACCGGTACGAGCGCAGTGGCGTGCTGCATGGAATGATGCGCGTGCGCGGATTCACCCAGGACGATGCGCACATCTTCTGCACGCCGGAGCAGGTGCCCGCAGAGATCGAACGCCTGCTCGATCTCTGCGACGAGATGCTCAAGACCTTCGGCTATCCGTACACCATCGAGCTCTCAACCCGGCCTGACAAAGCGCTCGGCAGTCCCGAACGATGGAAGGACGCCGAGAATACTCTCGCCGAAGTTCTGAATCGTCGTGGACAGGAATTCACGTACGACATCGGCGGTGGCGCGTTTTACGGGCCGAAACTCGATTTCAAGTTGATCGACGCCATCGGTCGCAAATGGCAGGGCCCGACGGTGCAGCTCGATTTCAACCTCCCCGAGCGATTCGGGCTCGAGTATACCGGCGCGGACAACACGCCGCATCGGCCGACTATGCTGCATCGGGTTCTGGTGGGGTCGATGGAGCGCTTCGTCGGCGGATTGATCGAGCACTACGCGGGCGCGTTTCCGTTGTGGCTGGCGCCGGAGCAGGTTCGCGTGATTCCGATCGCGGATGATGTGAAGGATTTTGCGCGCTCGGTTGTCGATCGCCTGAAAGCGCGGGGCGTGCGCGCGCATCTCGACGACCGGTCGGAGACGCTCAACTATCGAGTGCGTGACGGAGAGCTGCAGAAGATTCCGTATATGGCGGTCGTGGGTCGACGCGAAGCAGATGCGGATTCAGTCGCCGTGCGCGTGAGAGGGGCCGGTAAGAAACAGGAAGTCATGACCGTCGCTGATTTCGCCGCGCGGCTGGAAGATGAATTGGCGGCGAGGGCGCTGAAGCCTTAGCGGGCAGAGGGAAGAGGGAAGAGGGACAGGCGCCGAAAGAATTGACAAACGAGGAGCTACTCAATGCGTCGCAGCGTGGTTCGGTGTTTCGCGATTCTCTTCGGCTCGTTTGCGCTGGCGCCCGTTGGCGCACAGCAGACGACGGTGCTACGGGCAGCCCGACTCATCGACGGCACGGGTGCAGCTCCGATTTCCAATGCCGCGATCGTGGTGAGCGGCGATCACATCGTTGCGGTCGGTCCGGCGGCATCCACCGCCGTGCCGAGTGGGGCGCGAGTGATCGATCTGGGTGATGTCACGCTCCTCCCCGGTTTCATCGACGCGCACACCCACATCATCGGTCGCATACTTGGCGACCCGATGAACGATCTCGCTGTCGTTAAAGACTACGCCGGTTACGGAGCGATCCTCGGCGTCGAGAACGCTCGTAAGACTTTGATGGCCGGGTTCACGTCGATCCGCGTCGTCGGCGCTCCCAACTTCGACGACATGGCGCTGCGCCAGGCGATTAGTGATGGACACGCGATCGGTCCGCGTATGGAAGCCGCCGGTCACGCAATCGGCATCACTGGCGGACACTGCGACGAAAATGGTTTCAGACCGGGATTGTTGCGCTACGGCCCCGAGGACGGAGTCGCTGACGGTGTCGACCAGGTTCGCCAGGCGGTGCGGTATCAGGTGAAGTCCGGCGCTGACGTCATCAAGATGTGCGCGACGGGCGGTGTGCTTTCAGAGGGCGATGCCGTCGGTGCAACGCAGTACAGCTTCGAGGAAATGAAGGCGCTCATCGAAGAAGCCAATAAGCTCGGGCGCAAAGTGGCCGCGCACGCGCACGGTACTGAGGGCATCAAGCTGGCGGTGCGCGCGGGCGTCACTTCGATCGAGCATGGTTCCTTTCTCGACGAAGAGGGCGCACGCATGATGGCCCAGCACGGCACTTTTCTGGTTCCGACGCTAATGGCAGGTGAAACGGTGGAGCGTTTTGCCAATAACGGCGTTCTGAAAGGGCTGCGCGCCGCGAAGGCGCTCGCCGCCGCCGCAGCGATGCGCAAAGCGGTAAAGCTTGCCGTCGCCAACCACGTGCAAATCGCGCTCGGCACCGATGCGGGCGTCATCCCGCACGGCAGCAACGCGCGAGAGTTCAGCCTGATGGTGGACTGGGGCGGGATGAAGCCGATGGCAGCGCTCAACGCCGGCACTCTGAACGCCGCGAAACTGCTCGGCTGGGATGCACGACTCGGCTCACTCGCCCCCGGCAAGCTGGCGGACATCGTCGCGGTGCCCGGGGATCCGCTTGCCGACATCCACGCGACCGAGCGGGTCAGCTTCGTGATGAAGAACGGAGTGATCTACAAAGGCGGCGGCGCCGAGTCTCGCTAAACGGTCGTCGAGCTCGTCACAGCGAGGTCCGGATCGTCGCTCTTGTCCTCCGTCTGTCTGAGCACTCGATAAAGAACCTTGCCGATTTGCGTCTTCGGCAGCTCGGTCACGAACTCGTACTTCGACGGCACTTTGTAAGGCGCCAGCTTCTCGCGGCAGAATGTTTTCAGCTCCGCTGCGCTGGCTGTGAATCCTGGCCGGAGAACGACGAACGCTTTCACAACTTCGCCCCGCATTTTGTCCGGCAGTCCCACAACTCCAACCTCGAACACCGCCGGGTGCAAGGAAATGACTTCTTCGATCTCGCGCGGCCAAACCTGGTAGCCGCTGGTCTTGATCATGTCCTTCTTGCGATCGACGATGAAGATGTAGCCGTCTTCGTCGACGTAGCCGAGATCGCCAGTGTACAGCAGACGGTTTCCGGCATTGTCGACGCGCAGCATCTCCCTGGTTTCCTCGGGCTTGCTCCAATATCCGCGCATCAATTGCGGCGCTCCGATCACGATCTCGCCGACTTCGCCGATTTGTTTGTCGATGCGACCGTCCTCTGCGTCGACGATCCGCACGTGTACATCGGGAAGCGGCATTCCAATGGAGCCGATCTTTTTGGGGCCTTGCACTGGATTAGCGATCACTGCCATCTGCGCTTCGGTTAGCGAGTAGCCTTCGACGATGATGCCGCCGGTGAGCTCCTCAAAGCGACGCTTGGTCTCCGCCATCAACGGTGCCGCGCCCGAGAAGCACAGCTTGATCGAGCTGAAGTCGATGTTGCCCGCACGTGCAGTCGGATGATTCATGATGCCGTTCAGTAGCGTCGGCACAGTGCAGATGAACGACGGTCGCACTTCCTTGATTTCTTCGATCAGATCCTTCAGGTCGCGCGGGTTGGGCACCAGCAAAATGGGATTGTGATTGATCAGCGACAGGCTTTGCAGCCCTGTGTTGCCGTAGGTGTGAAACAGCGGCAGCGGCATCATGATGGTGTCGGTCCATTCATGCATCGCCGAGCGCAGCCATGCCTGCAGCTGATGTCCAGCGACTACCATGCAGCGATGCGTGCCGACCACGCCCTTGGGCGTGCCCGTCGTACCACCGCTCATCAAAATCGCTGACGGATCGTCGGGTTTTACGGCGACAGCGGGGGGCTGCTTCCATCTGTACCGCTGGAGCAGAGTCGTGAGACGAACATCGCCGTCGCGCAGTGTGATTCGCTCGCCTTCCTTTGCCTCCTTGAGAAAGGTGTAGCCCAGTCGTAGATGCAGCGGCAGATAATCCTTGATGCCAGTGGCTATGACTCGCTTGAGCGACGTCTGCGACTGGATCGATTTGACCTTCCCGTAGAAGCGATTCAAGACGACGACGGTTTCCGCGCCCGTCGCCTGCAGTGCGTCCTGGGTTTCGCGCTCGGTGTACGTCGGATTGAACGGAGCTGCGATGGCGCCGATTTTCCACGCCCCGAACTCGGCGACGAGAAATTGCGGGCAATTGGGCAGACAAATCGCGACGCGATCTCCGCCTTTCACGCCCATCGAATGCAATGCCGCCGCAAATGCATCGCTCTCCCGATCGAGCCGGCGATAGCTGATCGTAGCACCCTTGAACAGCAGCGCGGGTTTGTCCGGCCACTGCAACGACGCATCGCGCAGGTAGTCGACGAGGGTTCGGTCAGGATACGGCTCGAGCGAACGCGGCACGCCTTCGTCGTAATGCGCCAGCCATCTAAATTCGGTCATCTGAGCCTCCGCATGTATTGATCGGAACTCATGCTTGCTCTCATGTTGCGTGAGACTTCGATTGACGATGCGCTAGCTTGAGTCGTATCGCTGTACGTCAAGCTACGTAGCACCTGCACGCCAACTTTTCGCCGAGCGCCAAATGACAGGCATAACGGGAATTCATCACATAACCTGCATCGCCGCGGCGGCGCAGGACAACGTCGATTTCTATCAAGGCGTGCTTGGCATGCGGCTGGTGAAGCGAAGCGTGAACCAGGATTCGCCAGGAACGTATCACCTGTTCTACGCGGACAGTGATGGTCACCCGGGAACCGATCTCACCTTCTTCCCGTGGCCGGAAATGCCGCCGGCAAAACCAGGCGCCGGACTGGCGATGGAAGTCTCACTCGCGATTCCAGTCGGTACGATCGACTACTGGTCGGACAGATTGCGCGAGAGCGGAACTGAAGTCGGAAACGAAGAGACGAGACGCGGTGCAGCCGCGATTTCGTTCCGGGATCCGCACGGACTTCCGCTGGCGCTGCACGAGACGGGCGACGACCGCGAGTTCGCCGCATGGGCTGACAGTCCGGTCCCGGCGGAAAAACAAATCCGCGGCTTGCACACTGTACGGTTGTGGGAAAGCGATCTCGCTCTCACGAGCGAATTTCTCACCGGCGTGCTCGGCTTCGTCGACATCGGCAAGGAAGGCGAATGGTCCGGGTTTCAAATCGGGGGTGGCGGGTCTGGGCGTTACCTCGAGATCCGGGAAATTCCAGACGCGATGCGGGGACGATGGGGCACCGGCGGCGTCCATCACGTCGCGTGGCGAGTGCCGGACGATGCAACGGAGCTTACAGTGCGCGAGCGGATCGCCCGCGCGCATCGACGGCCGACCGAAGTGATCGACCGGTTCTGGTTCAAGTCAGTGTATTTTCTGGAGCCGGGCGGCGTGCTGTTCGAGATCGCTACTGACGGACCCGGCTTCGCCATCGACGAAGATCCGGCCACGCTCGGCGAACATCTTGTGCTGCCGCCGTGGCTCGAACCGCATCGAGAAGAGATCGAAGCGTCTTTGCCGCCGATCAAACCACCCGTGACGTCGGGATCGCGCTAGGGCTTTTTACTCGGCGCCGCCCCAGTTTGATCGGCTAGCCGTTACTTGCGAACGTCGCGCAACGCCGCGCGCAGCTCGTTGGTGATCAAGGTCGACGAATAATCCATCAGGCCATTGAGTGCGTTCTGGAAATCCCTGACGGTGACAGTGCCGAGTGTTCCGGCGGCAATCACAGAACCAGGGATCGGGCTCGATGCCTGGACGTACGGCGTTAGTGCGTCGCGGCCGTGGACATTGATATCCCAGATCTCGCGGCCGGTGCGCCGATCGATCAACACCGCTTCGGCGAACGTAAAGAGATAAGTCGCTTCGTCTGCTTTGGCGTTGATGCCGAAGCGCTCCATGCGCACTTCCATCAGATAATCCGCCTGATTCTCGTCGGTGGTTGGACGCGTGCCCAGATAGCGGCTCGCCCGTTCGACAGTGCGCTGTGCAAGCACTGTCGGGATGTCGATGCGGGATGCGGCACTGTCGAGACGAGCCTGGGCGCGCCGCCCCTCGCGCTCACGCGCGACATCGGCTGCGCCGCGCACGACGGCCTCGATGGGGTTCTGCGAATTGGTGAGGTCGTAGTAGCTCGTGAGAAGTTCCGGAGCCGGCGGCGCAATGTAGACAACGGCCAGGCTTCTGTTCGTGAACGGATATTCGGCGAGATGGTGATTTGGTCCGCCGCAGCCGACGAGAGATGCGCTGATTGTCACCGCGCCAAGAAGGCGCAGGCCGAGCGATTTCGAGGTAGTCATTTGATTTGTTCCTGACCGGTGAATACACGAATGCCGATCGGCGTTTCTGCGGATCGGCATTGTCGCTCGACGGTTTTCGGTGGGCCGTCGAGCTCGTTATCTAGACGACAGGAACGAGCGCGCGGTTACGCCTTTTTCGCGGCTATTTGGTGTTTCCCCGGTAGACGACTTTCCAGACGCGACCGCCCTTGTCGTCACCTATGTACAGCGCGCCGTCAGGAGCCTGCGCCAGCCCCGTTGGGCGGTGCGTAGCCCGGTCCGGCTGCTTCATCGCCCCGGCGAACCCGTCGGCGAAGACCTCGTACTTCGACCAGTCGACAGGTTTTCCGCCGGAGTAGGGGACGAACACGACGTTGTAGCCACCCTGGGGACCCGGTGCGCGGTTCCACGATCCGTGAAACGCGATGAACGCGCCGTTCTTGTAGTGACCGGGAAACATCGCGCCCGTGTAAAACAGCAAACCGTCGGGCGCCCAGTGCGCGGGGAAGAAGGCTTCGGGAGCCTTCTTGGAGGAGCACACACCGACCGCCTTACCGCCGTCGCCGCCGTACTCCGGGGCCAGCACCAGCTTTTGCTGCTGATTGTCGAAGTAGCAATACGGCCAGCCGTACTCGCCGCCCTCCTCGACTCGCAGCAGTTCTTCGGCAGGAAGATTTTGTCCCTGATCTGCGTTGTACAACTTCGGCCAGTTGTCGAACAGCTGATCGCGACCGTGCTGGGTCGCGTAGAGCTGGCCGCTGCCATCCAACGCAATTCCAACTGCGTTGCGAATGCCCGTCGCATAACGCTCGGCGGAGGAAAACCGCTGGTTGGTTTTGTTGGCGTCGTACTTCCAGATTCCGGCGCGTGTTTGCAGCTCCGGACAGTTCTGGATGCCGGGCGAGGTGAGAGTACGATTCTTTTGCTGACAGGAATTCGTCGCGGATCCGACATCCATGTAGATGTTGCCACTGCCGTCGATGACAAACGGATGCATCGGGTGATCTCCGTCCGCCGGCAACCGATCGACGATGACTTCGCTCGCTGCAGTCGGCGTCATGCTGTCGGTGGAGATCGCGTAGCGCACGATGCGCTTGGAAACGGTGTCGCCCTCTTCGGCGTATACGGCACTCTTATAGAGTCCAATGCCGGTGCCGCCTCCGTTGCGCTGCTTGGCGTCGGGGCCAAAACGCCGGACGATGTCTGCCTTGCCATCGCTGTTCGTGTCGCGGAGCGCCACCAGGAATCCGCCCGGATGCGTCGGGCCCTGGTAGTATGAGCCGCTCCAGGTGTTGACGTAGACGTCGCCGTTCGAGTTGACCGCGATGTCGCGCACGTGGCCCAGAGAGTCAGCGAAGACTACGGCGCAGAAACCAGCAGGAAGGGTGATGCCACCATTGTCAGTTGCGCAGGCAGCGGTGCTTGCTGACGATCTGGTGGCGGCGTTCGAGCTGTCTGCCTGACGACTTGTGTCGGTCTTGTTGCAGGCCACGAGAGCGAACAGCGCTGCGCCGAGACGGAAATTGGATGTAAAGCGCATTGGATTGTCTCGAATCAGTGGTAACGACGATACGGAACTCTGCGGCCACTTACGGGACCGATGTCAATCAACAACGCAAGCACCAGTCCGACAATCGGCCAGAATGTCCAGTGACCGCCGAACCAGTTATGCACCGCTGAATACCAGAGAAGCGTCGTCGGCAGGAAGATGAATCCGACGATCGGCCACAGAATGTTGTCGAAGACACCACGGAACCAGTGGGTGAAGAACCACAGCAACGCGACGACCAGCCGCGGCGCCGCCAGGGCCAGCAGGGTCATGATACATGGCATTGGTCAGGATCCCTCGCGCGATGTGCGCTTCGAAGTGGAGGCAGAAGTGCTGAATCTGTCCGGTACTCCTGGAGTGAGCTGTGCGACGTCTGGCCCGTCGCTGAGCTCAGTATCGCCCGCATTGATCGTGCGAGCCGATACGACCAGCGAAACGGCCCACATTACCAGGGGTGGCAGTGCGATCAGTAGTGCGAGACCGAGGAGCGAAATCGATCCCGTCCACGTGGTGGCGCCGTTCTGAAGAACGTTGGCTGTCACCACACCGTCATTTACGCTGGCGTTGACGCTGCCCTGGCCGTGCGGGAGCTGAGACATGCGCCAGATGGCGAGGCCCGCCGGGAAGAGCCCGACAACGATCAACGCCAGCCAGTAGGCGGTCCAGCTTAGGAGGAGGTTTCTAACGCGGAAGCGTCGACGTTTCACTTCGCTCTGCCAGTAGCTTGGCGGAGAATCTCTGCGCCTCGGCGATGCGCTCGACTTCGACGGCGATCGCGTCCACCGACTGCTGCAGCTGGTCGAACCGCTGCTCGAAGATGTGCATATTCGGCAGCTCGCGTGCAGCGGGTTTCTTCTGAACACCGCGCACGAACCCTACAGTGATGGCTGAAAGCGCGCCAACCATTGCTACGATGATAACTGCAACAACAGCGAAATTTGCTACGTCAGGATCCATCTCGTCCTCTTGAGCGTCGTCCGCGGGTACTCCCGATGAAGTCCATACGGAGCGGGCTGCCGATGGTTTCCGAGTCGCGCTTCAAGTTACTGCAATGATGTCAAGTTCGCGTGGCTACGATGTGATCGTGGTTGGGCTCGGTGGGATGGGGAGCGCGACGCTCTACCATCTCGCTCGCCGAGGCGTGCGGGTTCTGGGACTCGAACAATTCGCGCCGTTGCACGACCGTGGCTCCTCCCACGGTGACAGCAGGATCATCCGTGAGACTTATTTCGAGCATCCGCTTTACGTGCCGCTCGTGCGGCGCGCGCACGAGCTCTGGCGCGAGCTGGAGTCGGCGAGCGGCAGCGAACTGCTCACGATCAATGGCGGCCTGATGATTGGCCGGCCGGACTGGTCCGTGGTGACTGGCACCTTGAGAAGCGCGCGCGAGCACGGATTACCCCACGAGGTTCTCCGCCCGGACGAAGTCGCAATGCGTTTCCCGCCGTTTCGTCTGCCGCCGGAGTGCGTGGCGGTGTTCGACCCGCGCGCCGGCTATCTCGATCCGGAAGCGTGCACGCGAGCACATCTCGCATTGGCGATCGCGGCTGGCGCTGAGGCAAGGTTCGACGAGCCAGTGGTATCATGGGCGGCGAGGTCGAAGGGAGTTCGCGTCACCACTTCGCGCGGGGCGTACGAAGCGGAGAAGCTGGTGTTGAGCGCCGGACCGTGGATCAATTCACTGCTCGGCGAGCTCCGTCTCCCCGTAGAGATCGAGCGCCAGACGGTTTTCTGGTTCGATCCGCCGGCGCCGCGCAGTCAATACGCTGCGAGCGCTTTCCCGATTTACGCGTACGAGTTCAAATCGGGCGTGATCTGCTATGGATTCCCCGAATTGACAAAAGGAGTGAAAGCGTCGGTGATGCACGACGGCGAGATCGCGCCGTCGCCTGAGGCGGTGAGCCGAGTGGTCGACGAGGCAGATGTCACGCAGCTGCGGACGGCACTTGCGGGCGTGCTCCCCGATCTATCGCGCGCGCGTGTCCGCGACTCCACCACGTGCATTTTCACCAACACGCCGGACCACGATTTCGTGATCGATTTCCATCCGCAGCACGACAACGTGCTGATATCGTCGCCCTGCTCGGGGCACGGATTCAAGTTTGCCAGCGCGATTGGGGATTTACAGGCTGACTTGCTGGTTACGGGTTCGGCGATGTTTGATGGCGCGCCGTTTCGACTCGCGCGATTTCGGACTGAGGACTGAAAGGCGCACTACTCTGCTATTAGCTGCCGGCAGCTAGCTCCCAGCTTCCCGCTGCAGGTAACGGGACGGATCACGATAATGCAAGACGCGGCGGATGTAGTTCGCCGGCATGCAATGAGATCCGTCTGGTAGTAGGCAGCGGGTAGCTGGAAGCATGCTGCTGGAAGCTAAAAGCAAGGTAGTGCGCTTTTGTTCTCAGTTCTCAGTTGTCAGTCTTTAGAACTCCAGCGTCGATATGTACTGATAATCCCGCTTCACGCTGTCCAGAGGCGTGCCCGGGTAGCTCTCCTGCTCCACGTATAGGTGCTTCTGGTCGATGTTGTCGATCATGCCGAGCAGGCGCTTGAAGTTCACGACGCCTTTGCCGAGCTCGACATCGTGCTCGGCGGGAATGCTCGGCGCGTCCTTGATGTGGAAGAGAGAGTAACGCGGGCCGTAGCGCTGCATGTACTCGAGCGGATCCTTTCCGCCGACCGCTGCGTTACCCGTATCGAGCTGAAGGGCGACGACCGCCGGATCGATTCGCTGAACGAACACGTCGTACGGCGTCGTGCCGTCCATGTTGCGGAAGTCCCACGCCTCGTCGTGAAAGCCGATGCGAATGTTGCTGCGCAGCGCGCGGGCGCCGGCCTCGTTGAAGCGGTCCGCCCAGCGCCGATAGTCATCGAGGCCGAGCTTCTCCGCATCGGGCAGACTCGCCACGATCAGGTACTGGTGGCCGAGGATGTTCGCGGCGTCGATTTGCGGCTGGAGGTTGTCGAAGATTCCCGGTTCGACGTGCGTCGACGGTGCAGTGAGACCGTTTCGATCGAGAATCGCGCGCAACTGGGTCGGAGCCATGCCGAAGTTGTTCATGGAGCTAAGCAGCTCGACTTCCTTGTAGCCGGTCTGGGCGATGTTGACGAGCGTGCCTTCGAGATTTCGTCGCGCATCATCGCGCAGCGTGTATAGCTGGATTCCAACCTTCTTCAGCCTGCGCTCGCCCACGGCACTGCCTGCGCCGGCGGAGGCGCATCCGAGCTGGGTACCCACCGCAGCGAGTCCCAGGGTTTTCACGAAGTCGCGACGTTTCATTGGCATTTGAGGTTCCTATCGGTGATGAGCAGCGGATACGATATTCTCCGCCGGGACGCACTCGCAAGACACTGACAGGCCTCAACCGCGATTGCAAGGAGGGGGAGCAGAAATGTCGAAGAGCAATTTCTCGCGACGCGAATTTCTGGAAGTGAGCGCTGCCGCAGCCGGGGGATCGATTGGCGCGCGGACCGTATTCCTGAGGCCTGATCCGGGTCCAACACTTAAGAAGGTCGCGCCGAGTGATACGGTGCGATTTGGAATTATCGGCGTCGGCATGGAGGGCTCCGGCCTCCTCGGGACATCAATCCAGCTCCCGGGCGTCGAATGTGCGGGTGCCGCGGATCTCTACGATGGCCGGCACACACTGGCGCGCGAGATCGTGCGACCCGATTTGCCGGTGACGCGTCGCTATCGCGATCTGCTCGACAACAAGAACATCGACGCCATCGTTGCCGCGGTCCCGGATCACTGGCATCGACAGGTCGTCATCGATTCCGTCAACGCCGGGAAAGACATCTACTGCGAAAAGCCGATGTCCCACACCGCCGCCGACGGCGTCGCGATGGTCGACGCTGCGAAGAAGACGAATCGCATCGTTCAAATCGGATCGCAGCGCGTCAGCTCGCAGGTCTGCGCCAAGGCCAAAGAAATCATCGCCTCGGGCGCGCTCGGGGATTTGATGCTCGTCGAAGGCTGGATGGGTCGCAACGATCCGTGTGGTGCCTGGCAGTACCCGCCGCCGCCCGATCTGTCGCCGGCGAATCTCGACTGGGCGACGTGGCAGGGCGATGTCACGCCGAAGGTGCCGTTCAATCCGCTGATCTTTGCGCGTTGGCGCTGCTGGAAGGAATACGGCACCGGCGTCGCCGGCGATCTGCTCGTCCACTTGATCAGCGGGATGATGTTCATGCTCGGCATCAACCAGCCCGCGAGATTCGCGGCAGCTGTCGGTGGAATTCGTCACTGGAAGGACGGCCGTAACATGCCCGACGTTCATTCGGTCGTGTACTACTTCGGCGATCTGCCGGTTTACATGCGCCTCAATCTCGCCTGCGAGATGGACGAGACATACCGCATCCAGGGCTCCCGCGGATTGCTCGAGGTGAACGGTCAGAGCGTCAGCTTCAGCCCGCAACTGGGCGTAGATACCTATCCCTGCTACTACGACGGCAGCTTCCCGCGCGCGATGCGCGAAGAGTACGAAAAACAATGGCACGCGCAGAATGACGAGAAGTTCGCCAAGATGCCAGCACGCGAATCAGTGACCTATCGGATGGCGGATAATTACGACGATTTCCGTCCGCACCTGGCGAATTTCTTCGACGCCGTTCGCACGCGCCGGCCGGTAGTCGAGGACGTCGTGTTCGGGCACAACGCGGCACTCGCCTGTCACATGGCGAACGAGTCGTACTTTAGAAAGACGTCAGTGGTGTGGGACGAAGGTTCGCGAACGATCCGGAATAGCTAGCGCACGAAGATTTCGCTGCGTTCCTTCAATCCGGCCGCTTCGTACATCAGGTAGCGGTCGGTGATGCCGGCGAGGAGCCGCGCGACCAATCCGCCGAGCAATCCCCCGTAGGCAACGGACAGCGTGGCGCGGCTTCCTTTTGCTGTCGGCTCGACACGATGGCGGCCGCTCGCCGCGACGCCAGGGCTGTGCATCACCCAGGTGAAACTGTGCGGCGGTTCAATCTCGATGACTTCCCAGACTGCGGGAAGAAATTTCGGCTGCTTGACTCGCGCGCGGCTGCCAAGTCGAAATGGGCCTGTGTCGAGCCGCTTCACCGAGTCGACGCTTTGCGTCCATTCGGGCCACTTCTCGACATCGGTCATCACCTGCCACACTCGCTCAGGCGGCGCGGCGATGTCGACCGCTATTTCGAAGAGCCGGGAGGGATCTACTTCAACCCGCGCGTGAGTACGACTCACCTTCGTGGGAGCGTCGACCGGTACGATGGAGAATCCAGCCGAGGATGAACATCGCGCCACCACCGATGAGGAAGCCGGTGGCCGTTGACACCTCAGTCGGGAACTCGCCGCGCCACTGGGGACTCATGCGCGTGAAAATCGCGATGACGAGAATAGTGAAGGCGAAGGAGAGAAAAATTCCGCCGACGCCCATCAGTCCGGCTGCAATACCTGATCGCATCTCTCAATGTCTGGTTAGGTCGTGGATAATTTAACTACAAAAGAAAAACTACCAGCCGGCGGCGCTGAGCCCGAGGGCCGGCAGCCGCGAGCTGGCTTCGTTTGCGGATTGTTACGGCTCGGGGCCGCGGGCTGCAAAGGCCCACGGCTGCCAGCTGGTATTCTTCCTTTTGTAGTTACCGCGCCGGCGTTATCACGATGTTTCTGTACTCGATCGGCCCGTGATCACCCTGCAAATAAATCGGCCCCGGGGCGCCTTCGTTGCTGTCGATCGCACCGCCGGTGATGCCCGGAATTTCCTGATTGCAGATCACCTGCTTTCCGTTGGCAACCACTGTCACCATCCGCCCAACGAGCGTGATGTCGTACGAATTCCATTGGCCAGCCGGCCGCGCCATGATCTGGCTTGGCGTGACGAAACCGTAGATGCCGCTGAAGCGATGTGAATACGGTTCCTGGCCGTAATCATCCTCGATCTGCACTTCGTGGCGGCCGCGCAGATAGACTCCGCTGTTGCTCCCCTTTGGATAACGGAATTCGACGTGGAGCTTGAAGTCTCCGAAGGTGCGCGCCGTACGTATGTTGACGCCGGATTTCGGACTGGTCAGGACGCCGTTGCGCACGAACCACTGATTGGGCGCGCCCATCGGCTGCCAGTTTTTCAGATCGTTTTGGTCGAGCAGGCGGATTGGCGTGCCCCAGGCGGGTTCACGAGTCGGCATCAACAGCGGCGCCCGCACTCCAACCCAGTTGTACGTTGTGTTGTCGGGAAATGTCATCCGCCCAACAAGACGCTGACCCTGCAGTCGAAAGACGACGCGTAAATCGCCGTCACCGCCCTCCCACTGATGCGGCACGGCGAACCGCAGCGAGTCACCCTCGGGAATGACCTGGGAAATCGGTCGCACGCTGCCCACGATTCCGACGATGCGCCCGACCAGCGCATCGCGGCCTGATGTGTCGATCTCGATCCACGATGGCGCGGTACCGTTTGGCATAGTGATGGTGACGTCCCATCGTCCAACGAGACGAGCGTCCCGCGGTGGCGTCGCCGGATGAGATTTTGGCGAGATCGCTGCTCCACCTCCGGAGGTCAGCGCGGCGAACGTCAAAGCGAGCAACCGATTCATGATCTGTTCTCCAAAATCAGGCGTGACTGGCCCACGACGGCTTCCCGTCATATGGAACGCATGGGTCGTAGCGACCCGGTGCTTCGGTGTAACGTTGTGCCTGCGTCATCCCGATCTCCGACGTGAAGTAGCCAAGCAGCGCCAGCTCTTTCATCATCCGGAAGTATTTGTTGGGCGGCTCCTCCGCTATCTGGGTCGCCTTCACAGTCTGCGGTGGCGACGGAGTCTGCTGTCGCTCGGCGAGGAATTCGTCGGACTTTCTCTTGGCTTCCGACTTTTGCTTCTCACCGTAGTCGTGCTGCTCGCGATCTAGTGTCTGCAGCATCTCCAGTCGCTGCTGCGGCGTCGCTTCCATGAAAGTCTTGCCGTACTTGTCCTTCATCGCGTCGTTGAGCTTGCCCATTCCGGCGCGGAAGACTTTGTCGTCATCCTCGTGATACGTGTCTCTGACCATCAGCGCCATGAACGCGCCGGTCCTCGCCGCTTTCGCTCCCGGTGTGCTCGTCGCCGGCAAAATCGTGTCGGCGATTTCGTCGAGATACGCTACTTCATCATTGGTGAACGGCGCCCCGACTTTATACTCGCGTCTGCACGCGGTGATGAGTCCGCCGCTGCCAAGGACAGCGACGCCGCCGATGATCGTCGTGATGCGGAACACCGCTTCTCGCCGGCTAATCAGCTCGGGCGTATCGATGATTGCGATATCCGAGTCAGTCATTGATCGCTCCGATTAAAGGTTTTGGCGCTTGAGCTCGTTCACCGCGAAGTCTGCCGCGCGTGCAGTGAGCGCCATGTAAGTGAGCGATGGATTGACGCACGCAGCGGACGTCATGCACGAGCCGTCGGTGACGAAGACGTTCGGCGCATCCCAAACCTGATTGTGCGCATTGAGTACCGAGGTCTTGGGATCGCGCCCCATGCGCGCCGTTCCCATCTCGTGAATGCCCATGCCCGGGTAATAGCCGCCGTCGTAGACCATCACGTCCTTCACTCCGCTCGCGTTCAGCAGCTCGGCCATGTCGACCTGCATGTCGCGACGCATCGCGTGCTCGTTCTCGTGCATCTCACAGTCGATGGCGATGACGGGCATGCCCCACGCGTCGGTTTTGCTCTTGTCGATGCTGACCTGGTTGCGGTGATCGGGCAGCATCTCGCCGAACGCCGTCGCTCCAATGTTCCAACCACCCGGCATCGCCATCGCGTCCTTGAACGCCCCACCGACGCCGAGCTCTGCGACAGCGCGTCCCCAGTCTTCGCGGCCTGCGCCACCCTGATAACCAAACCCGCGCAGATATTGGCGCTTGTCGCCGAAGAGGTTGCGGTAGCGTGGAATGTAGAACCCGTTCGGACGATGACCGAAGTAATACTTGTCCTCGAGGCCCTCGATCTTGCCCTGCGCGCCAACGCGGAAGTGGTGATCCATCAGATTGTGACCGAGCTCGCCGGAGCTGCTGCCAAGTCCACCCGGCCACACATCGGTCGCCGAGCGTAGCAGCAACCACGTGGAGTTGAGCGTCGACGCACAAAGGAAAACGATTTTCGCCTTGTAGTCGGTGACCTGCTTGTTCTGAGCATCCATTACCCGGACGCCTGTCGCGCGCTTTTTGTCCTTGTCGTAGAGGACTTCGCTGACGATCGACCACGGCCTCAGCGTGAGGTTGCCCGTCTTCACCGCGTGAGGCAGCGTCGACGATTGGGTGCTGAAGTACGCGCCGTACGGACAGCCTAGCCAACACGCATTGCGATACATACAGTGGCCGCGACCATCGTGGGGAACGGTGAGGTTCGCGGAGCGGCCTGGGATAATGCGACGGTGCGGCCCAAAGATTTTGTTCGCCTTGTCGGCGATCATCTGCTCGCCGCAATTGAGCGGCATCGGCGGGAGAAACTGGCCGTCAGGTAACTGCGGCATTCCCTCGTGCGAGCCGTTGATGCCAGCGTGTTTTTCGACGTAATCGTACCATGGCGAAATCTCTGCGTAGCGAATTGGCCAATCGACCGCGACGCCTTCGCGCGCGTTGGCCTCGAAATCAAAATCGCTGTGCCTGTAACTCTGACGTCCCCACATCAACGAACGTCCGCCGACGTGATAGCCGCGGAACCAGTCGAAGCGTTTGATCTCGGTGTATGGCGAATCGCGGTCGGATGCCCAGTAATCGAGATTCGTTTCGTTCAGCGGATAATCGCGTTTGAGAACTGGATACGCTTCTTCCATCGCGCGCGTGCGGCCGCCCCGATGCGGGTATTGCCAGGGCCCTTTCGTAGCGTTCACATAATCCTTGATGTGCTCGATGTTCTTGCCGCGCTCGAGGCAGAGAACTTTGAGGCCTTTCTCGGTGAGCTCTTTGCACGCCCAACCGCCGGAGATTCCGGATCCCACCACGATCGCGTCGTACTCTTGATTCTGCATCAGCGCCTCGTTGTCGTGCGAAGTGCACGTGGAATGTTGATGGCATCACGCCATCGATTGCGCCCGAATATGTGGCTTGGTACGGGCACGTCTCAAGAACCAATCACAACTCGGTAGTTACCCCAAACCGACGGCAGCCTCTCGATCAGCAACGATCTCTCCCGCTGCAAATTCATGAATCACCGTCGCCGGCCAATTGGGATCGTAAGATTCGGATTTCAGCACGCGCAGCAGCGACTCGCGTTTTGATTTTCCTGTCAGCACCATCACGCCGGTGCGGGCCGCGGTGATGGTGGCGATGCCGACACTTACGCCGTGTGTCGGCACTGCGTCGATGGTACCGAACGCGGGAAATGTCTGGAGGTTGTCGCGGCGGGTCTGTTCCGAGAGAGCGACAATCCTCGTGCGACTCTCACGCGAACTTCCCGGCGGATTGAACGCGACGTGACCATCCGTCGCGCCTGAGGCGAGAATGAAGAAGTCGATACCGCCCGCGGCAGCGATGCGCGCATCGTAGGCTTCGGGTTTCTCCGGATCGGGAAACCACACCGATTGCCCGCGCAGCTGAAGCTGCCGGGGAAGATTTTCGTTCAACTGATCGACTATCTCCTTGCGCGCAAAGTAGTGGCAGGACCACGGCTTGGTCGCTGATGCGTACACAAACTCCCCGTCTCGCTCGACGAGATACTCATCCATCATCACCAATGTCAGCTGACTTAGATCCTGTCGTCTGCTGGAAAGCTTTCGCGCCATCGCTGCATAAATCGGACGTGGCGTACGGCCGGTTGGACAACCGAGCAGATAACCACGGCCAGCTTGAGCAGCGCGCTGGATCTCCGACAAAATGCGATCGGCGAGCTGGATCCCGAGTTCCTCTGGAGTTTCGAACACACTGAGCCGCGCCAATTTCTCGACCGATCTCACGCCGCGAGGCGGGACAAGCCGAGCGCGTCGATGATGACGTGAGCGACCACCGTCGGCCACAATCTTCCGCTGCGCACGAAGTAAAGTGTGAGCACGATTCCAATCGGTAATACCGAAATAAATGCGAGTTTGCCCTGATACAAATGAACCGACACGCGTAAGATCACGCTCAACGCGCACGAGAACGTGAGCCCGAACCGGGACGCCACCGCTGGAATCGCGTAGGCGAGCCAGAGAAATTCTTCGAAGATCGGATTGACCAACGACGCCGCGAGCACGACAGCCGGTGAGACGCTGCCTGTGAATTGCCGCGCTTGAAGGGACGCGATCGTATCAGGCACGAACAAGCTCAGCACGATTACCGTCAGGTAGAGCGTCGCCAGGATACCGAGCCAGACCAGCATCCCGCGCAGAACGTCCGGCGCCTCTGGTGGTGGCGCCACGTTGAGCGGGTTCCACCCGCGTCGCAGCAGATAAGGAAGCAGGGCAGCAGTGATCACCGCCTCGAGGCCGAGCGTCAGCAGTAGACGTGTATCGGTGAACACGACTGCACCGTGATGGGTGAGTCGCCAGCGAATCGACGACGACAGGAAGACGATTGTTGGAATGCCGAGTACGAGCGCGATTTCCGACAGTGTCGCGCGGCGGGTGATCGAGAGACGTGGCGGGGTTTCGTCCACTCGTTAATCGTGCGGCGACAACGCCAGGCTCGCGGCGCCAATGATTCCTTCCCAGCCCTCGAACGTCGAGCAGACGATGCTGACGTTGTCACGGAAGTCGTCGCCGGCACTCGCGCGAAAAGCCTCTCTTGCCGGTTCGATTAACACCTCGCCCGCGGCCGCGATTCCTCCCCCGATCACGATTCGCTCGGGCGCAAAGATCTGCACCAGCGATGCGAGACCAAGACCGATGAACTGGCCGGTCGTCGCCAACGCATCGATTGCAGATGCCTCACCAGCTTTCGCCGCGCCTATTACCTCTCGTGGTGAGCGACCCTCGGCTCTTTCGGATAGCGCTGCCGAGTTGGCCACGGCCTCCAGGCATCCACGGCCTCCGCAGGTGCATCGGTGGCCCCCCGGCTCGACGATCACATGTCCGATGTCTCCCACGCATTCTCCGGTGAATCGTAGCAGCCTGCCACCGATGATTACGCCGCCACCAACTCCGGTTCCAAACACCATTCCAAGCAGATTGCTCGCCCTTCGACCCATGCCGAACCTGTATTCGGCTAGAGTGGTGGCGTTGGAATCCACCTCGAGATGGCAGTTGAGCTCGAATTTCTCCTCGAACGCGCGCCGCAGCGGGAAATCGCGCAGCTCGGGCAAATTGGCGTTCGCGATCATCATCGTGTGCTCGCGATTGAGGAAGCCCGCGATCGAAACGCCAATCGCCACGACCTGATTTCTCTCATCGGTCATCGCGTCCATCATCGGACGCAGCTCCCCCGCAATCGCATCAACCAGCCGGCTGGGGGTGTTTCCCGTTCTGGTCGGGATGGTATTGCGACGGAAGACGTGGCCATCTTCGCCAACGACTCCGATCTTGGTGTTCGTCGCCCCGATGTCGACGGCCGCTGCCAACCGCATCAGAGAGCGGCCTTGGCCAGCTCCGGCTTTTTCCAGAGATCGACTGGCTTGGCAATGCCTTTCGGTCGGAAGGGAAGGTTGATCTTCTTGCCCAATCCGGCCGATGCGTATGCCGCGTAAAGAATCTCCTGCACTACGCGGCCCGTTTCGCCGTCGGAGATCGGAGTCTCCTTCCCGCGTACGCAACGCGCGAAGTGCCTCATCTCCTGCGGGAATCCGTAATTCCAGTGCTCCTCGAAGACAGGATAAGTCCAGCCCTTGGTCGACGAAGCCTTCTCGACCGCGTAGCCGAAGCCGACTTCCGAGTAGGTAGGAAGTGCGTTACCCATCAGCATGTCAGCGTAGGTCTGACCCTTCTCGCCGAACACCTCAATGCTGTCGTCCATCCCGCCGGGACGATTCCAGCTGTTCTCGACGATTCCGATGGCGCCGTTCTCGAATTCGATGATGGTGATCGCCTCGTCATCGCCCTCGGTACGATCGCGGTGATACAGGTTCGCCATGTGTGAGTAAACGCTTTTGACTTTCTGCTTGCCGAGGAACCACCAGCAGAACGCGATGCCGTGGCAGCCGAGATCCATCACCGCACCGCCGCCGGACTTGTTGACGTCCCAGAACCAATCGGAGTGTGGTCCCGAGTGTTTCTCGCCTTGTTTCACGAGGTGGACGCGACCGAAGGCGCCCTCGTCCGCCATCTGCTTCGCCTTCACGTATTTCGGCGCGAAGAAAAGTTCTTCAGCGTAGAGAAGCAGCACGCCGGCCTTCCTGCACGCGTCGATCATCGCGTCCGCTTCCTCGAGTGTCACGCAGAGCGGCTTCTCGCAGACAACGTGCTTTCCAGCCTTTGCTGCATCGATGGTGATTTGCGCGTGAAGATTGTTGGGCGCCGTGATCGAGATCATCTCGACATCGGGACTGCGCAGCATTTCCCGATAATCCGAATATGCCTTGGCGATTCCGTGGCGCTTCGCGAAGTCCTCAGCATTGCCCCGCGTCGGTGACGCGACTGCGACGACCTCCATCTCTTCCGGCATCGCCTTCACGGAAGCCGCAATGCAATCCGCCTGAAACCGCGATCCAACAATTCCAATCTTTACCTTCGCCACGAACGCCTCATTTGGTTATCGCGTTCCCGCTTTCCCCGCCCCGCGTCCCGCTCTCCCGCGTTCACGCCCAGGCGCGCTGGCCTGGCTCGAGCGGCACACAACCGACCCATTTGCCTGGCGTCATAATGTAACGGAGGGCCTTCGTTGCGCCGATCTGCGAGGAGAAGTACGCCTGAAGCGACAACTCCCGAACGAGATTCAAGTAATGCTCCTGGCTGGCGCCCGCTTCCGCGTCAATCCGCCGCAGCCAATTTTCGCGATCGGCCTGCGACATCGAAGCGAAGTGATCTCCGACGGTGCGTCGAAACTGGCTCAAGCCATCGACCACACGCTTTTGCTCCGCCGGCTCCCGGCAATCGGTCAGCAAGAGGTTGATCACCGGACCAACGCCCGCTGCTTTCGCACCCGGCGAATTCGCCGTGGATGGAAGCAGCGTGTCGGCGATGTCTTCCACCAGCGCCTGGTCATCGGCACTCAGTACTCCCGTTCCGATGTTCCGCCTCTCGGCTTTGCACGCCGTCAGACCGGTCGATGTGATCAGAATGCCGCCGAGCAGCATGCCCGTCGTTCTCACCGCTTCGCGTCGATTCATCGGCTGCATACGAGTCCTCGGTCCTCAATTAGTCCGCAATTATCGATGCCGTTGGTCAAAGCACTCGGTCGTCGTCAAAGGTTCTGCCGCGCCATTTCCTGCGTCGCGTGATCGACTGCCCGTGCTGTCAGCGTCATGTACAAAATCGAAGGAGATTGATTACCCGTCGACGTCATGCACGCGCCGTCGGTGACGAACACATTCTTGCACGCATGCAGCTGATTCCATTTGTTGAGCAGCGACTTCCTCGGATCGCTGCCCATCCGCGCACCGCCCATCTCGTGAATGTCGAGGCCGGGCGCCCAGTGAGTGTCGTGCACTTCCACATCGTGACAGCCGGCGGCGCCTAGCATCTCCGTCGCCTGCTTCTGCCAATCCTTGATCATTCGCTCCGCATTGTCGTCGTAGCCGACGTTCATGACCAGCAGCGGAATCCCCCATTGATCCTTCTGAGTGGGATGCAAGCTCACCGTGTTCGTTGCTCGCGGGATCGTCTCGCCCTGCATGTACATATAGATGCCCCACGGCCCCGGCTTGGTGAGTGCTTCCTTGTAAACGCCACCGACACGCTCTACCGTCGTCGGTTCGCCGCGCTCGCGATAACCGCCCGTGAAAGTCGTGTAGCCGCCGACGAAGTCAGCATCGGCATCCTGTTTACCGAGATTCCGGAAGTTGACCAGGATGCACTCCGTTGGATTCTTGCCGTAGAAATATTTGTCCTCGAAGCCGTCGAGCTTTCCGCTGGCGCCCGTTCGGTAGTTGTGATGGCAGATGTACTTGCCCAGCACTCCGCTGTCGTTGCCGAGCCCATGAGGGAAACGACTCGACGTCGAATTCAGGAGAACGAGGTTGCTGTTCAGCGCCGACGCATTAAGGAAGACGATGCGCGACGTGAATTCGGTGACGGCGTGAGTCTCGGCATCGATGACGCGCACGCCAGTCGCCTTGCCTTTGGCGTCGTCGTAGATGATCGAGTGAACGACCGAATGTGGGCGAATGGTGAGGTTGCCAGTCTTGGCCGCCCACGGCAACGTCGACGCATTGGAGCTGAAATATCCGCCGAACGGACAGCCGCGCATGCAGAGATTGCGCGCCTGACACGTGCCTCTCCCTTGCTGCAGGTGAATCTCTTTCGGTTGGGAGAGATGCGCCCAGCGACCCTGGACCACGTAGCGGTTCCCATACTTCGCGAGCAACGCGTCGCGCAAATGCTTCTCGGCGCAGTTGAAATCGAACGGGGGTAGAAATTCGCCATCCGGCATCGCCTCGAGATGGTCGGCGTTTCCGCAGACGCCGATGAATTTCTCTACGTGCGAGTACCACGGCGCAACGTCGTCGTAGGTGATCGGCCAGTTCATACCGTAGCCGAGTTTCTCGGGCGCGACGAACTCGTGCTTGCTCCAGCGCTGACACGCGCGACCCCAGATGATCGACTTGCCGCCCACCTGATAGCCGCGGATCCAGTCGAACGGTTTCTGCTGCACGTACGGATGGTCACGGTCCTTGATGAAGAAATGCATGGTGTCTTCGCCGTAACCCGCGGCCTTGCTGATCAGCGGATTCTCTTTCAGGACCTGACGCGATACGGAGCCGCGGTGTGGCAACTCCCACGGGTTCAGGTTCATCGTCGGGTAGTCCTTGATGTGGACGACGTTGCGACCGCGCTCGAGAACCAGAGTCTTGAGGCCCTTCTCGCACAATTCCTTCGCCGCCCACCCGCCGGAGATGCCCGAGCCGACAACAATTGCGTCGTACGATGTGTTTTCTTTCACCAGTAACGACCTCGACGTCTTCGGATGGAAATTCGGCTAGAAATTAGAGTCGAGGCGCGGCACTGGCGAGCGATGGCACAAGGTCAAATCGATTTTTTCACCGAGGTCCCCAAATACCCTGAGGGATTCCGGTACGAGCG
>DATFHK010000006.1:0-4163 GCA_035248505.1 Gemmatimonadaceae bacterium | reverse complement strand
AGCGGCGTCGATGAAATTCAACGTCTTTGGTTTTGGCGCCATCATCCCCGCGAGTGGCACAGCATATTCCGCCTGGCCGCCGCTGAATTGCGGATTGGTCGAGCCGTAGACTTCGTCGCCCGGCTTGAACCCGGAAACTTCAGGCCCCAGTGCTTCGACGGTTCCAGAGATGTCTGAGCCGAGGATGATCGGAAGCGGCTCCAACCTGGATGTGCCCTCGCGGAAGAGAGCGTCCCAATTGCCGACTCCGGCCGCTTCGACCCGGACGAGCAATTGGCCACGGCCCGGTGAGGGCCGAGGCACATCATTGATCTCAACAACACTCGGCGGACCGTATCGTAGAACGCGTACTGCTTTCATAATTGCCTCCAATGAACGCAACGAAGAGTCCAATAGATAGCTGGTTATCAATAACCGCTTCCCGCCTCCCGCCTCCCGCTACCCGCCGTCACCTCGACCGGATCGCCCGCCGCGCGGCGTCCAGGAGCTGGGTCGCATTGAAGGGCTTATCCAACAAATTGACCTGATCGTCCATCAGGCCGCGACGAAGAATCTCGTCATCAGTGTAGCCGGTCATATAGAGAACCTCGACCGCAGGGCGACGCTCACGCAGGCGCGCCGCGAGAGCCCGACCATTCAGTCCAGGCAGCACGATGTCGGTAATCACGAGATCGATCGTCCCCGAGAAAGTTTCCGCGACGGCGACAGCCTCGAAGCCATCCTCGGCCGTGAGCACTGTGTAACCTTCATTCTCGAGTGCCCGCTGAGACACATTGCGCAGGACCGGCTCGTCCTCGACGAGCAATACGGTTGCGCGAGCGGAATAGCCGGGTTCTGCCGCGTAAGCGGGCCGCGCGTTTGAAGGAGTGGCGTCGTGAGTTGCGCGCGGTAGATAAATCGTGAAGCGCGCACCACGACCAGGTGCGCTCTCTACGTATACCTTTCCGCCGGACTGCTCCACGATGCCGAACACCGTCGACAAGCCGAGGCCGGTGCCTTTGCCGGGTGGCTTGGTCGTGAAGAACGGGTCGAAGATGCGACGCCGGACACTTTCATCCATGCCGTGTCCGGTGTCGGAAACCGTCAGGACTACATAATCTCCCGCCGCACAAGCCACGTCTTCGCGTGGCACCGTGATCCTGGACGTCTCGATACGAAGAACACCCCCGTGTGGCATCGCATCACGCGCATTTACCGCGAGGTTGATCAACACTTGCTCGAGCTGTCCCGGATCGCCGATGACCGCTGCATCATCCGGAGCGAGCCTGGTCACGAGCTCGATATCTTCCCCAATCAACCGACGAAGCATGTTCGTGGTGTCGATGACCAGCGTTTCGAGGTGCACGAGCCGCGGGCGAAGGATCTGTTTGCGACTGAACGCGAGCAGCTGGCGTGTGAGCCCGGCTGCACGCTCGGCGGCGCGGTGAATCTCGACGACCTCGGCAGTCAGGGGATCGTTGTCCGACAAACCTTCCAGAAGAAATCCCGTCTCGACCTGGATGACGGTCAGGATGTTGTTGAAGTCGTGCGCGATGCCACCTGCGAGCTGGCCGAGTCCTTCCATCTGCTTCGCCCGCTGGAGCTGGTCCTCGAGCAGGTGGCGCTCGGTGACATCCTGCAGCGTTCCCCACGCCATCAACGGCGACCCGTCGGGCGCGTACTTCAGCTCCGCACGCATGATGACGTGGCGAGTGGTACCGTCGGGTCGCACGAGGCGGAACTCGCACAGCGCGAATGGCTTCCCGGCGCCGACCACCGCGTCGATGCGCGCGCGCATCGATTCCCTGTCCTCGGGGTGGACGTACTTCTCGAGATCGTGCGGCCAGCCCACCAGCGCTGATGGCACTCCGAGAATGCGGAAGAATTCGGGCGATCCTTCCGCACGAATCCGCCGAAGGTCGTATATCCAGCTGCCCACACGTCCAAGACGCTGCGATTCGCCGAGCCGGATCTCGAGGCTGCGCGTCGACTGTTCCACGTGAGACGTGCCGGACGTCAGCGCGACGATGACCCCGACGATGTCGCCGGCGTTGTTGCGCAGCGGTGCGAAGGTGGCCGATCCCCAGAACCAGCCGTCCGTGATCGTCGCATGGTAGGGCGACTCCCATGTTACGCTCTCACCTGCAAGTGCGGCCTCGAGAGCGGTGCGATGGCGCTGGTCCCGCATGTCTTCGATGCGCATCCCGACGATGCGGTCGCGCGTAGTGCCGAAGACCCGGGCGGTGGCTTCGTTGCAATCGACGACGCGGAAGCTCCTGTCGTACACCACGAGCGGCGTCGGACACTGCTCGAACAGCGAGCCGTAACCGGGCTCGCTCGCTGGAAAAGAGCTCCCGGGGGTTACCCCTGTGCCGTCGCCGTCTGAAACCTCCTTGCGCATGATTGGTGCAACGTAGAAGGGGTCTGGGTGATACGCCGTTCCCCGCGCGCGTACTCTTTGGCTCCCCCGGGAGTGTTAGATGGCGCAGCAATGACGCAGGATCTGGCTTCGTCGTCCCGCGAGACCGGCATTGACACGGTCGGTGAAATTCCATGGGCCTCGCACTTCTCGCTCTTTTACCACGACAAGCGCGATTTAGTCGACGTCCTGGTCCCATACTTCGCCGCAGGGCTGCTGGCGCGGGAGCTGTGTGTCTGGATGCCATCGAATCCCGCCGCAGAGCAGCAGGTCCTCGACGCTTTGCGAGACCTCATTCCCGACATCGATGAACGAACGGCAGGGGGTCAGTTCAAAATCACTTCGCCCGAGGAATACCGGGGAGGCGGAGAGTTCGACGTCGATCAATTGATGAAGCGCTGGGATGCGCTATACCGACACTTCGAGGGCCATGCCGAGTTCAGCGGAGTGCGGGCCAGCGGTGACCTTGGCTGGGCGCGGCCCGACGAACATCACAAGGTGCACGAGTACGAGCTTCGGGTGCACGAGTTCCTTCACGAACGACAAATGCTGATCCTGTGCACCTATCCAATGGAGCAAGCGCTGGCAGTGTACATGCTCGATTCGGCGAAGGCGCACCACTTCGTGCTCGCCAGGCGCAATGGACGATGGGAATCGATGGAGACGCCTCAGCACCGGCGCGCCTTGCGCGAGATCGAGCGACTCAACGTCGAGCTCGAAATGCGCGTGGAGGAGCGGACGGCGCAGCTCATAACCGAGCGTAAGCAAGCGACGGCGCGTCTGCAACAGGAAAAGCGACGCGCCCGTGAACGGGCGCTCGAAGTGCGCTTTGCGGCAATCCTGGAGGAGCGGACCCGGCTCGCGCGCGAGATCCACGACTCGCTGCTTCAGGGGGTGAGCGGCATCGCGATGCAGCTGCGTGCAATTGTCCCGCGCCTGACGGCCGCGCCCGGAGACATCCTCAATTCGGTGCGGCGGATTGCCGAGCTCGCGGAATCCACGGCGCGCGAGGCACGCCAGACGGTGTGGGAGATCCGGCCGGTGGCGTTGGTGCACGCAGATCTCCCCACCGCGCTGCGCGACGCCGCGGGGCGTGCTGCCACCGATTCCCAAGAGATGCGCGTCGCGGTTGTTGGCGAGCCGCGAGAGCTGCCGCCGGCCGTCGAAGACACCATCCTGCGCATTGCCCAGGAGAGCATGGCGAATGCGGTCAAGCATTCGGGAGCGACTATCGTCACGGTGACTCTCGACTATCGGCCTGACAGTGTAGAGCTGACAATTACCGATGACGGCCGGGGATTCGACGTCGAATCCGCGACCCGCAATTATGCGGGGCGGTTGGGTTTGCTTGGAATGAAGGAGCGCGCGCATCAGGTCGGCGCAGATTTGTCTGTCCGCAGCAGCGAGGGTGTCGGGACTACGGTGCAGTTGGCCGTACGTATAGCGGACACCGACGCACTCGAGGTGGAAGTGGCGGCCGACGGTCGGGGATCGGGAGGCGGTCTTAGATGATCCGGGTGATGACGGCAGACGATCATCCAGTGGTGCGGGCGGGACTCTGCGCATTGCTGGCAAACGAGAGCGATCTCGAGCTGGTCGCGGAGGCGCGTGATGGAGCGGAGGCGCTCGCGATGTACGAGGCATACAAGCCGGACGTTGTGCTTATGGATCTGCGGATGCCGCAGATGGATGGAGTCGATGCCATCGAGCGCATCCGGGAAGCACATCCCGATGCACGGATCGTCGCGCTGACGAGTTATGAGGG
>DATFHK010000005.1:0-15701 GCA_035248505.1 Gemmatimonadaceae bacterium | reverse complement strand
GTTACGGGGCCCTAACTCCTGTTGAGCTTGGGAAGCGTGGTCGTCATTCTAGTGACCCTCTAGATGAGAGTTACTATGCACCGCCCGAGCGTTGTCTCGACCCTCTTTTCGTCCTTCAGAGCGGTTTCCGCCGTGGCCATTGTCCTTGCGGCCGCGGTTTCTTGCGACACTTACACGACGTCGGTTATGCCGACACCAACCGATGGTGTCACCCGAGTGCACGTCGTTTCCACGAATGTGCTCCTCCCTGACTCGCTCAAGCAAGGATCTACGATTGTCGCGAGCGGGAACGTCATGGTCCCCATCGGGCCGGTGGCCAATGCTCTTTCCGTCCCCATTTCGCCCGCTGCCACGAGTGCAGCGGCCGCATGCGGCGGCGGTGGCGGGGCGTCTCCCCAATACACCGAATCACGGGTCGACTTCGCTCCTGAAGCCTCTCCGAACACATCGGCCTTCGCACGAGACCTGAGCGACGACGGATATTTTTCGCGCCCCATTGGGTTCGACTTCACGTTCTACGGCAACACGTACAACTCTGTCGTTGTTTACTCGAACGGGTTCGTCGGTTTCGGAAATGCTCAGACGGCGTCAGCCGATGGCGGTTTTATTCCTAGCGCAACGACCCCGAACAACATCATCGCTCTGGCGTGGGCAGATTGGTCGCCGCAGCAGGTCGCCGACGGCATCCGATTCGAAACGCGCGGATCAGCCCCGAACCGCAAGTTCATCCTTCAGTTCAACAACGTCCCTGAATACCACTCGACCGGTATCCTGACGTCGCAAGTAGTGTTGAGCGAAGGAACGAATGAGATCACCATCTACACGAACCAGATGAATACCGTGAACAGCGGTCACGTGATCACCCAGGGCATTGAGAATGCGACCGGCAGCTTGGCGTCGTACGACACTTTCATGAATACAGCGGGCACCCAGATGGCCCGCGTTAAGAACCGGTTCCAGCTGACGAACGACGCAATTCGCTTTACGCCGGTCTCGGCCAAGGACGAAGTTGCGCCGACATTTGACGCAGCGCCCGTTGACCTTTCGCAGAACAATGACCCGGGTTTGGCCACCGCCGTTGTCGCGGTTGCCCCGCCGACGGCACAGGATAACTGCTCGGCGGTTACAATCACCGGTGTTCGCAGCGACGGCCTGTCGCTGGATGCGCCTTACCACGTGGGCGTGACCACGATCACGTGGACTGCCAAGGATGCCGATGGGAACACCTCGACTGAGACGCAAACCGTCACGGTAATAGATGTGGACCCACCCGTCTGGGACGACGTGACCGTCGCGTCGGTCTGGACGAGAAATGCAACCAGCCCGCTTGGTGCTGTCGTCGAATTTGACAACGTGCCCGTTACAGACAACGTCGGCGTCACCTCGCGTTCGTGCGAGCCGGCGTCAGGAAGTGTTTTCCCAATTGGAAGCACACCGGTTGTCTGCACGGCGTTCGACGCGGCTGGCAATAGCGCTTCCAAGACCTTTACCGTCGTCGTGATCAGTGCGCACGAGCAGATCGGTAACTTGATCGACCGAGTGGAGGGTCTCAATCTGCCCGACGGTACGTTGGAGCCGATCGTGAACCAGCTCCTCTCCGCATATGATCAGACCGCCGATGGTTCGGCGGCGTGCAAGAAGGTATCTGACTTTATGAGCATGGTGCAGAAAAAGAACTCCAACATCCAGAGCGGTGACGTTGCGTTCCTGCTCAATGAAGGCAGCCGAATCCTCTCGGTGATGGATTGTGCGCCGGCGCGCAACGCGCAGGTATTGTCGCCGACGCTTCGCGGTATTCCGTAAACCGAGCAGCTCAACTCGGTCTCTTGTCGGGAAAAGGCTCACGCAAGTGAGCCTTTTTCTTCGTCGTCATCGGCACCCTTAATGCACAATTGGAGGGCATGCCGACATCGAAAAAAATCGACGAGCTGTACGACCTGATCAGAGGTATCGAGACGGCGATGTTTACGACGCGCCGACCCAACGGCCAGCTCGTTTCGCGCCCAATGGCGACGCAGGATCGTATGGACGGTGCCGACCTGTGGTTCGTCACCAATGTAGATACCCACAAGGTCGATGAGTTAACGCTGGACCCGCACGTCAACCTCTCCTACTACAACAGCAAGTCGAGAGAATGGGTTTCCGTGTCCGGCGTCGCTCACGTTTCGAAAAACCGGAATCGCATCCGTCAACTCTATCACGAGGACTGGAAGGCGTACTTCGGGGACGAGGGTGGAGAGCGTGACGGCGGACCCAATGATCCGCGCATCGCTCTGATCATGGTTGAGGCTGAGAGCGCTACCTATATGAAGGTCAACAAGCCGAAGCCGGTGGTGCTGTTCGAGGTGCTAAAGGGGATGGTCACCGGCTCACGGGTGGATCTCGGCGAGGTGAGAGAGGTTACGGCTGGCGAGATGATGCCGTAGCGGTTAGCGGAAGGGGAAGCGGTAAGCGGTCCGTAGGGCGACCATCTGTCGGATGGGCGCCCTTCCTTTTTTCTTCTGCCAATTTGTCACGGGCGGGACTCCAAATCCCTGCGCGGGGCGACCATATTGGGGTCGACGATCGCAATCCGCCTTTCATGACCGAAGTCACCAGTCCTTCAATCAGTGGTGAGCCGCCCGAGCCGGGTCGCGACTCCTCCATAACCGGCCACCGCTCCCCGCTTCCCGCGTCCCGCGCCCCGCTTCCCGCGTCCCGCGTCCCGCTAAAGCGTACCGCCCTCTATGACACCCACGTTGCGCTGGGCGCCAAGATGGTTCCGTTCGCTGGGTTCGAGATGCCGGTGCAGTACCCAACCGGAATCACCGCCGAGCATAAGGCAGTGCGCGAGAAAGCGGGCTTGTTCGACGTCAGCCACATGGGCGAGTTCATCGTGCGCGGGCCGCAGGCCGCGGACTTCGTGAACTACGTCACCACCAACGATGTCGGCGCACTCAAACCTGGTCAGGCTCAGTACTCGACGATCCTGCGTGAGGATGGCACCATCGTCGACGACTGTCTGGTATATCGCTCCGACGATCGCGTGCTGATGGTGGTGAATGGTTCCAACATCGACAAGGATTTTGCGCACATCTCGCGCTACGTCGGAAAATTCGATGTGACGCTCGACGACATTAGCGATCGCATCGCGCTGCTCGCACTCCAGGGGCCGCAAGCGCAAAAAATCCTGCAGCAGCATACAGACACGGATCTGTCGCAGATCAAGTACTACGAATTTCAGACTGGTACAGTCGCTGGCGTCGACAAGGTTTACATCTCGCGCACGGGCTACACCGGCGAAGATGGATTCGAGCTGTATTTCCCCGCCGAGTACGCGCCGAAGCTGTGGGAAACGCTCACGAGCTCGGGCGACGTGACGCCGGCTGGACTCGGCGCGCGGGATTCGCTGCGGCTGGAGATGGGAATGGCGCTCTACGGGAACGACATCGACGACACGACGACTCCGCTCGAGGCGGGATTGAGCTGGCTGGTGAAGTTCAAGAAGGGCGAATTCATCGGTCGTGATGCATTGCTGAAGCAAAAGGAACAGGGAGCTCCGCGGCGACTGGTTGGCTTCACGACCAGTGAGCGATCATTTCCGCGTCATGGATATCCGGTGTTCGTAAATGGCTCCCCCAGTGGCGAAGTGCGCAGCGGGACGATGAGTCCAACGCTCGGCATTCCGATCGGCACCGCCTACGTTCCGCCTGGCTCCGCGGCGGAAGGATCTGCACTGGAAATCGAAATACGCGGCAAGCGGATTCCAGCAACGGTCGTGAAAATGCCGTTCTACAAGAACGGAAGCCGGTTGTGAGACTGCGGACTCAAAGGCGCACTACCCTGCTTGCAGCTACCGGCAGCATGCTTCCCGCTTTTCGCTGCAGGCAACGCGACGGCTCGCTGCGCACGAAATCCTGAATGCGGGTCGCGGTGGTGACGGTGTCGGATTCAGTCGTCGCGGCGGAGCGTCAGGACACTTCTGGCGCCGTAGTCGCCGGGTGGGTCAAAGCCAAGAAATACGATCTTGTTTCATCGACTACCGTTCCTGACGATACCGTCGACATCGTGCGTACGCTGATTCAGGCGTGTGATGGAGATCGGGTCGATCTCGTGCTCACGACTGGCGGAACGGGACTCGCGCCGCGCGATGTCACTCCCGAAGCGACGCGTGCGGTAATCGAGCGTGAAGCAGAGGGAATCGCGGAGCGCATTCGGGTGCTGGCGCTGCCGAACTTTGCGCGCGCTGCGCTTGGTCGTGGGGTCGCAGGCGTGCGCGGGAAATCGCTGATAGTGAATCTTCCTGGTTCGCCCAGCGGCGTGCGCGACGGGCTCGATGCATTGGATCCGATCATCCAGCATGCATGTGATGTCCTGAGTGGCAAAGTCACCGAGCATAATCCCTCTGGGGGGCCGGCGGTCAACGCCGGTTCGCAGCGTTCGTGAAAGTCCTCGTCACGCTCGCTGATGTCGAGCCGGCAGTCAGGCTCAACGCGCAGCTCGAGGCCAACGGCATTCAAACGACCGTCGTCTCGCCGTTCGACGATCTGCGCGGCGAGATCAAGCGGTTCAAGCCCGACCTGATCGTCATCACCGGCAACCTGCGCGACGCGGATGTTCAGCCGATCGTGCGCGACCAGTTGTGGGAGGGCGTTGCGATCATTGGTCTCGCCGACGTCGAGGATCCGACGCTGCGCGAGCAACTGCGCACCATCGGCTTCACCGACGTCTACACCAAGCCGATCTCCGCCGACGACCTCTATCTCGCCGTTCGTCGGGTGCTCGACCGCAATCGGCTGATCGAAGCAACGGGGCTGATTGGGCAGTCGGAAGCGATCGGCGAAGTTCTGCTCAAGATCGAGCAGATCGCACCGGTGTCGAGCACCGTGATCATCGAAGGCGAATCGGGAACTGGTAAGGAGCTGGTCGCGCACGCCATGCATCGACTGAGTCCGCGCCGGAACAAACCGTTCATCGCGGTGAACGCGGGTGCGCTTCCCGAAACACTCATCGAGAGCGAGCTGTTCGGACACGAGAAGGGCGCGTTCACGGGCGCAGCGGAACGGCGCATCGGTCGGTTCGAGTTGGCGGACGAAGGGACGTTGTTTCTCGACGAGATCGGCGAGATTCCGCCATCGACCCAGGTGAAATTGTTGCGCGTGCTGGAGGAGCGTCGCCTCACGCGCGTTGGCGGGACGACACCGATTCCAATCGATGTGCGCGTTGTCGCGGCCACCAATCGTCCGTTGCGCGAGAGTGTCGAGGAAGGATTGTTCCGGGCCGATTTGTACTACCGACTGAACGTCCTGAGCATGTATCTGCCGCCGCTGCGTGAGCGGCGCGAAGACATTCCAGTGCTGGTGCGCCGGTTCATCAAGGAGTTTTCCTCCCAGCACGACCGGAAATTCCACGGCATCTCCGCAGAAGCGATGCAGATCCTGATGAACTATCCGTGGCCGGGCAACGTGCGCGAGCTGCGCAATCTGATCGAGAGCATGGTCGTGCTCGCGCCCGGCAGGGAGATCGGCGCTGCCGACATCCCCAGCATGATCAGAGAGGGCGGATCCGCGCGGTATCTACCCGTTCACGTCGGTCCGCTGGTGCGCGGTGCAGTCGGAGCCGAAGGTCGCGAGCTGGAGTTTCTCGTGCGCAGCATGCTGGAGCTGAGGCTGCAGGTCGAAGAGCTGCGTCGGCGCATGGACGAGGAGCGCGATCACCGTCAGCTATGGGGGAACGGCAGCTCGGGAGAAGTCCACCCGCCTGCGCTCGCGTCGGGGGGCAGCGCGATCGCGATCGAGCCTCCGAATCAGCCATTGCCGGCCACGACGCTTACCATCACACCGGGAATGACGATGGCGCAGATCGAGCGCGCAGCGATCGAGGCCGCGTTGCGCGAGACGCGCGGCAATCGACGCAAAGCCGCGGAGATCCTGGATATCGGCGAACGCACGCTGTATCGAAAGCTGCGCGACTACGGAATCGCACCCGACGAAGTTGGCGCGCGGTGAAGGCGGGAAGAGGGAAGGCGGAAGCGCGAAGCGGCGCGCGTATCCCCGATGGGGATGGAAGTACATCGCGGGGCAAACCAGTTGTCCTGAGTTGGAGCGGCGGCAAGGATAGCGCGCTTGCGCTCGCCCAGCTTAGAGAGAGTGAGGAGTTCGAGCCAATCGCGTTGATGACGAGCGTGACGCGCGGTTACGATCGAATCAGCGTTCACGGTGTGCGTCGCGCTCTGTTGATTGCCCAGGCAGACAGCATCGGCTTGCCGCTGGTCGAAATTTCTCTCGAGCGGAACTCGAGCAACGCCGCTTATGAAAGCGCGTTTCACAACGCGCTCGACGAAATCCGGGGGCGTTGGCCGGCAGTGAAGCATATCGCGTTCGGCGATTTATTCCTCGAAGACGTTCGTGCCTATCGCGAACGATTGCTGGCTGGATCGGGATTCGATCCGGTCTTTCCCATCTGGGGACGCAACACTACCGACCTCGCGCGTGAATTTGTCGCTCGCGGCTACTCGGCGCGGCTCGTTTGCGTCGACACCACTCAGCTCGATAACAGCTTCGCCGGTCGCCAGTTCGATTTGTCGCTGCTCGCGGATCTGCCGCCGTCGACGGATCCCTGCGGTGAACGCGGCGAGTTCCATACTTTCGTCTCCAACGGTCCCATCTTCGCCGAGGCTATCCGCTGCGAAACCGGTGAACGCGTGTTGCGTGAGAACCGGTTTATGTACTGCGATCTTTTTTAGTCATGCTCGTCGGCGAGCTTCTGGTATCAGATTCGCCGCTCACCGACCTTACCATCGAAACGGTGCGCGTGGTACATACTCTGCGGCCGCTGATCGTGGTAATGGCCGGAGAAAACGAGTACGATCCGTACAAGGATTAACGGCATCAAAGCGAGTGTAACCAGCCCGCGACCCATAACGTATGGCAAGCATGCAAGCAACCACCAAACCAGGTGCTGACGTCGTCGTCTCGCCACAGGGGAAGGCTCCGACACTCACAGTGTTCACCGACGCTGGCAACGGCGTCCTGGAGAAACAAGTTCTTCAGATTCCGACCACCCACGAGGAGATGCAGGCGCTGCTCACTCGTCGGCGGCAAATCTCGGATCAATTGGAGAGCGTAACGGATCGGCGTAGCGGGCTCATCGAGCAGCTACGAGTGGCGCCCGACGAAGCGAAATCCGGCCTGCAGGCGCAGCTCAATGTTCTCGACGCTCGTGTCGTCCAGCTCGAGACCGATCTGGGCACCGTCGGTCGCGAGATTGCGGCAGCGTCGCCGGAGTTGATCTCGATGGCGCAGGCGCCGAGCCCGCCTCCAGGCAGTGACGACTTCGAGGAGGGAATGGCAGCCGCCGGCATTCCGCTTTTTTTCATCATGTCAGCGGTATACTTCGTATCCCGCCGCCGCTGGAAAAGGCAGGCACGGCGTGCTCCGCCAATGCTGCCGGCCGTGGAGGCTGAGCGGCTGCAACGGGTCGAGAACGGAATTGAAGCGATGGCCATAGAGATCGAGCGCATCTCGGAAGGCCAGCGCTTCGTCACCAAGCTGTTGTCGGAATCACGGGGACTGGAGTCAACACCGCGGTAGTCGCACGGAGCCTTCATGCAGGCAACGACAAACACAGGGGCGAAGATCGCAACGCAGGCAACGAAGCCCCAAATCACGGTCGTTACTGACGCGGGCGACGGAACGCTGCAGCGACAGGTGCTTCAAATTCCTAAGACACGGGAGGAGATGCAGGCGCTGCTGACTCAGCGACGCGAGATCTCCGATCAGCTTGGCAGCGCAACCGATCGACGCAATGACATTATCGAGAAGCTGAGAACTGTGCCCGACGACGCGAGGCCGGGACTGCACGAGCAGCTGCAGGTGCTCGATGCGCGCGTCGTCCAGCTCGAGAAAGATCTTGGCAAAGTCGGCCAGGAGATCGCGAGCGCCTCACCACAGCTGCTACGGACCGCGTACGACCAGCCGCGTCCCGCTCCGAGTCCCCACGTTCGCTTCCAGCAGGGAATGGTGGCCGCGGGTGTGCCGATTTTTGTAATCATGTCAGCCGCGTTCTTCTTCGCGCGCTGGCGGTGGAGAAGGGATCCGCGCAAACGTGCACTGACACTTCCGGCAGCAGACTCCGAGCGTCTGCAGCGTCTGGAACAAGGAATGGAAGCGATCGCAATCGAGATCGAGCGCATCTCCGAGGGCCAACGTTTCGTCACCAAGCTGATGTCAGAGTCCCGAAGCGTTGAGTCAGCGCCTCGCTAAAGCACTCGAGACGCGGCAATTTCGTCGCAGACAACGGAGGATGCCGATGATCGCCACCCGAGTACTCGCCTGCATTTTGATCGCTGCAGTCGAGGCTGGAGCGCAGCAGCCGACTGCCGACCGAGCGCCCGTCTTCACATACCAGGAAGTGATGATTCCGGTGCGCGATGGTGTTCATCTGCAGACGGCGATACTCACTCCGGTCGACCACAAAGGGCCGCTGCCGATTCTGTTCGAGCGCACTCCTTATGGAGTACCATCTGCGGCGCCGAGGTCGATTCCAACGAGCTTCAGGGAGTTGATGGAAGACGGCTACATCTTCGTGTTCCAGAACCTGCGCGGGCGATTCAAGTCTGAAGGCACGTTCCACATCTTCGCTCCGCCGCGCGACCTGTCGAATCCGAAGGCGACCGACGAAACCACCGACGCCTACGACAGCATCGACTGGCTGGTGAAGAACGTCGCCAACAACAACGGAAAAGTCGGGATGTGGGGCGTGTCATACGACGGCCTCACCGCCGGGCTGGCGCTCCTCGGGCCGCATCCCGCGCTCAAGGCAATCAGCGAACAGGCGTCGCCCACCGATCAATGGATGAACGACGACGAGCACCGTTACGGCGCGCTGCGCGAGAGCTACGCATTCGAGTACGCGGTGCTGGAGGAAGCGGACAAAAATCAGAATACGCACTTCGATTTCAATGTCTACGACACGTATTCGTGGTATCTGCGCCTCGGCCCGCTCTCCAACATCAACGCGAACTTTCTGCACGGCACCATTCCTCGATGGAACGACATCGTCGCGCACCCGGACTACGACACGTTCTGGCAGCGCTCGGCGTGGACCAACCGGCTACACTCGTCGACGGTTCCCAACCTCAACGTCGCCGGCTTCTACGATCAGGAAGATCCGTGGGGTCCGTGGCAGATCTTCCGGCACGCCGCCGAGAGCGATCCGCAGCACACCAACTTCATGGTGGCGGGGCCATGGTATCACGGCGGGTGGCAGCGCCCAAAGGGTGACAGTATCGGACAGGTCGCGCTCGGTCACGAGACGTCGCGCGAATTTCGCGAGAACGTCGAGGCGCCGTTCTTCCGATACTACCTGCACGGCGTCGGCGAGAAACCAACCTGGCGAGTGACGACTTACCAGCTCGGCTCCAACCAGTGGCGCACCTACGACGAGTGGCCACCGCGCAATGCGAAGCAGACCGATCTTTATCTGAACTGCGATGGCACTTTGTCGTGGACTGCGCCGCGCGGCAGCGAGCGTGCGGGTTACCGCGAGTACGTCTCCGATCCGGCGAATCCGGTTCCGTATCGCCCGCGGCCGATCTCGCCGACGTATCCCGGCGCGGATTGGCGAACGTGGGAAGTCGCAGACCAGCGTTTCGTCGACAATCGCCCCGACGTTCTCGCCTACATCAGTGCGCCACTCGAGAGCAATCTCACCATCACTGGCCCCGTCGCGGCGCATCTGTTCGCGTCGACGTCGGGCACCGATGCCGATTTCGTCGTCAAGCTGATCGACGTGTATCCGGAGAACGCCGAGACGCCGAAGTGGAATCCGAACGCGGGACCGGGTCCAGGCGAGTTCGCGCGCACGATGAACGGCTATGAATTGCCGGTGGCGATGGAGGTCCGTCGCGGACGCTACCTAAAGAGCTTCGAGCATCCATCTGCGCTGCAATCGAACATTCCGGTGGAATGGGAAGTTCCGCTGCGCGATCGCGACCACGTTTTTCTCAAGGGGCACCGGCTGATGGTGCAGGTGCAGTCGACCTGGTTCCCGGTGATCGACCGCAACCCACAGAAGTTCGTGCCGAGTATTTACCAGGCGAAGTCGAGCGACTATGTAAAGGCGACGCAGCGGGTCTATTGCGGATCGAACCCGGCATCGCGGATCACTTTACCCGTGGTACAATGAGCGTATCACGATCGGCGCCGAGCAGGTCGCTTGCTGGAACCTGGCATACGCCCGCAACGTACTGACAACCATGCAAGTGCGCACACAAGTCATCACCGACGTCGCGAAAAATTTTCAGGTAAAGGTTCCGACCGTGACCGTCACCACGAGCGACGGCCGGAACCAGGCCCTGCAGATACCGACGACGCACGACGAGATGATGGCGCTGATGTCCCAGCGCGATGCGCTCACCGAGCAACTCGACAACGCCAACGATCGGCAGCAGGAGCTGATCGAGCAGCTCAAGACCGTACCGGCGGAGGCGAAGCCGGGCTTGCAGGCGCAGCTGAGCGCGCTGACCGAACAAATCGTCTCGCTGCAGGGCGACCTCAGTCGCATCAGTCGGGAGATGTCGCAGGCATCGCCGGCGTTGATGGCAATGACCCACGAGGATGCAAACGAAGATCAGCCCGGCACGTTCCAGGAGGGCGTCTTCCTTGGCGGCGCCGGCGTGTTCCTCGGGATGACGGTGCTGCTGCTGCTCGGCCGCTGGATCTGGAAGCGATTCATCCGCGACGACGTGCCGACGGGGCGTGCGCTGCCGGCAGCGGATTCCGAGCGACTGCAGCGCGTGGAGCACGGCATGGAGGCGATGGCGATCGAGATCGAGCGCATCTCCGAGGGACAGCGTTACGTGACGAGGCTGATGTCCGAGCAACGCGGCGCCGAATCGACACCGCGCTGAGGCGCAGGATCTCAATGCAGGCAACGACCCGCACACAATCAGGCGCTGACGTCGCGCCGCAGGTCAACGTTCCTGGAGTCACGGTCACCACAAGCGATGGCAAGACCGAGATTCTGCACATCCCAACTACCCAGGCGGAGATGCGGCAGCTGCTCGCGCGTCGTCGTGAGATATCACTGCAGCTCAATTCGGTGACTGCACGGCGCGATGGATTGATTCAGCAGATCCAGACGTCGCCGCAAGCGGGTGTGGAAGGATTAAAAGCCCAGCTCGCGTTTCTCGACGCGCGGGTGCTACAACTGGAGACCGACCTCGGCAACGTCGGCAAACAGGTCGCCGCCGCGTCACCGCAGCTGATCGCGATGGCGCAGGAATCGATCACCGCGCCGCCAGAGGACTTGTTCGGCGCGGGAGTCGGTGCCGGCGCCGGTACGGTATTCGTTTTGATGTCCGCCTTCTTTTTCTTCTGGCGGCGTCGCTGGAAGAAAGCGCGCAAATCTGCGCCGGCGCTGCCCGCTGGGGACACGGACCGACTCCAGCGCCTGGAGCACGGCATGGAGGCGATCGCAATCGAGGTCGAGCGAATCTCCGAAGGTCAGCGCTTCGTGACGAAGCTGCTGTCGGAAACGCGAACGCCCGAATCAGCGTCGCGGTGACGCATCCCACGCCGCGGACAATCGGCATCGTCTGGCTGGTGTACCTGGCGGTGGGCATCGTGTCGGGCTCGCTGATCAAAGGCATCGTCGTTGCCGGCGACGCAGCGACGACGGCGAATAACATCCTCAGCCACGCCACTTCGTTCCAGGCGGCCGCTTCAACCGATCTCGTCGCCAACGCGATCTACATCTCGCTGACTGCGCTACTGTATGGTTTATTCCGGCGGGTGAATCGCAGTTACGCGTTGACCGCCGCCTTCCTCAGTCTTGCGGGCTGCTTCGTTCAGATCATGGCGGATCTGCTGCGACTCGCCGCGCCGCTGGTACTAGGCGATGCGCAATTGGCGGCGGTGTTCACCGTCCAGCAGCTGCAAGCGGCAAACTTGCTCGGCCTCGCGCTCTATAACCGCGCGTACTTCATCTCCTTCCCGCTGTTCGCGATGTTCGAGCTGGTGACCGGATATCTGATTCTCAAGTCCGGCTTCCTGCCAAAGTGGTTGGGCGTGTGGTGGGTCGTCGGCGCCGCGGCGTGGTTGATCTTCCTGTGGCCGCCGTTGGCGATGTCGGTGCCTCGCTACGTGATCGTGCTCGGCGCCACCAACGAGCTCGCATTCGCGATATGGCTGATCGTGAAAGGCGGTGCCGGTTCGAGGTGGAAGCTCGACTTGGAAGCAGCGGACGCCGTGATATAAATCTGCATCTTTGGTGATATGAAATAGCCATTACTGACCGTCGCACCCGGCGCGACCTTTGAGTCCGGTCGGCAATTACTCAACACCGAGGTGCGCATGTATCTCTTACTGGTGTTGCAGGTGAGTCAGACGACTGACGTCGGCATCGCCGTCTACAAGCTCACCGATTTTCTGCTCAAGTATCTGACGCCGCTGATTGCCATTGGTGCGTTCTCGATGGCGTTCATCGAGCTGTGGAAGAAGCTGCTCGACAAGCGCACCAAGTTTCAGGCGCGGCGGTGGGTCGACTGGATGGCGCGCAATGCGGCAGCGTCCAACTCGGATGCGAATCGCGGTGAGAAGGCACTGACGCAATTGTTGCAGCTCACCACCGGCGTGTCGCCCGAAGAAGGAAGCGCTGCGGCGCGTGAGTTGTTACAGCGACGCGGACTGCCCGGTGGCTACATCCGAAATCGCAACCCGGCGCACGCGGTGTTCGCGCTGGAGCTGGAGCGGATGATGGGCAGCATCCAGGAGGCGTCCGATCTCGTGCTCGCCAACCCGCCGCAGTATGAAAGCCTTTATCGGGTTCTCACCGTCGGCGCCCATCGCAGCGACATTGAGAGCTGGTTCCGTGACGGTCCGTCAGCGCTGCTCAACACCGCCAATCTTCCGGAGGACAGGCAGAAGGAAGAGGTCAAGCGGCAGAGCGAATTGATCGCGCGACTGCGGCAGACGGTGAAGGGCAAGCTCGATGGATTTCAGCTCTATGCGTCGGACAGCTGGGCGAACTGGAACCAGCTCGCGGCGAACATCACCGGCATCGTGGTGATGCTGATATCGCTGATGTTCGCCCGCTGGGCGGCGGAGGCCGGCGGCCACATCACGTGGGCGGCGCTGTTCAATTCCTTCTCGTTGTCGATGATTCCGATTTCGCTTGTAGGCGGCATTCTGGCGCCGGTCGCCAAGGATCTCGTGACCGCGTTGCAGAAAGTGAAGAATGGGTAAGAACGCCAGACGCCCGTGCGGCTACTCGCCGTGGCTGGAGTTCTATCTGCGGCGCGACAAGGAAGGCGGGAAGCTGCTCGATCCCGGTCAGTTTCGCGGGCTCTTGCCCGACGCGCTGGCGCGCCGTACGTGTCTCGTTCTCGTCCACGGATTCAACAACAGCGACAGCGGTGCGGCGACGGCGTACTTCGCTTTTCGCGCACGCGAGCGCGCGATATTCAGCTCGGTCGATCCCGACGCGTTCGAGGCGCAGTTCGGCGACACCTTCTGGCCGGGCGATGCGCAGTGGGGATTTTTCGACAAGCTCGATTTTCTGGTCTATCCGACCGCCGTGCACACTGCGGTCGATGCCGCAAAAGATCTCGAGGCAATGCTGCTCAAGCTGCCCAATCTCGAGTGCGTCGATTTCATCGGGCATTCACTCGGCTGCCGAGTGGTTCTGGAAACCCTGAATCTGCTACGGCAACGCGCGCTGCCGAAGATCGGACGGGTGGTGCTGATGGCTGCCGCGGTGCCGTCGGAGATGCTGGAGCGCGGCGGGCGATTCTTCGATCTGCTGATGCAGCTGTGGGCGGAGGGAATCGAGATTCGCGTCCTGCATTCGCTCGACGACAAGGTTCTGCACTGGGCATTCCCGCCCGGGCAATCGCTGGCCGGCAGGAGTGAAGCATCCCAACGCGCGCTCGGCCGCTACGGTCCGAGTGTGATGATGCCGGGCTGGAGCAAGACGCTTAAGGGCATAACGATCGCTGGTGCGGATCACAGCGACTACTGGGGCGATGGCAGCGCGGCGCCATCGCTGCAGTCGACCACCGAAGCCGGAAACTTTCTCAGGCTCGGCGAGCTGCGACGCGATGTCAGCTCGGCGCGCCGATTGGCCACACCCGTCTCGCTATCGACGCCGCGCTCGCTGGTCGACGGTCGCGCATTGCCGAGGCCGCGCAACGATTGCCGCTAGCGGGTGCACATATGTTCGGAGACCTCAGGCCTCAACCTAAGCTGGTTTGGTATTCAGGGTGTGATGAGCACGGCCGTCTACAGCATGGTGATGGCCGTTCGCTGCTTACCGAAAGCACCTCTCCTTTGCGAATGTAGAATGCGATGATGCCAGTCAAACTTGGCGTCGCGGCGCTGGTGGCCGCAGCAATCGTCGGCGGGATGTATGTCCGGCGCGAGGTCGGCGACGGCGAGCTCCGCGAATACAGCGGGGTCTACCAGTGGGAACGCGGCGATTTTGTCTATTTGCAGCCGTGGGCGGAATTGACAGGCGCGAATCAACTGGTGGCGCTAGGTGAATCAGGCGAAGTGCGCGCGCTTTTCCCCAGCGGCCGCGACGAATTCGTCGCCGGATCTGGCGCTGGTGTTCGCGAGCCAGTGGAAGCGACGATCGGCTTTCAGCGGGACGCTTCGGGCAAAATCATCTCGCTCAGCTGGACGCGTAGTGGTGCAGCCGCGCGAATGGCGAGGCGCGTCGACGCCGAACGTCGTGAGGCAGTCCAGTTTGCCAATGGAGACATCAAGCTCGCTGGTACGCTGATCAGTCCCAACACCAAAGGCCCGCACCCGGCGATCATTCTCGTTCATGCGTCGGGCGCCGAAGACCGCGATTATCTGGTGCCGCTGGCGCATTTTCTCGTCCGCCGCGGGATCGCATTGCTCGGTTACGACAAGCGCGGTGTCGGGCAATCGACCGGCGATTGGCGGACGGCTTCATTCGAAGATCTCGCCAGTGATGTGGTCGCGGCGTTCAACTACCTGAAGACGCGCACGGACGTCGACTCCACGCAAGTCGGGCTGTTTGGATGGAGTCAGGCGGGCTGGATCATGCCGATTGCCGCCGTTCGGGAGAAAAACATTGCGTTCATGATCAGCATTTCCGGCGCGGCGGTGCCTCCCGCTGTATCAACCATCGACCAGGCACGGAACGAGATGGCCGCCAGCGGTATGAAGCCGGAGACGGTGCGGCAAATCGTCGACCTGATGCAGCTGCAGTACGATTACGCGCGCACTGGCCAGGGATGGGACAATTATGCGGCCGCGCGCCAGGCGCTTGTAGCGCGCCTCGGGAAAGCGCCGCCGACGTTCCCGCAATCGCCGGATGACCCGCAGTGGACCGTTTTCCGAAAGGTGTACTTGTACGATCCCGCACCGACGCTGCGGCAGTTGAGAGTCCCCACGCTCGCGATCTTCGGCGGGCTCGACGACAACATCATTGCTTCGAAAAACAAACCGGCGTGGGACGAATATCTGCGCGAGGCAGGGAATCCGCATTACACCCTCGTTGTCCATCCGCGAGCCAATCATCTCCAGCTCGAGGCAAAAAGCGGAACCAATGCGGAGATGCCGTCGCTGGAACGCTTCGTCCCCGAGTACTTCGCCACCATCCGCGATTGGCTCGCCAGGCGTGTCCGGGGATTTGATGGCTCGACGTAGTGGGCGCTCGGTCGGAAAAATCCTGCTCGGGCTGGTTGCGGC
>DATFHK010000004.1:0-4178 GCA_035248505.1 Gemmatimonadaceae bacterium | reverse complement strand
TTGGCGACCAGATGTTCCCCGATGGCAACACCGGATTCGCGCGACTGATGGTGAAGAAGCTGATTCCCGCCGCGATTGCCGGATCGGGCACCGTCGACCAGGTCTGGCAGAATCGGGTGAACTTCGCCGCGCTCGATCGCGCCGGACAATCGACACGCATACGACTCAATTCCACGGTCGTGCGCGTCGAGCACGCCGGTGATCCGACCAGCGCTCCGCACGTCGTCATTACGTACGTCAAAGGCAATCGCCTCTACAAGGTTCGCGCGCGCAGAGTTGTGGTTGCCGGCGGCAGCTGGACCGCGAAGCACATCGTGCACGACTTGCCGGCATCACACCGCGACGCGTACGCGCAGTTCTATCGGTCGCCCTGCCTGATGGCGAACGTTGCCGTGCGCAACTGGCGCTTTCTGTACGACATGGGAATGTCCGGCTGTCGCTGGTTCGACGGACTCGGCAACTATCTGTCGGTGACCAAGAAAGCGCTCGTCGGAAATACGCCGCGCACCATCGATCCCGATTCGCCGACGGTGCTGACAATCAAAGTCCTGTTCTCGCAGCCCGGGTTACCGATCGGTGAACAGGGCAGTCGTGGCCGCACGCAACTGCTCGCCACTTCTTTCGCGCAGTACGAGCGCGCTTTCCGGCAGCAGATGGCGGACATGTTTGCTCCCGGCGGATTCGATCCGCGGCGCGACATCGCGGGCATCATTCTCAATCGGTGGGGCCACGCGTACGTGAATCCTCAGCCAGGCTTCTTCTTCGGTACCGACGGCAAGCCGGCGCCGCGTGACATTCTGCGAAACCAGTCGCACGGACGGATCGCGTTTGCAAACACGGATCTGGCGGGCGCCGCCGATCACCGCAACTCGATTCGCGAAGCAGATCGCGCGGTGCACCAGTTAATCAATATCTGAAACATCGCATTTACGATGAGTGCTGTGGGTTCAACTGTTCGCGTCGGTATCGTCGGCTTCGGCTTCGTCTCGAAGACGTTCCACGTTCCGCTGCTGCTGGCGACGGACGGCTACGAGATCACTGCCGTCTCGTCGAGCCACCCGAAAGATGTGCGGCAGCTGTTGTCGGATGTCGATGTGGTGTCTGATCCAAAAGCGCTGTGCAGCCATCCCGACGTCGATCTCGTCGTCATCGCCAGCCCGAATGAAACGCACGCGCCGCTCGCTGAAGCAGCGATGCGCGCCGAGCATCATGTCGTGGTCGACAAGCCGTTCACCATCAACGTCAAAGAGGCGAGACTACTCGCGAGTATGGCGAGAAAGAGCGGGTTAATACTGTCCGTATTCCAGAATCGGCGCTGGGACAGCGATTTTCTCACCATTCAGGATGCCATTCGCCGCGACATGCTCGGCCGCGTCGTCCAGTTCGAGTCGCGGATCGACCGTTATCGCGCAGAAGTGCGCAATCGCTGGCGAGAAACGCCGGGCCCGGGTGCGGGACTGTTGTACGATCTGGGACCACATCTGATCGACCAGACGTTGTTGTTGTTCGGTATCCCGGACACCGTCCAGGCGACATTGGCGAAACAGCGGAGCGGCGCCAGAACCGACGACTTCTTTCAGGTCGTGCTGCGGTACGGCGAGACAGTCGCAATTCTTCAATGCGGGTCTCTGGTCTCCGGCGGCACCGCGCGCTTCTCGGTGCACGGGGACAAGGCGAGCATCGTAAAGCTGAATCCCGATGTGCAGGAAGATCAGCTGCGCACCGGCGTCAAGCCCGGCTCCGCCGAATGGGGGAAGGACCGGGACGACGCGATGATCTACGAGGGCAGCAGCGGCATGACGCACACCTTCACGGCCGGGCGTGGAGATCAGCGTCGCTACTACGTCGCGTTGCGCGAAGCGTTGCTCGGCCGAGCTCCGAACCCTGTGTCGCCTGAACAAGGTGCGACGGTGATGGCGATCATCGAAGCCGGATTCAAATCGTTCGGGCGCGGGGAGCGGGTCGTTCCCGACGTGAGCAAGGAAGAGCGCGCGGCGTGGTGAGCGAGATTCGTATCGACGACGATGTAAATCCCGCCGACGAATCGACGGTCGTACGCGGTTTGCTCTCGTTCAACGAAGCGTGGATCGGGCCTGCCAACGAGCAGCCGGTGAAACTGATCGCACGTGATGGCGAAGGAATCGTCGGCGGATTGATCGGACACACGCGGTGGCGCTGGCTCTACGTCGCCAAGCTCTGGGTCGACGAGCGCGCCCGCGGACGCGGCGTCGGCACTCGCCTGCTCACTGCTGCCGAAGATCTGGCGCGGTCACGCGGCTGCATTGGCGCGAGCCTGGATACCTTCGAGTACCAGGCTCGGCCGTTTTACGAAAAACTCGGCTACGAAGTGTTCGGCACCCTCGACGGATATCCGCCCGGCTACCGTCAGTTCTACCTGCGCAAGCGTCTTTAGCGACTACCGCGCGAAAGGCTGCGGATTGCGGAGCGTACCGTTCCACGGCCGCATCCAGACCTGGCCGTCCCACGCGTGCGCGAGATACGCATTCACTCTCGCCATCTGCTCCGGGGTATACTGCGAGCGATGACACGCAAACTCCTCGCGACCAGCGACGAGATCCTGCGGCTCGAATGGGACACGCACCGTGAGCACCGACGTCGCCATCCCGTTCACCGTCGGTTGCGCGCGCGGTGCAGTGCGGAGGCGTTCCGTTGGCAGCGACGCGAACAGCAGATCGATGTTCGCGTACTTCGCGTCGCTCTGGATGATTTGGGTCGTGACATCGCCGGTGAGGCGATGATCCGGATGCCCAGTACCGCCTTCGGGTCCGAAGGTGATGATGACCGAGGGCTTCACCGAATCGATGATCGCGGCGAGTGCAGTACGGAGTTTGCCCAGTACTTCGAACGATGCGAGGCCGCCGTCCGGCAGCCCGACAATGTGAAGCTTGCGCACGCCGAGTCGGTTGGCGGCGCAGGTCGCTTCCTTGGTACGCGCGGCGGCGAGCTGCGCGCCGGCCGGAATGTGCGCGAAGTCTGTGACGCCTTTGTCGCCGTTGGTGGCGATGACGAGATGAGTCTCTCGTCCTTCGCGGGCGAGCTTCGACAACAGTGGTCCGATTACGCGCTCATCGTCCGGGTGCGCGAACACCGCGAGCACCGGAGCGGAGGTCGATTGCGCAAGCGCCGCAAGCGGAGATGCCGTTATCACTGCAACGGCGAGCAGGGTCTGTTTTGAGATTCGCATGCTTATAGAGTGCACTGCGGGCGCGCGTCGCGGGAGGGCGAGGATTGCCGTAAGATGTCGGGGCACAAAAAAGCACCAAGCGTGACTGGAGGTTTACCCTGAGTCGCCACATTCCGCTATTCGCAGCGCTGACGGCCGAAGTGTCCGCGGTGGCGATCGCGATTCGTTTCATCGCGGACAACCATTGGATGGATTCAGGCGACATACCGGCGATGGTGTTCTGGTCGTTGCCGCTTTCGCTATTGGTTTACTTCACCTTCAGGGCCCTGCTGCGCCGGATTGATTTTGCACCCGCGCCTATCAGATATCTCGTTCTCACGTTGACCGGCGCAGTACTCGGTATCGCGTCGACCGCGATCGCGGTGCTCTTTTTGGGCGGCTGGATTTTCGCCTTCGGCTTTCCCGTACTGTATTGCTGGGTGATAGGAGGCGCGTTAAGTGGTATCACAGCGTCATTGCTCAGCACACCTTCGCGCTGGCCGGTCGCATTTGCGCTAGGTGTCGCGCTTGTTCTGCTCGCGATGTTTGGATTTCCCCGCCTCGAGAGCTATGCGAATAGTCCAGAGCCACAGGTTCGGGTAACGCTCAAACCCGGCCTTACCCCACAAGACGAGCAGCGATTCTGGACGGAAGTAATTGCAAATTCCGACAAGTCGAGGGAAAATGGCCTGCTCGAGGGAGTCTCCGGCGGCAGCGTTGGAGGCCACGAAAACGGGTCCGCAATTTTCATCGTGACGCTCAGACGCCATCTCTCAGACGGCGACGTGGCCTCCGTGCTTACGAAACTTCGTTCCTCCCCGCTGGTCCACGACGTCAGGCAGCTTTCGACCAATGATTAGGCGACGCCGGGGATGGCGAAGCAATGTTGACGCGCTTTGGATGTCGGCTATCCGTTTGCGGTCGAAGACTATCTGCCTCCGCCCTCGAACTAGAGCGCGCTCCGATTCGGAGTTAGGTTAGCGAGACAAGCTCG
>DATFHK010000003.1:0-44956 GCA_035248505.1 Gemmatimonadaceae bacterium | reverse complement strand
GCTTCGGTACGCTCGACGTCGTCGTGAATAACGCGGGGCTGATGACATTTGTCGCGCTGCCCGAGCTGACCGGGGACGATTGGCGGCGAGTGCTCGGGGTTGACCTGCTCGGTGCGTTTTTCTTCGTCAAGCAGGCATTCCTGCACATGCGGAAAGGCGGAAGCGTGGTCAATGTCGCCAGCATTCACGCCATCGAAACCGAACCCAAAGTTGCGCCCTACGCCGCGGCGAAAGCTGCGCTCGTGTCACTCACCCGTTCGGCAGCGATCGAGGGAAAGCCGCGTGGGATCCGCGTCAATGCAGTGTTGCCGGGCGCTGTCGACACGCCGATGCTCTGGAACAATCCGAATGTCGAATCCGGCAAAGAGAAGGTCGACAGGTCGATGGTCGGGAGCGCGGACGACATTGCCGCCGCGATTGCGTTCCTGGCGTCGGACGATGCGAAGTTCGTCCAGGGTGCCGCGCTGGTCGTCGATGGCGGACGGCTCGACCGACTCTAGGCCGTAGCTACAACGGACGGGGTGGGATTCGAACCCACGGTACGCTATTAACGTACACACACTTTCCAGGCGTGCGCCTTAAACCACTCGGCCACCCGTCCTCTCAGGCTGCTCTCGGCGTTCGGAGTAAAAAACTACAAACAGAAAACTACCAGCCGGCAGCCCTGGGCTTTCGCAGCCGGCTGCCACGAGCCATCACGATCCGCATTTGAGGACAGCTCGCGGCTGCCGGCCCGAGGGCTCACAGCCGCCGGCTGGTAGTCTTCTTTTTGTAGTTAAAGACCTTCACTATCGCGAGCTCTACGGACAGGGAGAGATTCGAACTCTCGATACCGGGTTCACCGGTATGCCGGTTTTCGAGACCGGTGCCTTCAACCACTCGGCCACCTGTCCTGGAGCCTCGCAACATATCGGCGAACGGGCACTTCTTCAACCCGATTTCAGGCCGCAGGAAACGCGCGTGGAATCGTGATTTCTACACGTTACCGCGTTGGAATCCTCAGGTGAACTGCATTAATGATCGTGCTCGATGGCTCTCGACTTGGAGTGAGATATGGGCTGTCGACGTTGGAAATCTCCAGGCGAATTGTGTGACCTTGAGCCACTGACCAAAAGTTGCCATACGTCGGGATCAAGATCTGTCGCGCTCCGACATCGACTCCCGTACCTGCGTCGATCGTTACGGTTCCGCGTGTGATCAATCGCTCGGCGCCGTCACCGACATCGATCAGTCGAGCATTCAGCTGCACCCGGTGGCCGACCACGACTGCATCGAGCGTAACTGTTGGCTGCCCGATGATGGTCAGATCCGATGCGGTCGTGAAAGAAAAAGTCGAGAGGCTGCACGCACCCGTGTCCGACGGCGGCGGGGCGGCGACGTACGGTTGCAGCTCGCCGTCCGCGATTCCCACGAATGGATCCCAGAAGACGCCGCTGCCAATGCACGTCGCAGGGTTCACCAGCGGCGTCAGCGTCCCCGTCCAACCCTGCTCCAGCGCGCCGGTCGATAGTGACGTCCAGTCACTGACGCGAATGACGTGTCCGGGGTTGAACACTTCATCGGTTCTCGACGCATAGATCGCCGGCGCAGGCGCCTCACCGACTCCCTTCAAATAGTACGCGAGCCACGGCTCGATGAGGCCGAGAACGTATTCGACTTCCGCGGGCTGATTTCTCGCGCGCGGATGGCCGAGGTCGCCGAAGTACTCCGTGATTGGATAGTCAGGCGCGACAGTTTGTAGAGCCAGAAGCATCCGCTTCGCTTCCGGCAACGGAAATAGATCGTCGGTAAATCCCTGCACTTGAAAAACAGGTACCCGCAAACCACTGCGCACTGCATCCCAGAAACTCTGCTGCCACCAAATCGAACGGCCGATTGTCAATCCACTTGTAACAGACTGCCAGGTCGCATCGAGAGCGCTCGGCTCCGTCGCATTGATGTATGCATGCCAGGCAACGAGATAATCCGGATAGTTCGGATACGGCCGATCGGGATCCTGCCTGATTCCTGATCCGTACAATCCGTTCACGTAACTGAGCTTCAATCCGCCCAAACCGTCCAGCGAGTTGTTCGGTCGGCCATTCGGCAGCAATGAGTAAAGCAGATCAGTCCACGGCGCGATCGGAATGACGGCTCGAATGCGCACTGTGTTCTTTTTCGGAGTGGTGAACGTCGGCTGAACGAGAGCAAGCCAGGAATGCCCGCCACCATAAGAGGCGCCAGCGACGGCGATCGCGTCGGCATTAAGGTTGAAAGCCGGCTCGTCGACGACCTGGGAAATCATGCTGCGCAAGTCACCCATCTCGGCGTGCAGATCGGCGAGATTAACCTGTCCCCACGAGTCGCCGAAGCCACGCGTGGAGTAGCGCAGAATGGCGTAGCCATCCGCGCGAAGTCTTTCAGCGATGTCGCCTGAACTGGTTTTGCTGCCGCCGTATCCGTGGGTTAACGCTACAAGCGGAAACGGGCCGGCTCCGGGCGGGATCTCGAGGCGCGTGTCGAGGAGCGTCTTGTCTACATTGCTGCGCAGGAAGCCATCACACTGTTGGCCACCGTCAGGGGTAGAGACGCAACTGAGCTTGTGCGGGCCGCTGCCGGTAAAGATTCCGACCCTGTATGTGTCCGAGCCGGTCGGGAAAGATGACGGCGGCCCGTCGTCGTTGGCCGCAGCAAGCGAAATCGAATTAGGAGCCGGTGGCCGAGGACCGGTCTGGTCCGTCTGGCAAGCGAGGGCGAACGAGACGAGAATAAGCGCAAAACGGCGCATACAACACTCGTGAGGGCGTCGTCACCCATTACTGCAAAGTTCGGCCCCTGCGCATCAACTGTTTAGTGACGAAACGCAAACGCTGACAAGCCAGGCACTTCAGGTCGAGGTGCGTTGAGCCCGGAAAAAGTCTTCAATGATTTGCGCGCATTCTGCTGCCAGCACTCCAGCGCGCACTTCGGGCCGATGGTTCAAGCGAGGATGGCGGAGCAGGTCACCGACGGAGCCGGCCATGCCGGCTTTCTCATCCCACGCCCCGAAGACGACGCGCCTGATGCGCGACAGCACAATCGCGCCGGCGCACATCGCGCACGGTTCCACGGTCACGTAAAGAGTGCAATCATCGAGGCGCCAGCGATCCAGCTTCGAAGACGCTTCCCGGATCGCCAATAGCTCGGCGTGGGCCGTCGGATCCTGATCGCGCAATGTGCGATTCCCCGCCGCGGCGATGATGGCGCCATCGCGCACGATCACGGCGCCTACGGGGACTTCATTTCGCCTCGCCGCTTCGCGGGCGACATCCAGTGCGTTGCGAACGTATTGCTCGTCACCGCTGATCGATGATGAGCCAAATGTCGTCGCGCTCTGAGCGCTATCTGTCTGCAAGTGCGGGCTCGGTCGCTTTGCGGAAGACGAGCTCGCCGCGTGGATCGCGATCGACGACGATGTGATCGCCCTCGGTGAAACGGCCCTCGAGCACCGCCAACGCCAGCGGATTCTGCAACAGGCGCTGAATCGCACGCTTCAATGGTCTCGCTCCAAACGCCGGATCGTAGCCCTCTGTGGCCAATACTTCGCGGGCGCCGGGCGTGAGCTCGAAGGTCAGTTTGCGGTCGGCGAGCAGCTGCTCGAGCCGCTTCAGCTGGAGGTCGATGATGTGCTCGATCTGCTCTTTTCCGAGCGGCCGGAAGATGATGATATCGTCAACACGGTTGAGGAACTCCGGACGGAAATGCTGTCGTAGCGCACTCAATACCTGCGCTTCGACGACCGCGCGGTCGTCGCCGGTGTGCTCGAGGATATAGGTGCTACCGATGTTCGACGTCATGATGATGACCGTATTTCTGAAATCGACGGTTCTTCCCTGCGAGTCGGTCAGGCGTCCGTCGTCGAGAATCTGCAGCAGGATGTTGAAGACATCGGGGTGCGCTTTCTCGATCTCATCGAACAGCACCACCGAATACGGCCGGCGACGAATTGCCTCGGTGAGTTGGCCGCCCTCTTCGAATCCGACGTAGCCTGGCGGCGCACCGATCAGTCGCGCGACAGCATGCTTCTCCATGTACTCGGACATGTCGATGCGCACCATGGCATGCTCGTTGTCAAACAAAAATCCGGCGAGCGCACGAGCCGTCTCCGTTTTCCCAACGCCGGTCGGACCGAGAAAAATGAACGAGCCAATGGGCCGATTCGGATCCTGAAGACCGGCGCGCGAACGGCGCACCGCGTTGGCAACTGCGCCTACTGCTTCTTCCTGTCCGATGACGCGCTGCGAGAGCTCGCTCTCCAGCTTTGTCAGACGCTCACGCTCACCTTCCATCATCTTGGCGACCGGGATTCCTGTCCAACGCGAGACGATCTCTGCGACATCCTCGGCAGTGACTTCTTCCTTGAGGAAACGGGCGCCGCCCCCCTGTTTGCTGGCCAGCTTCTGCTCGGCTTCCTTCATCTGTCGCTCGAGTTGCGGAATCTGGCCGTAGGTGATCTCCGCTGCCTTCTGCAGATCCCCTGCGCGAGTGGCGCGATCTGCTTCGGTGCGTGCCTGCTCGATCTGCTGAGTGATCTTGCCGACCGCGCCGAGGGTCTCTTTCTCCTGCTGCCATTGCGCCTTCATGCCGGCGGATTTTTCGCGCAGCTCGGCGAGCTCGCGCTCGAGCGCGCTTAGTCGCTCGCGGGAAGCTTTGTCTTTTTCTTTCTGCAGCGCCTGGCGCTCGATCTCGAGCTGGGTGATGCGCCGTTCGACTTCATCGATCTCCTGCGGCATCGAATCGATCTCGATGCGCAGGCGTGACGCTGCTTCGTCGATCAGGTCGATGGCCTTGTCGGGAAGGAATCGATCGCCGATGTATCTGTTGGAAAGCGTCGCCGCGGCCACGATAGCGCCGTCGGTAATGCGCACTCCGTGGTGCGACTCGTAGCGTTCCTTGAGTCCGCGCAGAATTGCGATGGTGCTCTCCACTGTCGGCTCACCCACGTAGACGGGCTGGAAGCGGCGCTCGAGCGCGGCGTCTTTCTCAATGTTCTTGCGGTACTCGTCGAGCGTGGTGGCGCCGACGACACGCAACTCGCCACGCGCCAGCATCGGCTTGAGCATGTTGCCGGCGTCCATGGAGCCTTCGGCTTTGCCGGCGCCGACGATGGTGTGCAGCTCGTCGATGAAGACGATGAACATACCTTCACCTTCAGTGATCTCCTTGAGAACTGCCTTGAGCCGCTCCTCGAATTCGCCCCGAAATTTTGCACCGGCGATCAGGGCGCCGAGGTCGAGCGCGACCAGGCGCTTGTTCTTCAGCCCTTCGGGGACGTCGCCGTTGGCGATGCGCTGCGCCAGCCCTTCGGCGATCGCCGTCTTGCCGACTCCAGGCTCACCAATGAGAACTGGATTGTTCTTGGTGCGGCGCGAGAGGACCTGAACGACGCGACGAATCTCCTCGTCGCGTCCGATAACTGGATCGAGCTTACCCTTACGCGCAGCCTCGGTGAGGTCGCGAGTGTAACGTTGCAGCGCCTGGTATTGGTTCTCAGGAGTTTGGTCGGTCACCCGATGCGATCCGCGCACTTGCTCGAGCGCGGCGAGCAACGCGTCGTGATCCGCGCCGACGTTACGGAGAAGATTTCTGCTTTCAGTGCCTTTTACATCAGAAAGCGCGAGGAGGAAGTGTTCGGTGGAGACAAACTCGTCACCGAGGTCGCGGGCATCAGCTTCTGCTTTATCGAAGACCTGATTGATCTCGCGCGACAGAGTCGGCTGAGCATTCGACTGTTTTGGATAGCGAGCCATTTCGCGGCCGACCGCTTCGCGGAGCTGAGCGACACTGACGCCCAGCTTCTGCAGCACGGGCACGACGATGCCCTCGTCCTGATCGAGGAGCGCGAGCAGAAGATGCAGATCGTAGACAAGCGGGTTTCCGGTGCGCCGCGCCAGATCCACCGCTTCGTTAAGAGCTTCGGTTGCTTTTACTGTAAGCCTGTCTGGATTGATCATTTTTCTGGATCGGGTTGCGCCTGAGAGCGTGTTAGAATGCGCAACGCAGGTGCCGCATAAAGTCCGCCAAGTTGGCGCAGATCGCTAGCAAAAAGAAACGCGCTCCGGCATTTATGCCAGAGCGCGTGTGTTGTATTGGCTGACTACTGCTTTCGGACGATCATTTTCTTCACGAGAACCTTTCCGTCGACTTCGAGTCGGAACAGGTAAATCCCGGAAGCAACGTCATCTCCGCTTTGCGAATATTTTCCATCCCAATACGCGAGATACGAACCGCAGGTCAACAACTGATTCTCAAGCGGCTCGCCACCAGCGGCATTCCCCACTCCACCCTGCAACACCGGCACCGATACTTGCTGAGCCAGCAAGTTGTAAACCTTCAGCGTGACACGGTATTGACGACTCGGATCGGCGCAGCCTTGCGCGTCTCCGACCACGAACGGAATGTGGGTGTCTTGCGTGACCGGGTTTGGATAATTCTGATTCAACTGCAACCCGGCGCCTTGTCCTCCGGGGTTTTGGGTCTGAATCCCCTGAGCCGCCGAACGACTTGGCATGAATGCGCCGATAACGAGCACCAGGAACAGCGCCCGACACAGCTGCTTCATTTTGTCTCCAAATGCTGACGAAAAAGGGTCTTTAGACGCTAACTCCTAACAAGGTGGACATGTGTTCTCTGGCGCGAACATACGGACGGGTTGATGAGGTGTCAAGCAGGAACACCAGGGCTTTCCTTGAGGATCCTCCCTTCTCCACGTCGTTCCGTAATCCCGCGCCGATCACAAAACTCGAGGAATGGGATCAGATATTTGCGCGACGATCCCAACACATCCCGAAGCTGGGCGGGAACGTAGACCTGACCCGGCTTCAGCGCTTCCCTGAGTTGTGCAATCATGCCATCCAACGCACTTCGGTCGTAATAGCGATCCCGCTCCACCTGAACGATTCGCCCCTGCCGCTCCAACATGCGGAGCAAAGCAGGCACCGAGCTGCCGTAACGCGAGACCAACTCTCCCACGCTCGGCGGCTCTTGTTCGCCAGCGCAAATATCATGCGCCAGATGGTCGGTCGCTTCCAGATCACGGGCAGTTGGAGATGGAGTCCAACCAACACGTCTTAACACCGGACCTGACGCTTCGATTTCATTGGTGCGCTGCAGACCGGAAATCGCAACGTCGGCAAGCTCCTCGTTCACGCGCAGACTCTCACGCACGGTGCGCGCGGGCACGCCCAGAGCGAGGGGAGATTTGATCTCAAATTCGGCGACGATTCTTCTAACGCTTGCCATTACTTGTTCGACAGCGGCAGGCAGAAAAAGGTTGTGCCTCGCCGCGTAGACATCCGTTGAGGCGATGAGCTGATCCACTTCTGCAGGCGTGCATCCGACGCGAACCGGGATATCGCGCTTCGCCACGCCTCGAGTGTCTTCGGCTTCGAGGACGTATCGCAGTCGGACGCTCGCATCTTTGCCGAGCAGCGCGAACTTGTCGGCCCATGATCCCGGCATGCGCCGACGTCGCGGATACGGATCGATGACTACGCCACCGCCGATGGTGCGGAGCGGCGCCGGCAAACGCAGTACAAACCGATCGCCGCCGCGGAGTACGATTGGCGCATCGGTGATGATGCGCGCCAGCGCATCTCCCGTGACGCGGTTGACCGCGCCGCGACTGATCTGAGCCCCAACCTCGGTTGCGCCCGCATGAAGTCGTAAGCGCGTGCGCGGTGTAAGTGCGTCGACCGATGATCTATCGATGCGCACAACCGCCTCGAACATCGGCGTGGGAAGCCAGTTCTCGTCGTGGACGATGACAGAGCCGCGCGGAGCGTGGTCGACCTCGACGCCGGCGAGCGCGATCGCTGCCCTCGATCCCGCTTCGATGCACTGTGTCACGCGACCGTGCTGCTCGAGTCTGCGCACTCTCGCCTGGTGCCGACCTGGCAGAATGGTGACCGATGCATCGACCTCGAGCTCGCCGCTCCAAACCGTGCCGGTGACGACGGTGCCTGTTCCCTTGATCGTGAAGCATCGATCGACAGGAAGTCGGAAGAAATCCCCGGGACGTCGCTGTGAAGATGCGCCCAGTAGTCGCGACAGTGTGCGCCGCAGGTCTTCGATGCCGGCGCCCGTGCGGGCCGAGCAAACCATGATCGCCGGTTCGCGGAGCTGCATCTGAGTGAACAGGCGCAGCACGTCCTGCTGTACCATTGCAATCCAATCGTGGTCGACGAGATCCGATTTGGTCAATGCGACTGCTATTTGTGGGATGTCGAGCAGCTGCAGAATCGACAGGTGCTCGACTGTCTGAGGCATCACTCCTTCGTCAGCGGCAACGACCAGCAGTCCAAGATCGATCCCGCTGGCGCCGACGACCATGCTGCGCACGAAGTCTTCATGTCCTGGGACGTCGATGAGACCGACAGTTCCTATTCCCTCCAGCGTCAGCGGAGCAAAGCCCAGATCGATCGTTATTCCACGACGTTTTTCTTCCGGCAGACGATCAGTGTCGACGCCCGTGAGTGCTTTGACGAGCGCGGTCTTGCCGTGGTCAATGTGACCGGCCGTTCCAATGATCACGCCGCGCTCCAGCGATCGTGCTCCCAGACCGCAAACGCACGCAATGGCCGATCGTCGCCAATGTGCGCGCCGATGAACTCACGCAGAAGCCGTTGATGCGAGCGTCCCTCGTTCTCGGCCAGCGGTGCGACATCGGCGAAATCCGCAACCGGTTCGTCTTCACCGAGCCAGCCGCGAATCGCTTTACGCGCGCCGGCGGGGATGCGTCGGCCGACGGGAGCGAGCCTGCTGCACGACGGACAAACAATTCCGCCGGCCGCGTGCGAGAACGCGGCATCGTCGGCCTCGCGCAGCGGAGTGTGACACAGCGCGCAGCTTGAAAGTTCAGGAGTGAAACCCAGCATCGAGATGATGCGCCAGCATCCGGCCAAACCGTCGGCCACCGTCGTGGCCGGGGACGATTCCGCGAGACGATCGAGACTTTCTGCGACTGCATCGTAGAGAGCCGGATTGCCTTCCTCGCCGCCGAAGCGAAGAGCGAGCTCGGCGATGGCAGACGCCGCGGTGAAACGGCCGATGTCAAACGCGAGTGCGGTACGAGCACGCGCCAGCTCGAACGAGGCCAGATTGTGCAGCTCGCGGTTCGGCTTCACATAAAGCTGGGCAGTACCTTCAGCAAAGAGATCGAGGGCGGAGCCATAGCGTCCGCGCGATTTGCGGGCGCCGCGCGCCAGCACCGATTGCACACCCGCGTCGCGCGTCAGCAGGCGCACGATACGCGAGCTTTCGAGGTAGTCGAAGGCGTGTAAAACGATCGCGTCGGTGACGAGCAGCGACATCCCGAGAATGTAAACGCGGGACAAACGCGCCGCACGTCAGAAAATTGTCGCGGCGCGCCCTCCGATCAAAATCGTTCTGCCTGGCGACGCAAAATTGAGCACTTCCTCATAGCGCCTGTTAAACACGTTCTCTACCCGCGCAGTGAGCGTCAGCCGTGCGCCTCGTCTGAGGATCGGCACCTCGCTGGACAGATCGACTTTCGTGTACGCCGGCAATGAAACGCGCGGCGAAGGAAATTGCGAGAAGTCGAGATCAGGGCGACTGCCGACGTACCCGACCACTGCACCGACGTTGAAGCCCGACGGGTCAAAGTACGAAACTGTCGCCGCCCCTGAGTGGGTGGGACGCCGAAGCAGTGCATCTCCAACTCTGTCGGTGCCCTGATAATCGGCATCAACGGCATCGACTCGCGGATTGACGATCGTGTAGCTGGCGCTCCCCCGGACGCGGGCGTTGGGCGCGACTCGCACTTCCATCTCGTAACCGTTCGACGTCGCAGCGTTGAGGTTGGCAAAGCTTCCCTTGAAGTCGGGGGGGCCGCCATTCACGAACTGGATGAGATCGGCAAATCGCTGCGCAAAGTAGCTAGCGCTCAGCTCTACGACATCGCCCGGCAACGAGCCAATAAGACCGACTTCACCCGAGTGAATCCTTTCGGGCCGGAGATCAGGACTGCCGACGGTGAACAGCGTCGGGCGCAGCTCGTTGAAGGCGGGCGCATTGAACGCGCTGCTCAGCGATGCCCTGAGGCGTATGTGGGGAAGAAGTTTTGCGTTCCCGCCGACTCGGTACGTCGCGGAGCGGTCGTAATCGGAGTTGTCGTCAACGCGTCCACTTAGCGTGAACGAGATTCGCTCGGCGGGATTTCCCAGCAGCTCTGCGTAGTAGCCAATGTTGTGACGGGTCGCGTCGAAGGAATCCGTCTCAGTAGTCGGCTGACCAACCGGCCCCGCCGCATTCGCACTGTTCTCGTGCTCGCGCTCGTATACCGTACCGAGCGTGAGCGCGGAGCCAGCCGGCAGAAAGAACGCGACGCGGCCTTCGAGATTTCGTCGATAGCCGCGCGAACGTGAGGCAGAGTGTTGCTGAGCGGTGGAACCGAACGGGAGCGCGATGTCTTCGGTGAGGTCGTAAACGTCGTTGCTGCCCGCCAGGAAACGCGCCTGTGCACGACTTCCGAGGTTGCGGTTCGCATCCAAACCCACCGTCAGCCTGTGCTGAACGCGATAGGAATTGGTGTCGACTGGTTGGCCCGTGAAATCGGTTGGATAGTGAAACTCTGCGGTCGTATAGCGCGCGGAGACTCTAGCGTCGCCGACGACGTTGTTCGCCACGCCGAGCGAAGTGCTCAGGGTGCCGTTTCGATACTCGTTGTTGAATGGCAGCACGCCATCGGTCGAGTGCTGACCGGCGCCCAGTGAGTAGTTGATGGCGTCGACAGAACCAAGCGTCTCCCCGTCCACATCCAGGGTGTGATAAGTACCTCCACGTGCCGAGAGCGAGCCGCTCGGCGCAGAAGTACCGTGGCGCGTGAAGATTTGCACCACACCCGTCACTGCGTCCGCGCCATACAGCACGCTGGCTGGACCGCGGACGATCTCGATTCGATCGATGTTGTCGGTCGTGAGGTGACTGAAGTCGAACGCGCCTCCGGACGAGTTCACCGGCACTCCGTCAATCAGAACTTTGGTGTAGCGACTTTCGCCGCCGCGCAGGAAAAGAGATGTCAGGGATCCGAATGATCCGTTTTGTACGAGCTGCGCGCCCGGCACCTCTCTGAGCGCATCGCTGACGCGGGTAACGCCGCGTGCTCGCAAGTCCTCGCCCGAGAGGACGGTTACCGGCTGTGACAGCCTGTCGGCGCGGCGCGGTAACGCCGACGCCGAAACAATTACCGGGGCCAAGGTGGTGGTGTCAGGGGCCTGTGCGCGCACGACTGCGCTGAGCGCAGAGACGGAGAGTGCCAGCAAAATGAGTGTCGGCTTCATGAATCAGTCTCTCGATTGGATGTTCATGTCTGGAGTGGTCGACGGAGGGGAACGAGCGCCGGCGCGCCGACTGCGGGATCGCGCGTCACGACGACCGGCCAGCCGTAAATCGATTCGAGTCGCTCGGCGTTCATCACGTCGCTCGGTCGTCCGCTGACCGCGACCTTTCCGTGATTGAGCAGGACGATGGTGTCGGCAAAGCGCGCGACGAGATTGAGCTGGTGACTGACGAGCAGAATCGCGAGCCCATTGCGCGCGAGGGAGGCGAGCAGCTCGAAAATCGCCATCTCGTGCGCGACATCGAGGAATGTCGTTGGCTCGTCGAGCACGAGAGCCGGCGCCCGCTGCGCGAGGGCTCTCGCGATACGGACGCGTTGCCACTCGCCACCCGATAGGGCGTCCGTTGTTCTATCAGCCAGATCGAGGACGCCGGATTGCGTGAGGGCGGTGTCGACGACCTGCTGGTCTTCGACACCCGGCGAACGCCAAAGGCCAAGATGAGGGTAGCGTCCCAGCGCGACGTAATCACGCACCCGCATCGGAAAGGCGGTTTCCTCGCGCTGCGGGACCACCGCCATTTTTTGGGCGAGGGCGTTCGGCGTAAGAGCACGCGTGTCAGCTCCGCCGACTACGGCTTTGCCGCGCGAGATGTCTACCCGTCCGAGGAGCGCACGGACAATGGTGCTCTTCCCCGATCCATTTGGTCCTGCCAGAGCCGTGATGTGCCCCGCCGGACTTGTGAACGTCACACCATCGACGGCATTCGTCGTCGCTGACGGATACGACACGACGAGATCTTCGACCGCGATCATGCCGCGCGCCGCAACTGCACGAGGAAGAACGGCACGCCGAGTAGCGCCGTGATCGCACCGAGTGGCAGCTCGATTGGTGACGCCAGCGTTCGCGCGGCGAGATCTGCCGCAACCACCAGCGTTCCACCGATGAGGCCGGCAGCGAGGATCAGCGGCCGATGCGCGCGCAAGCCCAACGCGCGCGCGATGTGTGGAACCACCAATCCAACGAACCCCACGAGGCCTGCCGCGGCCACGGTTGCTGCCGCGAGAATCGCAGCGAGAATGAACGCGCGTCGGCCGGCGCGATCGGCATCGACACCAAGTGAGACCGCGGTATCTTCACCCAACGCGAGTATGTCGATCTCTCGCGCCCAATAGATCACCGCGCCGCCAACCAGTAGAACGCTTCCCGCGAGCCAGGCGACACGTGACCATGTAGCGTCGGTGGCCGAGCCCATCATCCACCACAGCGCACCGCGAATGCGATTTGGCTCGGCGCTGGCGAGCGAGACCATGATCACTGCGTTGGCGAACGCGCCGACGATCACCCCGGCGATCAGCAGGGTTCGCAAATCGCCGCGCGTTGCACGGCCGCCGGTACGACCGACAGCGAGTGTTACGAAGACCGCGACCACACTGCCTGCAAACGCTGCGAGTGTGATCGCGGCCGCGCTGCCGGCGCCCAGCGCGAACGCGACGACGGCTCCGACCGCCGCGCCGCCCGAGACGCCCAGCAGATACGGCTCGGCGAGCGGATTACGCAGCGTCCCCTGCAGCATCGCGCCGCTGCCGCCAAGTCCGGCGCCGACGAGCGCGCCGAGCACAACACGCGGCAGGCGCAGATCTCTGACGATAGCGATGGCGGTCGGGTCGCCGCGGCCTTGCAGCGCCGCAATGACGGCTGGCAGTGGAACCGAAACCGGCCCGCTGGCGACCGCGATCGTCGCGACGGCAAGCAGTGCGACGCCGAGCAGGATCCAGTACGATGTGCGAAACGTTCTCACTTGATCACGCCCGGGTGAAGCATTCTCGCCAGTGACACCGCCGCTTCGCCCAGTCGAACCGCGGGTCGGGCAACGAGCGTCGTGTCGACGACAAGCACTTTGTGCTCGCGCGCAGCCCTCACGATCTTCCAGCGCGGATCCGAGTCGATCGCGCGCGCGCCAACCGGTCCGGCGAGAATGAAATCGGGGTCGCGGCGCGCAACGTCCTCGAGAGTTATCTCGCCGGACGGGCCGTGGATGTCTCGGTAGACATTGGTCGCGCCGGCAATGTTCACGAGCTCGTCCATGAAGCTGCCGCTGCCGACGGTGATGAGTGGCGCGTCCCAGATGTGCCAGAAAACTTTCGGGCGGCTCAGATCCCTCGTCGCGGTTTCCACGCGATTCAGCGTTCGCTCCACGGAGTCGCGGACGGTCGCGGCGCGCACGGTGTCGTGCAGAATCGCGCCGAGCAGCATGGCGGTGCGCGCGAAATCGGCGATGTGATCGTTCTTCAACGCCAGGGTGTTCACCCCGCTGGCAATCAATCGCGCCGCCGCCGGTTTGTTCTCCTGGCTCCCATACAGAACGACGAGATCGGGTCGGGCGCCAAGTATCGCTTCAACGTTGGGATTGATTCCGTTGCCGAGGTCAGGCACGAAGCGGGCTGAATCCGGCCACAGGTCGTAGTGGGTGCGGCCGATCAGTCGCGACCCGGCGCCGATCGCGAAAAAGATTTCAGTGGTGGCCGGGTTGAGCGACACGATTCGCGATGGTGCAGTCGCCGGAATAGTGATCGGATTCCCGAAATCGTCGCTGAGCGCAGATGCCTCGGGCGCGGTGCGTCTGCATGCAACGCTCCCCAGCGCCAGAACGAAAACGGCAATTCGACTTCGACCAAAAAACAAAACGGACACTCCTCCCAGAGGAATGCCCGCAACGAACAGGCGCCAACGCGCCTGACCGCCACCAGGACCTCCCTCCGAGGTTCTGAACGTGGCGCGGACGAAAGTCGTCTCCTGGCTCCGGGCCATCCGTCTCACCTTCCCAGCTGCATTCGCAGCCAGTGGTACTACGAGCGGATGTTCAACTGCCCGTTACAGTGGCGGGGCCGCACCGGCCTTCAACCGGTTTCCGTGGCTCCCGTCCGCGTTCAATTGTGATGGCGAAGCTATCGACGTCGCAAAGCCTGCGCAAGCGCGACTACCATCGACGCGCCGATCACCAGCGTAATCGCAAGCAGATATCTCGGATCGACGCTGCGCGTTGATGGCGGCGGAGGCAGGTCGATCACTGCGACGGAGTTCTCCGGCATATCGCTGGCGAGAAACCGGCGATAGTTGCGCTCGTCGACCGTCACCGGTTCGACTTCCTTCAAGTGCGGCCCAGTCACCTTGCCGCTCTTGTCTTCGATCAGGATCTCGTAGACTCCGGTCTCTTTCTCCAGCGGAAGCTTGAGGGGAAAAGAGTTGGCCGGCAGCGAGTACGAGAACGAAAGCTGTTTGATGCCCGGTGCGAGCGGCGCGTAGACCCGCACTACTCCGTCGGAATAAGTCACAGCCTGGCCTGAGATGTCGCCTTGCCCAACGTGGAAGTCGGTCGCGCCCGGCTGAATGTGGGTGAACCACGTCGCACCCGCCGGCGACTCACCGGACGCGACGCGTGTCACCGATGAATCGTTCGATAGATCAAATACTTCGACGACCGACCGCCGTGCAGTCGCATCAGCAGACGAAACAACGACGTGGTGTCCGCGCAGGCTCAGCGGAACGTGGCCCGATGTCGTATCGAATACGGCGATCTCGCCATCGTCGCCGCTCACTTTGCCCTCAGAGAGGGGCGGAGTGAAATAGGCGATGCCGTCGTACGAAGCAGACACGAAGTACACGGCGTCTTCGCTTCCCGTGCGCGTGTAATTGAACGAATAGCGGCCGCGTTGATCGGATCGTACCGAGTCGAGCGGTCCGGCGCGATCAGGTCCAACGCGATGCAGCACGACCCAGGCGCCGCTCACGGGATCCATGCGGCGAAGGCCCGGTCGTACGATTCGACCCGACACTTGTTGCGGTGCGGATGGGAGAGCGGCCTGCAAGATCAGCAGTGCCGCCAGGCTACATATTGAACTTCCCAAAGTCTTCGGGCCGCAGATTCTCGAGGTATTCTTTCAACTGCTCGGCGGACATCTCTTCCGAAGGCTCGGCGAGCGTCTCGGGCGCCGTCTGACCGTCCTCCAGCAACAGCGCGGTCAGCAGGCTCTCCTGCGCGTAGATCGGCGCCTCGAACCGCAGCGCGATCGCGATGCTATCAGAGGGACGAGCATCGATGTGCACCGCACCGGAGTTGCGCGCGATGTGGAGCTCGGCGTAGAAAGTCCGGTTCTCGACTTTGGTGATGTTCACGCGGCGCAGCGTACCACCCATGCCGATGATGAGGTTCTTGCAGAGGTCGTGGGTGAGCGGGCGTTCGCGCTTCAGCTTGTTCATCTCGATGACGATCGACTCCGCCTCCGGCTGTCCGATCCAGATCGGTAGCAGACGCGCACCCCCCTTCTCCTGCAGAATCACAACATAGGAGTTGGTGGAGCGATCAAGGCCGAGCCGCATCACTTCGACTTCGACTAGCTGCATGAAAACAAGATACGTCGTGTCCCAAAAGTGGAAAAGCTCACCGAAGAGCAGGCGAGCTTTTTACACCACACATCAACGAACGATTAAAAGCAACTGAACTGGGTGTGGGTTGCGGGTTCCTGGTTGCGGGTTGTGGGTGACCGCTTAACGGGATTCCACGGCTTTCTTCAGCTCACCCACTCGGTCGAGACGCTCCCAGGTGAACAACGTGCCCTTGCCGTTTTTCTTTGGCTCGCGACCGAAGTGGCCGTAGGCCGACGTCGCGCTGTAGATCGGTTTCCTGAGATCGAGCGCGTTGATGATTCCCTTTGGCGTGAGGTCGAAAACTTTGCCGATCGCTTTCATGATCGCCGTTTCAGGAACGGTGTTGGTGCCGAAGGTATCGACGTTCACCGACACGGGTTCGGCGACGCCAATGGCGTAGGCGACTTGCACCTCGCAACGCCGGGCCAGCTTGGCGCCGACGACGTTCTTCGCCACCCACCGCGCGGCGTAGCACGCAGAGCGATCGACCTTCGATGGATCTTTGCCACTGAACGCGCCACCGCCGTGACGGCCCATGCCGCCGTAGGTGTCGACGATGATTTTTCGTCCGGTGAGTCCGGCATCGCCCTGCGGTCCGCCGATGACGAAGCGGCCAGTGGGATTGATGTGGTACTTGATGTTCTTGTCGCGGAGCTCCTTCGGTATCACCGGCTCGACGACTTCCGAGATCACAGCTTCGCGAATCTTCCTGGCGGAAACATCGTCGGCGTGCTGCGTCGACACGACCACGGTTTCGACGCCGACGGGCAGCGCATCTTCGTACAGCACGGTGACCTGCGCTTTGCCATCCGGACGAACCCAGGCACCGTCTTTCGAGCGGCGGTACTCGGCGAGCCGCTCGGTGAGTCGGTGCGCGATTTGAATCGGCATCGGCATCAGCTCGGGCGTTTCGTCGGTCGCGTAGCCGAACATCATCCCCTGATCGCCGGCGCCGCCGGTATCTACTCCCTGGGCGATGTCAGGCGACTGCTTGTCGATGGTGCTGATTACCGCGCAGGTCTTCGAGTCGAAACCGTAGACGGCATCGTTGTATCCGATGCGGCTGATGGTCGACCGAACGATGTCGGGAACGTTGACGTAGGTCTTGGTTGTGATTTCACCAGCGACGCACGCCAGACCGGTTGTAACGAGCGTTTCGCAGGCCACGCGGGCCGGAGGATCATCTTTGAGAATTGCGTCGAGGATGGCGTCAGAAATCGCGTCCGCGACTTTGTCGGGATGGCCCTCGGTGACTGATTCCGAGGTAAAGAGATGTCGATCGAGCACGAAATTCCCCTAGGGGATATGAGATGAGCGGTGGCAACGGTCGCGGGCCGTACTATTCCCGCGCCGAGGATGTCTTTAGTCCACCAGAGCTTTCGAAGATATTCCCCTCGACAACATCAGGCAACCCGGAACGCAGGAAAGACGCATCGCCAAATGCGCTCATAAGCCGGCGACGCAGCTCACCCTCGGCCTCGCGGGCCGTGCGCGACTCGAGCGCCGCACTCGCGGCTTCCGCAGCGACACCGACGCTGACCCCGCGCACGATTCTCTTCACCAGCGGCACTGCGCGTCCGGCGACGCTGAGAGAGCGAACGCCAAGCCCGATCAGCGCAAATGCCATCAGGGGCTGAGAGGCCATTTCGCCGCAAACGGCGACCTCGAGCCGGTGCGTGACGCCAACGTCCACGATGCGCTTGATCAACGCCAGAACCGCGGGATGAAGCGGTGTGAAACGCGAAGCGAGATTGGCGCTGCCGCGATCCACCGCCAGCGTGTATTGCACGAGATCATTGGTGCCGATGCTGAAGAACGAGACGTCGTCGACCAGCGTGTGGACCGAGATCGCCGCGGCAGGTGTTTCCACCATCACGCCCAGCGGCAGGTCGTGGCGGTATTGCACGCCTCTGGCATCCAGCTCGCGTGCCGCTTCGTTGAGCAGATGCTTCGCCTGCTTCACCTCATCGAGTGTGATGACGAGCGGAAACATGATGCGCACATCGCCGTGCATCGCCGCCCGCAACAGTGCACGCAACTGCGTCTTGAACAGCTCTGGTTCATCCAGGCACATCCTGATCGCACGCCAGCCCAGGAAGGGATTGGGATCCGTCGGGTAGCCGCCGACCGGGAGCTTGTCGCCGCCGACGTCGAAGGTGCGGATCACCACCGGTCGCCCGCCAAACGCTTCGACGACGTGCCGATACGCGCGATACTGCTCTTCTTCATCGGGCATTGTGGCACGTCCAACCACCAGAAACTCGGTGCGCATCAGTCCGACGCCCTCGGCGCCGCTGTGGGCGGCGAACTCGGCCTCCTCCGGCAAATCGACGTTGGCGCGCAGCGTAACCCAGTGGCCGTCGAGCGTCACCGATTCGGCAGCAGAGAGAGCCTGCAGCTCTTTGTCTTCCAGGGCTTCCACTGCACGCCGCTCGCGGTACTTCTTGATCTGAGTCGGCGTGGGATTGACGACCAGGACGCCGGACGTTCCGTCGAGGATGACGTGTTCGCTGCCAGTGAGCTGTTCGGTGGCGTTGCGAAGACCGACAACGGCCGGCAGTCCGAGTGACCGCGCCAGGATTGCCACGTGTGACGTGCGCGTTCCCGCGTCGGTCGCGATGCCGATGATCGCCTCGCGATCGAGCTGTACGGTGAGGCTGGGCGTGAGGTCGTGCGTGACGAGGATCTTGTTCGCGCCCTTGGGCAGATCGACCGGATCGTGATCGGGCAGCCCCAGCAGCACCGACAGCACGCGAATGTGCACGTCGATCAAATCGCCGACGCGCTCGCGCAAGAGCGGCCGCGCGTGGTGCGCAAACTGCTGCCGCCACTCGAAGACCACCAGGTCGAACGCTTTCTCCGCACCCAGGTTCTGGTGAATCAAATCCTCGACCTGGTGGACGAGCTCGGCGTCATCGAGGATGGAAAGCTGAACGTCGAAGATCGCCGCTTCCTCCGGGCCCGCGTACTTCTCGGCGCGCGCTCGCACCTGATGGAGGCGCGCTTTCGCTTTCTCGAGCGCGTCGTGAAATCGCTCGATTTCGGGCTTGATCGCTTCGTCGGAAATGATGCGGTGCCGGACGTCGGGAACTTCCCAGCGCAGCAGGTGCACTGGTCCATCCACGATTCCCGGCGACGCCGGCATTCCGGCGATCCCTTTCGCCATCAGCTCTCCCCGAACTTGTTGGCTATCACACCGGCGAGCATATCGAGCGCGGCATCGGCATCCTCGCCAATCGCGCGCAAGACGATGGTCGCGCCAAACTCGGCGGCTAGCATCATCACGCCCATGATGCTTTTTGCGTTGACCTCGAGATCGTCACGAATGATGGTGATGTTACTGTGAAACTTTGCCGCGGTCTTCACAATTTCGGCGGCCGGCCGAGCGTGAATTCCCAGCTTGTTGACGATCTTTACTTCGCGCTCTGGCATCAGGTCAGCACCGAGTAGAGTACGAATACCGCCAATACGCCGAGCGCGATGCGCCAGCCTTCGGCGCGCTCGCGCAGTCCGGCGAGGATCAGAATTCCAACGAGCGAAGCCCCGACGATTCCACCGGCCAATGCTCTGCCCGGCCCCGTGATACGCTGAAGCGCCATCGGCAGCGCAAAGCCGGCCACCAGCGCAGCCGCGCAAGCGATGTATTGAGGTCCGCGCCGCAGCACCGGATTGCCCAGTGCCGACGCGACGTTGAGGCCAAGCGAGAGACCGATGTGGAGTGCCCATGCCCTGAGCGCGAGATGGCCGGCGTTGTACAGCAAGAGAAATGTACCAACGACTGCCAACGCCGACCCACCGGTCCCGTAAACCGCGAGCGCGACCAGCGAGCAGAACGGCAGCCAGCTCGCCCAAACCAGTCGATCGCCGACGCTGCCAAGCGGCCCGGGGAGCGCTGTGCGAAAGCGCTCGATGCGGCTGGGATCTACTCCCTCGAGCTCCGCGCGACTGAGTGCGCCAACCGCAACGCCGGCGAGGTATGGATGAGTGTTGAAGTACCGCGACTGACGCGCCAGCGCCGCACGATACGCCGGACCGTCACGACCGCCGGGCAATCGACTCAATGCCGGTTCGATCGCGAAGCCGAGGCCGGTGCCGTTGAGCGTCTCGTAGTTCCACGATCCCTGGAGGGCAAGCAGCCGAAAAAACATCGCCAGCTTGATGTGCCATGGCAGCCGGAAGCCCGCAGCAGCTCCGCCGGTCATCGTCTCACCAGCAAGACTGTCCACGCCAGCAACCCGGCGAGCAGAAACCAGAGCACGTAGCGCACGGAGTGGTAAACCTTCCACAGCGCGGCGCCGGCGACGATGGCGACGATGACGACGACTACGGCGCGCGACGCCGCCGATTCACTTCCCCACACTGCGACGATCGCTTTGACCAACGGGGCGAAGATCAGCATGGCGACGGTCGTCACCAGCGCACCACGCAGCAAATCCATGGACATGCCCGACAGGTGAAACGACATCAGCGCCCGGCGCGAACCTTCCTCGAGTTGATCTCTTGATCGTTCGAGACGCGATGCGATGAGTCGGCGCAGCACGACCATACTCCAGCCGCTGATGCTGGCGGTGAGCAGCGCTGCCAGTACCGACGCCGGCAACGCGCCCGGCATCCCTGCAGGCTGCGAGGCGAACAGTGCACCGCCGACGACGCCCGCCGATCCCCATTCGGGGTAGCGTGACGCGCCGAACGGAAGTGTGTCGAGCGCAATCATCTCGAGCACCACTCCGATCAGAAGTCCACCCGGCGGATTGCCGATGAGGGCGCCCGCGACCGTCGCGGCGACGATCGGCCGCGAGATCATCACTTGCGGGAAGCTGACGACATCGAGCCCGAGCAGTGCGCCGAGCATGGCGAGCGGGAGCGACTCGAGCAAAGTCATCGCGCGGCACCCTGCAGCACTTCGGGAAGTGGAACGGCACGCGATGACGGCACATCCTGCGCTGTCACTTCGACGCCGGCGGCTTCGATCTCGCGCAATTCATTCTCCTCGGCCGGCGTGAGGAAGATGTAGCGGAGTTTCTCCGATCTTCCCGCGCGATGATGAATGCCGCCGAGGTTGACGCTGCCGATCGCCTTTACGCCTTTGACGAGGCGATACATGCTCTCGATGTCGCCGGTGAGGAGGAGTCCCGGTCGCGGATCGCTGGCGTATCGCGCATGCTCACGGATGGCGGTCTGCACATCGTTGAAGATGATTTCCATCTCGGGCGGCACCGCCATGCGATAGAGGTCCTTTTCCCAATCGCTGCCGGCGACCATGTCGTCAACGAGCACGAGGAAGCGAATGTTGAGCGGCTGGCCCCAGCCGACGACGACCTGGCCGTGAATCAGACGGTCATCAATTCGGTAGAGCTGAATCGCCATCAGCGCCCAACCACTATCAGTGACGCTTTGCCTCTTTCAGCGGCGGTACGCGCCGCTTCGGTCGGCGGGACGGCATTGTTGAAGACGAAATCGAGAAGCGTCGCCAGGTTGACGCCGCTGACGAGCACGAGCCGCGGATCATCCTTGACGATGCGGCGAGCGGCGGTTGTCGCGCTGCCAGCCGGAAGATCGGTGAAGATCACCTGAACGCCGGTGCGCGCGACTTGCTCGCGAATCATTTCTTCGATTCCCTCCGGAGTCATTCCCATCATCGACAGCACGACCAGCTTGTCGGCCATGCCGCAGATCTGGCCCACCGCCGAGACCAATCCGCCGGCAAATTCACCGTGGCCGACGACGATCGCGCGTGGTTGCGCCGGTCCGCCTTCGTTCATCTCACTCATGATCTTCCTGTAGATATTCCCGAATGTTGGATGCGCCGGCGCGCTCCAGCCGCCGCATGAGACGCTCGTTGAACTGTTCGGCGGCGTTGATTCCCGAGTAGCGCAGCAGATGATTCAGCGCAATTACTTCGGCGATGACGGTGATGTTCTTTCCCGGATTCAGGAACACGGTGATCTTCGGTAGCTCCACGTCGAGGATCGTTGCTGTTTCGACGTCCAATCCGGTGCGGTCGACAACCGCATTTTGATGCCACTCTTCGAGCTGCACAACTACTTCGATTCGTTTCTGCTGTCGTACGGCACGGACGCCGAAAATCGCCGGGATATCGATGAGTCCAACGCCACGGATTTCCATGTAGTGGCGCTGCATCTCGTGACCGCGGCCGATCAGAACGTCGTTGCCGCGCTTGCTGGTGATGACGAGGTCGTCGGCGACGAGTCGATGGCCACGCTCGACGAGATCGAGGACACATTCCGATTTGCCGATTCCGCTCTTGCCGGTGAAGAACAGTCCGACGCCGAAAACATCGGCCAACGATCCGTGCAGTGAAACCGTCGGCGCAAATTCCATCTCCAGCACCGGCTTGATACGACGATAGAACTCGGCAGTCTTCAGCTTGGTGCGAATGATCGGAATGCCGGCAGCGCTGGCGATCTCCTTGAGTCCCATTGGCAGCCGCTGCCCCTTTGTCACGAAAACGGCGGGAATCGGAAACGAGAAGAACAACTCGAGCACCTCTCGCCGCGCCTGAGGACTCAGCGCAGCGAGGTAGGTGATCTCAGTTTCTCCGAGCACCTGCAGGCGCTCGGCTGAAAAGCGCTTCACATAGCCGGCGAGTACGAGCCCGGGACTCGAGACCTCGGCGTTGCCGACGGAGCGATCGTGACCGGTGCCCGGCTCGATCTCCTCGAGCTGGAGCGACGCGCGCAGCCGATCGAGCAGCTGTCCAACGGTAACCTTGGCCGGCGCCATTACATCGACTCAGGATGGATCATTTCGCAATTACTTCCTCCAGATGCGCGAGCGTCTCGTTCGCTGAGCGATCCCAGGTAAACGTCTCCGCGAATTTTCTTCCTGCCGCGCCGAGCACGTTGACGAGATCAGGAGACTGGACCAGGCCTCTCATCGCGGCTGCCATTGCTTCGGGATCGTCCTGCGGAACGAGAAAACCGGTTTCACCATCGACAACCGACTCGCGAATACCAGGAGAATTTGCCGCAATCACCGGAGTTCCGCAGGCAGCAGCCTCCAGATTGCTGATTCCCCAGCCTTCCTTCGGCGAAGCGAGCACCGATGCCCAGGCACGACGTAGGAGATGCACCTTCTGCTCTTCCGGCACGAATCCAAGAAACTTTACGCGCTCGCCAATGTGAAGTGATTCTGCCAATCCCTCGAGCGCCGCGCGATAGTCGCCGCTACCCGCGATCTCCAACGTGGCGTCGTCGAGATTGAGACTGGCGAAAGCCCTGATGACGGTGTCGACCCGCTTGTACTTCTTGAGGCGCCCGAGATAAACGAACACGGGTTTGTCAGCGCGCTCGCTCGGATCCGGCGTCAACTTCTGCGAATCAACGCCGTTGTAGATCACGCGGATCGAATTGCGCGGAATTCCGCGACGAACGAGATCGTCGGCGGTGCTCTTACTCACGGCCTCAAACGGAATCTTTCGATACAGCACACCAAGCGGCCGCTCCGAGAGCCAAACTGCTGCTGCCAACGGCGGGGATGCTTCGCGAAACACCGTTCCGCCGAACAGGTGGTGGACGAGAGCGACGAGCTTTCTCACCTCCCAGAGCGGTGTATAGAGGGGCACCTTGTTCAGGTCTTCGATGACAATGTCGTAGTCGTTCTTCGCCAGGTGCTGGCGATAATAGCGGCGCGCAACGAAGGGGTAGGTGTGTCTGGTACCGACCCGATGAATGTCGATCCCGTCCAGATTTGCGCGGCTTTGCACTTTCGCCCAACCACTGCACAGCAAGTCGACGCTGTGGCCGCGGGCAACGATACGACTGAAGATTTGCTGTAGATGGAGTTCGGCGCCACCGGCCTGGGGATTGGCAATGTCCTGCCAATTGAGAACGAGTATGCGCACTAGATCATGCCGGCCTGTCTGGCAAAGGCATCAAGAACCCCGTTTACGAACTTGGCGCTGGCGGAAGTGCCGAATCTTTCGGCGAGGCGCACTGCTTCCTGAATCGCGACCCGCGGTGGAGTTTCACCTTTCAGCAATTCCGCGGCCCCGAGCCTGAGCACCGATCTCTCGATGGCGCCGAGGCGCTCGAGACGCCAGTTGGTGGTGAGATCGGCAAGACGCGAATCAAGCTCGTGGCCAGCGTTCGCCACCTCCCGGACGAGCAGCCCGGCGATGCGACGCTCTTCGGGTGCAACGGCGAGATCGTCCCACACCTGCGTCGCGACTCGATCGAGATTTTGTTCGCCGCGCATCTCCCACGCGTACAGCGCCTGGAGCGCGCGCGCGCGGGCGCGGGATTCAATCCGCATCATCCGGGTCCAGGCGGTTCAACAAATCGATCATCTCGAGTGTTGCAACGGCTGCGTCGAATCCCTTGTTGCCATGCTCACCGCCGGCGCGCGCTTCGGCCTGCTCGTCGGTGTCGCAGGTGAGTACTCCGAATCCGATCGGCGTCTCCAGATCCGCGCTCGCGTCGGCGAGTCCGCGCGAAGCTTCGCCGGCAATGTAGTCGAAATGGGCGGTCTCACCGCGAATCACGGCGCCGACGGCCACCAGTCCGTCGTAGCGCTCACTCGCCAACAACCAGCGCGCCGCTATCGGAAGCTCCCATGCGCCGGGGACCCAGACTACGTCGATGTCTTCGAAGCTGACACCGTATTTGACCAGTGCCTCGAGCGCTCCATCGACGAGCTTCTTGACGATGGGTTCATTGAAGCGGCTGGCGAGAACGACCAGCCGCCGGCCAACGCCGCTCGGCAAACCGTGGAACTCAGCCATGTGCGGGAGGCGCGAGGCGAGAGGGCGAGGGGGGAGGGGAAAGCGCGGTTAAGAAGCGAAGAGATGGCCTAGCTTCGCGCGTTTGGCTTCCAGGTAGCTTGAGTTTTCGTCGTGTGCGATTGAAATAATCGGCACACGCTCATCGATCGTCAGGCCGTAGCCTTCGAGACCAACCAGCTTGCGCGGATTGTTGGTGATAGGACGAATCTTCTTGAGGCCGAGATCGAGCAGGATCTGCGCGCCGATTCCGTAGTTGCGGAGATCGGGTTTGAAACCAAGACGCTCGTTGGCTTCGACCGTGTCGATACCCTGATCCTGAAGCTCATACGCCTTGAGCTTGTTCAGAAGGCCAATGCCCCGCCCTTCCTGATCGAGATAGACGACGACGCCTTTTCCTTCTTTTGCGATCATCTTCATCGCAGTGTCGAGCTGCCAGCCGCAATCGCAGCGCAGCGAATGGAAGACATCGCCGGTCAGGCACTTCGAGTGCATGCGAACCAGTACGCTGTCGTCGGGTCCGACTTCGCCGAAGACCAGCGCAATGTGCTCGTGTTTGTCGACGTCGTTGCGGTAGCCGACGACTTTCCAGGTGCCGTGCTCGGTGGGAAGACGTGCTTCAGCAACTCGGTGAACGAGCCGCTCGGTCTGCAACCGGTACGCGACGACCTGGGCAACGGTAATGAACGTGAGCCCGTGCTCCTGCGCAAACTTCTCGAGCTGGGGACGGCGGGCGCTCGTTCCATCTTCGTTGAGAATTTCACAGATCACACCGGCCGGCGTTAAACCGGCAAAACGCGCGAGATCGACCGCCGTTTCCGTATGACCGACGCGCTGCAGCACGCCGCCATCGCGCGCGCGGAGCGGCGGCACGTGGCCGGGCCGTCGAAGATCGGCCGGGACCGATTTCGGATCGACGGCGACGCGAATTGTGCGAGCGCGGTCCTGCGCGCTGACGCCAGTCGTTACGCCAAAGCGCTCCGCCGCATCGATGCTGATGGTGAAGGCAGTTCTGTACTCGTCAGAGCTGACCTCGCTCTGCGGAGCGAGCTCCAGCTGATCGGCGCGCTCATTGGTGAGAGCGAGACAGATCCAGCCACCGGCCTTCCTGATCATGAAGTTGATGATCTCGGGCGTGACGAGCTCGGCCGCGCAAATGAGGTCGCCCTCATTCTCGCGGTCTTCGTCGTCAGCGACGATGACCATCTTGCCGGCTTTGATGTCGGCGATCGCCTGTTCAACCGTACCGAACTGCATAACTGCTTCAGTGCTCCAGCGAGAAGTTTGTCAGTGAATCTAGCGTTGACTGCTCACGCAGAAAGGGTTCGAGCAATTTGCGCACGTGTTTCGCGACAACGTCCGCCTCTACGTGGACCCGCGACCCGGGCGCGAGGTCACCGAGCGTGGTATGCCGCACGGTGTACTCGATCAAAGACAACTGTATTCCGCGCGGGATCACATCGTTGACCGTGAGACTGACGCCATCGACCGCAACCGAACCATGCAACACAAACAGGGGCTCGAACGATCGTGGAATCTCGAGATCGACCAGCAACGCGTCCCCGGCGCGCGAGACCGCAGTCACGCGTCCGACAAAATCGACGTGGCCCTGGACGATGTGACCGCCGAGCCGGTCTGACGCGCGCATCGCGCGCTCGAGATTTACTCTGGTTCCTTCTTTCCAATCACCAATCGTAGTGCGCTCGAGCGTCGTCGTCACTGCGGCAGTCGTGAACCAATCGGCTCCGTGCTCGCGCACGGTGAGACACGCTCCGTTGATCGCGATGCTCCCGCCCTCAGCGAGGTCGGGGAACCCAGCGCGGATGCGCAGCTCGCGCCCGGCATCGCTCTGCCGTACGCCAACGATCTCTCCAACCTTCTCGATCAATCCGGTGAACATTCACGCCTCATGCAGCGCGTAAGTCGACATCACATCTTCGCCGAACTCCGTCCGCCTGATCAGCGGCAGGTGCGACAGCCACTCCCGGTAGTAGCCGTTGAGGTTCGCGAAGGGACTCAACGCGTTGTCTGCCAATTCTATGGGTGATTGAAAGATAATCAGGCGATCCACCAGCTTTTCGCGCAGGAATTCGTTGGCGACGCGCGCGCCGCCTTCGACGAGGAGATGGTGGACGTCGAATCCGCGCAACGCCTCCAGCGCCTGGCGCAGATCCTCGGCCTCGAAGACCTCGACGCCGGCGTTGTGCAGCGCAGCGAGCTTCGCCACCGGCGGGCGGTGGGCAAATACGACGGTCGGCGTCTCCCGTGCAGTTTGCACCAGCTTCGAATCGAGCGGCGTGTCTCCATGGTGATCGAAGATCACACGCATTGGCGGCACGCGCGGCCGAATTGCGCCGCGCGCCGTCAGCTGGGGATCGTCGGCCCTCACTGTACCGATGCCAACCGCGATGGCGTCGACGTTGGCGCGAATACGCTGCACTTCGCCGCGCGATTGCTCGTTCGATATCCAGCGCCGCTCGCCCGATGGATCATTCATTTTCCCGTTGCGGGAGAGCGCAAGCTTGAGCGTGACCCACGGGCGTTTCGTTTCTTTCGCCGCAAAGAAGAAGGCGGCGTTGAGCTCGAGTGCTGCAGCTTCCTCGACGCCGAACTCTATCTCAACTCCGTAGTCGGCCAGGTGTCGCGCTCCACCGCCGGCTAACGCGGTTGGATCAGCCGCAGCAATGACCACCCGTTTGATCCGCGCCTGGAGGATTGCCTCGGTGCACGGCGGCTGCTTACCGAAGTGGTTACACGGCTCGAGCGTAACGTACATCGTTGCGCCGCGAGCTTTGTCACCCGCTGCCTTAAGGGCGACTACTTCGGCGTGCGCTTCACCGTACTTCGCGTGATAGCCCTCGCCGACAACCACGCCGTCACGAACGACAACAGCGCCGACCATAGGGTTCGGCGCTGTTTGACCCCAGCCTTGCTGGGCGAGCGCAAGCGCGCGACGCATATACTCTGCGTCGCGGGCGTCGTTAGAATCCGAATCGAGCTCCGACCGATCCGTAGATCCGGGAATCGGCTGGTTGTTTGCCACTAAAGGTGTTGTAGGTGTTGATCGTACCGCCTGATACCTGTCCAATTTCGGCGTTCAGCTTGAAAAGCAAAAGGTTTACGGACAGATCGCCGAAAATATTCGTCCGCGTCAGACTCTGGGAAATCGAGACGGGACCAGCATTCGCTGCCGGGCTTGGCGGAACGGTACGAGCCGCAACGTGTGCGCCAACGTCGGTTGAAGCGTCGTACTTATCCTGACCGATGCCTGCCGCGAGACCGAACATGATCAGGCTCTTGCTGGCGGTGATTCTCCACGCCTTCGTCTTCACGCTCAAGTTGTTGACGTACAGAGAATCGCCGTTGCTTTCGCCAGTCATGTTCAGCGTCGGCAAATCGCGGACGAGGTAGCTGACGGCGATGCCCGGGGTCAGCAGCGACTCCTGGATGATGCCAACACGCGCGCCGTAACCCAGCTTCAGCGATCCGTTGGGAACCTTGACACTCACACCACTGTTGTCGAATTCCGGGATGTAGGACGCGCTGACCAGAACATCTACTCCGCCGACGTTAGTCAGTGGCAGAGGAACGCCCTTGAAGATTCCAATCGCCAAATCGGCCGTTGGCATCGGCAGGTACTGATCCTTGGTGGCGAACTGCGTGCTCGTCGCGCCCGTCACCGAGGGCGTGACGTTCTGAACCTGCGGCAGACTTCCCTGCAGCACGTTCACGCGAATGCCAGCCGAGAAATGACCGAGCCCGCCAAGTGTGCCGCCCTGGCCCAACGTGGGGTTACCACCAGCGATAATCGTCCCCAACTGCGGCGCCAGATACTGAAAGAGATCGATCGCCTTTTGACATGCATCCTGTGAAGCGCGCTGCTGATCCGGAACGCCGAACTGATTAACGGTTCCTGGCGGGCAGCGCTGAGTATCAACGGCCTGCGCTGCCGCCGACGTGGCTAGCAGCGACACGGTTGCAAACGAGACCAACAAACGATTCAGCATCGATTATTTCCTCAATTGAGTATTACCGAACCGGAGCCGGGTCGCAGCGATCCAATGCGCCAACCCTTCAACCCCGTCTGCGCTGCCGCCGCTAACACCGATTCGGCGTCGGTAGCCGCACAGATAACCACCATTCCTACACCCATGTTGAACGCCCGGTACATCTCGGACTGATCAACGTTTCCTGCTTCCATAAGGACCCCGAAGACTCGAGGAACCCTCCAGCTTTGCGTCTCGATTACTGCGTCCAACGAGGGCGGTAATGCGCGATCCAGATTCTCAGGCAAACCACCGCCAGTTATGTGCGCCATCGCGTGAATTCGGTCGAGAACCGGCTTCAACGCGGGCAGATAGGACTTGTGCTCGGTCAGCAGCACATCAGCGACAGACCCACCGCCGCCAGGAAACGCGTCGGACATTCGCAGCTTCAGCCGATCGTTCACGATCTTGCGCGCGAGTGAGTATCCGTTGGTGTGCAGTCCCGAACTGGGAAGACCGATCAGCAGGTCATCCGGTTTAACGCGATGCACGCCGAGTACTCGATCTTCCTCCACATATCCGACGATGAAGCCTGCGAGGTCGTAATCGGGCGGCGTGTAAAGTCCAGGCATTTCAGCCGTTTCACCGCCTATTAGCGCGCAGTAATTCTCGCGACATCCAGCCGCCACGCCCGCAACGACCGCTTCGACGACGGCGGGATCGAGCTTGCCGAAGGCGATGTAATCGAGGAAAAAGGCGGGCAAGGCGCCCTGAACGAGAATGTCGTTGACGCAGTGGTTGACAAGATCGCGACCGATGGTGTCATGCCGATTTGCATCGATTGCGACTTTGATCTTGGTGCCGACGCCGTCGGCACTCGCCACCATCACTGGTTTCCGCAAGCCGGGCGGCAGGCGAAACATGCCACCGAAGCCGCCGAAACCGCCCACTACTCCACTGGTAAAGGTCGATTCGACCAGTTTGCGAATTCGCTGTTTGGCCGCATTCGAGACGTCGATGTCGACACCGGCGCTTCCGTAACGAAGCGCGTCCTCACTCACGTGGGCAGCTCCACCTCGAACGTGACCAGCCGACGCATGTCGCGCACACGCTGGTCGATCTCGGCGCGAGTAATCGTCAGCAGCCGATCGATCGAGAATTTCTCGACGGCAAATGAGCCCATCACCGACCCGTAGATGACCGCGCGGCGCATATTGGCTTCGCTGAGGTCCCCGGTTGCAGCGAGGTAACCGATAAATCCGCCCGCAAACGAATCGCCCGCACCGGTGGGGTCGAAGACGCTTTCCAGCGGAAAGGCGGGCGCAAAGAAAATCGAGTTCTGCGTGAACATGAAAGCACCGTGTTCACCCTTCTTGATGATCACGTGACGGGGCCCGCGCGCCATGATCCACTGCGCCGCCTGCACGAGATTGAATTTTTCGGTGAGCTGACGCGCTTCGGCGTCGTTGAGCGTCACGAGATCGACTCGACTGAGCAGGCTGAGCAGATCAGGCCGGCGGCTCTGGATCCAGAAATTCATGGTGTCGCAGGCGACCAGCTTCGGCTTGTCGACCTGCTCCAGCACGTCCAGCTGCAGACGAGGGTCGATATTGGCGAGAAAGACGTAAGGCGACGACCGCAGCTTCTCCGGAATCTTCGGGCTGAAATGCGAGAACACCCCGAGATGCGTTTCCAGCGTTTCGGCCGAATTGAGGTCGTGGCGATAACGGCCGCGCCAGCGGAACGACGGCCCTTCTGCGCGCTCCAGTCCGCTGTAGTCGACGCCGCGCTTTTTCAGCAGCTCCAGCTTGTCAATCGGGTAATCGTTTCCGATGACGCCGACGACGCTGACTTTGGTGAGAAGGCTCGCCGAGGCCGAGAAAAAATTCGCCGACCCACCGAGCACGTCATCGGCTTTGCCGAACGGCGTTTCGACGGAATCGAGCGCTACAGAGCCGACTACGAGTACGGACATCCGGTCAGGGTTTGATGTTTGGTGAAAGTAATCCTAACAGCGCAGCAAACGCGGGCAACTACATGCGCTCCGGCGCCGTGACACCGAGAATCTGCATGCCGTTGCGAAGCACGATCTGGGCGCTACGCGCTAGCGCAAGGCGCGCACGCGTGATGTCCTCCGGCTGCTCGAGGACGTGATGCTTGTGATACCACAGGTGCGCCAGTCGCGCCGTGTCGAGTAGATAGTTGGCGATGCGATGCGGCTCCAGTGTTTCGGCGGCTCCCTCGACGAGCGCGGGAAAATCCAGCAGCGCCTTTATCAGCTCCTGCTCTTCCGGCTCTGACAATACTCCGAAATCGACGTCGTCTGCGGAGATCGATTGCGGATCGATACCACCAACGCGGAAGATGCCGCACATGCGCGCATGTGCCATCTGGATGTAATAGATCGGATTCTCCTCCGACTGCGAGGCGGCAAGATCGACATTGAAGATCAACTGCGAATCACTCTTCCTCATCAGAAAGAAGTAGCGCACCGCGTCGCGCCCGACTTCGTTGATCAAATCGCGAACTGTGACGTAGCTGCCGGCGCGCTTCGAAATCTTCACCTCTTCGCCGTGCTTCATCACGGTCACCATTTGGTGCAGCACGTACTCCGGGTAGTTCGGCGTCACGCCCATGTTCAGCGCCTGCAGACCCGCGCGTACGCGTGTGACCGTGCTGTGGTGATCAGCGCCCTGCACATCGATGGCGCGCCTAAATCCGCGGCGCCACTTGGTCACGTGGTACGCGACATCCGGCAGAAAGTACGTGTAGGTGCCGTCGCGCTTCCGCATCACACGATCCTTGTCGTCGCCAAAGTCGGTCGTGCGTAGCCAGAGCGCACCATCGCTCTCGTAGGTTTTTCCGGAGTGAACGAGTGCACGTACGGTGTTGTCGACCATCCCATCGGTGTACAGCGACGACTCGAGGAAATACTTGTCGAAGCGAACGCCGAACGCCTGCAGGTCGAGATCCTGTTCCTTGCGCAATTCGCGTATCGCAAATTCGCGGACGGACATTCCCTTTCCTTCGCTCAGATATCGCTCCGCCAACTCGCGGATGTATTCGCCGTGATATCCGCCCTCGGGAATCTGCGACGGCTTGCCCTCCAGCTCGTCGAGTCGCGCCTGGACACTGGCAGCGAGGTTGTCGATCTGCACGCCGGCATCGTTATAGTAGAACTCGCGGGTGACTTTCCAGCCCGTCACTTCCAGCAGCGTCGCAATCGCGTCACCCAGCGCCGCCTGACGGCCGTGGCCGACGTGCAAGGGACCGGTTGGATTCGCCGACACGAATTCGACGTTGACGACCTTTCCACGACCAGATTCGTTGTGGCCATACCCGGCGTCGGCGCGAATGACGTCGCGCAACCCGGACGCAATCCGACCGGCGTCGATCCAGAAGTTCATGAAGCCGGGACCGGCGATGTCGATGCGCGAGACGCCAGCCGCGTCCAGTTTCATCGTTCCGCGGAGGCGCTCGGCGATTTCGCGCGGCCTCGAGCGCAACGGCTTCGCAAGCACCATCGCAATGTTCGTCGCCCAGTCGCCGTGTGACGAATCGCGCGGGCGCTCGAGCAACGGCTCGACGTCCTCGGGCGCGCCGATGTCGCGCGCCGCGCGAATCAGCTCGGCGCGAATTTGCTCAGCGGCTGTCATTCTTTGGTTTTTGAACCCTTGTCTTTCTTCGCTGAGGGAGCGGGTTTGGCTTCGGTCGATTTGTTCTCCGGCTTCCCCACCGGGGCTGATTCAGACTTTCCAGCCGATGTTTCGGAGCCCGACGCACTCTTGTCGCCGCCGGTGGGCGGAGTTTGCGGCTTCTTGCCGTCCTTGCCGTAATCGGTGATGTAGAAACCTGAGCCCTTGAAGACGAGCCCAGCGCCGGCGGAGAGCTGCCGTTCGGCGATTTTGCCACAAACGGGACACTCCAGCTCGCGCGGCGCAGCGCTAATGGACCGATAGAATTTTTCAAAGTCGTGTCCGTTCGGACACAGAAACTCGTAGGTAGGCATTTCGTGGGAGGGAACAGCTTACGAAAGCTAGTTCGCACGAAAGTGCGCCTCAAGTTTCGTGCTGTCAGGCGTTCGGTCGATAGTATCCCCAATTGGCAGCCAGGGTCTCTGCAATTTCTCCAACTGTTGCGCGCACGCGGACGGCATCAATGATCAACGGCATCAAGTGCAGCGGCTTCGTGTAATCGCGCGACGCACTCGCCAGCGCGGCCAGAGATTCCTTCACCGCCCGTGCATCCCGCCTCTTGCGCATCGCTTTGACGGCCTTGATCTGGCTTTTCTCGAGCGCCGAGTAGTCGGGCGCTGGAATCGCCGGTGGCTCGGCGTCTTCGACGAATCTGTTGACGCCGACGATCACCGTCTCACCGCCTTCGACGCGCAACTGCTGCTCGTACGCACTGCGCGCGATTTCTTCCTGGAAAAAACCAGCGGCAATTGCCTGCTGCGATCCGCCCATTTCGTCGACTTTGCGAATCAACGCTGTCGCGCGCGATTCCAGCTCGTTGGTGAGATTTTCCACGTAGTAGCTGCCCGCCAGCGGATCGGCGGTGCTCGCGATGCCGGACTCGTGAGCCACGATCTGCTGCGTACGAAGCGCCAGCGTCGCTGCTTCAGCCGTCGGCAACGCGAGAGCTTCGTCGTAGCCATTGGTGTGGAGCGATTGCGTTCCACCGAGCGTCGCTGCCACCGATTGAATCGTCACCCGAACAACGTTGTTCAAGGGCTGTTGCGCCGTGAGGGTCACGCCGCCCGTTTGGGTGTGAAACCGCAGCCGCGCGCTGGCGTCGGAAGCGTTGAATCGGTCGCGCATGATGCGCGCGTAGAGCCGCCGTGCCGCTCTGAACTTGGCGACCTCCTCGAGCAGATCGCTATGCGCCGCGAAGAAGAAGGACAGTCGCGGCGCGAAGCTATCGACTGCCAGACCGGCGCCAATCGCACGGGAGACGTATTCAATGGTATTGGCGAGCGTGAAGGCCAGCTCCTGCACGGCCGTCGCACCCGCCTCGCGGATGTGGTAGCCGGAAATCGAGATTGGATTCCAGTTTGGCACTTCGTCGGCGCAAAACCGGAACACCTCCGCGATCAGCGCCAGACTTGGCTCGGGCGGATAGATGTAAGTGCCCCGCGCGATGTATTCCTTTAGGATATCGTTCTGAATTGTGCCGCTGATCTTGTCACGAGCGGTACCGCGTTCTTCGGCGACGACGATGTACATCGCCAACAGCGTGGCCGCGGTGGCGTTGATCGTCATCGACGTCGAGACTTTGTCGAGCGGAATGCCTTCGAACAAAACGTGCATGTCATCGACGCTGTCGATGGCCACGCCCGCTCTGCCGACTTCCCCTTGCGAGCGGGGATTATCCGAATCGAGTCCCATCTGGGTTGGCAGATCGAACGCCACCGACAATCCCGTCTGGCCGGCGCCAAGCAGATGCTTGAAGCGCTGGTTGGTCGTTTTGGCGCTGCCAAAGCCGGCGTACTGTCGCATCGTCCACAATCGCCCGCGATACATGCTCGGCTGAACGCCGCGCGTGAATGGCCATTGGCCGGGGTCGCCGAGGTCCGATTTGTAATCGACGGCGGCGTCCTCGGGACGATAAACGACTTTTATCGGGATTCCCGAGGGGGAGAGTTTCTCGCCCGGATCTCGTTTCTTCACGTGCGCCGGCTCGGGCGCCGGCGGAGCGTCACGCTCCTACCGATCCGACTGGCGAAAGACTTTCGGCGGCCTTGTGACCACCGAGCATGGAACGCGCAGCATCGACGTCGTTGGTGCTGCCGATGAAGAGCGGCGTGCGCTGGTGCAACTCGGTTGGTTGGATATCGAGAATTCGTTCGTTGCCGTCGGTTGCGGCACCACCCGCCTGCTCAACGATGAACGCCAGCGGACTGGCCTCGTAGAGCAATCTGAGCTTGCCGCGCTTGTTCTTGCGATTGGCGGGATACGCAAACAAGCCGCCGCCAAGGAGATTGCGATGGAAATCTGCAACGAGTGACCCGACGTAGCGCGTGTTGAGCGGCTGCCGATTGCCATCCTGGCCCCGATAGTAGTTCATCAGACTCTGCACTTCCGGCTGCCACTGGCTGTGGTAGGAGTCGTTCACAGACAAATATCTGCCGGTGTCCGGCGTGCGAATGTTCGGGTGTGACAGCAGGAATTCACCGAGCGAAGGATCGAGCGTGAAACCGTGCGCGCCCTGCCCGGTGGTATAGACCAGCATCGTGCTCGAGCCGTAGATCACGTAGCCGGCAGCAACCTGGCGACGCCCTGGTTGCAGCATGTCTTCCAGCTCTCCGCGACTGCCGCGCGTAATCTTGCGCAGCACGGAGAAGATTGTTCCGACGGGAACATTGACGTCGATGTTCGACGAGCCGTCGAGCGGATCAAACAACAGGCAGTACTTACCGCAGCGGAATCCGGCGGGGATGTCGATGATACCGGGTTCTTCTTCGGATGCCATCGCACATAAGCGACCGCCGTGATCAACGGCCTTGATGATGATCTCATTCGCCAGAACGTCGAGCTTCTGCTGGGTTTCGCCCTGGATGTTCTGCAGACTCGTTGCGCCGAGAATGTCGGCCAGACCGGCGCTGCGAACCTTGTTGGCGATCATTTTCGCTGCCAGCGCCAGATCGTAGAGCACGCCGGACAGCTCACCCGTGGCTTCCGGGTGCAGCTTCTCCTGCTCGATGATGAAACGCTCGATAGTTACGACTGAAGTCGCAGTGTGCTTAACCACTCAAGAATCCCTGTCGGCGATATTGAGGCGGGTCGCTGAGTAGCGACGAGCATCAACCTCGTAAGCGTTACGCGTGTAGCCGTAACGGATGGACTGCCAGAGGTAGCTGAAAGGAAAGGCCCAGCTCTCCAGAAATTGATGAACGTGTCTCAGCTCGTGCAAGAGCAGTTCCGCGGTGAGCGCGGCGTCGGGCGCAACGAAGATTGTTCGCCATAGAGTGATCGCGGCCGCGCTGCTGGTGCCCAACGACCAGCCCGCAACGCGAACAGCGAGCCCACCGCGTCGGTAGCTCGCGACAGTCAGCTCGGGATATCGTTGCGTCAGCTCCACAGGAAGCTCAATCCGCTCGCCGATCAAAGCTTTCGTTACTAGCGCGCCAATTTCCATTTGTCGGTTTGCGTCTCCACTTCAATGCGCTGTCCGTCGGTACGAATGGTAATCGTGCCGAGCTGATCGGTGCGGAGAATGTCCGCTCCAATGCGGCTGAGCGCGTGCAGCACATCTTCGTTCGGGTGGCCGTATTTATTCTCCGCGCCCACCGAAATTACCGCCAGTGCTGGATGTACGGCCTGCAGGAAAGCATCACTGCTGCTCGTGGAACTACCATGATGTCCGACCTTGAGCACGTCGGCGTGCAGACTATCGGCAAAGTGAGCCAGCAGCCAATCCTCTTCTTCGCGCTCGGCATCCCCGACCAGCAGAAAGCGCACGCTGCCGTACCGAACCAGCGCGATCGTACTGGACAGATTCGGATCCTTGAGTCGCTCAGTCCACGCCGAGTCAGGCGCAAGAAAGGACACGGTCACGCCATCGAGTTGGAATGACTCTCCGGGATGAACGCGCCGCCACTCAACGTTGTGCTGTCGCGCGGCGAGCAGCGACGCACTGTACGCCTCGGAGCCGCCGGCAAACGCCGCGTCCCAATAAACGCGGGGTTGGAGAGCGTTGATCACACTTGCCGCTCCGCCGACGTGGTCGGTGTGCGGATGCGAGAGGATGAACGCATCGACGCTGCCGCCCCGTCGGAGAATGAAGGGCATGATGTTGGAGCGGCCGGCATCGCCGCCGCGCCACGCCGGCCCGGCGTCGAATATTGCCCAGCGGCCGCTGTCGGTGCGCAGGAGAATCGCGTCCCCCTGCCCGACGTCCAACACGTCGAGCTCGACCCGGCGATCTCGGTGGATCGGCAGAAACGGCAGCACCGACATGAGCGCCAGCGCGCCGAGTCCGGTGAACGCCGGGAATGTCGGATGTCGGCTTGCGCAAGCCCAGATGAGGCAGACTGCGCTCGTGGCAGCAAGTAGCGCGGCAACGGGCGTCGTTCCCACCGTGATCGCGGCGAACGGGGTCGATGCCGCACTGAACGAAATCCAGTCGAACGCAAGCAGTAACGGATGGACGGCCTGCGCGAAGAAAGTCGCGAGCGCGGGAATCGGCGCCGTGAGGAGTGCGAGAAACAGAATCGGCTGCGCCAGTGTTATGACAGGCGCCGCGACCAGATTTGCCAGCGGCGCAATCAAACTCACTCGGCCGAACGCCCATGCGACAAGCGGCGCCGTGATCGCACAGGCAACAATCGATGTCAGTAGCTCCCGCGCGAGCTTGGCCTTCACGCCATCAAGCCGGTCGGCGAACACACGCTTCCAGAGGCGACCAGCTGCTACAAGCGCGCACATGCCGAGCACGCTAAGCTGATATCCGACATCGAGCGCTGTCCGTGGATCGATCAGTGGCACGAACGCGCCGAGCGCCCACGACGCCCAGATCGAGGTTGGCCGCTGTCCCAATCGCGAAAGAATGGCGACGCCCAGCATTGTCGCCGACCGCAGCGCCGGCGGCGGCGCACCAATCACGGCGACGTAGACGGCTGTGATGCCAAACGCGCCAATGAGAGAAGCACGTCGCGAAAGTCGTGCGACTTGAAACAGTAGCTCGACCGCGGCCGCGATCACTGCGACGTGGAGACCGGAAATCGAAAGCATGTGAATGATTCCGGCCGCTGCGTACCGATCCCGCATCTCGGTAGGGATTTGTCGTTGATCGGCGATCAACAGTGCGCGCGCCAGCGGCGAATCGTCGCCAAAGGTGCGATCAATCGATCGACCCGCGCGGAGCCGCGCTCTGGCCAGGAAATCCTGACTCGACTTTTGCGAAAAGTCCGCGTTGCGAGGGGAAGTCGGCGACGTGACGGCGATGAGCGCGGCTGCCATGAAAAGGCCACCGAAGCTAGTCCAGTCACTTCGTTTTCGAGCCAACCCGGCAGCGCCGACGATCGCCGCAACGACAAGCGCCGCCCAGGCGAAACCGGAGAAGCCCGCCAACAGTCCGGCGAGAAAGGCGAGATAAGCGCCGGTGATTAGCGGCAGCCAGGCTCCGATCCCATGCTGCCGAAGTGTCGCGACCTACCGCAGCGCGCGCGGAATCACTCGGACTCGCGCGCAACGAACCGAGCGCTAGACCGCCAGCGGCAAGGCTGAGCGCTGACCGACGATTTGACCGAGGAAGGTCGACCCGGTCGTACCAGTCAGCTCGACCTGCAGATACCTGCCGATCAGAGAGCTGTCGCCGGGGATCATCACCGTCTTGAAGTCACGGGTGCGCGATTGGAGCAGCCCGCCACGTTTGGCCGCTTTCTCCACCAGCACTTCCCTGCGCTCGCCGAGCAGCCTGAGGTTGCGCTCACGACTGCCGGCGCGAACCACCTTGATCAGCCGGTCGAGCCTGTCGCTGGCGACTTCGTCCGGTATGGTGTCGCTGGCGGGAAATCGTGTCGCCGGCGTACCATCACGCAGTGAGAACTTGAAGGTGTACGCGTCCTCGAATCGAAGCTCGCGCACAGCGCTCAGCGTTTCCTCGAAGTCTTCGTCCGTCTCTCCCGGGAAGCCGACGATGATGTCGGTCGTTAGAGCAAGTCCGGGAATCGCGTTGCGCAATCTCGCGGCACACTCGAAGTACGCCTCGCGGGTGTAGCGCCGCAACATTCGCTTCAGCGTGCGGGTCGATCCCGATTGCATCGGCAGATGCACGTGCTCGCAAAACGCGGCAGTATCGGCCATGGCCTCGATGACGGAATCCGAAAAATCGTTGGGATGCGGGCTGGTGAAGCGAAGCCTGCGCAGGCCGGGAACGCGCCCGACGGCGCGCAGCAGCGCTCCGAAATCGTGCTCGCCATCAAAGTAGGAATTCACAGTCTGACCGAGCAGCACGACCTCGGAAATTCCCGACGCGATGACTGATTCAACCTCGCGCACGACGTCGGCGAGGCGGCGACTGCGCTCCGGGCCTCGCGTAGTCGGCACGATGCAATAGGTGCACTTGTAGTCGCAGCCACGCTGCACCGGGATCCACGCTTTCACGCCGTCGAAGCGGCGCGGAGTGAAATCCTCGTAGTGCTCCTCGAGATCGAACTCGACCGCTGTCGCGCGATCGCCGGAGCGCGCACTCTCGATGAGCGAGGGCAGCTCGCGGTATCCGTCCGGCCCGATAACCATGCTCACGTGCTTCACGCGATCGAGAATTTGCGCACCCAGCCTTTGCGCCATGCATCCGGTCACGCCGAGCACCGCATCGCGCTTCATCTTGCTCTTGATCTCGCCCAGTCGTCCAATCACGCGCTGCTCGGCGTGGTCGCGGATTGCGCAGGTGTTGATGAGGATGACATCGGCGCCGTCCGGCTGATCGACCGACTGATAGCCCGAATCCGCCAGTTTGCCGAGCATTAGCTCGGTGTCGCTGACGTTCATTTGGCAGCCGTAGGTTTCGATGTAGACGGTTGGGCGAGTCATCAGGACAAAGTAATTGCGGACTCTAAAAGCGCACTACCCTGCTATTAGCTGCCAGCAGCTGGCCGCAAGCTTCCCGCTGAAGGCGACGGGACGGATGGCGGCAGAGTTAGAGACACGGCGCGTTTAGTTCGCCCGTATGCAATGAGATCCGTCTGTTGGTAGGCAGCGGGAAGCTGGAAGCCTGCTGCTGGCAGCTAACAGCGAGGTAGTTCGCTTTTAAGTCCTCGCTCCCGCAGTTGCCGCCGTCTGCCCCCCGCTCGGCACCTCGAGATAAGCCGGGTCCGCAGGCAGCTCGATGTAGAACGAGCTTCCCTTCCCCTCGGCACTCTTCACCCAGATCCGCCCGTTATGCCGCTCGACCACCAGCTTGCAGAAAGCCAGTCCGAGCCCCGAGCTCCGTGTGCGCGGCGTGCGCGGCACCTCGACCTGTCCGAACTTGCGAAAAATCACCTCGTGGTACTCTGGCGGGATTCCCGGCCCATTATCAGTCACGGTGAACAAAACTCCGTGACCTGCGCGACGAGCTGACAAATCGAGATGCACAGGATGCGACGAGTGCGTCACCGCGTTCTGAATCAGGTTTGAGAAAACGCGCTTGATCAGGTTCTTGTCGCCACTGAACACCGGCGCGTCATCCGCGACCGTCACCGCAGCGGTGGTATGCTCCTGCTGAAAACGATGACCCCACTCGTGCACCAGCTCGACGAGTAGCGCGCCCGGCGCAATCGGAGCTAGCGACAGCGAGATCGTCGCTTCCTCAATGCGTGCCACTTCCAAAATGTCCTCTATCAGCGCCAGCAGGTCTTCGGCCTTCGTCTCGGCGTCGGCTATCGCGCCCTTTTGACGGATCGACACCTCACCGAAATCTCCGTCGGCCAGCATCTCCATCGTCGCCAGCACTGATGTCAACGGCGTCTTCAGATCGTGCACGATCATCTTCATCAGATCGTCGCGAACTTTTTCCAGCTCACGCAATTTGCGCAAGCTGTCTTCCAGCGCATCAGTCGCGGCCTTGAGCTTGAGCAGACTTCGCACGCGCGCACCGAGCACCAGGCGATTGTGAGGCTTGGTCAGGAAATCGTCGCCGCCGGCCTCGATGCCGCGCACGCGATCGCTGGTGTCATTCAACGCCGTGACGAAAATCACCGGGATCCTCGACGTACGCGAATCGCGCTTGATGCGCCGGCAAACCTCGAACCCGGTCGAACGATCATCGACGCCGAGATCGCCGGCCGGCATCGCGACGTCGAGGATGCAAAGATCGGGATGCTTCTCGAACGCGGCGGCTATCGCCGACGGTCCGTCGACGGCTGTAACGGTTTCGTAGCCAAGGCTATTGAGCTGATCGAGCAGAAGCTCCACGTTGGCCGGTATGTCGTCGGCGACGAGAATCAGCTCGGGCTTTGCCTTTGCCGATTCAGCCATGTCAGGGCGAAACTCTGAGTCCGAAGCTCAGAATGAAACCGCGTTCCTTGACAGCGCTATTGGCGTCTCTCGTTGCGCGCTCGAAAGACACATCGAGCGCCGCACGATTCCGGGTCAGCGGTATTCCAAGCCCTGCGGCAAACGATCGTTCGGAAACGCGATGGCTCTCGGTGACGTCGCTGCAAAAACCAGACGGCACACAGGTCTGAACGACATTGGGCGCGCCGAACGGCAGAGTGCGGAATCGCGCGCCGGCGCGAATGGCAATTACACGCTGCATTAAACGAGGCCCGGTGGCCTCGATGCCGACGCCGCCGTCCCAGCCGTCGAAAGCCTGAATACCGGTCGCCGATAGCGAACCGAGTGAGCTCCAGGAATCGTGCGCCAGTCTCCCCGAGATGATCGTCCCCGGCAGACCCTCGTAGGTGATCGAGCCTGAGAAATGATCCGGTAGTCGCCCCGTGCCGAGCGTCGTGTCACCCGACTCTGCGCGCAGATCTCCACCTTTTCTGGCCGAGAGTGCGAAGCCAATCGCACGCGACGGACGGTATTCCAATCCGACTGACGCCGCGAAGCCGGCGTAGCTCACTCTGCCGACTTGCGAAGTACTGATGTACTTGGAGCTGTCGGGATAAAGAGTCGACAGCGTGATGCGGTTGCTGCCGCTGAACACGTGACCGCCGACGCCGAATCGAAATACCGGGCTGCGCGACCACGCCAGCGCCAACCGCACATCGTTGATCGCCCCGAGAACCTTGTTCCGCTCCGTCACAGTGACCGTATCGGTAGCATCACCGACTACTTCCGTGCGACTCAAACTCGTCTCCAGCGATCGGTCGAGAAAAGTCGAGGAGCTCAATCCCAATGTCCACGTTTGTCCCATCGGCAATACGCCGAGCACCACCGGGAAGCGCGCGGTCGTCGTTTTCGCGGTTCCACCCGCGGTGGTGACGCGCCGAAATTCGGGCGAGTACTGGAAGTAAATCGCCGACGATCCGACGCCGGCGATCGCCGCCGGTGTCGTCACGCTCAGTGCGTCGAAGTCAGCGAGACTCGAACCCGCTCCTTCCGAGCGAGTGCTGATTCCACCTGCCGGGTAGCCGAGTCCTTGCAGGCTGAGCGCGCCCTGTGCCGTGGCAGTGCCCGAGGCGATGACGAGCGATACTCCGATCAGCGAGAGAGTCTTCATGGCAGTCCGAGTGGAACCCGCGTAGTGTAACTGATTCGCAGCCGCGGACGCAGTGCCGCGATGTCCTCGCTCGACGAGAAGCGCAACTCGACCGGTGAGGTCGCTTCGGCCTGCGACTTCAACACGATCGACCGCGGCAGCGAATCGGCCGGCTGCGTTCGCCAGAGGCTGAACGCCGCAGCGAGCTCGACGGCAATCTTGCCGCCGTTCCCCGGAGTGAGCTTGAGGGTGTCCGCCGAGATGTTGGCGATGATCTGCGCCGCTTTCGTCGGATCGGTGACCGCTGTTCCCGCGAGCACCACTTGCGGCACGACACGAATGGTGTCGCCGGGATCGAGCGCCGGATTCGCGATCTGATTCAAGAGCAGCGTTGCCCGTACGACCGTCGACGAATCGATGTACTTGGATGGAATGTCGAAACGAACGAGTACGCGGCGCGGTGGCAGTCCGCCGACGCTGAGTACGGTTGGCGGCGCGGCAGGCGGAGCTTCGGCGATGATGGTGTAGTCAGCAAGGCGCTGCGCGACCAATGATTCATTGGCCGGTGTTTGGGAGAGCGGCAGTACCGTCAGTGGTGCCGTCGTCGTATCCGGCGTGGCCCGGAAGAAAAGAATTGGAGAGCGACCGCCTTCGGTCGACGCGAAGGTCAGCTGCGACGAGGTCGTGCCCGTCGCTTTCAGTCCGACTCTGAGTCGCTCGCCGTTTTGCAGCTTCGACAGAACGGTGGCGTTGTCGATGTAGTACTTGAGCGAGTCGGTGAGCTGAGCGCGGGTGAAGCTTTGAGAAGAGATGAATCGATCGGGCCTGAACAACGCCAGCACGTCGGCGGTCACGGTGTCGTCAGCGGTGGTATCGACATCGTAGGCCTCGATGGTGACGACATCGCTTCCCTTGATCGAAAGCGTGTCGAGCGACAGCAGGATATAAGCGCTGTCGACACTCTGGATGGCCTGCGACGTGTCGCCAGTTGGAATGAACTTCGCCGGCAGTGAGTCGAAGCGAATTACGACCCGTGTATCGAGAGTGTCGGGACGATTGGCGAGCAGCAGCGCCGGCTCAGTGCCCAAGCCCGACGACGATTGCACCGTCGTATCGAGTGTGATGGAGGCGAGCAGGGTATCCGTTTTGACCGATCCGCCGATCGACGGGCAGAGAACGTCGCAGACACCCGAGCTATCCAGGTTTTCAGAGCACGACGATATCGAGAACAGGAAAGCCGCGGTTATGGCAAGTCGCGGCAGAAATGGCGAAAGCCTCACTACATTTTTCCACGTGAAGGGTTGAGCGCGAACGCATGCGGCAACAACTCCTCGAGCGACCACACCGCTTCTTTTCCGGCGCGGGTGAAGCTCGAGACCCTGATATTCGGCGCGAACTCGTTCAGCACCTGACGACACGCTCCGCAGGGTGGCGTCGGCTCGCTGTCCTCCGTCGCGATCGCAATCTCCTCGAAGTCCTTGAGTCCTTGTGAGACAGCGGAGGCAACGGCAAGGGTTTCCGCACAAATCGCCTGTCCGTACGCCGAATTCTCGATGTTGGAACCGACGACGATCTCGCCGCGCCGCGTTCGCAGCGCGGCCCCGACGCGAAAGTTCGAGTACGGCGCGTAAGCGTTGTCCAGCGCACGCAGCGCGGCCTCCCTCAAAGAGGCTGGGATTTGCGACGTTCGATTCATCTAACTATGAGCTCGGCAAGGAACGAATTGCCGCGACCGCGGAAAGAAAGTCCAAACCATTCCGCAACGGTCGCGCCGAGATCAGAGAAGGTGGTGCGCTCACCGAGATCGCGCGGCACGACCCGCATCCCACCGGCGAGCAGCGGCACACGTTCGCGCGCGTGATCTGTCGAAGGCGTAGTTGGATCGTTGCCGTGGTCGGCAGTTATGAAAAGCAGATCTTCCTCTTTTAGCCGGGAATTGATGGAAGGCAGCGCTAAGTCGAACTCGCGTAGCGCACTATAAAACCCCGCAACATCGTTGCGGTGCCCAAACTGCTGATCGAAATCTACTAGGTTGGCAAACAGGAACCCACTTGGCGCTGTCGCCAGCCATTCCTTGATTCGCGCAATCCCATCGGCGTTGGATGCCGTATGAATGGAGCTGATCGATCGCCCTGCAAACAAATCGTCGATTTTGCCAACTCCCGCCCGCGCAATTCCGGCGGCTGCCAACGCATCCAGCAATGTCTCTGACGGCGGAGCGATCGAATAATCGCGCCGGTTCTTCGTGCGCTGATAATTCCCTGGCTCTCCAACGAATGGACGCGCAATCACTCGCGACACATCGTTGGGCGGAGTCAGCATCGCACGCGCCAGCTCGCATGCATCGTATAGCTCCGCGAGTGGAATGACATCCTCGTGCGCCGCGATCTGGAATACAGAATCAGCCGATGTGTAGACAATCCAGCCGCCGCTGCGACGCTGCTCTTCGGCGAAACGGTCGATGATATCCGTTCCGCTGCCGACGACATTGCCGATTACGGCGCGGCCAGTCTCACGGGAGAATCTGTCGAGCAAGCCGGAAGGGAATCCGTTCGGATAGGTTGGAAAGGGCCGATCGAGATGCACACCCGCGATCTCCCAATGGCCGGTGGTGCTGTCCTTCCCTGCCGACGCCGGCTGCATGCTCCCCCACGCGCCGCTGGCGTCACCGCGCATTTGCAGTCCTTCGAGCGGCTTGATGTTGCCGAGGCCGAAGCGTTCCAACCGCGGCAGCTCGAGGCCGCCGCACGCGCGCGCCAGGTTGCCAAGGGTGTCGCTACCAACGTCGCCGTACGCGGCGGCGTCAGATGCCTCGCCAATTCCCACTCCGTCGAGGACAATGATTGCCGCGCGCTTCAGCTTCGTGGTCCCGTGTAAACACGCTCGACGCGCGAGCGAAGTCCCGTCAGCAGCTCGTAGGGTGACATGCCGGCGTCATCGGCGACGCGTTCGACCGTCAGCACCGTATCACCGGCTCGGCCGATCAGCGTCACCGTGTCTCCAACCGCGCATTTGATTGTCGTTACGTCTACCATGGTCATGTCCATCGTCACTCTGCCGGCAACTGGCGCCAGCGTACCACCTACGAGAACCGAGCCGACTTCGCTGAGCGCGCGCGGATATCCGTCGGCGTATCCGACCGCAAGCGTGGCGATCCGCGCCGGCCGATCGACGCGGAACGTCGCGTCGTAGCTGACAGTGTCACCGGGTTGCAACTCTCTCATCTCCACAATCGGCGCGCGCAGGTGGACCACGGGCTCCGGCTGAATTGCCGCCGTGCGTCCGCTTCCCACGCCGTACAGAAAGATGCCCGGGCGGACGAGGTCCCACGCGCTCCTGCCTTGTCGCGCGATCGCCGC
>DATFHK010000002.1:0-57162 GCA_035248505.1 Gemmatimonadaceae bacterium | reverse complement strand
GGGATGGCGACGTTCGGCACTGAGCGGGAGAAAATCCTCGACCACCCGAACGATTTCCTCGACGCTGATTGGTCGGTATACGACTCGCTGCCACGGTCCTGCAGGCGTGGCAGTCGTCCGTCGAGCGATCAGCATCGCCTGCGCGTGATGTCGCTCGAGTAAGGTCTGTACTGCGCGCAAATCATCGACTGCAGCCTGGTCGATGATGATTAACGCGAGCGGAGCGCGATCGGGCTCATTGACACGAATGCGCATCGCCGATTGGAGAGTGCGGGTGCCGACCGCGTCGTAGCCGACCTCACGCAACGATGCTCGCAGCAGAGCGCGCGTCCACTGATCCGGCATCACGATCAGCACGCGCGGCGCCAGAGCCCCAGACTCGCCTTCGCGTTTACGGCTTCCGCCTTCCCTCTTCCCGCCAATCACCGTGGCATGATGTAACTCGGCATCCCGGCCGAATCCCGCTGCACGGCCGGACTGAATGCGCCGAGATCCTCGCGCCTCCACCACGCCCCGGTCTTCCGCTTTGTGGCGAGATCCGTGAACCAATACTGGTAGATAATCGTTCTGACGATGCGCGGCGGCTTGCCGTTGAACGGATCGCGCCGGAATAGCTTGAGCACGCTCGGACTTCCGCCGAGCAGCCGTTGCTCCGTCAAAACCACCCACGGATTCTGCTGCCACGGCGCCAGCGACGCGAACCACAGATTCCAATCGAATCGCGGCTGATATGGCGCGTAGACGCCCGGCCGCTCCGTCACGTCCTGTGGCTTGTAGCGGAACGGGTAGGCGATCCAGCTCCTGCCGTCGTTGCTGCCCTGGAATTCGATCTCGTAGCGCGCCGGTGTCATGACCGCGAACAATCCGTACGCGTTGGCGATGCGGAAGGGAGCCAGCAGTCGACTCGGCAACGCGAGAAACGAAGTCGATCCACCCCACAGAAAGGCGACAATCGTCGTGTAAAAAGCGACCGCCAGCACGATCAGCTCCGCTCGTCGGAACACCCGCGCGCGACGAGTTGGCTCCGTTACAATCGTGTCGACGGGTTTGAATCGAATCCTCGCCAGGAATCGATCGTCGAGCAACAACACTCCGAGGCACAACACCAGATAGTTGAGGAAGGCGTAGTTGGCGGTAGCGATGATCCCAATTTGGAGCGCCGTGAAAAAGAAAAACGATCCAATGCGGATGCGCCGTGGGAGGAATAGCGCCCACACCAGTATCAGTTCCGCGAAGAACGTCATTAGCACGGTGAAGACGTGGTACCAATGCGGAAGGTGCTGGATGTACCATCCCGGCCACGCTGGCAGCGGTCCGTTCTGGTAGTAGTTGTCCATCGCCGTGAAATTGCGCCACGTCGGATCGCCGCTCAGAATCTTGACCAATCCCGATTCGAAGTAGATGCGGAACCATTCCCACCGCAGCATGAAGAGCGACATTCGTGATGGTGGATCATCCGCGGCGAGTCCTGGACGGATGCCGCGCGGCGCGAAAAAGAACGAGATGAAGCCGGCCTCGAGCAGCATTCCGTCGGACTGATACGACGAAAAATCCTGCAACGCCGCGATGCAGGTGAGGAAGAGCACCGTGCACACCGCGATCATCCAGCGCGGCGCGATATTGAGCACCAGCAGAATCGACGCAATGATGCCGAGCGTTATGACGACCGTCTGGGCTGGATCGGATGGGTTGAGCCAGAACAGAGTTGGCGCGTACCAGATTCTTTCGACGGCGCCGAGCATTCCCTTCAGCTGCTGGAGATAGGAATCGGCAGGGAGAATTCCCTGCTCCCCGATCAGGCCGTGGAGCTGGAAAGCGAGCGAATAGAATGCGCTGAAAAAAATCAGCCCCAGCGAACGCAAAAAAAGCCAGCGCGGCCATAAGTAGCCGTTCGCTGGCTTTTCGAAGTTCAGTGGATTTGTCGAAGTCATCTGCGCCGAGTTGCTCGCAAGCTGCGAGCTACATATGCGCAGTCAAGCTAATCAGCTCAGTTGGCGGTATCGACGAGGTTGGAGTTCGGTGAGAAGAGGTAAACCATTCCACCGTTGGCAAGCTCGGGCAACACACGCTCGGCGCGCTGTTCTTCCATCGCCGGGCAACCTTCGCTGCGACCAGCTTTCGATGGGCTTACATACGGCGCGCCATGCGCAACCACGCCACGCGCGCGAGCGTTGTCGTTGAAACCGGGCGTCACGCCCTGCAGACGCAGACCCACCGAGCTGTAGGCAGCACCACCGGTATGACCAGTGAAATTGTACAGCTCCTGCGCGACGTAGAGACCGAGCGATGTCATCGCGCTGCCGAATCCGTTGGAGAACCTGGTCGGAATTCCATAGCGCGAAGTCGATGAACCACGGCCGTGTGCAACGGTGAACGGTCCCTCGACAACCGACAACTTCTTCATGTCGAAGACGTAGCCGCGCGGCTGAGTGCTGGGCAGACCGTAATCAACGAAGTAAAGAAACGGCTTTTTTACGTCGCTCGGATGAGCCGTCGCGTAGGCAAAGTAGCTGCTAAACGCCGTCGCGAGTGCCTTGGGGCTGCTGAGCGGGCCGACCGCCGATGCGAATGCGTGAATAGCGGAGTCGATCTTTGTGGCAACGCCCGACTTTGCTTCTGTCGAAGCCGGCGTTGCAACCGAATCGCTGGTACTTACCGCTGCCATCAGAACCTGAGGTCCTGAAAGTAGTGGAGTCGGGTTAGCACCAGGCGTAAAACGCGACGCGACGCAAAGGAGCGCCAGCACGCCAATCAATCCGTTCTTCACGTATTCACGTTTCAATTAAGACCCCTCGCAGGTAGCAAATAATGACGGGTGCGATAGACTACCGGAGACGACTAGGGGCTCCGATGATCACCGCGTGAATTTGTTCCGAATTGCCTCCCAATATACATTCGTTTTGCCAACCTCGAAACCCTCACTTACACTGCTGAGCTATGCCGCAACGCGTTGGTAGCGCTACACTTCCGCTGCATGGTGGAAAGGCGCCGAAATGGCTCTTCAGTCGTATGGTTGAGCTTGCTCCAGCTATAGCTGAGGTGATGGTTCTCGAGCACGGCAGAGCTGAGTTTCTGCGCCGCCTATCGGATCCTCATTGGTTCCAGGCGTTCGGCTGCGTCCTCGGCTTCGATTGGCACTCGAGCGGAGTCACAACTACGGTCTGCGGAGCGCTCAAGGAAGGACTCGCCAAACGACACAACGAAATTGGGATCTTCGTCGCCGGCGGTAAAGGAAAAACTTCGCGGCGGACTCCGATCGAACTGATCGACTACGGCGAACGTGCCGGAGTCGACGGCGCGCGACTCGCCTACAACAGCCGCATGGCGGCCAAGGTCGATTCAGCCGCGATCCAGGATGGGTTCGGAATCTATCATCACAGCTTTTTCGTCAGCAGCGACGGCGAATGGGCGGTGGTCCAGCAGGGGATGCGCGGCACGGAGGGCACTGCGCGACGCTACCACTGGCTCGGCTCCCACGTCAGCGATTTCGTGAACGAGCCGCACGCAGCGATCGCGTCGGACGCGCACACCGACACGGTGTTGAACATGGTTGCATCTGAATCATCAGCGGCGAGGAACGTCTCGACCGATTTCGCGCGGCAGGAGCCAAGAGTGGTCGATCGGGAAATCGTGCGCGTGATCTCGATGGAACTGCCGAAACGACATTGGGTCGATATTCAGGAAGACATCAACCCGGCGCACCTGCGAAAAGTTTTGTTGAGCACGTACGAGGCGAGTCCGCAGAATTACGAGCAGCTGCTGGCGATTCCAGGCGTGGGGCCGAAATCGGTGCGCGCACTCGCGCTCGTGTCGGAAGTCGTCTATGGATCGCCCGCGAGTATGCGCGATCCGGCTCGTTTCAGCTTCGCGCACGGTGGGAAGGACGGGCATCCGTATCCAGTCAATCGCGACGTTTATGATCAGTCGGTAAACTGGCTGAAGGAAGCGGTGAACAAAGCGCGGATCGGACGCACTGAGCGATTGAAGGCGTTGAAGCGATTGTCTGAATGGGAGTAGAGGGATGCGGAATGGGGATGCGGAACGGCTGAATGGATCTGATCTCGCCGCGGCCGTTTTGGCTGCTTCGCAATGGGTTGGGTGATGTCGCGGCACCGCTTGCTGGAGATGTGTCCTGCGACGTCGTCGTCATTGGGGGCGGGATCACGGGGGCGCTGTGCGCAGATGCACTGAGCGGTGGGGGGCGCTCCGTCCTCGTTGTTGACAAGCGTCAGCCGGGACTTGGATCGACGTCGGCATCGACGGCGCTGCTGCAGTACGATCTCGACGAACCGCTCACGAAGCTCACTGAGAAAATTGGTGCCGAAAGAGCGAAAGACGCATATCACGCGGCGCTCGACGGGGTGAAGTCGATCGGTCGCATTTGCCGCTCCCTCCCGACTGACGTCGGTTTTCGGGAGAGGCCGACCGTGTATTTCGCGTCGTCGGCGAAGGACGCGAAAGCGTTCGCGAAGGAATACGAGGCTCGACGCGCGACTGGATTGCCGTGCGAGCTGTTGAGCAAAACCGATCTGAAAAGCGTCGTCGACTTTTCTGCTCCGGCGGCATTACGGAATAGTGCTGGAGCCGAAGTCGACCCGTGGCGGTTGAGCAGAGCTTTGTTCGAGCGAGCTCAGGAGCGCGGCACTGTGGTGTGCGGACGGACGTCGGTGAAACGCATCACTGCCAGGAGCGATCATGTCAAAGTCGTAACGGATCGCGGAGACATCAGTGCACAGCGAGTGGTCGTCGCCAGCGGTTATGAAGGCGAGCAATTGCTGCCGAAGAAAGTGGCGAAGCTTCACAGCACCTACGCGATTGCGACAGAACCAGTGAGTTCGTTTGACGGCTGGCCGGATCGCTCTCTGATCTGGGAATCGAGCCGACCTTATCTCTACCTGCGAACGACGGAAGACAATCGGATTGTCGTTGGTGGACTCGACGATCCGTTTCGCGATCCCAGCGCGCGCGACCGTCGCGTCACCGCGAAGGCGCGCGGGTTATTGAAGAAGGCACAGCGATTATTCCCGCGCATCGAAATGGAGGTCGCGTTCGCGTGGGCTGGGACTTTCGGCGAAACGGAGGACAGTCTGCCATTCATAGGAACGCATCCGCAGCTGGATGACCGCATCTTTTTCGCGCTCGCCTACGGGGCGAACGGGATGCCATTCGCGGCGATTGCGGCTGAGCTTGTTGGGGCGCATAGCAGCGGGCGACGGCACCGTTTTGAGCACACATTTATTTTCAACCGCTGAGCTAGCCGCTGTCGTCCACGTTTGTCGGTCGACGACGCAAACCGAGGTCGTTCACGTAACTGGCGGTATTGGAACGGCTTAACCTCGACTAGCTCATCCGATATCGATAGCATTTTTGTGCTGCAAAATGTGGTCAAGTGTTTGCTTGGTGGCGTAACACTGCAATTGGCGTCTCGCCTCGAATGTTCCGCCAGGAACGCGGTAGCTCAGGAAGGGCTGAATCGTCTATAGACGATGCCCGCAACCACAGCCGAACCAGGAACGATTAACGCCGCGAAGCCCGCGTCGCAGATCACGCCGCGCGCACGTGCGAAATTCCCCGTTCCCTTCCCTCGCTTCGAGAGCCTGCGCAGCAGGATTCTCGCATTCGCTGTTGCCGCTGCCCTCCTTCCCGCGGGCACCATGCTTGGCGTCTTCTACGCGCAAAATCGCCGGGCGCTGGAAAAGAAAATCAACGAAGATCTTCTCTCCGGCAGCGCGCAAAGTGCGCGCGCGACGGGCGTCTGGCTGAGAGAGAGACTTTATGATTTGCGCGTCTTCGCTGGATCGGACGAAGTCGTCTTCACGCTCGACCGCAGCAACCGCGCGCCGAGTTCTCCGACTGAAGGCCGGCTGCGCGATTATCTGGTTTCACTGCACGAGCGGTTCAGCGATTTCGAGAAGCTGATGGTCCTCGATCTGGATGGAAACGTCGTTGCCACCAGCGCACCTGAAGCGACCAAAGTCCCGCTCCCCGCGGATTGGCAGCAGGCACTCAAATCCGACAATCAGATCGTCGGTGATCCTTATTGGGATCCCGTCGCCAAGCGGGCGAAGCTGATCATCGCGGTCCCCGCCCAGCGCGCTGACGGACGTCTGCTCGGCGCCTTTGCCGCCGAGCTCAATCTCGCACCTGTGCAGCTGCTGCTGCGCTCCTTTGCACCGGACAGCACCGGTGCGATTCATCTCGTCAACACCCACGGCTCACTGATCGCCAGCTCCGACGGTGTCAACGAAGCGCTGGTCAGGAATCCGATGCCGGCACCGGCGATGAAGAAGCTGCGTGAACGCGCGCGGGCCCCGTTCGAGTATACGAGTTTCCGCGATCGCGACGTCATCGGAACGCTGGAGTACGTTCCGCAGGTAAACTGGGCAGTGCTGGCGGAGCAATCAGCCGAAGCAGCTTATCTGCAGGTGCGTCGGTTCCGCGACGTCGCGCTCGGTGTGATCGTATTCCTGCTCATCGCCGTCACGCTGGCGGCGTATCGTCTGGGCCGCCTGATTGCGCGACCACTGGATCGACTCACCAAAGCAGCGGGCGAGGTTGCCGCGGGTGATCTCACGGTCGACTTGCCGGCGGCACCGGGCGGTGGTGAGATCGGTTATCTCACCGACGTCTTCAATCACATGGTGTATCGACTGCGCGATGGCCGCGCCGAGCTCGATCGCATCAACGAGACGCTGCGCAAGAAGAACGAGGAGCTCGAGCTGCTGTCGACAACGGACAGCCTCACCGGTCTGTCGAACCACCGCTCACTAATGAAGCGGCTGGACGACGAAGTCTCGCGCTTCCGCAAGGAGCGCAAAGGATTCTCGGTACTCGTTGGCGACGTCGACCACTTCAAGCAATACAACGACGCGTTTGGACATCCCGCGGGCGACGAAGTCCTGCAGACGATCTCCGAGATCATGCGCGACTCAACGCGCAAGGTCGACTGCTGCGCGCGCTATGGTGGTGAGGAATTCGTGATCGTGCTGCCCGACACTCCGGTGTCTGACGCGATGGACACCGCCGAGCACATTCGCGCGCGCATTGCGGCGAAGAAGTTCAATGGACGCAAGATGACGCTCAGCATCGGCGTCGCCACATTCCCCGAAGACGCCGACGATGCCGAAGCGATCATCGCCGTCGCCGACGAAGCACTCTATCAGGCGAAAAGAGAAGGGCGCGACCGTACGGTGCGCGCCCGCAGACTTGCCAAGACTGGCTGAGTACTAGTTCGAGCTGTCCGGCCGGCTGACCAGCGTGCGGTGAATCCACCCGCTTCTGCCGCTGTCGTCAGAGATGCGAATCCACTCGTCGGCGTAAGAGTAAGCCGTGAGCGCGGTGCCCGGATCTGCTGAGAACGAAACGTTGAAGTTGGTGCCAGGACCTTCGCGAACGTTGCCCTTGGTTGATGTCTGCAGCTTGATCGGCACCGCAAAGAGCGTCTCGCCCGGTCTCGCTTCGCCGCGATTCATGCCGAGTCGGCCGCGATATGAAGAAGCTACGGTCTTCGCCTGATTGGCGAGGTAAAGAGCGCCGCCGTAGTTCTGCTTGTCGAACTCGGTGGAGCTCTGTTTCACCAGTCTGCTGACCTGCGCGACTTCAGGCGGATCGTTGGCCGCGTTCGATTTCATCGTCTGCAGCACTACCTCTGCTTCAGCCATTGCGGATGCAGCTTGTGCTCTGCTGGCAACGCTCTGCAGTTTGGCCATCGCGCGAACGACTTCGGCGCGGGTGTCCTCGAGTCGGGTTTGCAGATCTTCGATCTGGGCGTCGCGGGCGAGGAGCTGGAGCTCGAGTCGGGCGGCGTGTTTCTCGACGTCGGCGTCCTTTACGGTAACCGTCTCGCGCACGACTTTGATCTGCGGCGGCGGAGCGGGTTTTTGCTGTTGTGTGCAGGCGCCGGTTAGGGCGGCGAGCGTGAGAAGAATAAGGGAATAGCGCACGAATGGATCCTCGTCGGATTCAGGAACTCGAAGCCCGACGCTGCGCCGGACTCCCTCTTACGGGTAACGAATGAGCGCATGGAGCGTAACAGAATGACTGTAAGAGCCTCGATCGCGTTTGTTTTGTTTCTCAGCTTCCCGCTGTCAGCCGGCGCTCAAGCGGCGGACTGGGCGTTCGGCCCGTTTCGAAAACCGACCGACGTAAATCCGATTATCTCGCCGAGCGCGGCATCCACTTTTCGATCGCCAATGGGCGACAGTCTCGTGCACTGGGAAGAGCTGGCGACGTTCAATCCGGCAGCCGTCGTGCGGAACGGAAAGGTTTACGTGCTCTATCGCGCCGAGGACGCGTCGGGCCGCCAGGAGATTGGCTTTCATACCTCGCGCATCGGATTGGCGGAGAGCGCGGACGGTTTGCATTTCACGCGTCGCGCGGCGCCGGTGTTGTATCCGGACAAGGACGAACAGGCGCGTTACGAGTGGACGGGCGGCGTCGAGGATCCGCGGGTTGTCGAGACCGACGATGGTCGCTACGTGATGACCTACACGCAGTGGAATCGCGACGTCCCGCGATTGGCGATCGCAACGTCGACAGATCTGCTGCAGTGGACGAAACACGGTCCTGCATTCGCGCGTGCGGAGAGCGGAAAATATCTGCGCATGGAGACAAAGTCCGGCTCGATCGTAACGCGGCAGCAGGGCGATCATCTGGTGGCGACGAAGATCAACGGGAAGTACTGGATGTACTTCAACGTTCCCGACATCATGCTCGCCAACTCGGATGATTTGATAAACTGGACTCCGCTTGCCGACTCCGACGGGAAGGTGCTCAAGGTCTTGTCGGCCCGGCCTGGCTATTTCGATTCATGGCTGGTGGAGGCGGGTCCGCCGGCGATTCTCACCGATCGCGGAATAGTTCTGATCTACAACGCGGGCAACAGCGGTCGATTCGGCCAGGCCGGCTTGCCCGAGAGAGTTTATACGGGTGGTCAGGCGCTGTTCGACGCGAATAATCCGATCAAGTTGATTGCGCGATCGGAGCAGCCGTTCATCCGACCGACAGAGCCTTACGAGAAGACCGGACAGTACAAGGAAGGAACCACGTTCAGCGAAGGGCTCGTGCACTTTAATGGGCGATGGCTTCTGTACTATGGCACTGCGGATTCACGGGTCGGCGTCGCGGTTTGGGATCCGCGTTGAGAAGAATGCGCGATGCGGAACGTGGGGTGGAGGACGGGGGATGCGGGAGTTGCGAGCGGGAGAGGTGAGGGGCAAGCGCGGGAGGTCAAGCGATGAAACGGGGTGAGGTTGAGATACCTTTGCGGATCACTCTGTACCGCATTCCGCCGGGAGTGAAGTTCGCGCTTCAGAAGGGGAAATCGGGTGCGGCGCACAAGGAAGAGCTGTTTCCGCCGACTCGCATCGATCCGACCTCGATCTCGTTCGACTTCGCGGTGCGAGTTGCGCCGGACAGATTGGGCACGACGCTGCGCTTTCTCGGCGAGTTCACGCAGGGTCCGGCCGACAAGCGCTTCGTGTACCTGAATTCAGGAAGAGCCGCTGGACAGCCGGACACACCCTGGAATCGCCGCGCGAAAATTCCGTTGACGACAATCACGCCGGCGCTGATCGATCACGTGCGCGAGACGCCGAATACCGTTTTGCTGATCGAGATCAATGGGCGAGCGGCAGACGGCGGACCTGTTGTAGCCAGCCAGCTGTCGTCGACGGAGTGGCGGCTTGTTCCGAAATGATGGGATGAGGGATGGGAGGTGGAGGGTGCGTTTGTGTCATTCGCGGCGCTTACTCGCCCTGTTCTGCGCCGCGACCATCGCTGCTGGTGCGGCATCGACCGCGCGACTGGCCAGGGCCGCGGCACCGAGTGAACGAGATGTCTGGTGGCGAAACGGGGTTTGCTACGAAGTGTTCGTGCGCTCGTTCTATGATTCCGACGGCGACGGCATCGGCGATCTCAAGGGACTCATCGCGCGACTCGATTACATCAACGACGGAAATCCGCGAAGCACCAGAAGCCTCGGCGCGAATTGCATTTGGCTGATGCCGATCGACAAGGCGACGAGTTATCACGGCTACGATGTCGTCGACTACTACCACGTCGACCCGCATTACGGAACGGACAACGATTTTCGCGAGCTGGTGCGAGAAGCGCATCGACGAGGAATTCACGTGATCGTCGATTTCGTGCCGAATCACTCATCCAGCGAGCACCCGTTTTTCCAGGCGGCGTTGCTCGATCCCAACGGCAGATACCGCGGTTGGTATCGATTCAGGAGCGCAAAACCAACGCAGCTCGGACCGTGGGGCCAACCGGCGTGGCACAGGTCGCCGGTGCGCGACGAGTATTACTGGGGGGTATTCTGGCACGGAATGCCGGATTGGAATTACGAGAATCCGGCCGTGCTCAACGAGATGGTGAACGTCACCAAATATTGGCTGACGACGATGCACGCCGACGGATTTCGCTTCGACGCCATTCCCTATCTGGTTGAAGACGGAAATATTCTGCAGCATTCGCGCGGAACGCACGATGTGCTGCGACGATTCGGGAACGAGATCCGCGCGCGGTCGCCGCAATCATTCACGGTCGGCGAAGAATCGGACATGGCAGCGCTGCCGACGTACTATCCCGACCAGCTCGACTCGTATTTCGAATTCGGAGTCGCAGCGGGGACGATGGAGGCCGCCCGTACGGGCAGCGCCGCGTCGTTCATTCGAGAGATCACACGTGCGAACGGGTTGCCGGAAGGACGCTGGGCGCCGTTCCTCACCAATCACGATCAGCCACGGGTGATGACGGTGGTGAAGGGCGATGTCGCGCGGGCGAGAGTAGCGGCGAGCGCGATGCTGCTGCTGCCGGGAACGCCGTTCGTGTACTACGGGGAAGAGATCGGCATGATCGGCGACAAGCCCGACGAACAAATCCGCACGCCGATGCAGTGGAGCGCCGCGACCGGCGGGGGTTTCTCGAACGGAAAACCGTGGGAACCGCTGCAGCCGGATTGGGCGACGAACAACGTCGCGTCGCAGACTGATGACCCGGCGTCGCTGCTCAATCACTATCGCAGACTGATTCACCTCCGCCACGCGCACGTCGCATTATCTCGCGGAGATATGACGGTCGGTTCGGCGAACAACACCGCAGTGACCGCGTACTCGCGGCACAGCGGAGGAGAATCAATTTTCGTCGTCGTGAACTTTGGCGAAGCTACGGCGAGAGGAGTAACAGCGACCTTCTCTGCTCCTTTGTCGCTGACCGGAGGCCGTCTGCTTTACGCTGATCCGGGTAACGGGTGCGGCACCGTAGCAGTCGGGAGTGATGGAAAAACACTGACCGTCGCATCGATTGCGGCCTTTGGACTCTGTGTTTACAGATGATAGCTGGAGGGAAGAGGTGTGAGCCCTTCCTCCTCCCACCTCTAGCCGACGCCTTCCTCCACGGCAACCGGCGTCACAGCCGCACGATCCTCTTCTCCGGTACGAATTCGATAAACCTTCTCCACCGGCAACACGAAGATTTTTCCGTCGCCGACTTCGCCGGTGCGCCCGCCTGCGAGAATGGCATCGACTGTTGGTTTCACGAAGTGATCGGAGACTCCGATCTCGAGCCGAACCTTGTCGTGCAACTCCACCTTCACGGTAGTGCCGCGATAGGTCTCGACCTGCTCGGTCTCACCACCATGTCCGCGCACGCGAGAAATGGTGAGACCGCGAACCTCGGCGCGGTAAAGCGCTTCGAGCACGTCGTTGAGTTTTTCCGGTCGAACGATTGCGACGACGAGTTTCATAGTTGGAGTCCGTCAGCGGGAACGAGAATAGCGCCTTCGCCTCGACTGTACGCCTCTTCCCCGTGTTGAGTGACGTCGAGACCGATTCCTTCTTCCTTCGACGACGCGCGCAGGCCAACAACCAGGCCAATGACCTTGATGATCACGAACGTCGCGATGGTACTGTAGACGATCGTCGCGAGCACCGCGGCCACCTGGATTCCGAGTTGTTTCGGGTTGCCGAACAGTGCGCCATCAGCGACGCCATTCCAGCTCTTCTGCGCGAGAACGCCCGTCAGCAGCGCACCGACAGTTCCTCCAACGCCATGCGCGGCCAGAACATCGAGCGAGTCATCGAGCCTGGTGCTCGATCTGTACAGAATCGCGAAGTAGCTCGCCGGTGCGGCGATCGCCCCCAGCACGATCGCCGACAATGGGCTGACGTAACCGGCAGCCGGAGTAATGGCGACCAGGCCAACTACGATTGCGGTGGCTGCGCCGATCGCCGTCGTTTTGCCCGTGCGCCCCAGATCGAGCAGCGCCCACACGACGAGCGTTGCCATCGGCGCGAACATGGTGTTGCCAAAGGCAAGCGCGGCGACGGGACTCGCTGCCAGTGCGCTACCCGCGTTGAAGCCAAACCAGCCCAGCCACAGAACACCCGTGCCGAGCAGAGTGAATGGCACGTTCTGCGGGATGATCGCCTGACGCATGTAATCCTTGCGTCTGCCGAGCACGATCGCGCCGACCAATGCAGCAGCGGCGGCATTGATGTGAACGACGGTGCCGCCGGCGAAATCGAGTGCGCCAAGTTTGCCGAGCCAGCCACCACCCCACACCCAGTGTGCAATCGGCGCGTAGACCCCGATGCACCAGAGCGTGACGAACGCGACGTACGGTCCGAAGCGCATGCGCTCGACGATGGCACCCGAGATCAGCGCCGCAGTGATGACGGCGAAGGTTCCCTGATACGACGCGAAGAGGATGTGCGGGATCGTGCCCTTCGCATCCAGCCCGACGTTGCGCAGAAATGCGTAACGAAGATCGCCGAGGAATCCGCCGCCGTCAGCGAAAGCGAGGGAATAGCCAATCAGGGCCCACGCGATGCCGACGAAGCCGAGGGCGACGTACGACATCATCATGGTATTCAGTGCATTTTTTGCGCGGACCATTCCGCCGTAGAAGAATCCGAGGGCGGGGGTCATCACCAGCACGAGTGCAGTGGCGATCAGCATCCATGCGGTATCGGAAGAACTCACGGTAGTCGGCATGGGCCGATATTATAGCAAAAAGTCTTATGCCGATCAAAGAAAATTCTGAGACGACTCTGGCGGGAGTGAGGCGTGACATCCGCGCGTTAGGTAGCCCGGAGCGCGCGAAACATTCGCTGCGATTTTTCCGCACCGGACCCGGCGAGTACGGCGAAGGCGACCGGTTCCATGGTCTAACGGTGCCGGAGATGCGGGCGATCGCCAAGCAGTACAGAGACTTACGGCACGATGAGGTGTTGGAGCTGCTGCGGTCGGAGTGGCACGAAGATCGACTGGTTGCCCTGCTTCTCCTCGTCGATGGTTACAAGCGTGGCAACGAAACTCATCGGCGGAAGATCCATCGAGCATACCTGGCGAACACGCGATGGATCAACAATTGGGACCTTGTCGACATGTCGGCCGGGCAGGTTGTGGGCGGCCATCTCGACGCGGATCGGATCTCGCTGCTCGAGAAATTGGCGCGATCGAAGGATCTGTGGGAACGACGAATAGCAATCGTTGCCACCCTTCATTTCATCAAGCGCGATCAGTTCGGGCCAACCCTTCGTATCGCCGGGATCTTGCTCGAGGATTCGCACGATCTGATTCACAAAGCGGTGGGCTGGATGCTTCGTGAAGTCGGCAAGCGCGATCGCGCGGTTCTCGACGCGTTTCTGGCAGAACATTATCGCGACATGCCGCGTACGATGCTGCGCTACGCGATCGAGCGGCATCCCGAGACGATGCGGAAGCGATACCTGACGGGAACGATCTGAGGCCGGCGAGTCCCCGTTGATCGGCGCTCGTTCGTGCCGAGCCAGGCCCTGGCTGGTGCTGCTCACCGTCGGGGTAACCGCGTGCACCGCCGGCTACCAGAATTGGACGCCAGTCACCCCGGTGCAATCGCGCCTGCACGCCGACATCGCCTATCTCGCCAGTCAGAAGCTCGCCGGTCGACTGACGGGAACGCCGGGCAATGATTCAGCCGCCGCATTCATCGCGCGACGCTATCTGGAGCTGGGAATCACCGGCGCATTCAAGGGCGAGTCGTGCGCTAACCAGACGTGTGAAAACAGTTTCTTTCAGTTTTTTCGCGTGTCACCGATGATGACTCACTCGCTCGACGTCGCGATCGATGACAAGGCGCAAAATGTCGCCGCGATTCTCCCGGGATCCGATTCAGTTTTACGAAACGAGTACGTAATTGTCGGCGCGCACTACGACCACCTCGGACGGTCGACGACGTTCTCAGGGGCGGCAAGCACGTACCATTTCATCCATCCCGGAGCTGACGACAACGCTTCCGGTACTGCGGTAGTACTCGAGCTCGCTCGGCGGTTTCGGGAACATCCGACACGCCGGTCGATTCTGTTCGTGAACTTCAGCGCCGAAGAATTGGGACTGATCGGCTCTCAGGTCTTCGTTCGGCAGCTACCCGTACCGCGCGACTCGATCGTGACGATGGTGAATCTCGACATGGTCGGACGATTGCGCGACGACAATCTGCTCTTCTTCAGCGGTCAGGACCACGATCGCTTCCACACGATCGTCGATAGCGTCGAGCACTTGTCACCGCCACTCGTATTCCACCACCGCTGGTTGAGCGGCTCGCGTGAAGTTTCCGATCAGGCATCCTTTGCGGCGATTCACATTCCAGTTCTGGGACTGTTCACCGACTATCATCCCGACTACCACGAGCCGGGCGACACCGTCGAGCGCATCAACTTTCCCGGACTGGAGAAAATCGTCGACTTTACCGAGCGCTTTGTGCGAGCTGTGGCTGACGGCCGCGATCGAGCAGCTCCTCAAAATTGAGCTCGGTCGATGGCGTAGTGTTGACGTGCAGCACGCGGGACATGTGGTCGAGTGCGGTGTCGTGATGTTCCTTCGTTGCCGCGGCGGAGCAGTCTGGTGGGACAATGATCTCGAGATCGCGCAGATAAGCGTCGGACGCGGTGAACAGCACGCACATGTCCGTCGCGAAACCGGCGAGAATAACCGTCTTGACCTGTAGATACTCGATCAATAGATCGAGCTGAGTGTGGTAAAAGCCGGAGTGCTTCGCCTTCAGCACGAAATAGTCTTCCTTGCCCGGTTGCAGCAGTCGCGCGATCTGCTCACCGCGACAACCGTCGTCGAGGACGTGATCGAGCTGCTGCCGAAAATCAGACCGCCACTTGCCGAAGTTGTCGTTGACGTAAATGGTGGCGACTCCGGCTTCATGCGCGCGTTTCTTGAGCCGGGCGAGATTCTGCGCTGCCGGCAGCGCATTGCGGAACAGCGCCTCACCTGAGTCGAACTCCATGTCGTTGATGACGTCGATCAGGATCAGAGCGACGGGAGAATGATCGGGGACGTTGCCGTGAAGGTCGTTGTTTTTTGCAGGCATGCGTCCCTCAAGTGGAAGGGCTATGCCATGGAGGTACAACTGCTCGCGGGTGGCGGGCGTTCTCGGCGGGATTAACTACAAACTGCTTGCTGGCGGCTGGCCGTCAGCAAGCAGTTAGCCTTCTGGGGGTTCTTCCTCGCTGTGCACTTCTCTGCGGGTGGCGCGGAAAAAGAAAAAGAACGGCAAGCCGATCGCGATCAGTACCAGTCCGGCAGCCGATTCGACTGGGGTAGCGTAAAGACTGTTGATCACCAGCCACGCCGCCACCACCACGAAAATCGCGGGCACGACGGGATATCCGATCGCGCGATAGCGGCGCGGCGCGGCGGGCAGCTTACGGCGCAAAACGAAGAGCGACGATCCGACCAGCGCGGTGAAGAGCCAGACCGCGAAAATCACCGAGGTGGTGATTTGGTCGAACGTTCCTGACAGCGCCAGCACGCACGCCCACAATCCCTGGAACCAGATCGCGCGCGCCGGCACGCGCTTGTCGCTGAGCACGCCGAGCGGACGAAAGAACAATCCGTTGCGCGCCATCGCGAATGGAACCCGCGCGTTCATCAGCGTGATGCCGTTGAGTGCGGCGATCGCCGCGATCATGAACGCGAGCGACACGAGCTGGGGGCCGAACGTCGAGAACGTCTGCGCCGCCTTTGACGCGACCGGCAGCGCGTTTCGATACGCCGTCGAATTCGACGTCAGCACTTCGCTGAACGGCAGCGCGTAGAAAAACGCGATGTTGGTGGCGAGATAGACGACAATCACCAGCAGCATCCCGTAAATCAGGGCGCGCGGCACGTTGCGCTCGGGTTTCTCGATTTCGCCCGCTACCATCGGCAGGTTCGACCAACCCATGTACGCCCACAACGACGCAATCATGGCGGCGCCAAACGCTCCGCTGCCGGTGGGGACGAGCTCCGCCGTCACCGGTTTCTGCAAGTGAGACCACGACCCGGTCTTCGAGAGCAGGAATGCGCCGAGCACGATGATCGCGATGCCGCCCAGCTTGGCGACGGTTGCAACCCACTGAACCTTCCCACCGAGCTCGAGTCCGCGCGCGTTGATGGCAGCGAACAGCAGGATGATGGCGACCGCGACGAGTTGTTGACCGCCCAGCTGCCAATGAACAGTCTGACCGAGCAGATGTAGATCTCGTGCCATCCAGACGCCATCGAGTTTGACGACGGTGGCGAGAAACAGCGCCACCGCGTTGGAGACAGCGGCGAGTCCACCGCTTGCGATCAGCATGACCGAGCTCCAACCGAACACGAATGCGATCAGATCGCCGTACGCTTCGCGCAGGAACACGTACTCTCCTCCCGCTTCCGGCATCATCGCACCGAGCTCGGCGTAAGTCAGGGCGCCGGCGAGGGAAAGGAGACCGGCAGCGAGCCACGCCAGGAGAACCCTGGATGGACTTCCAACGAGCTGCGCCATCGGCGCCGCCTTGAGAAACACACCGGTACCGATGACGGTGAGGACCAGCGCGATTGCGTCGCGGAGACTGAGCGCTCTCGCGAGCTCTTGGGGTGGTGCCGCGGTCGGTGCTTCTTCTGCTGCCGCCGCGACGGAGCTCACTCGTTCGGGCGGGCTATGTCGGCCGGTCCAGTATCGCGGATCGCCTTCGGCGGCCGCACGTACTCCTCGATGGTCTCGATTCCCTGCTGCCGATCGAGCTCACGATTGTCACGGTCGATGGCATCGCGCTCTTCCTTGTAGCGGCGATACCAGTTGCGCGTGACTTCGGCGGCGAGATCGCGATTGCCGAGTCCGAACGCGAGCGACAGCGCGAGGGCGATCGCGCCAAACAGAATCGCAAAGGCAGTCGTGACGATTTCAGTCGCAACGCCCAGCTCCTGCAGCGCCATAAACGTCGCAAGCAGAACTACTCCGCCCTTACCGACGCGCGCGAGGGTGGGACCGCCATGCAATCCGCCAGCGGACGCCATGATCAATCCGCCAACGAAGCTGCCGAGCACGATGCCGACGATCATGATGACGATCGACGCGATCACGCTCGGGATGTAGCTAACGAGCTCGGAAAAAACGTTGGCGAGCGATTGCAGGCCCAGTGCGTTGGCGGCGACCAGCATCACCGCGAACATCACGAACCAGAAGACGAGACTGCCGGCGACGCGAACCGGATTGACACGGGATCCGGATCGCTCGACGGCTTCCATCACCCCACCGCGCTCGAGGATCTGATTGAGGTGGATGCGCCGGAACAGGCGCTCGGTTCCCTTCTCGAGTAACCGCGCGAGCAGATAGCCCGCAAACAGAATTACCAGCGCGCCGAACAGCGCTGGTACGTAGCGATACAACTGCTCGAAGCTTCCCTGCAGTCGCTCGCCGAATGTGAGAGTTGTGGTGCTGTCCACTAGAACCTCACTTCAAGAATCGGATAGTTGCCCGGCCGCCGGGTAGTCATCGCGGCAAGCCCAGCAGTATTGAAACTTACACTTATTCTTGATCTTCCGGCGTCGGGAGCGGGGTTCAGGTAATATTCGGTCCCGATGATCCCGGCGAGGCCACCGATGGCACCTAAAGCGAAGACTGGCTGAGGGTTATTGTGATCGTGAGTGGCGAGTGCGGCGATGCCCATTCCGATCAGCGAGCCGGCGGTGGTTCCGAACAAAAGCTGAGTGGCGTCGCTCCGGCCGTGATCCGCGCGCTGGACAAGGAACCGATCCGCGAGGATGACGCCGAGCAATCCACCGCTTGTGACAGCGATTGCCGCGGTGCGTTGACTCGGACTCTCCTTCAGAAAAGCGGTTCCGGTTAGCGCACCGACCAAAGCGCCCGACCATAACGTGTTCACGTCGCCGGGAGTCACGCGATAGTTCGAGTTTCGCGGATAAAGCAGTCCGAATGGGTAGCCAACCAGGCCACCGGCGAGGACCGTTGCGACCTGGGCGCGATCCGCACTGCACGAGTTGCTGTGCGGAAAGGAAAGCGGACAATCGCGATCGCCGCGGACGGCAATCGTCGTCCCAAGCGCAATCAGGGCACCGAGATCGGAGCCGAAACCCGTCGCCACGGCATCCGCCTCCGTCATTCCGCTTCCCAGTCCAAGACCGAGTCCGGTTCCGACGAGACCGCCTACAAACGCACTCGCCGATTGCGCCCGCGCCTCGGCCTTGAAGATGTAGGCAGTCGCCAGGCCGGCCAGCGCGCCGTTGTGACCCATGTTGAAGGCGAGATCGCTCTGTGGTCGCGTGATCAGATTGCGTCGCGAGATCTCCGACGCAGCGAAGAAGGATCCGCCACCGACGACGAGATAGCCCGCCACGCGTCCGGCGTCGTTTTTACTGATGGCGCCCGCAAATGCCGGCGCATAGGCGAGAAATCCAAGGATGGTCTGATTTCTCACGAACGAATTGCGCGCGTCCGTTCTGGCAGCGATGACATCAGCCGGCAGGCGTGAGACGATGGCGCGAATTGCATCGCGATCGGCAACCGAGATCGTGTACCGCTCGACGACTCCCGATTTGCGACCCACGGCAAGGACGAAGGTCGAGTCGTTGGTCGTGAACATCCGCGCCTCGGTGAATTCTCCGCTCACCGGCCACCACGGAGCGCGCAGCGAGGCGCGATCGGCGATGTACGGCGTCATCACCATCACCCGGCCGTGGTTATCGAATGGGACCGGGCGTTCTACGACCTGTGAGAAGGATTTTGTGCTTAAAAGCGCTACGGCGCTCGCAACAATCAGGATGCGGAATAATGGCATCCGGGAAAAATACAACTGAACGCGATGCGGTTGCCGGGCTCGTGGAGTCTCGTGTCGATCAGCTCGCGGTGAAAAGCTTGACGAAGCTCTCGAGCTCAGCCTTGTTCAGATCCGACACGAACCAGAGCTCCTCACCGTTTCGCGACAGGCGAATGAAGTTGTAACCGTGACTGCTCTCGGCGCTGGCATCGCGGTCGGCCGCGTCCGTCGGCCATGAGTAAACGTTGATCACGTGCTGTCGACGAGTGTAAACGATCACAGGAACGCTGCGGCCATTGATGTAATCGATACGGCCACCGACGAGAGGAAAGCCCAGCGAATCAAGTCGCGGTACTACCGGTGATATGTTGACGCGACCGTTGAACCACGGCTTCACATTGTGTTGATCGTTGGACGCAACGTCGGTGAGATGTCCGGGCATCAGCGAGCGAATGTGGCTCGCGAGTAGCTCGTTCTGAACCGATGCGACGCCTGGCTGTTTGTTGGAGAGTTGCAAAGTCACCACACTGCTCATCACCGCTACGATTCCGGCGGCAGCGATCAAACTCGGCCATCCTACGTTTCGATAAACGAAAGAGCGCGGCCGCGCAGTTTCGATATCCACTCCGCGCGCGAGGCTGCCGCGCAGGCGCGCCTTCAGAACATCCGGTGCTTCGTAACGCGTAAGCGCTGCCTTGAGTCGCATCGATCCTTCAACGAGCTGGCGGTATGCGGACGCGCAATCATCACACGTCGCGAGATGATCTCGCAGCTCGGCGGCTTCGTCCTCCGGCAGCTCCCCGTCGGCGTACGCGGCGAGGTTAGCGAGACATTCCTGACAAGTCATCCGACCTTCCTCATGTCTTGACCAAGCGCGGCTGCCAGTCGCTCGCGGGCGCGCGACAACCGCGACATGACAGTACCAATCGGGACGCCGACGACTTCGGCGATCTCGCGGTAGGACAATTCATTCAGCTCGCGCAGGATCAGCACCTCACGCAGCTCCGCGGGAAGTTTGTCGACTGCCGCGCGAATCAGATCGCTATCGGATGCCTTGATCGTCGCGTCGTCTGCCGTTTGTGAATCCACGACGTTGAGCGCGTTCGCATCCGAAAGCGGCAGGTTCGAGTGCTCTCGCTTGTGCGACTTGTACCAGGTGTAGGTGCAATTCCGAACTATGGTGAGCAGCCACGCACGCGGGTCGCCGTGACGAAAGCCATCGATGTGGCGTAACGCGCGCAATACCGCTTCCTGCACGACATCCTGCGCATCGTGCTCGTCGTGCAGGAGGTAGCGAGCAAGGGTGTAGGCATCATCGAGATGAGGCATCACCAAACGCTCGAACAGCTCGACCTGCGCCTGGGCCATCGTCAGGTGACGACGATCCTGCCTTGCATCATCGGATGCAGGGAGCAGAAATAGTTGTAATTGCCTGGCATGGTAAGAGTCACGGAAAATCGCTGATCGGAATCGAGAACAGGTGATTGCCTGAATCTGTTTTCGACGTTCACAATGAGGTGCGGGACATCGTCATTGTTGATCCACGTCACCTTGGTCCCGGATTTCACCGCCAGAGTTGCCGGCGAGAATTTGAAGTTATCGATGCCGATCTCGTTTGCGGCAAGCACCAGATTCTTGCGGGTCGATTGGCGCCGCAGCATTGCGTCATGGCTCACCTGCTCGAACGCGGGTGGCTGGCCGGAGAGCGTCGCGTCGACGACGGCCAGCGCACTGCGACCGGGCACGAAGGTAACGTCGGCAATGCCGAGTACACTCCTGAGGCGCTCCGGCTCTACTCTCATCGGACCGGGCGCGGGAGCAGTCCCCGGCGCGGGCTGAGGAAAGGCTGTCGACATTGCGGTGTGAAAGGACACATTTCCCTCCACCTTCTGCATGATCTGATGGATGTGTCCATTCAGCACCGTGACAGATCCGAAGCGCTTCACCAGCGCCAGCGCCTGCTCTGAATCGTCGGTGCCCCAGCCCCACTCGGGATAAACGGTCCACAACGGAACGTGCGCGAACAGCACGATCGGTGTGCTGCTCGAGAGGCCGCGGACATCTTTCCGGAGCCATGCGATCTGCTCCGCACCCAGCGAGCCGAGTCCACCAGCTTTGAGGTTGAGGACGTTGACGAGCCCGATGAAGTGTACGCCCGAGTGATCGAAGCTGTACCAACCGCCGCCTTTCGTATTCTTGCCGTAGCGCTGCAGATACGAGGCGCCGTTGTCCGATGCCACGTCGTGCTCGCCGGGAACGTAAAAGATTCGATCGGTTTTGACGCTCTTCAGCACCTCCTTAGCGGTGTCGAACTCCTCGGCTTTGGCGAGCTGAGTGATGTCCCCAGTGTGAAGAACGAGGGCGGGCCGTTGGGGTAGCGAGTTCAGTTTCGCAACAGCTTCCTGGAGTGTCGCGGTAACGTCCTTGTTCGCTTCCTTGTTGAAGCCGATGTGGCTGTCGCTGATCTGGGCGAAGAAAACGCTCCTTCGCTGTGATTCGCTCAGCGCGCCGAGTGAATTCAGTCGAAACGAAGTCGGAATTCCTCCGCTCAGGGCCCAGACCGTGGCGGTTCCCGCCCATGCCATGCATTTGAGGAAGCCTCGGCGGTCGATGCCGTCCTCGCTGTCAGCGGTTGCTATGAAATTGGCGCCCGTCGGACGAGTGTTTGTTTCGTCGTCGAATCGTTGTGTGTCGTGATCGTGGTGTGACATGGTCCTTTGTCGTTGCTTATGACATAAAGACCAGCCGATGCAGTGATTTATTCCCGAATCGTGTCCGTTCCTCGTTCCATTGTGCTCCGGATCGCGCCATTTTCCAAGGAAACGAGCGAACAGGAGATCGGCGCGTCATGGAAGTAGTCATCAGAGAGACCTACGAGGAGATGAGCCGGGTAGCGGCACAGATGGTCGCCGAGCTACTCAACACCAAGCCCAACGCAGTGCTCGGAATGGCAACGGGCTCGACGCCGCTCGGCCTGTATCAGGAGCTCGTGCGGATGTACGAAAAGGGTCAGCTCGATTTCTCCCGGGTGATGACGTTCAATCTCGATGAGTACGTCGGACTGCCCTTCAACCATCCGCAGAGCTACTCGTACTTCATGCAGGAGAACTTCTTCCGGCACGTCAACGTCCAGCCTCAGAACATCAACGTCCCCTCGGGCACGACGAGCAACTACCCGGCTTTTTGCGAATGGTATGAGAGGCGGATCGCCGAGTGCGGGGGAATCGATCTGCAGATCCTTGGCATCGGCAGTGATGGCCACATCGCGTTCAACGAGCCAACCAGCTCGCTCAGCTCGCGAACTCGTCTGAAGACCCTGTCGATGCAGACCATCGGCGACAACGCGCGATTCTTCGACCGTCGTGAGGATGTGCCGGTGTACGCGATCACGATGGGCGTGGGTACGATCCTCGAGGCGCGCCAGCTACTGCTCGTTGCGAGCGGGAAGTCGAAGGCGCGCGCGATCGCGCAGGCGGTGGAGGGTCCGGTGTCCAGCATGATCACCGCCAGTGCGTTGCAGCTGCATCGCGACGCGACAGTCATCGTCGATAACGAGGCTGCTTCCGAGCTCACCATGCGCGATTACTACGATTTCATCTATGCGGCGAAACCATCAGCGCCGAGGATGTAGATCATGTGACCGAGGCCTCGGTCACTGTTATTACTAGGTGCGCGTGCCGCGGTGTACGTCGAAGATCGCAGACCTCCGGCACTTGGCGCAGATCAACCAATCGCGCTGCCGCGCGTAACCCAGGCCGAATGAGCCGCCGCCGATTTCGCGGCGCGTCATTGCGACGTGGCAGCGGGGACAGAGCGGCATTCGACCTTCGACGAAGTCGGACCTGATCGCGTGTAGCTCGGCGGGCGTGTACTGCGCGGTGTTGTCGGTCATCAGTCGGGAATTCTGATCACGACTTTGCCGAACTGCTGGCCGCTTTGCAGCCGCTCGAACGCCTGCCTTCCCTGCTGGATGTCGAACACCGAATCAACGAGCGGAGTCAGTCTACCGGCGCGGAATTGCTCGGCGATGGCGTCGAACTCGGACTCGTTTCCCATCGTCGAGCCCATGATGTCCCATTGATTCCAGAACAAGCGGCGCACGTCCATCTGCACCATCGGGCCCGACGTCGCGCCGCATGTCACCAGTCGTCCGCGTTTGCCGAGCGCCGTCAACGATTGCGTCCACGTCGCCTCGCCAACTGTATCGATGACAACGTCGACACCACGCTTGTTGGTGCGGACGCGCACTTCCTTGCCCACGTCGGTGTTGGTGTAGTTGAGAAAATGGGTGGCGCCTAGCTCGCGGGCGAGGGAGAGCTTGGCATCGTCGTGGGATGTCACCCACGCCGTCGCTCCAATCATGCGAATGATCTCGAGCGCAGCGATGGCGACACCACCTCCGATACCCCAGATGAGCACGTTGTCGTCTCTCTTCACGCGCGCGCGGGTGACGACCATGCGCCACGCGGTCAGGTGCGACAACGTGAACGCCGCCGCATGCTCGACGGGTTTGTCCTTCGGAATCGGCCGCACGTTACGAGCGGGGACGACGATGTATTCGGCGATGGTGCCGGGAAGATGTTCGCCCAGCAGCTTGAAGGAGACGCACAGCGACTGTTCGCCCGCGCGACAGTACTCGCACGTGTAGTCGCTGATGCCCGGGTTCACGATCACGGTGTCCCCGACTTTGACGCCATGATCCGGCGAGACGCTGAGGTCGCCGATGGCGTCGACGACGCCGGTTGCATCGGCCCCCAGTATCCAGGGCGGGATGATCTTGACGCCGGGCAATCCGCCGACGACGAACAGATCCAGGTGATTCAGCGCTGCCGCGCGGACGCGGATGCGCACTTCGCCAACGCGCGGCTCGGGCTTGATCAAATCGGTGCGGTATTCGATTTGATCGAGCCCGCCGTGGGCCGAGATCGTGAGTCCTCGCAAGGGTTTATTCGAGCGTTATATTCAGTCGAGTCAATGAATTATACACGTTCGGATAACTCTGAATGCTGCAGATAAAGGTTCCACCGCTTGGTGAGTCGATCGTCGAGGCGACTGTCTCGAAGTGGCACAAGAAGGAAGGCGATGCGGTTGCCACCGGCGAAACGATAGTCGAGCTCGATACCGACAAGATCACGGTTGAAGTTCCGGCGCAGAAGGCCGGCGTCATCGCCAAACGTATGAAGAACGAGGGCGATGTCGTTAAGGTCGATGAAGTGCTGGGGGAGCTCGATGATGCGGCCGCTGGCGCGTCGGCGCGCGAAGCGGGAAGCCCGAAGCGGGAAGAGCGGGCGGCGAGCGGCGAGGGGCGAGAGGCGGTAACGGCAAATACGACTCCGGCTCCCGCGAGCGCGGCAACCCCACACTCCGAAAATGTGAAATCGTCGCCGGCGGCGCGTCGCGTCGCGGACGAGCGTGGGATCGACATCGCTTCTGTGCCTGGCACCGGGCGTGGTGGAGTCGTTTCGAAGCCTGATGTGTTAGCTGCAGGTACCAGCGCACCGAAGGCGCCGGCTGCGCCGAGCGCGCCGAGTACTTCGCGCCCCAGCGCGCCGATTTCGCCGCCGCGTGGAAACGGCGCCGCGCCGGGCGAGCGCGAGACGCGCGAGAAGATGACGACGCGTCGCAAGCGCATCGCCGAGAATCTGCTGCAGTCGCAGCAGTCGACTGCGCACCTGACGACGTTCAACGAAGTCGACATGAGCGCGGTCACCGCGTTGCGCGAGAAGTTCAAGGAGAAAGTGGAGAAGGAGCACGGCGTCAAGCTGACGTTCATGCCGTTCTTCGTGCGCGCGGCAGTGATGGCGCTCAAGCAGTTCCCGAGCATCAACGCGATGATCGACGGCGATACCATCGTCTATCGCAACTACGTCAACATGGGAATCGCCGTAGCGTCGGATGCGGGACTCGTCGTTCCCAACGTCAAGGACGCCGATCGCAAGGGCATGATCGAAGTCAGTCGCGAGATCAGCGAAGTTGCCAGGCGCGCGCGCGATGCCAAGCTCACGATGGATGATCTCACCGGCGGCACATTCACCATCACCAACGGCGGCGTGTTCGGGTCTCTCGTCTCGACGCCGATTCTCAATTACCCGCAAGTCGGCATACTGGGTCTGCACAAGATTCAGGATCGACCCGTCGCCATCAACGGCCAGGTCGTCATTCGGCCGATGATGTACGTCGCTCTGTCGTACGACCACCGCCTCGTCGAAGGTGCGCACGCGGTGCAGTTCCTCGTCCGCGTCAAGGAGCTGGTTGAAGATCCGGCGGCGATGCTGATCGAGTAAAACATGCCGGATTGTGATGTAGCAATTATCGGCGGCGGACCCGGCGGTTACGTCGCCGCGATTCGCGCCGCCCAGCTCGGATTCAACACCGTCTGCGTGGAATACGACAAGACGCTTGGCGGAACGTGCGTCAACGTCGGCTGCATTCCGTCGAAAGCCCTGCTCTCATCGTCGGAGCACTTCGAGTTCGCGAAGCTGCACGCGGCCGAGCACGGGATTCAGATCGCGGACGTGAAGCTCGACCTGCCGACGATGATGAAGCGCAAGGACGCCGTCGTCGGTCAGAACACCAAAGGCATCGAGTACCTGTTTCGGAAGCACAAGATCACGTGGTCGCGCGGCAAAGGAACGCTCAAAAAAGGGAACGTCGTCGAAGTCGCTTTGAATGATGGGAAGACCGAGTCCTACAAAGCGAAGAACGTCATCATTGCGACGGGATCAGTTCCGATCGAGCTGCCGTTTCTCAAGTTCGATGAGAAGCGAGTGTTGTCCAACGTTGGCGCGCTCACCATTCCGGAAGTTCCAAAGCATCTCGTCGTCATTGGGGGCGGCGTGATCGGTCTCGAGCTCGGCTCGGTCTGGCGCAGGCTGGGCGCGAAGGTGACGGTCGTCGAGCTGATGCCGACGATTCTGCCCGGTAACGACGAAGAGCTGATCAAGGAAGCGGACAAGACTTTCCGCAAGCAGGGACTCGACCTCCGCGTCGGCACCAAGGTCACCAATGCCAGGATCGAAGCGAATCGCATCCTCGTCGAGATCGAGAAGGATGGAAAGAAGGAAAACCTCGATGCGGATTACGTGCTGGTGTCGATCGGACGAAAGCCTGTTCTCACCGGGATCGATGCAAAGGCGCTGGGATTAAAGCTGGGGAAGCGCGGCGAAGTGGAAGTCGACAATCAAATGCGCACCAATCTTCCCAACGTCTACGCTATTGGCGACGTTGTTGGCGGAAAGCTGCTCGCGCACAAGGCTGAGGAAGAAGGTGTGATCGCAACGGAAGTGATGGCTGGCCACAAAGTGCACATGGACTACAAGTCGATGCCGTCCGTGGTGTACACGTGGCCGGAGATCGCGACCGTCGGCCTTGCGCAGCACGAAGTCGAAGCGAGCGGGCGCAAGTTCAAAGTCGGTCGCTTTCCCTTCTCCGCCAACGGCCGCGCGCGCACCGCCGGCGAAACCGCTGGTTTCGTGAAGTTCATCGCCGACGCCGAGACCGATGAATTGCTCGGTGCGCACATGATCGGACCGAACGTCTCAGAGCTGATCCAGGAGGCAGTACAGGCGTTCGAGTACCGGGGCACGTCGGAAGACATCGGCATCACTGTGCACTCGCACCCGACGCTGAGTGAAGCGGTGAAAGAAGCCGCGCTCGGCGTGCTCGGCCGTTCCATACACATATAAGACTCCGTGCAGGCCCGCGCTTCCCGCTTCCCGCTTCCCGCTTCCCCCGGATGAAGCAGATCATCCGGCCGATGACCGCGGCCGATCGCGGCGGCGTCTTCAGAATTCTGGAGAGCGCCGGCAATTTCACGCCCGAAGAAGTAGCGACCGCGCTGGAGCTGATAGACGAGTGGCTCGAGCTGGGCGAGCACAGCGGCTATCTCACCTACGTTTTCGAGGAACAGGGCGAGGAAGAGTCGCGAGTCGGCGGCTACGTGTGCTTCGGAAAGACTCCGCTCACCGAATCGACTTACGATCTGTATTGGATCGCAGTCGACAAGGCAATGCATCGCTCCGGTGTCGGCAAAAAGTTGATGAAGTTCGCCGAAGAGGAGGTGATGCGGCGCGGTGGAAAGTTGCTGCTCGCCGAGACCTCTTCGATGGAAACGTACGGCGGCACGATCGCGTTTTACGAGAAGACCGGCTACGAGCTGGTCGGCAAAATCAGTGAGTATTACAAGCCAGGCGACGACAAGCTGATTTTTGCGAAGCGACTCCCGGCTCCGATCGCGCCCGCTGCCCCGGAGCCCGAGAGGCAAATCATCAGGCAAGAGACAGCGGCTCCGGCATTAAGCGCCAGCTGAACTGGCTGGTGCGGCGACATCAACGTGCGTCTGAAGCGACGCTGACCTCCTCTGAAGCGACGTTGACCTGCGCTGTCAGGCGCTGGCGACCCGGGATTTTCACCGCGGGTTGATCTTTCGCCCTGCGGGCGATTCCCCGCCGTAAGTACTCCAGCCACAGTTGCCGAGGAAGTTCGAGCAGCGATTCCAGCATCAGCGGTGTCAGCCGCCCGGGTTTCTGTCTGCGTCTTTCAACTCCATCCCATTCAGGCATTGTAACTCCTTGTTTTGGTTTGCCGGTGGTGATCGGCTGCGGATTTCATTTTGGACCGAAGCACGGCAGCCAACACCACGGCATCGTTATGAACTTCGTCTTTCGCTCCGTAGACAAGCGTGACCCGGCCGCGTCTGGCCAGTTTCGCAATCCGATCGACAGCCGCGCGATGCATCCGCAGCTCTCGCCGGTAGCGCCGCCGGAACTCAGGCCACTTCTTAGGATCGTGGTGGAACCACTCCCGCAGCTCGGTGGATGGCGCGACTTCCCTGAGCCACTCGTCTACGCCGGCCGCGCGCTTGCTCAGGCCTCGCGGCCACAATCGATCCACCAGAATGCGGCGGCCGTCCGACGGGAGTGAGCGCTCGTATACCCGCTTGATCACGACCATCTCAAACGCTCCCCTGGTGATGCGCGATGGTATCGAGGGCCAACATTGAGTGGGCATAGCTGCCGCCGGCGCGCATTTCGGCGGCGACCCAGATTGCTTCCATGATCTCTTCGCCTGTCGCCCCGTTTCGGATCGCGGCAGTAGTGTGGCCGCGAATGCAGTACGGGCATTGCGTAACGTGTGCGACCGCGACGGCGATCAATTGTTTTGTCTTCACATCAAGCGCACCTTCCGCGAACACACTCTTGCTGAAGGCGCGGAACGCGTCGGCCTGTCCCGGCGCCAGTCGCCTCCGCTCGCTGGCGAGTTCCGCCGTTGCTTGAGGGTATAGCTCCTCGTGAGCCGCCATTGGTTGACACTCCGTTTTTTGCGCCCGGCTTTCTGCCGGCTCGTGATAGATGACTCCGCTCTGCTCGTTGTGTATGGTTAGGATGTGCGCCACACGGCGGCAATGAGGCGTTTGTACCGTGTCGCGAGACGGGCTTCCTACCCGCGCCTGTGAACCGAATGGTGGGTGGCCAAACTCCGATCGCCATCTAGCGAGGAGAGAGATGCTGGAGACGGAACTGTTCTCACTGCTCGAGCACACCGCCGACTCTGTCTACACGGTTACGGAGGACGGCGAAATCTGCTCGTGGAACGCCGCCGCCGAGAGTCTGTTCGGCTATCCGGCGAGCGAGGTTGTTGGTCGCAACATCGACGACGTGTTTCAGGCACGCGACGCTTTGGGGACCGATGCACTCGCCGGCGGATTTGAAGCCGCCACGCGACACTGGGACGGTAAGTCTGGAGGGATCCCGAACTTCGACCTGGACGTGCGTATAAGTGACGGCAACCGCATCTGGGTCAATGTGTCCACAATCGTCGTAGACAACCACCGCACCGGACGGCGTCTTTTCGTACGGATCCTGCACGACATCACGCACCGGAAGCGCAAAGAGGACCTACTGCGTCGGATGGTGGACGCCGCCAGAGAGGTGGTTGCGCTGACCGAGGAACCTTCCGCTGAAGCCCCCGTCGAGTCGCTCTCGCATCAGGAGCTTCGGATCCTCCGACTGTTCGCCGAAGGAAGCAACCCGGCGACAATCGCGAGGAAGCTCAGTATCTCCGCGCAGACCCTGCGCAATCATCTTCATCACATCAACCGGAAGCTCCGAACTCACAACCGTCTGGAAGCGGTAACCCACGCACAGCGTCGAGGACTCATCGACTAAGCTGGAATCTTCGACGACGGTCGTACAGCCGTTGTCGTGCGTGGTACGATCGGTTCATTGTTCGCGCGCACGCTACGACCCATTCTGAAGTAGTCATCTGAATGGAGTGCAGCGTGTCAGTCGTTGAGCAATTAGCAACCTTCGTCGCCCGCAGTCGTTACGAGGACTTGTCGCCCAACGCGCGACTGCAGCTGAAAATCCGGATACTCGACACGCTCGGCTGCGCGATCGGTGCAATCGGCGCCGACCCGGTGCGCAAAGTCAGAGAGTATGCGAAGGCGTGGTGCGCGGACGGCCCGTCTACCTTCATCGGCGGGGGAAGCGGCGCTCCCGACAGAGCGGCCCTAGTCAACGGCGCGCTCGGACGCTATCTGGACTTTAACGACAGCTATCTCGCTCCCGGAGAGACCTGTCATCCGTCCGATAACCTGGCAGCGGTCCTGGCGGCGGCCGAATTGTCGAACGCGGATGGACCCACCCTGCTCACCGCACTGGCAGTCGCGTACCAGGTCCAGTGTCGGTTGAGCGACGTCGCCCCGGTACGCAGTCGCGGATTCGACCATACAACTCATCTCGCCTACTCGGTCGCCGCCGGATCCGCGCGGGCGATGCGAATGGACGCGGAGCATACCGCGAATGCCATCGCCATCAGCGGGACTGCGCTCAACGCGTTGAGGGTAACGCGCACCGGCGCACTTTCGAACTGGAAAGGACTCGCTGCTCCGTTTACCGGCTCGGCCGCGCTGGAGGCGACGTTGTTGGCGCGGCGCGGGATCACCGGACCACTCGGAGTGTTCGAGGGAAACAAGGGCTTCTTCGATGCGGTCGCCGGACCGTTCGACATCGATTGGGAGACCGAGGATCTCGAGCGCGTCACGGCGACCATCCTCAAAAAATTCAACGCCGAGATTCACTCGCAGACCGCGATCCAGACGGCACTGGATCTCAAACAACTCGGCGGTTTCACTGCCGAGGAGATCGCGACCGTACAGGTCGACGTCTTCGATGTCGCCTACCACATCATTGGGGGAGGCGACGAAGGCGACAAGACTCTGGTGATGACGAAGGAAGACGCGGATCACAGCCTGCCGTACTTGATGTCGGTTGCGCTGATAGATGGCGCGGTCATGCCCGAGCAGTACGACGCGGAGCGAATCCAGCGCCCGGATGTGCAGGACCTGCTCTGCCGCGTCTTCGTTCATTCGAACAGGAATTATTCACGTCGATTTCCCGACGAGATGCTCTCGCGGGTCATCGTAACGCTCCGCGACGGCCGGCAAGTCGAGCTGGAGCGACGGAATTATCCGGGCTTCAGCACGAACCCGATGTCGTGGAACGACGTGCATGAAAAGTTTGTGCGGCTGGCGGTGTCGCATGCGTCGACAGCGGATCTGGCGGAGCTGGCGTCGGCAGTCGAAAACCTCGAGAACATTCGCGTGCGTGAGCTGACGCGGATTCTGTCGCGCGTGATCGCGCCCGAGCAAACATCAACGATAGCAGCGGCGTGAGCGCCGCTGATGGAGAGTGACATGACGATTACGATCGATCGACTCAACGATAGCATGGGAGTGGACGAAGGGCGGACGGAAACTGTGCGCGCAGCGACCGGATTCGATTTCCTGCGCAGGAATGGCCGCTCGGAGAAGCCGCGGACGGCCGGCATCACCGAGATCCGCGGACCGTATTACACGGCACCCGGCAAGCGCACACTATCCGACGTGCTGGACACGATGGGCGCCTATGTCGATACGCTCAAATTCGCGGGTGGATCGTTCACTCTGTTGCCCTACGACCAGCTCATCGAATTGATTGCGCTGTGTCATCAGCATGATGTGCTGGTATCCACCGGCGGTTTCATAGAGCGTGTGCTGACCCAGGGCGAGCGTGCAGTGGATCGGTACCTCGGCGCCTGCAGGGACGCGGGATTTGACATCATCGAGCTGTCGAGCGGCTTCATCACGCTGCCCGCGGACGATTGGGTCAGACTCGCAGACAGAGTTCGTCGGATGGGGTTGAAGGCAAAGCCCGAGGTTGGCATTCAGTTTGGCGCCGGCGGCGCGACTTCGGCCGGGGAGCTGGAAGCCGAAGGCACTCACGACGTCGCGCGCATGATTCAACTGGCACGCCGCTTCCTCGACGCGGGGGCGTACCAACTAATGATCGAGTCGGAAGGCATCACCGAGAACGTTCGGTCGTGGCGCACCGACATTCCCGCGCGGATCATCGACGCTCTGGGTCTCGAGCAGGTGATGTTCGAAGCCGCCGATCCTGAAGTATTCAGCTGGTACATCAAACATTATGGGCCAGAAGTAAATCTGTTTGTCGATCACAGCCAGATCGTTCAGCTGGAGTGTTTACGGCAGGGCATCTGGGGAACGGCAAGCCTCTGGGGTCGCGTTGTGACCTACAAGCCATGACGGGATACGGGCTGCGCGAGAGCGAAGTCGGTTTCGATGCCGGACACGGGCGCAGCCCGGGTGGTACGGGCCGCTTGTTCCCCGACGCGACGTTGCCGTCGCTGGATGGCGGCGAGCTCGAGCTTGACAGCTATCGGCCAGACTCGAATCTCGTGCTGCTGATGCTTGGCGATGGTGCACTGAGCGATCGTTGCGCCGGACTTCTGGACCAGCTCGCTCAGCTTCGCGCCGAATTGGAGATGGAGGAAGCGCGCGTCCTCGCGATCACCGCACGCCCGCTCGAGGAATGGACCGGAAAGTGGTCATTTCCTTTTCCCCTGGCCTTCGACGGCGACGCGCGACTGCACCGTCAGGTCGCCGCGATGGACGAAGCCGGGCGGCCGGTAGTAGCAATTTTTATCACCGATCGCTACAGGGAAATCTTTGCCATGGCGCGCGTAGATGATGAGCAGTGGCCCTCGCGCGGGACGCAAGTGATCGACTGGCTCACATTCGTGAACATCCAGTGCCCGGAGTGCAACACACCAGAACCCTGGTCATAGCGCAGGTGTCGCGGGAAGCCCGTCGTCGGGCGTGGAATGACTGGCGACAGACCGCTCGCGGATGCCGCTCTCAAAAGTACGGACCCAGCGCAGATAGTTCTGCGCGATCTCGGCAACGGCTGCGGCGCGCGAGATGCGCTCCTCCTTCCAATTGAGGATTGCATCCCAGAACGTGGTACGGCCAACGGCGAAGCCGATGAAGCCTGGAACGCTAGCCGCCGTGGTAAGCCAAGTTTTAACCTGCGCCGCATCGGCACCATGTCCCAGAACGATGCAGCCAACCCTTGCACGTCCCTCCCTGCGCGCCGCCGCTACAACGTTGAGGTAGTCTTCGCGGCGGTCGACTCCTTCGACCTTCCAGATGTCGGGCTCGACGCCAGCCGACTGCAGTTCTATGATCGCGTGCATCATGAGGCTGGGACGGCGAGTGCGATTCCACAGGTCAACATTTCCACCGAGCTGATCCAGCTCCGCGGGAGTCGCCGGCACCAGCAGCTCGAACATGAACTTTCTCTCCGTACGGTGGAGGTAGTCGGAGAGCCGGCTCAAGCGTCGGGCCTGTCGGCGATTCATCGCTTCATCACCGTCGGGGTTGTAGCGGACCAGCACCTTGCAGAAGGTCGGATCGAATTTCTCGATGTGTCGCCCGAAATCCTTTCCGTACTCGAATTGGAATTCCTGCTGCCCGCTTTTCTCCGCGGGACAAGCAGTCATGAACCCCCGCTCGGCGGCGTCACGGAGAATTTCGGCCCCGAATTGCTCGTCCACGAGGACGGCGCCGCTCTCCCTTGGCGCGCCGTCGCTGATGGCGGCGAGGAATCCGTCGTAGATGACCTGTTTCGCGGCGGCGATCTCCCGGGTTTGCTCGGCGGTCAGCGTACCCTTCCAACCAAATAGTTTCGTCTCGAACGACTCGCGATGGTCGAATGGCAACATGTACAGGCGTCGATCGAAACCGCGGCTTTGCATCATTAGAACCGGTGCGCCGCGTGCGAGCCGAAAACCAGTCGCTTGCTCGAGATGACGGCGAGAATGTTTTTCAGCGATCTGGTGAATTTTGCGATTCCTTCGTCTTCCAGCGTCCGGTTCACGTCGGCGAAGTCGATGCCGCCAGTCGCCAGTGCGCTCATGATCTGGCGCGCCTCTTTGGTGTCACCAGGAAGGGTTCGCTTGATGACGCCGTGATCCTCAAACAGCTCGAGGGTGTCTGGTGGAACCGTCGTGATAGTGTCCCGCCCGATGAGGGACTCGACGTAGAGCACGTCGGAATACTGCGGATTCTTCGTACCGGTGCTGGCCCAGAGCGGTCGCTGTGGCTTCGCGCCGCGCGCCTCGAGCTCCTTCCATCGAGCGCTGGCGGTGATGTCTGAGAACGCATCGTAAACGAGCCGGGCATTCGCCAGTGCGACTCGACCGCGCAGTCCGGTCAGCTTGTCACCCTTCGCGGCGATGCGCCTGTCCACCTCGGTGTCGACCCGACTGACAAAGAGCGACGCCGCCGAAGCCACGCGGTCCAGCGGCTGGCCGGCCGCAACCCGCGCCTCTAGCGCGCGCAGGTATGCTTCGGCGACGGCCTTGTAATGGTCGAGCGAAAAAAGCAGGGTGACGTTGATGTTGATTCCATCACGCAGGCACTGCTCGATCGCAGGCCAACTCTCGCGCGTACCGGGGATCTTGATCATCACGTTCGGCCGATTGACTGCCTGCCACAGCCGACGTGCTTCGATGATCGACTCGTCTGTGCGACGAGCGTACTCAGGCGAGATCTCGAGGGAAACGAACCCATCCGCGCCGTCGCTCTCGTCATAAACTTTGCGAAAGACATCGGCGGCCTCCTGCACGTCATGGATGGTCAACCACTCGAAAACCTCACGACCAGAAATCCGTGATACGGCAAACTCCGTCAGTGCATCGTCGTACGCTCTGCTCCCAGTCAGAGCGTGCTCGAAGATTGTCTGATTGGAGGTCATGCCGCGCAGTCCATCCCGAACGAGTACTGCGAGCTCTCCGGATCGAGTCAGTCCTCGATGCAGATAGTCGAGCCATACACTCTGGCCCAGGGCGAGGAGCCCGCGCATCGCGTTGCGCGATGGCGGCGCACTGGTTGTCTTCGGTCGATCCCTGACAGCTACTTTTGACATTTCGGCTCCGGATACGTGTCTCGCGGTGTTGCGCCCTCATCGAGCAGTCTATTGTCCGGAGGCTCGCTTGTCGCTGGTACACGAGTGGCAGACGATGGTACGACAATGTCATTGTCGGCATTCGCGCCGGCCACGAGGGAGGGTCTCTTTCCGGAACGTGGTGAACCTGATGCTGACCGCGGCGGGCCTCGACACGTATGTTCGAAGGTGAAGCGAGTTAGAGAACTCGGCGACCAGCGCCAAATCAAACGATGGAGGAATTGCCGTGACGAAACGTGAAGACAGCGGCAGCTGGGTTGTGAGTCGCGTCGGCCGCGAAGGATTCCGCACGGAGGTGATCGCGCGTTCCCATCGCTCCATCGCCGACGAGCCGGTCGCCCTCGGCGGTACCGATACCGGGCCGACGCCGTACGAATACTTGCTGATGGCGCTTGGAGCCTGCACCGCCATGACACTCCGCATGTACGCGGATCGAAAGGGTTGGCCGCTCGAGCGGGCAGAGGTTTCCCTAAGGCAAATGCGGTCGCACGCCGAGGATTGCGAGCGATGCGCCACGGAATCCGTCGGCATCGAACGAATCGAACGGTACATCGAGCTGGAGGGCTCGCTGAGCGACGAGCAGAAAAAACGGCTTCTCGCCGTCGCCGAGCGTTGCCCGGTCAAGCAGACCCTGGCTAAGGAAATCCGGGTGGAGACAGCAACAAGTACTCAATGACGTTGCTCGCCACCGCTCGCGATCGCGCCGGCTTCCTGATCCTGGGGCTGGCTGTTGTCATTCTCGTCGCGTTAGCCCCGTTCCTGAGCGGTTTGCTCGGCGCCGCCGTTCTGTACGTGATCTTCGTCAGATTGTACGATCGGCTGGCGCGCGTGATGAAACCGGCGCTCGCCGCAACGATCACGCTGGTGATTGCACTGCTGCTGATCGCGCTGCCGCTGGCGTGGCTGATCGGAATCGTCGTGGCGCAGGCACCCGACGCGCTCCGTACGCTACAGAGCAGCGACGTCATAGCGCGAATCGCCGCGCTGCGTATCGGGAACCTCGACGTGGGCACCGAAGTCGCGAAGGCGAGCGGAACTATCGCGACGTGGCTGTCGACGCGCCTCTTCTCGCTGGTAGGGAGTGCGACGTCGGCGGTCCTCAACCTGGTGATCGCCTTCTTCGGGTTGTACTACATGCTTCGCTCCGATACCAACACCTGGCAGCTGATTCGCCCGTACATTCCGTTCTCGACACGCACCGCCGACGCCCTCCGCGCCCGGTTTTTCAATGTGACAGAAGCGACGCTCGTCGGGACGATGTCGATCGCGGTGGTCCAGGGCACGCTCGTCGGCACTGGTTTCTGGATCGTCGGACTGCCAAACCCGTTCTTCTGGGGAACGGTCACCGCGATCGCGTCGATTTTGCCCGTGCTCGGAACGTCGCTGGTCTGGATTCCGGCGACACTGGTGCTGCTGGTTCAAAATCGTTATGGCGCCGCGATCACGATGCTCGTCATCGGGGCCGGAATCGCCAGCAACATCGACAACCTGATTCGTCCCCTGATTTACAGGCGAGTATCGCACATCCACCCGATGATCACGCTCGTCGGTGCATTCGCCGGAGTGAAGTATTTCGGCCTGCTTGGCGTGCTGCTCGGCCCGCTGGGAATCGCGTACCTGTTCGAGCTACTCCGCTTCTATCGCCAGGAATACGGGGCGGAAAAAAACAACGATCAGTAGTAAGAGTAGGTCGCGTCGACGGCGAAGCTCTGACCCGCATTCGGTCCCGTTACAAAAACCAGATTGCCGCTTCTCGTAAGCGGTCGGTTCTGGGCGTTGTAGGTGTAAGTGTTATCGATGGTGTATTGGTCGCCATCGCCGATGTGAACGACGCGACCCGGGTTGTTTTTTTGGAGCTTCACGCCCGGTAGCAGGATGAGCTTGTCGAAGAATCCCGGATGCAAGAGATCGAAGTCGTCGACATTCACCTTGTCGTCGTATCGCTCGAATACGTCGACGAGATTGACCTCAGACTGCAGCCCCTCGATCGCCGGATAGTGCTGCGTCATTTCCAACAGGTTGCCGTCGGCGGAATAGAGGAACCCCATCGTCAGCTCGAGGATATAACCGCCCGGCACCGCGCGATCACGCTCGATCGAGGTTAGCTGCTGGCCTTCGTAGGTAAAAAACCAGAGCTGGACGTTATTGGTGGTCTCGTCCTGCTCCCGAATCGCGGCGACTCGACCGGCATCGTCGTAGGTGTAGAACAACGTGTGCACGGTCCCCGCGAAAACGCCGATATCCTGAATTCGTCCACCAGCCTGATAGTGCAGCGAGTACGTGGCGAGACCCGACGCAAAGTTGGCAGTCGTTATCCGACCGTCGTTGTCGTACTCGAAGTGGTAGTAAGGCGAAGGAAGTCGCGTGTACACCACATCCTTGAGCATGATACCCGTCGGCGGTGGCGGCGGAGGCGGCGCCGATATCTGGTCGCTGCCGCACGCGGCGAGTGCCACGGCGAGGGTTGTCGCGAGTAATGGTAGTCGTATTTGCATGCGGTAAACTCTCACGGAGGGAGCGTCTTTTCTTGAACGGAACTGACGCCTGTTTTTGAACATTCCTGCGTTCGCGCCAGCAAAGCTGAAACAGGGCGATTAACAGCCCTTTGCGCGCGGAATTAGCTGGCAATTAGCTGAGGCCGACGCCGCAGCACCGAGCTGCCGGATCCCACTCGGCCGTGATCGCATAGTTTCTGCGTTGTCAGGACGGCATGTCTGAGAATCCGAATATCGAATCAGCGGAGCGTAATGAGTCGGACACTCGCGCCGATTTTCACGCCAATGCAGCCGATCCAGTCAGTCAGCGGGAGATCCGTGATCGCGTGATTCGCCTTGTCTTCGGCGGCGATGCGGACAAATACAAGGAGTTCGTCGGAGTACTGCAGGACGCGACGCCGCCCGACGTCGACGTAATTCTTCGCGGCAGCGCGGTGACCGGCCACAAGTTCGGCAGTGACGAGCCGTTCGACGGTGAGGGGCCGGGCACGAGCGATCTCGATGTCACCTTCGTCGGCGGCAACATGGTGATGTTGTTTCGGGAGTTTCACATTCCGAGCGTCCACTCCGTGCCCTTGAGCGAGGAACATCCATTCGCGTCGCCGTCACTGGCGCCGTTGCGCAAGCGACTGTGCGAGATGGTCGGTCGAGCGGTGAATCTGCAGGCCACGACATCACTCGTTCAGTATGTGCGCGACATGGCGATGGATCAGCCATATCTGGTGCTGATTCAGAAATCCAAGGAATAGAATTGCGGCTCCTCACCTACAACATTCGCGAGGGAGGAGTCGGGCGCGCGGAACAAATCGCTGCCGTGATCAAAGCTGCCGATCCCGATGTCGTTGCACTTCAGGAAGCGCGGGTACCGACGGTCGTCGAGGACATCGCCAAACGCGCGGGCTTCGAATTCTTTGGATCGCGATTTTCACATTCGACGGGATTTCTGAGCCGGCTGCCAGTCGTGAATTTCCAGTGGCGTCATCCCCCGCGCACCCGGCACGCAGTGCTCGAGGTCATACTCGGGGACAGCCTGCCGCGGTTGTTCGTGCTGCATCTACGAGCGTGGTTCTCGAACTGGACGGAACGACAACGGGCGCGGGAGCTGCGCGGCTTACTCGACGGGATCAAGGAGCAGCTGGAAAAGGAACAGCGCGCCTTCGCCTTTCACGTTCTGGCTGGTGATTTCAACGCCCTGGCGCCTGGCGAGCGATTCGATCCGTCACCAATGCCAAGATGGATCCGGAGTATGGTGTGGTTGAGCGGACGCGACATCGCACGCACGACGATCCAGATGATGCAATCAGGTGGCTATGCGGATGCATGGCGAACTTTGCACGCGGATGAGGAGGGAAAACCGGAGCAGCCGGGATACACGTTTCCGGTTTGGAATCCGCACGTGAGGCTGGACTACGTTTTCACCCCGAAGGAGTACGCGTCACGCTTCATCACGTGCGAGGTCCGACGCGCGCCCCAGCAAGTGCAGGCGGCGTCGGACCATTTCCCGCTGCTGGTCGAGATCGCGACGTGATGCTTTAGAAGCGAGCCTCGAGGTCCTTCCTGGGACGCGCACCTGCGTCCATTGGCATGCCGGCGACCTGCGGCACGTGAATTCCTTCGGCGAATTCCTCGATCATCTTGCGATTGAACGCGGGGATGTCGTCCGGCTTGCGACTGGTGACGAGACCGTTGTCGGTGACGACTTCGCGATCGACCCACTCTGCGCCGGCATTCTCGAGATCGGTGCGCAGCGACGGCCATGATGTCACGGAGCGGCCGTCAACCGCGTTCGCTTCGATCAGCATCCACGGCGCGTGACAGATTGCCGCGACCGGTTTGCCGGCGTCGAAAAAGCTGCGCACAAAATCCACCGCTTTCTGATTCTGGCGCAGGCGGTCGGGATTCATGACGCCGCCGGGAAGCATCAGCGCGTCGAAATCGTCGGCGTGCGCATTGTCGAGCGATTGATCAACCTTGATGTCCTGGCCCCAGTGATCGTGTTCCCAGCCTTTGATCGATCCGTCCTTGGGGGAAATCACTGTCGTGCGCGCTCCTGCCGCGTCGAGCGCTTTGCGTGGCTCGAGAAGCTCGACCCTTTCTACGCCATCAGTCGCCAGAATCGCGACACGTTTTCCGTTGAGGTTCTGGGCTGCCATTGTTTTCTCCCTGTTGAGTAACCCATCAACAGGGAGCACGGCGCGGGCCATTTTCGAAGCCCGTCAGCAGGGATTTCGGGCCATTCACCGGATTGACTAGAAGACCAGTGTTTGGATGGAGTGGGGCAGGCTGGTGACTTCCGCCGCGTTGCCGTCGACCCACAGGAAGTACTGGATCTTCTCGTCGCCTCGATTCATCACCACCACCGACACGGTGCGGTCAGGGTTGACGAACGCAGTCGACAGCAACGCACTGCGACTTGGCGAGCAGTCGATTCTCCGCGCCGCCGGTTTGATAAACTTCGAGAAGTGTCCGATGTAGTAGTACGAATTGATGTAGGTGAGCTCGCCGGTCTGGGTGTTGGCGTGGATTGGCGCGAAGCAGAAATTGCCGACGTGATTCGGTCCTCCCTGTTCGTCGAGCAAAACGTTCCAGTCCGTCCAGCCGACTGCGCCGCTGTTGAAATCATTGATCATCGAGAAGCCATACTGTTCGCCGAGTGCCCAGTCGTTGACGCGGGCCGGGTCATAGTTCGCAGGCGTGCCCTCGGTGAACAGCAGCGGTTTGTCCGGGAATGTCTCGTGAACCAGCTTCACATTGTCGAACATCATCTGACCACCGCTCCACGGCTCGTACCAGTGGAATGCGATTCCCCACAGATACTTCGCCGCGTCGGGATCCTTTAGCAGCGTACTGGCGCGCTGATAGATCAAATCGCGGTTGTGGTCCCAGCCGAGGATTTTCCGGTCGCCGAAGCCTGCCCTTCTCATTGTCGGGCCGAGGAAGTTCTTGAGAAAGTCGCGCTCTTCTTCAGCGGTGTAGATGCAGGATTCCCAGGTCTGCGTCGCCATCGGCTCATTCTGAATGGTGATGCCCCAGACTGGAATTCCTTCGTTCTCGTAGGCCTTGATGAATTTCGTGTAGTAGTTGGCCCACGACTGATAGAACTCGGGCTTCAGCTTTCCGCCGTGGAGCATGTCGTTGTTGGTCTTCATGAATGCCGGCGGACTCCAGGGACTGCCGAACAGAGTCAGTCTGCCGCCGGTGGCGGCGATCACGCGCTGGATGAACGGGATTCTGTACTGCTTGTCGTGATCGACCGAGAACGACTTCAGCTCCTTGTCACCCTCGTTCACATAGGTGTAGCTGGCGGACGAGAAATCGCAGCTGTGGATGTTGGTCCGCGCCAGAGTGTAGCGGATGCCTTTGTTCGGATCGTAGTAGGCATCGAGAATTTCCTTCTGTTTTGCCGGCGGAATTTTGGCGAACGTTTCCGCCGACGCGTCGGTGAGCGCGCCGCCGATACCGAGGATGGTCTGCTTTCGTTTCGACGGATCGACGAAGACACAGATCTGGGTCTCGAGCGGCTGACCCATGTGCTTGAAGGTGAGGGTGTCGGTCGGCGAGAGCCGGAAATTCGTCTTGTCGGCGGTGGTGTAGACGGAGATCGACTTGCCCTGCAGATCGCGGTCGATTTCCGGTGCTTCGGTTGATTCGCGCGCGGGCTCTTCGGCCTCAGCTGCGGTTTTGTTGGCGAGGAGGAGCGCGGAGGAAGATACGAGGAAGGAGCGGCGGGTGATTGGCATGGTGAGAGTTTGGCTCGACTACTGTTTGCCGTGCTTGATCTCTTCCAACCTCCTGCCCAGCAAATCTTCCACCGGTTGCCGCTCCCCATCCATCCGCATGTCGTCCATCAGATTGATTTTGCGTGCCTGATCGAGTGCGGTGGCGGGGGGAAGATTGCGATACTGGATCAGATACGCCGCCCACATGTGGCTCGCGCGCCAGGCAACCGTGCAGTGGAGGAGCAGCTTGCCGTTAGTCTCCTTCATCGCCTTCGCGAACTCCTTTAGATCCTGAGGATCGTAGGGGTACTCGGGGTTGCCGCGCATCGGCAGGTAGACGTACTTCATGCCGAGCTCGGCGACCAGCGCCTTCTCGTCGAACGGAACGCGGGTCGCCATCTCGGGCGGCGTCCGCAGGTTTACAACCGTCTTCACACCCTGCGCGGCGAGATCGCGCAACGCCTGCTCTGTCGGCTGGCCGGAGATGAATACGTCGTCGCCTACCTTGGCAAACTTGTCCTGGAACTGGCCCTTGGTGTCGAGTACGACCGGAGCGGGCACGTCGCCGGACGGGTCGGGTCCGGTCAACTTCTGAGCGCTGGAAACGTTGGCAATCGCGGCGGACATAGCGACAAGGCCCAACGTCGTGAAGTAGGAACGATGCATGTGGTCTCCCAGTTAGTCGCGGCGCACCGCGGCGGTGACATAAATTAGTCTCGCCGCCATAACCCTGCGTTGCCTGCCATGCGCAATCATTCTGTCATTGCAGTAGCCTCACTTACCCTGGTCGCCGGCGCGAAGTTGCACGCCCAGCGGCCAACGCTTTCGACGACGGCACGCGCCTACGTCAGCGTCGATACGCCCGTCGTAGCTCTGACGCATGCGCGGGTCATCGACGGAACCGGCGCCGCAGCGCGCGAAAATCAGACAATCGTGATTCGCGACGGGCGGATCGCCCAGCTCGGCAGCTCCGGGTCGATCGCGATTCCAGCCGGCGCGCAGGTCATCGATCTCACCGGGAAATCGATTATCCCCGGACTGGTGATGGTGCACGAGCATCTCTTTTACCCAACTGGTCCCGGCGTTTACGGCAACGTTGCCGAGAGCTTCACAAGGCTCTATCTCGCGGGCGGCGTGACCTCGATGCGTACCGGCGGAAATCTCAATGGGTTTGGCGACATCGGCATCAAACGCGACATCGATGCCGGCCGGAAGCCGGGACCTTGGATCGACCCGACTGCTCCCTACCTCGAAGGCAAAGGACTCGGACTCGATCAGGTTCACGAGCTCACCGATGTCGCCGACGCGCGACGGATGGTCAACTTCTGGGCAGACGAGGGAGCGACTTCGTTCAAAGCGTACATGCATATCACTCGTGCCGAGCTCGGCGCGGCGATTCAGGAAGCGCACAAGCGCGGGATGAAGCTCACCGCGCACCTCTGCTCCGTCACTTTCCGCGAAGCGGCGGCACTCGGCATCGACGATCTAGAGCACGCGTTCTATGTGTCGACTGACTTCGTCCGCAACAAGAAGCCGGACGAGTGTCCTGGCCAAAGCGTCGGTCAAAACGCAGTCGCGGCAGTAGATCCGAACAGCGACGCAGTGAAATCGTTGATCGCGGATCTGGTCAGACATAAGGTCGCACTCACGTCGACGCCGACGGTGTTCGAGACCTTCGTGCCGGGACGTCCGTTGCCGCCAGGACTGGACGTGCTCGACCCGCAGCTGCGCACGGGATTCGAGCAACGCAAGGCATCCATCGACACCAGCACCACTTCGGTGTGGCGAACTCTGTTCGCCAAGGGACAGGCAATGGAGCTCGCGTTCGTACGCGCCGGCGGCACGCTACTCGTCGGGACCGATCCCACTGGAATAGGCGGCGTTGTCGCCGGTTACTCCAATCAGCGCGCGCTGGAGCTGCTCGTCGAAGGAGGTTTCACTCCACTGGAAGCGATCCACATCGGCACGTTGAACGGCGCGACGTTCCTGGGTCGAGCGAATCGCACGGGATCGATCGCCGTCGGTAAAGATGCGGATCTCGTTGTGGTCGACGGCGATCCCTCAACGCACATCAGCGATGTGTGCAACGTTCAGATTGTCTTCAAGCAGGGCGTCGGCTACGATCCGGCGAAGTTGATCAATTCCGTGAAGGGGCGTGTCGGGCTGTTTTAGTTCCGTTGCCCGTTTTTTCGCCGGCGACTGAACCGAGGCTCACGGTAGATCTCTGCGACGCCTCGAACAGGAACCACGTGCGGCGTTCACTCTCGTCGATCCAGATCTCGATCAGACTCGCTGAGGCGACGTCGTCGTGATCTTCGCAGACGCCGTGTGCCTGTCGCAGCGCAATCACCAGCGCGCGATTGTCTTCGCGCAGCTCGGCAAGCATGTCCATCGGCTCGACGTACTCCGCATCGTTGTCGAGCACGCGTTGCATGCGTGAGATCTCGCCAATCGAACGAATGGTGAGCCCGCCGATCTTGCGCACGCGCTCGGCGAGCGGATCGGTCATGGCGAAGATTTGCTCGGCCTGCTCATCGAGCAGCAGGTGATAGTCGCGAAAGTGCGGCCCGCTGACGTGCCAGTGGAAGTTCTTGGTCTTCACATATAGCGCGAAGACATCCGCCAGAACGCCGTTCAGTGCGGCTGAGATGTCGCGAGTTGCGTCCGCGCCGAGGTCGGTGCGTGGTCTGATTGGTGCTGTCTGTCGCTCTACGAGCTCTCTTCTCACTGCCGCTGCTCTTTTTGCCATTGATTCTCCCGAAACGATTTCTGGTCGGACTATATAGCATGACGCGTGCTGACGGGTGTTGGGGCTGGTGATGAGCTATAGCTGCGCGTTTACCCGGAGTGGTGCGGCCCATGTCTAAGTGGAACAGCAATCGGCTGACGGCGAAGCTCGGTATCGATTATCCGATCATCCAGGGCGCACTCGGCGGACTCCAGTCGCAAAGATTGGTCGCCGCCGTGTCGAACTTCGGTGGACTTGGATCGTTCGGTGCGCTCAACCTGACACCCGATGGAATTCGCGATGTAATTGCAGAGATACGTTCGCTCACGTCGCGACCGTTCGCCGTCAACCTGTGGGTGTCCAAGGTAGACGAAGGCGCACAGCGTTCTGGCGAGGGCGAATTCAACAGGAGTCTGGGGCCGCTCCTTCCGTTTCTCGACGAGCTCCGCGCGCCGCATCCGACGTTCACACCGTTTTCGGAGCTGCCGAAGTTCGAGGAGCAGGCGCGAGCCGTTCTCGACGCGAACGTTTCGGTGTTCAGCTTCATCTTCGGCATTCCGCCGCGCGAGATTCTCGAAGAATGCCGGCGCAGGAACGTCACGACAATGGGTGTGGCAACCACCCCTGAAGAAGCAATCGCGTTGGCGGATGCGGGCGTCGACTCCATCGTCGCCTCCGGGTTCGAGGGCGGCGGGCACCGCGGCTCATTCTTGAGAAATGCGGAGGATTCGCTGATCGGCACGCTCTCGCTCGTCCCGCAGGTTGCCGATGCCGTAGATGTTCCGGTCGTTGCCGCCGGCGGAATTGCCGACGCTCGCGGTATCGTCGCGGCACTCGCGCTGGGCGCCGAGGGTGTGATGATAGGAACCGCGTTTTTGCCGTTCGAAGAATCGGGAGCAAATCCAGTGCATCGCGAAGCGCTGCTCACCGAAGACGCCAGGCAAACAGGGCTCACCCGTGGTTTCACCGGAAGGCTGGCGCGCGGAATTCGGAATCGCGTGATGGAAGAATTGAATCGCAAAGGCACCGAGCTACTTCCTTATCCACTGCAGCGACAACTCGTAAGAAATCTCGCGGTTCCAGCAGAGGCCGCCGGACGGGGCGACTTGATGCCGCTGTGGGCCGGCCAGAGCGCGGGCCTTTTACGCGAAACCAATCTTCAATCTTTCCTCAGCACGCTGGTGGCCGATGTCGGTAAGCTCGCAGATAGCTGATCGTGGCTAGCGTAATCCTTGCACATCGCGCCGGTGGATGAAAATCAGCCCACTCGCCGGCAAACCGGCGCCTGAGTCGATCCTCACCAACGTTCCTCGACTCGTAACCAACTACTACTCGCTCCAGCCAGATCCGAGCAATCCGGCACAGCGAGTTGCGTTCGGCACCTCCGGACATCGTGGCACGTCGAACGAATGCAGCTTCAACGAAGCGCACATCGTCGCCATAACCCAGGCGATCTGCATGCATCGCAAGTCGCAGCGGATCGATGGTCCGCTGTTCATCGGCTTCGATACCCACGCACTCTCGGAGCCGGCATTCGCATCGGCGCTGGAAGTGCTCGCGGCAAACGATGTCGACGTGATGATCGACTCGCACGACTCATGGACGCCGACACCGACCGTCTCGCACGCTATCCTGTGCTACAACAAAGGCAGGAAGGATGGTTTCGCGGATGGGATCGTCATCACGCCATCGCACAACCCGCCGGAGGACGGCGGATTCAAGTACGATCCGCCGAGCGGCGGACCGGCCGACTCGGCGACGACGAAGTGGATTCAGGACAAAGCGAACGAGATCATCGCCGCGGGGCTCAAGGATGTCCGGCGCATTCCACTCGCGCGCGCGAAGTCGGCGCGGACCACGCACCGACACGATTACATCGAGCATTATGTCGGCGACCTCGGCAGCGTGATCCAGTTCGATGCAGTTCGCGGCGCCAATCTGAAGCTCGGCGTCGATCCACTCGGTGGATCCGGCGTCCGTTATTGGAGCGCGATTGCCGAGCGCTACAAGATTCCGCTGACGGTGGTGAGTGACGTCGTCGATCCGACATTCCGGTTCATGACCGTCGATTGGGACGGCAAGATCAGAATGGATTGCTCGTCGCCGTACGCCATGGCGCGATTGATCGGCATGCGCGACAAGTTCGACGTCGCGTGGGCGTGCGATCCGGATCACGACCGACACGGTATCGTCGCGCGCAGCGAAGGCTTGCTGCCGCCGAATGATTATCTGTCGGTGGCGATCTCCTATTTATTCACACATCGCCCACGCTGGGCCCAGAGCGCGGGCGTCGGCAAGACGGTCGTTAGCAGCGACATGATCGCGCGTGTCGCGAGAGGGATCGGCCGACCACTCCTCGAAGTCCCCGTCGGATTCAAGTGGTTCGTTGACGGCTTGCTGAATCACACGCTCGGATTCGGCGGCGAGGAGAGCGCCGGCGCGTCGTTCGTCAGGCAGCAAGGAAATGTCTGGACGACCGACAAGGACGGTTTGATCATGGGACTGCTGTCCGCGGAAATTACCGCGGTGATGGATAAGGATCCCGGCGAGTTGTACAAGGATCTGGTCAACCAATACGGGCAGCTTTTCTACGAGCGGATCGACGCGCCTGCCAACGCCGAGCAAAAGAAAGTGTTGTCGGCGTTGAGAGTCTCGGACATCAATGTCACCGAGCTCGCCGGCGACAAGATCACCAGCGTCTTCACCAACACTCCTGGCACCAACGATCCAATCGGCGGAATCAAAGTCGTTAGCGACGGCGGATGGTTTGCCGCGCGACCTTCGGGCACCGAAGAGATTTACAAACTGTATGCGGAGTCGTTCCGCAGCGCGGATCACCTCAAGCGAATTCAGGCCGAGGCGCAGGATATTCTGAAGAAGGTGTTCGCGCGTTAGAGATCGTGCCATTTTAGGGCAGTGACTCAGCCCACGCATCTCGGTTCGCCGCTCACCCTCTCGTTCGAGTCTCTCGACGCCAGCGACACTCATATAGTAGGGGGCAAAGGCGCCAACCTCGGCGCGCTCACTCGCGCCGGCGTTCCAGTTCCGCCCGGTTTCTGCGTCACCACGCGCGCGTACCAGCTATTCATCGATCAGCTCTCCGACGCCGACCTGAGATTCGGAGAGCTGGACAAACTCGACGGCAACGATGTCGAAGCAGCACGCCGGGCCGCCGAAGCGATGCGATCTTCGCTGGACAGGCTGCCCGTTCCTTCGGAGGTCGCGTCGGCGGTGAAGGAATCATGGCAATCACTCGGCGCCGATGATCCACTCGCCGTCCGCTCGAGCGCGACCGACGAAGATCTACCGGGTGCCAGCTTCGCGGGGCAGCAGGACACGTATCTCAACGTGCGCGGCGAAGCTGTACTGTTGGACGCGGTGCGACGCTGCTGGATTTCGCTGTTCACCGATCGCGCCGTGCTTTATCGCGCACGCAATCGATTCGGTCATCGCGGAGTGCAGCTCGCCGTCGTCGTACAAAAGCTGATCGATCCCGACGTGTCGGGGATTCTGTTCACCGCTGATCCAGTGAGTGGTAATAGAAACATCGCCTCGATCGACGCGGGCTTTGGACTCGGCGAGGCGCTGGTGAGCGGACTGATCGAGGCGGATCTGTATCGAGTGGAACGAGGGAGGCGAGAGGCGACAGGCGAGGCGCGGGGCGCGCCGCGGATCCTCATGGCGCGGCCGGGTGATAAGGCGTTCGCTGTGAGGTCAGTACCCAGTGGCGGCACTCGCGAGGAGCCACTACCGGATTCAATGCGGCGAGCGCGCGCGCTGAGCGACGCTCAAGTACTCGCGCTGGTGGAGTTGGGTGAGCGGATCGAGCGACTGTATCACGGCGTGCCGCAGGACATCGAGTGGTGCATCGCCGACGGGCAGATGTTCGTCGTGCAGGCACGGCCGATCACGTCACTGTTTCCGATTCCGCAGTCGCCGGATAAGAGCCCAGGGCTGCGAATTTTTCTGAGCTTCGGACACGTGCAGATGATGCTCGATCCGATTCCGCGCCTCGCGATCGAAGTCTGGCGACTGTTCATCCCGGCGGGCAAAGATCATCTGCCGACGCTACGCGACGCGCCGATCCTGAGCCCGTATTTGTTGCCCGCAGCGAGCAGGATTTTCATCGACGTCACGCCGATCCTGCGCGTCCGTCGCGCCCGCGACGGGTTTCTCAGGGTTCTGAGCATCATGTACTCCGATCTGGGTCGCGCCGTGAAAGCGCTCACCGAGCGGCCGGAATTCGCGGCCGTCGACGGCGATCTGACGGGACTTATGGGCGCTGTGTTCAGCGTCGTCGGTCCGATTATCGGTCGAATCCCGGTGATCATCATCAGCGGCGATCCATTGGCGCGCGCACGACGGTTCGACGCAGTTGTGGAGAAAATTCCGGCGGCGGTGGCGAAGCGTGTTCGTGCGCGCCGAAGCGCAGCGGATCGCGTCAGCCAGTGCGCAGTCGAGATGAATTCCGCATTCGGCAGCGTGCGCCCATTCCTCGCTTCGTTGGCTGCGGGAATGATTGCGCATCGCCTGTTGGCGCGCGCCGCGCGTGGAGCGTGGGCGGCCGATGTGCGCGGCGAAGTCGACAATCTGTTGCGCGGTCTCCCAGGCAACGTGACAACGGAAATGGATCTGGCCGTTGGAGATCTCACCGATCTCGTTCGAACGAATCCTCAGCTTGCTCCAGGGCTCGACGCCCGGTCGTGGACAGACGCGCGTCGCGCACTGCTCCAGTCAGACGGAGGCGGAGAGTTCATCGCAGCGTTCGAGCGCTTTCTCGATCGATACGGGGACAGAGGCGCGGGCGAGGTCGACATCTCCCGCCCGCGCTGGCGCGATGATCCGTCGCTGCTGCTGCGCGTCATCGCCGGCGGTGTTTCGGGAGAGCGTGGCGCGCACCGTCGCCAGTATCGCGCGCAAGTCGAGATCGGCGAGACGGCGCAGAAAAGACTTGTCGCTGCGGCTCGCCGTGGCGCGATGGGAATTTGGCGCGGCTGGTGGATTTCTCGACTGTGTCGAGTGGCGCGCGCAGGACTGGGTCTGCGGGAGCACCCGAAATTCACCATCGTGCGGCTGATGGGAGTAGTGCGCCCGGAGATCGTTGCCGCCGGGGAGGAGCTTGCGAATCGCCGGCAAATCAGCGATTCACGACAGGTGTGGCATCTCGGATTCAACGAGCTGACGGATGCGCTGGCCAACCCGACACGCGATTTGCGAAGCGGAGTTGCGGCGCGTGTCGATCAGTTCAAGCGTGATGGTCCGCGTCGGCCACCGATTGCCATTTCGAGCGACGGCGAGATTCCGTCGCTGGCAGATGATCGCGAGGGAATTCCGGCGAACGCGCTCGCGGGTACAGGCGCGTCGGCCGGTGTGGTCGAGGGAGTCGCGCACGTGATCAATGATCCGCACCGCGAAGTGCTGCAGGCCGGAGAGATTCTCGTCGCCCCTTTCACCGACCCCGGCTGGACTCCGCTCTTCGTGCACGCGGCGGGAGTGGTGACGGAAGTGGGTGGCCTGATGACGCACGGCGCCGTCGTCGCACGCGAGTACGGCATTCCCGCCGTCGTCAGCGTGGCGTCGGCAACCGAACGCATTCACACCGGTGACAGGATCCGCGTCGATGGTACTCGTGGATTCGTGGAAGTTCTGAGCGGCCAGTGAAGCGACTCGTAGCGTTCCTAGTCGCAATCTCAGCGATCGCGGCGGCAGCCCCCGCCCAGAACGCGAGCGTCCCGGCCGAACGGGTTGCAGCCAGAGAGTGGTTTCAGGATGCAAAGTTCGGAATGTTCGTTCACTGGGGTGTGTACAGCCTCCTCGGCCAGGGCGAGTGGGTGATGCAGAATCGGTCGATTCCGATTCCGCAATACGAATGGCTGGCGTCGACCTTCAATCCGGTGAAGTTCAATGCGCACGACTGGGTTGCGCTCGCAAAATCAGCCGGTGTCCGCTACATCACCATCACATCGCGACATCACGATGGTTTCTCGATGTTCGCCACACGCGCGACACGCTACAACATTGTCGACTGGACGCCGTTCCGACGCGATCCGCTGAAAGAGCTCGCCGACGAATGTCACGCTCAGGGCATCAAGCTTTTCTTCTATTACTCGCAGCTCGATTGGCATCATCCCGATTATTGGCCGCGCGGCGGCACCGGCCGCTCGACCGGTCGGCCTGAATCCGGTGACTGGAATCGATACATCGATTTCATTAACGCGCAGTTGACGGAGCTGCTCACGAACTATGGACCGATCGGCGGAATCTGGTTCGACGGAATGTGGGACAAACCGGACGCGGATTGGCAGCTGCCGCGTACCTACGCGCTCATTCACCGTCTGCAACCCGCCGCGCTGATCGTCCCCAATCACCATAAGGCGCCGTTGCCGGAAGAAGATGTGCAGACATTCGAGCAGGATCTTCCCGGCGCCAACACTGCCGGCTTCAACACGCGCGAGATAGGCGCGCTGCCGCTCGAGACGTCGCTGACGATGAACGAGTCGTGGGGATTCAACATCACCGACACGAAGTTCAAGTCGACGCGCGAGCTGATTGCTTATCTGGCGCGCGCCGCGGGTGCAAACGCGAATCTGCTGCTCAATATTGGTCCACGTCCCGACGGCACGATTCAACCGGAAGCCGCCGAGCGATTGCGCGCGATCGGCGACTGGCTGGGGAAGAACGGTCGATCGATTTATGGCACGCGCGCCGGTCCGATATCGCCGCGCGAGTGGGGAGTTACGACTCAGCGCGGTGACACGGTGTTCGTGCACGTTCTCAACTGGCCCGACCGCGTGCTGGCATTGCCTGACTTTGGCCGCCGGGTGACTCGCGCGGCGATGCTCGTCGATGGCGCGAGAGTGGAAGTCGCGCAGTCGACGCATGGCTTGACGCTAACGATGCCGGCCGGCCAGGCGGCAGATTCCCTGGATCGCGTCATAGTCCTCGAGACCGCGAGCAAATAGAAGGGCGCAAAGGCCGCCGCGGCCAACTTTCTTCGGCTTGCTGCCGGGCGGTTTCAGCGCCCCGCATCCCCGCCCTGCCCGGCTTGAAACAATTTGCCCTTGACAGTCGTTTCTACAGCTGTAGAATCTACACGTGTAGAAGAGACCTGAGGAATTGATGCCTGATCGCCAGCCGTTGACTGAGTTACAGATCGCTATCCTCCGCCTGCTATGGGCGGACGGTGAGCTGACCGCCGCGCAGATCTGGGAGCAATTGTACCCGGAGCGGAAGCTCGCCCAGACGACCGTCGCCACCATCGTCGCCAGGTTGCAGCGGCGGCGTATCCTCGCGCGACGCACGAAGGATGGACAGTTCGTCTATCGCGCGCTCGTCACCGAGGCCGACGTTCAGCACTCGATGGTGAGTGAGCTCACCGAGCGTTTGTTCGCCGGCGATGTCACCGCACTCGTCAGCCACCTCCTGTCCGATCGTGACATGACACCCGGCGATCTCGCGCGCGTAAAGAAAATGATCAAAGACATTCGTCCCCGGACGGGAGATTCCGTATGACCGGCAACATTTTTTCGACAGCGCTCGCGTGGCTGCTCACCTACGCCATCCACAGCACCGTTCTGCTCGCACTCGTCTGGGTGCTGGTTCGCGTTCGGCGCTGGTCCCCCGCTGCGACGGAGCTTCTATGGAAGTCAGCGATGGTCGGCGCGATCGTGACCGCGAGTGCGCAGCTGGCGCTGGATGTAAGGCCGGCGGGGACGATGATGCTCGAGCGGGAAGCGGGAAGCGGGAAGCGGGAAGCGATAGGGCGGAACGCGGTAAGCGGGAAGCGGGAAGCGACACAGCCGGGAACCTCGCAGCCGGCGGTCGCCACACCGCCGGCCGCCACTCGGGCAGTCGGCACTCCCGCGATTACCTCGCAACCACCGCTTCCCGCTTCCCGCTTCCCACTTCCCGCTTCTGCGGTCCTGGTCTGGGGCCTCATCGCACTGGCGCTTGGTATGGGCTACATCGGTCGTCGATTGATTCTCGTCGGACGACTCGGTGACCGGCGCGAAGTAGAGAACGGTCGTCTCCTCGACGCATTGAACGGCCTCGCGGCCGATGCTGGAGTGAAACGCATACCACGACTCACGTCCACTTCTCGCATCTCCAGCCCTGTTGCGCTCGGTCTCGACGAGATCTGCGTGCCGGAGACCGCGATCACCGAGCTCGATCTCGAGCAGCAGCGCAGTCTCCTCGCGCACGAATTGGCGCATCTCGCCCGCCGCGATCCGATGTGGCTGATCGCCGGCAGTCTGATCGAGCGTGTGTTCTGGTATCAGCCGCTCAACCGCATCGCCAATCGACAGATCGCGATGTCGGCCGAGTTCCTCTGTGACGACTGGGCGGTGCATCGCACTGGCTCCGGCGCACCGCTCGCGCGTTGCCTGGCGCAAGTCGCCGAATGGATTCAGGCATCGCCACTCGGCGTTCCGGTTGCCGGCATGGCGGAAGAGCGCTCGCTGCTCGTCACGCGCGTCGCGCGACTGATCGAGGGCGCCAGGCCGACGAGCCGATCACGACGCGGCCTCGCCGTCGCGGCAGTCGCAGTACTCATCGCGACAATTCTCGTCGCACCTGGAGTTTCCGGCAAAACCGGAAGTGTGTTGCTGGCCGACGAAGTTCAGAACGGCGCTTCGAACATAAAGAGCGTCGACAGCAACACATCTCCGCAGCCGTCTGCGATAGAGACCTCGCGTATGCCGAGCATTGCGATTCTGCAGTCTCGGGCAATGACGATGAAAGACACCGGCGCTGACACTGGCGTCGTCAGTGCGCTCATCGCGCGTCTCGATGACGAGAACGCCGACGTCCGCAAAGCCGCGGCGCAATCGCTCGGCAAACTGAAGGACTCGCGTGCAATTCCTGGCTTGATCGGCGCGCTCAAGGACCGCGACGCACGTGTGCGTGCGGCCGCGGCGGAATCACTCGCTGAATTCGAGGACACTCGTGCGATAGCGCCGCTCTCCGATTTGCTCAGCGATCAATCGACGGAAGTGAAACAGAGCGCGCTGGAAGCGTTGTCGCACTTCGACGACAATCTCCCTGCCGCTCCGATCGTGCGGCTGTTGGGCGATCCTGATGCCGACGTTCGACAGAGCGCGGCACGGCTCGCCGGCAAACTGCATGATCGCTCTGTCACCGGCGCACTGGCAAAACTCGTCGGCGACCAATCGGCTGACGTGCGACAAGCGGCAATCGAGTCGATCGGCCAGCTCGGCGATCCGACGTCGGCAGTTGCGTTGGTCCCGGCATTGTCCGACGCCGATGCCAACGTCCGCGAGCAGGCGCTCGACGCGATCGAGAATCTCAAGGCACCGATCGCCGAGCAGACGTTGATCGCCTTGATGCACGATCGCGATCCAAATGTCCGCGAGAAAGCAGCGCGCATCGCCGGTGACCGTTCCATCGTCGGCGCGGTTCCAACTCTGCGGCGGATGCTCGAGGATCCGAATCCCGACGTCCGTGAAAGCGCCGTCGAGGCACTCGGCAACATCCCTGACGGCGCCGCCTTCGACGCGCTGCGCACGGCGTTGATATCGAGCGATCCGAAGGTTCGTCGCGCAGCTGCCGAAGCACTCGGTGAGAGGAGACCATGATCATGCGCGCGGTTTCAGTGCTGCTCCTGACCGGGGTGCTTGGTGCCGGCGCGATTGGGGCAGCGGTGAAGATGACGCCCGCCCCGGCGACGGTGACCGCAGATCACGATTGGGAGAGAAGTCGTCCAGGCCCCGACTCCGGTCGTGTGGCAATCCTTATCGATGCGCTCAGTCGGACCGATCCTGTCGTGTGCGAATTGATCGGCGATCAATTGGGGAATTTCTGGTCGGGTAATGACAATGGCGTCGGCCGTCTCGTGGCTGCGCCCGCAACGGTACTGGTGGCAAAGGATTCGATCAGCGGCACCATTACCGATCAGCGCGCGATCAACCGTCTAATTGCGGAGCTCGATGGTTCGAACGCGTGCACAAGACGGGTTGCCAGCAAACTGCTCGGCAACAGCGCGATTACGGGTGCGCGCTTGAGCAGTCTGCTGAGCAACGCGTCGGCAAATGTGAGAGAGTCGGCGGCACTGGCTGCCGGCAACGGCGATCATAAGGATGCGATCCCCGCACTCCAGCGCGCGCTCAACGATCAGTCCCCGGCGGTGTCAGCGATGGCTGCGTATGCGCTTGGCGAGCTGGAAGACCACGCTTCGGTCCCGGCTCTGATCAACCTGCTGCGCTCCAGCGATGCGCATGTGAAACTGTCGGCGATCTCGGCGCTCGGTCAGATCGAAGACGAGCGGGCGGTCCCGGGAATTATAGCCACTCTGCGCGATCCGAACGCCGCGATCAGGCGGATGTCGGCGGACGTGCTCGGCGACTTCAACGATGATGCCGGCAAAGCACAGGCGGTTGACCCACTCGAGCGCGTAGTGACGAGCGATCCCGATGCGAAGGTCCGCGCGGAGGCTGCGCAATCGCTGGGCGAGATCAGCGCTACGTCGTCTGCAGCGGCGTTGGGAAAAGCATTGTCCGATGCTGACGTAGAAGTACGACGCGCCGCAGCCGAAGCCATCGGTGATCTCGATGATGTACGAGTCGCCCCGGCCGGTTTGGTTGCAGCGTTGTCCGCCAGCGATCCGGAGCTTCGCTATCGGGCGTCGAAGGCAGTTGCTTCGATCGCCGATCCCGCCACGACATCGGCGTTGATCGGAATGCTGTCGAGTCCCGACGCCGAGCTGCGCAAGGATGCGGTGGAAGCGCTGGGGAAGATCGGCAGCCAGCCCGCTGTCCAGGCGATCACGAATGCGTTAACCGATCGCGATCCCGAAGTGCGGAAAGCCGCCGCCGAAGCGCTGGGAGAGATGAAGGATTCGTAACTGCAAAAGAAGAACTGCCAACCTGCAGCCGGCTGGCAGTTCTTCTTTTGTAGTTAGGCAGTTAATTCCCCGCCGGCCTCGGCCTCGGTAAAGCAGTGGGCGGCAGCATCCCATTCAGCCGCATGTAGTTCGCCAGCTGGCTGTAGTGATCAGCGAGATCCATCGCGTGTCCGAGCACCATCGCCGCGCGCGGAACCTGCCGCGAGTTTCCGCGAAAGGTCATTGTCACCGATTCGCCGAGCTTAGCGTCATCGACCTGTGCGATCGCCTGATCGCAGAATGCGAACGATGCCTTGAGCTGCTCGACCAGCTTCGCTTTCGGCCACGTCGCCTTGACTGAGTCGGCCGTGGCAGTGTCCTCGGCGGCACGCGTGCCCTTCATCGTGCCGAAGTTGTTGCAGAAGAAGTAATCGTCGTCAGCGATGTGCTGGGCGATGTACCCGAAACTGAGCTGCGCGGGTGTCGGCTTATAACTGAATTTCGATTCGGGAATGGAATCGAAAGCCTGCGCGATATTGCGATGCATCGCGGTGATCCTGTTCCGAAACGAGGTGGTAATTGGATTGGCGGTGGCTGCCGGTGCCGGGTTCTGCGCCGCGAGACAGACGGGCGCTGCCAGCGCCGCGATCACGAGATAGGAAATCTTCATTTGTACCTCAGTAGTTTGCCGGAGGGCCTCTATACTGCGCAGCGGTCCGGTTTTGCGCAATCAACGCCGTCGTGTTTTACCGCTGGCTGACTTTTTTTGACCGCTCGCCGCCTTGCATCAAGCCCAAGTCTCCCGGAGCTCGTTTCAAACCTTCGCCGCGGATGGTTGGTCCAATCTGCTGGGGCTATCTGCCACCCACCACCCTGCTCTGGAGCTGCAATGTTGCAACCAATTCGCCTTTGTCCGGCGCCATTGGCCGGGAGATTCGCGGCCGCGCTATGTCTGTCGCTGGCAATGTTGTCCTCGCCTGCAGTCGCACAAGGCCCTGATCAGGGCACGTGGCGCATTTACTACGAGCCATCCCGAGAGCGGGTCCAGCTGACGTTCGACCACGATGACAGCGGGCGGCATCGCCATGGAATGACGTCCTTCGGGGTACGGCCGTCGGAATTGCGCGGACTGCCGGCGTCGCAGCTCTCGTCGTACAGCGGGCCCGTGAAATTCCAGATGGTGCGCGATGCCGGCACCTTCAACTTCGACGGCGAGATGCGCGATGGGCATGGAACGGGCTTCTACACGTTCAGCGCCGACTCACGGTTTCCGCAACAGCTTGCGTCTCGAGGCTACGAGCGTCCGACTGCCGATCAGCAATTCTGGCTGGCACTGCACGACATCGGCTACGAGATGCTCGACGAGCTTCGTAAGGAAGGATACGATCGCCCCTCGGTCGATCAGCTCGTGGTGATGGGAATGCACGGCGCCAATCTCGAGTACATGAAGTCACTCAGCGCCGCCGGCTACCGAGTCGGCGATACGTATCGTCTGGTAAGTCTGCGCGATCACGGAGTGTCGGAAGACTTCATTCAGGATCTGAATGAAGCCGGCTACAGGAATCTTTCGCTGGACGATCTGCAGCAGCTGCGCGATCACGGCGTAACGCCGGACTTCATTGCCGCGCTTCGCCGTTTCGGTTTCAACAATCTGACGACGGACCAGCTGTTGACTGCGCGGGATCACGGGGTCACCGAATCATTCATCGAAGATTTTCGCGAGATTGGCTACACCGATGCCACTCTTCGCGATTTCGTGCGCATGCGCGATCACGGCGTCACGCCCGGGTTTGCGCGACAACTGCGCTCGACGTACGGGCGCTCCCTCAGCGTCGAGGATCTGATTCGCCGCCGGGACCGCGGCGAATATTAGTTCAACGTTTTTTCCAGCTACTGCATCCAATGGTTACAACTTTCACCGGGCACCCGACCATGCAGCGTTCTCTTCTTGCCGCTTCCGGATTTTCATTGCTCCTCATCACGTCAGTGGCCGCGGCGCAAAGTGACGACCGCGCCGAGCGCTGGCGTGACAACTGTGACCGCAACTGGGACAACGGACGCAGCCGAGTATGTGAAGTGCGCACGTACACGATTTCGCCTTCGTCGAGACTCTCCGTCGATGCCGGCCCGAACGGCGGGATCGCCTTCTTCGGCTCCGACCGGCGCGATGTGAAAATCGTTGCAAAAATCGAAGCGAATGCCGATGACGATGCAGGAGCGGCGGCGATTGCTCGTCAGATCCGGATCGTCACCGATGGCGGACGAATCTACGCCGAGGGGCCCGACAATCGTCGTCACGTCTCATGGTCGGTGAGCTATGACGTCTACGTGCCGAGCCAGTCGAACCTGGAAGCCAATACGGTGAACGGCGGCATCTCCGCCGAGGATGTGCGCGGCGACCTGAACTTCGAGGCGACAAATGGCGGCGTACACGTCACCGATGTCGGCGGTAACGTTCGGGCGCGCACCACCAACGGCGGAGTGGTCGCGGATCTTTCCGGCACGACATGGCAGGGTCAGGGCCTGGACCTGCAGACGACCAACGGCGGCGCGACTGTCTACGTTCCGCGCGGGTACAACGCGCATCTCGAGACGGGCACTGTCAACGGCGGCATGCACGTGGACTTTCCGATCACGGTGCGTGGCTCCTTGACCAAACGCATTTCGACGGAGCTTGGATCGGGTGGACCGACGGTGCGGGTCGTGACGACCAATGGCGGAGTGCACATCGCGCAACGTTGACCGCCGTTCGGACGGCCGCCGAGGTGATTCGGCGTGCAACTGAAGCGGGGAAGCGTTATTCTCTGGTACGATGAGAAAACATTTCCCCGCTTTTGTGTTATGCCTGGCGGCGATGACCGTTGGGTGCGCCAGCACAAATCAAGGCGAGTATCAGCGGGTGTCAGCGGCGGCGGTGCCGACACCAGCCGTGTCGGACACCAGTCGGCCAACTTACACCGCAGCTGATATCGAATTCATGGATGGCATGATCGCCCACC
>DATFHK010000001.1:0-16962 GCA_035248505.1 Gemmatimonadaceae bacterium | reverse complement strand
CCGCACAGCGCGCAGGATCCTTCATTGTGCCGCTAGGCGTGACCGCCGATCGCGCATGGCGTCTCAAGAGCTGGGACCGCTTCATGATTCCAAAACCTTTCGCGCGAGTGACAATTGCCTACGGCGATCCGACCAAAGTCGTGGCGTCATCACCGCGAAAAGCCGCCGAGGAAAGCCCGCGCTTCGAGGCACTGATGGGTGACGCAGGGCGAATGGCTGGTGGCTGAGACTCGGCAGCGTGCTCGCAAGTTCGTCGAGACTGTTTGGGCCGGTCGCGACCGACGGGCGCGCATGATCCGCACGCTACTCACGCCAGTGGAAGGTCTGTACGGTTTGGTGGCGACGGGGCGCGCGAAGTTTTACGACTGGCGGTTGCTCAAGGCAGAGGAATTTTCGATTCCTGTTTTGAGTATCGGCAACATGACGGTGGGCGGAACGGGTAAGACTCCCGTCGCCGCATGGTTCGCCCAGCAACTCCGTCAACGCGGAGTCGCGCCCGGCATTGTTCTGCGGGGTTATGGCGGCGATGAGACGCGGGTCCACCAGAGACTGAACCCGGGAATTCCCGTAATCGCTGACCCCGATCGAGTGCGCGGAATTCGCGAGGCGATCGCCTACGGTGTCGATGCAGTGGTGCTCGACGACGCGTTTCAACACCTGCGCGCGAGCCGCGATGCGGACGTGGTTCTCGTGAGCGCAGATGCGTGGAGTGGGCGGCCGCGACTTTTGCCGGCCGGTCCATGGCGCGAGCCGCTGCGCGCCGCGAAGCGCGCCAATCTGCTCGTCATCACCCGCAAAGTCGCAGGCGGCGAAACTATCGCCGAGGTGAAGCGCGCACTTACGAATGCGGCGCCACGCGTTCCAAATGCCGTCATCCACATCGCGCCCGCCGGTTTGACGAGCACCTCGACTGGTCAAACGCTGCCGCTTCAGGCACTCGCCGGAGCTGATCTGACCGCGATCGCCGGCATCGCCCATCCGGGTTCTTTCTTCAAGCAGTTGACCGAGCTCGGGGCCGTCGTCCGCCCGATGAGTTTCCCCGATCACTACGACTACACGAGGGCTGATGCGAAAAGACTCGCCGCCGAGGCAAGTAATTCTGATTTCGTGGTTTGCACTCTCAAGGATGCTGTCAAACTAGAGGCTCTGTGGCCTGCCGAAGCGGGGTCATTATGGTATGTTTCACAACGACTCCGAATCGAGGAAGGCCAGAACCACATCGAGCGATTGCTCGATGATTTTTCGTCTTTAAGACCGCCCGCACACCCGCCACAGAACTGAAAGCGCAATCATGGCAACCGACTATCGAATTCCCGCCAACAAGCTCGTCAGACCCGATAAAGATCGATTTCTAAACGAGGAAAATCCGTTCGAAGCGATGATGTCCCGCTTCGATAAGGCCGCTGAGCTGCTGGATCTGGAGCCCGGCATGTACAAGGTGCTGCGGCAGGCCGAGAAGCAGATCATCGTCTCGATTCCGGTGATGATGGATAACGGCCAGATCGAGGTCTTCGAGGGGTACCGCGTTCTATACAACACCTCACGTGGACCAGCAAAGGGTGGCATTCGATTCGATACTCAGGTCACGCTCGAGGAAGTGAAGGCTCTCGCCGCCTGGATGACGTGGAAGTGCGCCGTTGTAAATATTCCGTTCGGCGGCGCAAAGGGCGGCGTCAAATGCGATCCACTGGCGATGAGCGCCAGCGAGCTCGAGAAACTGACGCGTCGGTATACCTCTGGAATCATCAACATGCTGGGCCCCGACTCGGACGTCCCCGCGCCGGATGTCAATACGAATGAGCGAGTGATGGCGTGGGTGATGGACACGTACTCGATGCACGTCGGTCATACAACTACAGCAGTCGTTACCGGCAAGCCCATCGAGCTCGGCGGATCACTTGGCCGTCGTGAGGCAACCGGCCGCGGCTGTATGATCGTCACCAAGGAAGCGCTGCAGCACCTCGGCATGCCGGTCAAGGGCACCACGGTGTCGGTCCAGGGTTTCGGTAACGTCGGCTCCGTCGCGGCGCAGTTGCTTGCGCGCGAAGGCTGCAAGATCGTCGCAGTAGGCGATCGCTCGGTATCGCTCTACAACCCTAAGGGAATCGACATCGACGACGCGATTGCCTACGTGAGAAAGAACCGTTCACTCGATGGTTACGACAAGGGCGATGTTATCTCGGGGAACGATCTGCTGACGCTCGAAGTCGACGTCCTTCTCCCTGCGGCGCTCGAAAACGTCATTACCACGCGCAACGCCGCCGAGATCAAGGCGCGAATCATTTGTGAAGGCGCGAACGGACCAACCACTGCTGCCGCGGACTCGATCCTCGAGGAAAACGGCATTTTTGTTATTCCCGACATTCTCGCCAACGCGGGTGGAGTGACGGTCTCCTACTTCGAGTGGGTGCAGGACCGCGGCGGCTACTTCTGGCCCGAAGACCTCGTCAACGAGCGACTCGAGTCGATCATGCGCCGCAGCTTCCACGACGTGTTGAATCTCTCCAAGCAGAAGCGAGTCAACATGCGCACCGCGTCGTACATGGTGTCGATCGATCGAGTTGCCAGCGTCCACAAGTTGCGCGGCATTTACGCCTAGATGCGGCTGGTCGTCGCAGTCGTCGGCAAGGCACGCCATGCCGCGCTGAGTGAGGCGATACACGATTACGAACAGCGAGCGGCGCGGTACTGGCCGCTCGACGTGCATGAAGTGCGCGAGGAGCGCGCCTCCGGCGTTCCGGTAGAGAAGGTCATGCAACGCGAGGGCGAGCGGCTCGCCGAGCGAATCCCCGAGCGGGCACAACGGGTGGCGTGTGAGCCAGGGGGAAAAACGTTCACGTCGGAGCAGTTCGCCGAGTTTCTGCGCTCGGCGCGCGATCAGGACCGCGACCTCGCGTTTCTGATTGGCGGAGCGTATGGATTGGCGCCCGCGGTGACATCGACTTCCACGATGAAGCTTTCGCTCGCGCCCTGGACGTTGCCGCACGAAATCGCGCGCCTCGTACTCGCCGAACAGATTTACCGCGCCGGCACCATCGTCCGCGGCGAGCCCTATCACAAGTGAGCGCGTTCGTTCGCGACCAGCCATTCTCCCGGACATCACCGCCGGAGGCCGACTGGTACGAGGCGTGGTTCGGCGAAGACTACCTGAACATCTACCAGCATCGCGACGAGAGCGAAGCCGAGCGCGCAATCGAGTTGATTGCGACCAATCTCGTCGGCCGCCGCATCGATGCGGTGCTCGATCTGGCATGCGGTGCGGGCAGGCACACGAAAGTTCTCGAGGAGCGGTGGTGGACGGTTGGGCTGGATCTTTCGATGTCGCTGCTCAAGATCGCGCGCCGTGAGACCAGGGATGCGCCGTACGTGCGCGCCGACATGCGCGAGATACCCTTCGCCGGCGACAGCTTTGACCTGGTGGTGAATCTGTTCACCAGCTTCGGGTATTTCGACGATGATCGCGAGCACGTTCGCGTGCTGGCGTGTGTCAAATCATCACTGAAGCCTGGCGGGACACTCGTGATCGACTTTCTCAACGCAGCCAAAGTCAGACATTCACTGGTGCCGTACGACGAACGTGTCGAGAACGGAACCACGATCGAGCAGCGCCGGAGAATCAGTGCCGACAATCGATTTGTCGAGAAAAAAATCACGCTGCGGGAGAAGGGAAAAGAGTACATTGAGCGCGTGCGACTGCTGTCACCGAAGGACCTGGAGCGGATGCTGATAACGGCCGAATTTGAGGTCACGAAGGTGTTTGGCGATTACGCTGGAAGAAGCTGGTCGGAGAATTCGCCGCGAACGATCATGTTCGCCACCAGACAGTGAATCCACGCGTTGTCAGCCAAGCGCTGACGACCAGTCCTTTGGCGACGGCGGCGATCTCGGGCACGGCGCGACCGGAATGGTACGAGCTGGTGCCGCAGGATCCTGGCGCGTGGAGCGCGCGCATCGACGCCGTGCGCAGTGAATCGTCGCGTGATTGGCTTTCGCGGTTGGCGCCGGCGCTCCTGGCAACAGGCAACGCGAAGACACGCCTCGAGGCCTCCGCGGAAGGGCGCGGGGTCGTCGTTACTACCGGACAACAGCCCGGACTTTTTGGCGGCCCCCTTTACACGCTCACCAAAGCATTGAGCGCGCTTGCGCTCGCCGACGAGCTACAGCGCACCAGCGGAGTGCCGGTCGCGCCGGTCTTCTGGGCGGCGACCGACGACACGGATTTCAAAGAGGCGAGCGCCACGATGGTGAACGTGCCTGGTGGCGCACAGCTACTGCGCATCGAACATGTGGGGCCACTGGGTCCCCCGATGTCGGCGATGCCGCTGGGCGACGTCGCCGTCCAACTGGATGCGTTGCGCAAGGGAGCTGGCTCGACCATTGATGTGCGTCCGCTCGATCTGCTCGAACGGTTCTATCGCGAAGGTCAAACCGTCGGATCGGCGTTTGTCGATTTTCTGCGCACCTTGTTCGAGCCGCTCGGCATAGCGGTCATCGACGCATCGCATCCCGCCACACGCGCCGCGGCGAAATCCATTCTCACCGGCGCGCTGAGCAACGCGTCGGAAATCGCGCACAGCGTCGCCGAAAGAAATCGCGAGCTGGAGGAGGCTGGATTTACTCCCCAGGTTCAGGATGTGCCCGGACTGTCGCTCGTTTTCAGCACGACATCGGGCGCGCGGCGCAGAGTACCGATCAAAGCCGCAGCAAAGCAAACCGTTACCGAGGACATGGGGCCGAACGTGCTGCTGCGGCCGGTCGTCGAGCGTGCAATCCTTCCAACTGCTGTCTACATCGGTGGCCCGGCAGAAATTGCCTATTTCGCTCAGGTTTCGCCGATCGCAGACACACTCGGTGTACCTCGTCCGACAATTGTGCCGAGGTGGTCGTGCACTGTGATCGAGCCGCACGTCGAGCGAATTCTCGAGAAGCTTCACCTGCTGCCCGAGGATCTGCGTGATCCGCACGAAGCCGAGAGTCGCATTGCACGCGCGCGCCTGCCTAAACAACTGCTCGAAGAGCTAAATGCCACCCGCGCTTTTCTCGACGAGCGCATGGATGCGCTCACCGAAGCGGTGACGGCTGGAGAGGCGCCAGTGAGTCCGACGGTGACGGGCGGTCTGCGTGCGAATCTCATGCGTCGCCTGGATCGTTTCGAGCGTCGGCTGGTGGCTGCGTCCAAGCGACGTCATTCAGATCTGATGCAGGAGATTGGTACAGCGCGCGGGTCGCTGTATCCGATGGGCAAGCCGCAGGAGCGCGCACTGAATTTCGTCCCTTTTCTGGCGCGTTACGGCGAGGCTCTGCGCGATGATATGCTGGATGGCGCGCGCGAGCACGCTGCCAGCTTAATCGGAACGAATCACGCGTCCGAGAGATCAGAGGAAGCTGTGCCGGCGCGAGGGCAGGCGTGAGCGATCGCGATCCTCGCGTGAAAGAAAGCTCGATCGACAACATTCTGCCCGCTGAACCGGACGAAGTAACCGAAGCGGCGCCCCCAATCGAGCGACGGGCAACTCCCCGGACAACTGCCAAGGCGTTCGAGCGGAACAGAGGAGCGGCGGTGCTCGTCGCTTCGGGGATCCTGCTCAGTCGACTGGCGGGACTCGTTCGCCAAACCATGATGGCGCGCTACCTGGGCGCGGGCATGGCGGCCGATGCATTCAACGCGGCCTTCCGCATCCCCAACATGCTACAGAACCTGTTTGGCGAAGGCGTTCTGTCGGCCTCGTTCATTCCCGAGTACGCGGGCCTTCTTGGGAAAGGCGACGAAGAGGAAGCGACGCGGCTGGCCGGCGCCGTGGCCGGCATGCTGGCGCTGGTGGCGTCGATCATCGTCGCGCTTGGTGTCATCACCGCGCCGTGGCTGGTCGCGATTATTGCCAACGGTTTCACCGGAGAAAAGCGCGATCTCACAGTCTTCCTGACGCGGATCCTTTTCCCGGGCGCAGGCCTCCTTGTCTTCTCGGCGTGGTGCCTCGGCATTCTGAACAGCCATCGCCGGTTCTTCATGTCGTACGCGGCGCCGGTGGTGTGGAATCTGGCGATGATCGCCACGCTGATTCTGTTCCACAAAGGCCGGACCGAGATCCAGCTGTCCATCGATCTGGCTTGGGGCTCGGTGATCGGTAGTGCGCTGATGTTCGCGATTCAGCTGCCGCAGGTCATCGCGCTCGCCAAAGGTGTGCGGCCGCGATTGACCGCAGCCGCGGAAAGCATCCGCAACGTTTTCAGGAATTTCGTTCCTGCCTTTGTCGGACGCGGCGTCGTCCAGATCAGCGCATACGTCGACGCGTGGCTCGCGAGCTACCTTGGCAACGGCGCCGTCGCGTCCTTCGCGTATGCGCAAACGATCTACGTTCTGCCGATCAGTCTGTTCGGCATGGCGATCTCGGCGGCGGAGTTGCCGGCGATGTCGCGAGCGGTGGGGACGACCGCAGAAATCGGCGCCTATCTGCGGGTTCGCCTCAGCGATGGACTGAACCGAATAGCGTACTTCATCATTCCCTGCGTCGTCGCCTTTCTGGCGCTCGGCGATCTGATCGTGCTGGTGCTGTTTCAGAGCGGCAGATTCCATCGAGGGGACACGATTTGGGTCTGGCAAATCCTGATCGGGTCGACGGTCGGACTCCTCGCCTCGACGATGGGTCGGTTGTACTCGTCCACCTTCTATGCATTACGCGACACTCGCACGCCGCTTCGGTATGCTGTCATCCGCGTCGTGCTGACGACGGCGCTCGGTTACATGTTCGCGCTGGTGGTGCCGCCATTGCTCGGCCTCGACAGAAAACTCGGCGCCGCGGGACTCACCGCCTCGGCGGGATTAGCCGGCTGGGTGGAGTTCCTGCTACTGCGACGAACGCTGGATCGTCGAATTGGACGCACTCGTCTGCCCGGATCACGTATAGGTCGACTGTGGATTGCCGCGATTTCAGGAGCGGTGCTGCCCTGGATCTACAAGCTGGCGATCGATCGCAGCTCGCCGATGCTGGGCGTCCATGAGAACGCCGTCCATTCCAAGTTCGTCGCGCTGGGGCTGCTCGCCCTCTACGGCGTCACATATCTCGCGCTGACTGCCGCTTTTCGCATTCCGGAGGCAGCAACCGTTATGAATCGCGCACGGCGAGTGTTGAGACTGCGCCGCGGCCGAGCATGAACCGCCCTCGGGGCGCTTGGTATAATTACACATGCTCCCCGTTCCAGACGCAGTAGCCGCAAAACTTCCACACCTTCCTGAGGGACCCGGCGTTTATCTCTGGAAGGGCAGGGACGGGTCTACCCTCTACGTCGGCAAAGCGAAGCGGCTGCGGTCGCGAGTCCGCAGCTATTTCTCCGAGGATCAGCTCGAGTACGTAAAGACACGGCACCTGGTGGGCTTGATCTCCGACCTCGAGACCATCGTCGTGCCGACCGAGGCGCACGCGCTGATTCTCGAAGCGAATCTGATCAAGGAATATCAGCCGCGGTTCAACATCGCGCTCCGCGACGACAAATCGTATCCGTACATCAAGGTCACGGTTCAGGAGCCGTTCCCGCGCGTGTACGTGACGCGGCGGCTGGAAGACGACGGCGCCAAGTACTTCGGTCCGTACACGGATGTCGGTGCAATGCGTCGCGCCCTCAACGTGGTGAAGAAAATATTCACGGTGCGCAGCTGCAACTACGACATGCCGAACCAGATGCCGGAGCGCCCGTGTCTCGACTACTACATCAAGCGGTGCAAGGCTCCGTGCATTCTGGCGCAGACCCAGGAAGACTATCGGTCGATGATCGACGAAGTCGTGCTGTTCCTGTCGGGTCGGCCCGACGAAGTCCTGAAGCGCGTGCAGGAGCGAATGGAGCTGGCGGCGGAGCAGCTCGATTTCGAGCGGGCAGCTGAGCTGCGCGATGTGATGCAGCACCTCGAGCGGATGGAAGAGCCGACGATTGTGATGGAAGTTGAGGGCGCCGATCGAGATGTGATCGGCTACGCGCGCGATGGCGACGATGCGTGCGTCACGGTTCTCCGTATCAGAAGCGGAAAGCTGTTGTCGAGGGAGCAGCGTTTCCTCAGCAACATCGACGGCGAGGACGATGGCGAGGTGCTGTCGATGTTCCTTGCCGGCAGCTATGTAGGGATGCAGGAGCGCGCTCGGCAGGTCTTGCTACCCTTCGATTTCGGTGATCGCGAGTTGATCGAGCAATCTCTCCCGGACAGCCGCTTCCAGATTCCACAGCGCGGTCCGCGCCGTGAGCTGGTAGATCTGGCCGAGCAGAATGCGAGGCATTTGCTGGAAGAACTGAAGCTGGCGTCCTCGGAGGCGGACGAGCGGGCGGGTGATCCCGTCTATGAGCTCGGTCGCGAGCTTGGACTGCAGCGGCTGCCGCGTTCGCTCGTTTGCTTCGATATCTCGACGGCCCAGGGGACAGACACGGTGGGCTCCTGCATCTGGTTTGAAAATGGACGCTCCAAGCGGGCGGAGTACCGGAAGTTCCGGGTGAAGACGGTCGAAGGCAGCGACGATTTCGCATCGATGCGCGAAGTGGTAAAGCGCTATTTCGAGCGCAGAAAAAACGACGATAAGCCACTTCCTGACCTGATCGTGATCGACGGTGGCAAAGGCCAGCTCTCGGCGGCGCATGCGGCGTTGGAGGAGCTCGGATTGACCGACCGCCCGCTGATCAGTCTCGCCAAGCGAGAAGAGGAAATCTTCATTTGGGGCAGGGAGGAGCCGCTGCGTTTGTCGCGTCGATCGCCGGGCCTCAGGCTCCTTCAGCAGGCACGGGACGAGGCGCACCGGTTTGCGGTGACCTACAACCGGAAGCGGCGGTCGATGCGCACCGTGACGTCGGAGCTGCTCAAAATCCGAGGGATCGGGCCGGTCAAAAGACGCCTGCTGCTCAAGGAATTCGGCAGCGTGCAGGGGGTGCGCGATGCCGGCGAGGAGGCGATCGCGAAACTGCCCGGGTTCAATCTGGATCGCGCGCGCAAGCTACTCGAATCGCTGGCAGCCACCTCGCCGATTTAAGCCGAATTCGTACACAATGCCGGGTGAGAGCCTGCGAGCTAACGCGCGGTGAATGATTGATTTCGGGCGCCGCAGCTCTAAATTACTTGAGCTATGGTCAAGGTTTCCCGGGTAGAGGAAAATAGTGTCGCGTCGGAGCTCGGGATCCTTCCGGGAACGGAGCTGCATTCGGTCAACGGACGGCCTGTCAGCGACTTCCTGGACTGGGAATTCCTGACCGCCGACGAAGAGCTCGTGATCGAAGCCCGTCAGCCGGACGGCGAGGAAATCATTTACGAGCTCGAGCGCCTCGATGGCGAGCCATTGGGCATCTCGCTCGTCCCGCCGAACGTGCGTCGCTGCGCAAATCGATGTGAGTTCTGCTTCATTGAGGGGTTGCCGGCTGGTCTGCGTAAGCCGCTGTACATCCGCGACGATGACTACCGCCTTTCCTTTGCGTACGGCAACTTCGCGACGTTGTCGAACGTGAAAGAGCGCGACATCGAGCGCATTCTGGAATACCGGCTCTCGCCGTTGTACGTCTCGGTCCACGCCACCAATCACGACGCGCGAAAAGTTCTGCTCAACAATCCTCGCGTTCCTGACATCAAGGCGCAGCTGGGCAGACTCGCGGAGGGTGGAATCCGCTTTCATTGCCAGATGGTGATCGTGCCCGGCCTCAACGACGCCGAGGTTCTCGATGAATCGCTGTCAGACCTCTGGAACATGGGCGACGCGGTGCTTTCGGCAGCAGTCGTTCCGGTCGGACTCACCCAGTTCTCGCACCTCTACACCGGGAAGAGAATGGACCTCGAGACCGCGTCGACGATTCTCAATCAGGTCGAGCGTTGGGGTGAACGCGCGATCAAGGAACGCGGCGAAACGTGGGTCTTCGGATCCGACGAGCTCTACATGCTCGCCGGCAGGGAACTGCCCGGTCCCGAGCACTACGGCGAGTTCGCCCAAATCGAGAACGGTGTTGGTTCGATAACTTCTCTGCGGATGCGTGTCGCCAACGGCCTCGACCGGGTGAAGCGCCGCGATGGCGATCGAATCGGTGTTGTCACAGGCCTCGCAATGGCGCCGCTAATGGAACCATTGCTCACGGACCTCGCCGCCAGGACCGGCGCGCATTTCGAGCTTATCGTTGCTGTGAATTCGCTGTTCGGTCCGACGATTACGACGGCCGGCTTGCTCGTCGGACGCGACATACTCACCGCGCTCTCGAACCGCACCGATCTCGACTACGCTTTGATTCCGGCCGAAACCATCAACGAAGACAGCGTTTTTCTCGACGATTTCACGCTGCAAGCCGTAAGGGACGCGCTGCCGATTCCGATCTTCCCGTCCTACGACTTCATCGATGTGCTGGAGTCCGAGACGACAGCGGTGGCAGCGTGAATCTGCCGGTGATCGCCCTTATCGGGCGCCCGAATGTAGGAAAGTCAGCGCTATTCAATCGTATCGTCGGCGAGAACAGCGCGATCGTGAGCGACGAAGCCGGAACCACGCGTGACCGTCACTTCGCGCGCGCCGATTGGAACGGGCGTCAGTTCTGGCTGGTCGACACGGGTGGTCTCACCGACGATCCGCGGATTCCAATGGACGTCGAGATCAGGCGGCAGGTACTCCAGGCAGTCGAAGAATCAGATCTGTTGCTGTTGATCGTCGACGCGAAAACCGGACTGCATCCGAGCGACGCACGTGTCGTCGACCTGTTGCGCGAGGCGGGGAAGCCGTGGCTTCTCATTGCCAACAAGGTCGACAATCCCGAGAGCACCGATTTCTACGAGTTTTACTCGCTGGGTGCGGGCGATCCCGTTCCTGTTTCGGCGCTGAATGGGAAGCAAACCGGTGACATGCTCGACGCGGTCGTCGAGAGGATTCCCGTCGCCGCTGAGGAGCCGCCGGAGGCGCTGCGCGTCGCGGTCGTCGGGCGTCCCAATGTCGGCAAGTCTTCTCTGATCAATCGTCTGCTCGGCGAGGAGCGACTGGTCGTCGCCGACGAAGCCGGAACGACGCGTGATGCGATCGATACGCCGATGACGTATCACGGTCGCGAGATCATCTTCGTCGACACCGCTGGTTTGCGTCGCCAGTCGAAAGTCGAAGAGGGAATCGAATTTTATTCCGCGCTCAGGACACGTCGCGCAATCGAGCGTTCGGACATTTGCATCCTCGTGCTGGACGCCATCGAAGGCCTGCACAACCAGGATCTGAAGATCGCGGCGCTGGCGTGGGAGAGCGGTCGCGGGCTGATCATCGTCGTCAACAAGTGGGATCTCAAGGACAAGGACAACAACACGGCGGCGAAGTTCGAGAAAGAAGCGCACGAGAAAGCGCCGTTCCTCAAATTCGTGCCGTTCGTGTTCACTTCCGCTTTGAGCGGACAGCGCGTGACAAAGATTCTCGACCTGCTGGTTGAGGTAGACGCCGAGCGGCACAAGCGGATCAGCACGTCGCAGGTAAATTCTACGCTCGAGGAAATCGTCGGCCGGCGGCAGCCGCCGCAGGCAGCCGGGCGGGAGATCAAGCTGAACTACGCCACCCAAGTTGAGACTGCTCCGCCAGTAATCGCAGTCTTCGGCAACAACCCGGATTTGGTGCAGGAGCATTACGTGCGGTATCTCCACAACGGCTTCCGCGAAGCGTGGGGATTTCGCGGCAATCCGTTGCGCGTCATCATGCGTCGAAAGTCTGCGTAGATGGCGCCGATCGTCGGCGTCCTCATCGCGTACCTGGCGGGTTCGATCCCGTCGGCCTACATCGCCGGTCGGGTGCGCGGTATCGATCTGCGACAGCACGGGTCGGGGAACCTAGGCGCCACCAACGTCGTGCGCGTGCTCGGCCCGCGAATTGGCGGCGCGGTCTTTCTCGCCGATTTCCTGAAAGGATTTCTTCCTGTTTACTATCTGCCAATCGTCGCAGATACGCTGCAGCCGCAGCTTTGGGCGCTGATTTACGGAGTCGCAGCGATACTCGGTCACGTGAAGCCAATATTTCTGCTCGGTCGAGGCGGAGGTAAAGGAGTCGCAACGGCGAGCGGCGTCTTCACGGCACTGGCGCCGGTGCCAATGGTGATCTCGATGGCGGTGTGGATCGTGGTCTTCGCCATTTACCGGTACGTGAGCCTGGCCTCGTTGTGCGGAGCCGTTGTTCTGCCGGTGGCGATCTACGTTCTGCATCGTGATGCGCACTCTCCAGTGTTCATCGCCAGCGTCATCATCGCAGCATTCGTATTTTGGACACATCGCGCGAACATCGGTCGTCTGCGTCGCGGGGAAGAGCATCGATTCGTGAAGAAGGAAGCTGCTTCATGACTCGGTGCGCGGTGGTTGGTGCGGGTGCGTGGGGAACTGCGCTGGCGGATCTGCTCGTCCGCAATGGCCATCACGTCAAGTTGTGGGCGTTCGAGCCGGACGTCGTCGCATCGATCAATGACAGGCACGAGAATGCGCGCTTCCTCGCGGGTCACGCACTCTCCACGGATCTCGAAGCTCTCAACGACGTCGAGGAAGTTGTCGACGATGCAGAGCTCGTTACGTTCGCTACACCGTCGCACGTGCTGCGCCTGATCGCCCGGCGGGCCGTGAAGGTGCTACCGGATGATGCGCCGCTGGTTGTCGCTACCAAAGGCATCGAGAAGAGCACCCTCTGCCTGATGACGGAAGTGGTCGAGCAGGAAGCGTCGACAGCGACGGTCGTTGCGCTCTCCGGACCCAGCTTTGCGACCGAAGTCGTGAGTCGCCAACCGACAGCAGTCGTCGTTGCGTCCGAAGACGAGAGCGCGGCTGAATACGCGCAGCGCGTTTTCAGCTCACCCTACTTCCGCGCTTACACTCACACCGACGTCATCGGTGTCGAGCTTGGTGGCGCACTCAAGAACGTGATGGCGGTGGCAACCGGCATTGCCGATGGCCTCGGCCTTGGCTTCAACGCCCGCGCTGCGCTGGTCACGCGCGGGCTCGCGGAAATGACTCGCCTTGGCGTCGCACTCGGCGCCGAGCAAAGCACCTTTGCCGGACTGGCAGGATTGGGAGATCTGGTGTTGACGTGCACCGGCTCGTTGAGCCGGAATCGCACGGTCGGCGTGGAGCTAGGCAAGGGCCGGCAGCTCGAAGACGTGCTAAGGGGCAAAGAAACAGTCGCTGAGGGAGTGGCGGCGGCACAGAGCGCGCGCGAGCTGGCACTGCGCGAAGGAGTAGAAATGCCAATTGTCGATGCAGTCAATCGTGTACTGTTTGAGGGACAACCGGCGCGCAGCGCCATTGGCGAGCTCATGACGCGAGAGCTGCGCGCGGAGGTAGATCGATGAAAGCAAAGGAGCCGGTGCAGGAATTCTTTTCGATTGGCGACGTCTGCACGCTTACCGATTTGAAGCCGCACGTCCTGCGTTATTGGGAGAGTCAGTTCAAGTTTCTGCATCCAGCGAAGAACCGCTCCGGCAACCGTGTCTATCAACGGCGCGAAATCGAGCTGATCATGCTCGTCAAGCAGCTGCTCTATACCGAGAAATTCACCATCGACGGCGCGCGACAGAAAATCGACGAATACCGGAAGAGCGGTGAGCTGAAGTCGGTGGCGCGTGCGGCACTGGATTCGCAGGCCGTCGAGACGATGGAGAGCGAGCTGCGCTCCATCCTCGCGATTCTGAACGGTGAGCCAGACGAGAAGGCAGGGAGTGCCGAAGCTTGATCGAGCCATTGGTGGTAATCGTGCCGGTCTACAACGCGGAGCCGACTCTCGCCAACGTGGTGAAGGGGGTGCGGAGAAGTCTGCCCGGTTCGCTGATCATCGGTGTTGACGATGGATCTACAGATGGATCCCGGCAGCTGTTGCGCACGGTTGCCGACGAAACGATCGAGTTTGACAAGAACCGGGGGAAGGGCGCCGCGCTGCGCGCCGGCTTTGCCAGTGCGCTTGAGAAGGGCGCTGCCGCCGTGCTGACGATCGACTCGGACGGCCAGCATGATCCGGCGTTTGCACCGGCGATCGTGGGTGCGCTCGATCGTGCCGACATCGTAATCGGAACGCGTGATCTGAGCGGCGCCCACGTGCCCAAGCATAGGCGTATTGCCAACATGATTTCTTCCGCGGCCACGCGCGCCGTCTCCGGCGGAAAAGTTCGCGACAGCCAGTCCGGTTACCGGGCGATCAAGGCTGAAGTGCTGCGCAAGGTGGACGCGATCGGCGATCGCTACGAGTTCGAGACCGATTTCATCATTCGCGCAGCACGCGCTGGATTCACGACGGTGAACGTGCCGATCTCGACGATCTATGGTTCGCCGAGCTATTTCCGCGAGTTTCGCGACGCGTGGCTCGTCATCAAAGTCTTGTGGCGACACAAGGCAGGGATCTTCAAGCGTTGAGATTGCTTTGTACCAACGACGATGGAATTCTTGCGTACGGCCTGGCGTGTCTGATCGAAGCCGCCGAGCCACTCGGTGAGATAACCGTCGTCGCGCCGGACAGGGAACAGAGCGCCACGAGTCACTCGCTGACACTCCACCATCCGATCAGGCCGATCGAGCGCGGCGAACGACGCTACCAGGTCGACGGCACGCCGACTGATTGCGTGATGCTCGCAGTCGAAGCGTTGATGCCGGAGCGTCCTGATTTCGTGCTCAGCGGCGTCAATCACGGGCAGAACATGGGCGAAGATGTTCTGTACTCCGGGACCGTCGCCGCAGCCATGGAGGGACTCTCGCTCGGCATCCCTTCGATCGCGATTTCATTCGCCGGAGGCGATCTGCGCGCCGATGTCAGCATGCTCCGCGATCAGATCAAACCGTTGCGCAACCTGTTGAAGCACGTCTTTTCACTGCCGTCCTTTCCGGAAAACACCCTGCTCAACATCAATCTGCCGCCGCTTCGTGGTGATGATATCAGAGGAGTTCGACTGACCCGCCTCGGCAGGCGAGTGTATTCGGATTCCCTGAAACCGATGCAGGATCCATGGGGGAGGCAGATTTACTGGATCGGTGGCGGCTCAATTGCGTGGTCTGGAGAAGAGACGTCGGATTTTCGCGCGATCCAGGAAGGGCATATCTCAGTAACACCGCTGCACCTCGACCTCACTCACCACGCGATGCTCGCGTCGGCGGAACAATGGTGGCAGCAGCCGTAGAGCCGGACTATCGCGGTCCGCGCCGGCGTCTGGTCGAGCAGCTGCACGATCAGGGAATTCAGGATCTCGCTGTTCTGCATGCGATCGACGAAGTACCGCGCCACTTGTTCGTTCCGACCGGCGTGCGTCATCGCGCGTACGAAGATTCGGCGTTGCCGATTGGCAATGGGCAGACGATCTCCCAGCCGTCGATTCACGCGCGCTATCTCGAGCTGCTGAAGCTGACTGGAAAAGAAAAAGTTCTGGAGATTGGAACGGGCTCCGGCTATCAGACAGCGCTGCTGGCGAAGCTCGCGTCGCAGGTTTTTTCGATCGAGCGCATCAAGCCTTTGCTCGACAACGCGCGCGAGACGCTGAAGGAAATCGGCGTGCGCAACGTTTCGTTGTTGCTCGGCGACGGTACGCTGGGCTGGCGGCAGTACGCGCCGTACGATGCGATCCTGGTTGGAGCAGCAGCGCCGGAGGTGCCGAGCACTTATCATGAGCAGCTGAGCGAGGGCGGGCGACTTCTGATTCCGCTCGGCGATCGCGACGAGCAGATTCTCTACATGTTCACGCGCAGGGGAGATCAGCTGGAGTCAACGGAGGTCGCGCCCGTGAGATTCGTGCCGCTGCTTGGCAAATACAGTTGGGAGGATGCGTAGTGTCCCAGTCGCCACAACGGCCGTACGTGCCGCATCGCACGCCGACTCGCGGTCAGCCTGCGATAGCGTCGTCTGATTTCGCGCTGACGCGTCCGTTCGTGCCGGACGAGGAGCAGATCAAAAGCGTGCTCTTTGAACCCGCGGCGCTGACACCCGCGCCGGTGCCGGTGGAAGTTTTTAACGAGACGCTCAGCGAAGAGCCCGACGAGCTGCCGCCGTTGGAGCATTTCCTGGATCCATTGCCGCCGATTTCGGATTTCTCGACGGAAGAACCCGAAGTCGAAACCGATTGGGAAGAGACGGACTGGCAGCGCTACGACTGGAGCTCGGTCGCCGCGCTCGGCGACACCGAGAGGGCACAGGCCGAGGCGTCGGACGATTGGGCGAGCACCGATTGGGAGGTGCCAGCGCCAGGTCGAATTGACCGGTCAGCGAACCCTGCGGATGCGATTGCGACCGCGCTCGATCAAATCGCCGAACGTCTCCGCAAAGGCGATCTATCGTTGCCGGGTAGTGGTGGGGTTGCCGATCCGGCGACCATTGCCGCGACTTTGGCAGCGTTGCTCGGAGTCAGACGCTAGCGCAGATGGACACGATTCACCTCGAGGTCCGCGGCCGGGTGCAGGGTGTGGGATTTCGCTGGTTTATCGTCGAAAAGGCGGAAGAGTTGAACGTGGCCGGCTGGGTGCGCAACCGGTCGGACGGCTGCGTCGAGATCGCTGCCGGCGGACCAAGAGACGCACTGACGAAGCTGGAGAGCGCTGCCCGGTCAGGGCCGCGAGGCGCGCGGGTCGAAGCAGTGCGCGAGCTCGAGCCAGTCGCGCCTGAATCGCTAAGACGCCCGTTCGAGGTGACGCGCTAAGTACCACCGGAAGGGCGGTAGGTTTAGATTGATCGCCAATCGCGGGAGACTACGATTCAACGGTGATTCCGCCCCCGTAGCTCAGGTGGATAGAGCAGCGGTTTCCTAAACCGTTGGCCGGGTGTTCGAGTCACCCCGGGGGCACTCCCAACACTCCCAGCACCAACCAGGACGAATCCGAAATGACGACACCGAATACCCAGCCGCGTAAGCGCTACGGGGCTGATGAAGAATCAATTGTCGAGTGGTTCAAGGATCACGGACGCGAGGTGATGTGGACCTTGACCGGCCTCGCCGTAATCGTTGGCGGCATGTGGTTTTACGAACGCTCACAGACGATCAAGT